>NZ_SDWW01000050.1 GCF_004168625.1 Pengzhenrongella frigida
ACCACGCCACCGTCGTGGTCACCAGCGGCGACTCCTACCGCATGCGCGAGTCCCGCCAACCCCGAGGAGGCCACCCCGTCAGCGCCTAGAAAATCCGCAAGGGGTGGGGACTTTTACTTGGCCACCAGCGGGGACTTCCACTTGGCCATTGACACCCTGCACTGCCGAGCACTCTTTGGAGGCGGAGACCAGCGGCTGTCCCGCTTTGGACCACTCATCGAGAGGCCTGAACGCGGAACACCGCCCGACCGCCTCGCCGGGGTGACGCTGGCCGGCTCGCAGCAGCGGTGCTCGCCCGCGCATCAAACGCCTCCTCGAATCCCACGTAGGAAGAGAGCCGTCGCAGTGCATGGCCTTGGCCGTGTCTGGCAGGACGGACGGTCGCCGGTCGGCATCGCGTGCCGGACGAACAACGCGCTGGAACCGAGGGCCTTGCCCTCGGTTCCGGCGCGGCCACGTATACTCCCGGCCGACATGGAGCACTGGTCTTCGTGCCGCCCCAGGTCCCTCCCGGCGCTTGGGGACATGGGGGCGGAAGGGTATGCGATGGTCGGCGCAGACATTTCGGATAGCACGCTTGTCCAGAAGACCCCCGCACCGCCGTCTGCGTTCGGCCTGCCGCTTGAGGGTGGCCGCCAAGCCACGGTTCGTGCCGTTCTGTGCACACTTGGCGTACTACTCGCCCATTTTCGCCCCTGGCAGGGTGGGCTCGTCGAGGAGCTCGGCATCTTGTTGGCCTGGCAGGGCCAGGGTTTCTCGGCCTACACGGCACCCGCATCGATCCAGGGCACGCTCGGCCGTCCGCTCCATCTGCTCCCGGCCTACGTCTCCCTGGAGATCTCACAAGGAGGCTATGCGGGGCTCTACGGAGCTCTAGCACTTGCTGCCCTTGCGCAACTCCTCCTGGTCGTGTGGGGACTACGACCGACAGGGGCGTCGTCGCAGGTCCGGTGGTTCGTTGCTCTTGCTCTCGCACTGCACCCGTGGTGGATCGGCGGTTTCACCCTGCGCTTTCTCCCTGCCCAAGTCGCGATCGCACTGTGCGCCCTCTGGCTCGGCGCGACCGTGCGGTTCGGTGCCGGTGGCGGACGGCGATGGCTGGTCGTGGCGTACTTTTCACTCCTCGCCGCCCTCCTCCACTACCAGGCGCCAGCATTCGGGGTCCTACTCGGAACTGCAGCGCTCATCGTTGTCCTGCGGTGGCCGGTGCGCCGCGCAGCGGGTGTTGCCGCCGTAGCGCTGGCCGCCGTCGCGACGAGCGGTGCTTGGGCCCTCGTGTTCGCCCCCCGAATCGCAGCAACGTACGAAGCGGCGATCATCGATGCGTACGACATCGCGCCGTCGGCGGCTGTCACAACCGCTTACAAGACGGTCTTGCTTCACTCCCCGAGCCTCCTCCTGCTGCTGGTCGGAGTCGGCCTGGTGGTCCTTTCACTCGGCTTCAGCCAGGTACTCACGCCAGGTCGCGCGTGGCTGTTGCTGGTCATGATCGCTGGAACCCCGGGCGCAGCGCTGATCTTCTACCCGAGCTCCTTCCACCTCGCCAGCGCCGAACACGTCCAACTCGCCGTTGGACTGGGCGGTTGGCTGGTCCTTGCGGCTCTAGCAGTCAGCATCACCCAGCGCCCCCGGCTCGCCCTCGTCGTGGCCGCGACTCTTGCCGCGGCCGGGCTGGCTGGCGGGGTGTTCGGATATGCGCACTGGGGGCGCCTTGCCCTCGAGCAGCACAGCCTGGTTGAAGCGGCGGTCGATATGCGAGATTCGCTGAAGTCGGACCAGGTGCTCATCGCAGCGGACCGGACCGGGTACTACGGCAGCCTCTACCTCTTCCCTCCGCCCCACCTCGACATCGCCGTCCAACTCCACGACGGCCCCGGTCCTGAGGTGATCTTGTGCACGCCCGCCGACATCGTGCGTCAGCCCGGCCTAGCTACACCGGACTGCGCTGCCGTGATGGACAGGGCCACCGCCTCGTTCCTCGGCACTGAGGAGATGGAGAGGGGGCCCGTGGACTTCTACGCGGTCCAGCGTGCGAGCTGAGCGCTAATTGTCGCGCCGAACAGGCAAGGGCGCCCGAATCGTAGACCCGCCAGTTGAAGGAGGTTCCTCGTTGAGGTGGATACAGGCGAGGTCGAAACCGACAGGGGACACCCTCATTTGCCCCAAGGGAGCAATCGGCGCCGCGTGGCCGCGTTCTTCTGCCTCGGAGCGCCGCAGTATCCTGACCCGATGAGCACCCCGGCCACAGGCCCAACGCCGCGGCTGCTCGACCGCACGCTCCGTGTCTTCGGCGCCCGGATCCGCCTCGGCGAGATCGCTCGCTTCTGGTCGGTCGGTTTCACGGCGGGGGTCATCGACCTCAGCTCGTTCAACCTGCTGCGCTACGGCCCGGGCGAGCTGCTCGGCGACAGCCCCCTGACCGCCAAGGTGGTCAGCGTCGGGCTGTCGACGGTCGTGGCCTGGCTCGGCAGCCGGTACTGGACGTTCGCCGACCGGCGCACCGATGACCGCCGCCGCGAGCTCGTGACGTTCACCCTGGTCAATGCCGGCGGGCTGGCGGTCGCCGTCAGCTGCCTGGCGTTCTCGCACTACGTGCTGAACCTGACCTCGCCGGTCGCGGACAACATCTCGGCGAACGTCATCGGGCTCATCCTGGGCACGATCTTCCGGTACACCTTCTACCGGCGGGTGGTCTTCGTCGGCACGCCCGACGAGCTCCTGCGCGTCGCTGCCGCTGCGGCGGCCATGCCGGCTGTGGCCACACCAGCCGCCGTCTGAGTCACCGCCGCACTACCCCGCGCCGCCGTCTGAGTCACCGCCGCACTACCCCGCGCCGCCCTCAGCCCGCGCCGCCCTCAGCCCTGACGACGACGCCGCCGGCGCACCTTGTCCGTCGACACCCGCGACCCGCGCGGCAGCACCACGTCAGGGTCGAGCGCCTTCGGCACCCCGGCCAGGAACACCGCGAACACGGCCGGCCGACGCTGCGCGAGCTCGATCCGGCCGCCGTCGGCCGCGACCAGGTCGCGCGCGAGCGACAGCCCGAGCCCGGTGCCGTTGCCCGACGTCGTGCCGCGCTCGAAGATGTGCGGCGCGAGCTCGTCGGGCACCCCGTCGCCCTCGTCCGCGACCTCGACCACCATGGCGCCGCTCGCGCCACTGGGACGCGAGCGGACGGTCGTGCGCCCATCGCCGTGCTTGAGCGAGTTCTCGATGAGGGTCGCGAGCGCCTGAGCGAGGGCGCCCGGGGTGGCCAGCACCTGGACGTCGTCGGGCACCTCGAAGACGAGCTCACGCCCGGCGGCGGCGAACGTCGGCGCCCACTCCTCCTCCTGCTGGCGGGTGACCTCGAGGAGGTGCACCGCCTCGGTCGTGCCGCCGGCCGTGCGCCGCGAGCGGCCCAGCAGATCGTCGACGACCGTCACCAGGCGCTCGACCTGCTCCAGCGCGATCCGGGCCTCCTCGCGGACCTCGGGCTTCTCGCTCGCGTACGCGATCTCCTCCAGCCGCATGGACAGCGCCGTCAGCGGGGTGCGCAGCTGGTGGGAGGCGTCCGAGGCGAACTGCCGCTCGGCGGCGAGCCGGCCGGCCATCCGGTCCGAGCTGCGCGCGAGCTCCGCGGCGACCAGGTCGATCTCCTCGACCCCCGACGGTTCCAGGCGCGGGCGCACCTGGCCCGAACCGAGCTGTTCGGCCGACGCCGCCAGGTAGACCAGCGGCGCCGCCAGCCGGTTCGCCTGCCACATCGCCATCGCGATCCCGGCGCCGAACGCGATCACCGCCGCGACGACCACCAGCCCGACGATCTGCGAGCTCAGCCAGAACACGTCCCACCAGGAGATCGTGAGGATCACGACGGCGCCCGTGGCGGCGGTCGCCTGGGCCGACAGCGACCTGCCCTCGATCGGGTCGCCGGCCGCGAGCCGTGACCCGTTCGAGCGGATGACCAACACCGACGCGGGTAACGAGTTCATCCCGCCCGTATACGTGTCGAGCATCCCCTCGGTCATGGGGATGTCACGCGAGGCGCGGAAGTCGATCGTCGAGGCGAGGTTCGACGCGCGGGTCTCGAGCTCGCGCAGCTCGTTGTCGCGCGCGTACTGCGCACCCAGGAACGCCAGCGGAAAACCGAGCAGGACGACGGCGACCGTGACCGCCGCGATCGTCGCCTGCAGAACGCGGCGGCGCATAGAGCTAGGCCACCGCGTGCTCGCCGGTCTCGAACCGGAAGCCCATCCCCCGGACCGTGCTCACGTAGCGGGGGGCGTTCGCGTCGTCGCCGAGCTTGCGCCGCAGCCAGGACACGTGCATGTCGAGGGTCTTGGTGGAGCCCGACGGGTCGGTGCCCCAGACCTCGCGCATGAGCGTCTCGCGCGACACGACCGTGCCGGAGGCGGCCACCAGGACGCGCAGCAGGTCGAACTCCTTGGCGGTGAGGTGCAGCTCGCGCTCGCCCTGGAACGCGCGGTGCGCGGCGACGTCGATGCGGACGTTCTGCGCCTGCAGGTCGTCCTCGTCGACGGGGTCGCCGTGCGAGCGGCGCAGCAGCGCCCGGACCCGCGCGAGCAGCTCGGCGAGCCGGAAGGGCTTGGTGACGTAGTCGTCGGCGCCGGCGTCGAGCCCGACGACGAGGTCGACCTCGTCGGCGCGGGCCGTGAGCACGAGCACCGGGGTCGTCAGACCCTGGTTCCGGATGGCCCGAGCGACGTCAAGGCCGTCCATGTCAGGCAGGCCGAGGTCGAGCACGACCAGGTCCGCGCTTGAGGCGTGGTCGATCGCTCCTTGACCGGTTCCTTGCACAACTACGTCATAGCCTTCACGGCTCAGGGCGCGCGCCAAAGGTTCGGCAATCGCAGGGTCGTCTTCAGCCAGCAGTACCTGGGTCATTTCGCCATGCTAGGTCACGAGGCCCCATCCCGCCGAACAATCGGCATCTGGAGATTTCGCCGGGCGCGGTGAGCGCCCCCACACCACCACAGACCGGGCAGCTGCACCCCCGGGGGGAGGCCGGACCGACCCCCGATCCCCCCGCGGGGCGACGTGGACCACCCCGTCGGGTGCCTAGGCTGACCGCCATGGGTTGGTGGGAGCGGTCGAACCGCTGGTTCGACGCGCACGTCCTCGGTCTCGACGTGGTCGCCGCCGGGTTGTTGATGCTGTTCTGCCTGCCCACCGCGACGAACCTCGACGGCTCGTCCCGGGGCGCCGTCGTCCCCTGGGCCCTGGCGGTCATCGCCCCGCTGGCCCTGCGCCGGACCCGTCCGGTCGGCTCCGCGGTCGCGGTCTTCGCCGTCGGCCTGGTCCATCTCCTGGCCGGACACCCCCTGATCTTCCCGGCCGACATCGCCGTGCTCGTCGCGCTCTACTCCGTCACCGTCTACGGCCCGCGGTGGGCCCACCGCACCGCGATCGCCGGCGCGCTGGTCGGTTCGGTCCTGCTCGCCGTCACGCTGCTGGTGGGCGGCGAGATGGGCTCGATCCTCGGGCTGTGGCTGTTCGCGTCGGTCACCGCGCTCGCCGTGTGGTCTTTCGGGCTCGTGCGGCGGGCGCGGTACGAGACGCTCAACGCGCTGCGTGACCGGGCCGAGCGGCTCGAGGTCGAGCGCGGCCAGCAGGCCCAGATCGCGACGGCGGCCGAGCGGTCACGGATCGCGCGCGAGATGCACGACATCATCGCCCACTCGCTGTCGGTGATCATCGCCCAGGCCGACGGCGGCCGCTATGCCGCCGACGCCGACCCGGCCGCGGCCGCGCGGTCGCTCGACACGATCGCCGAGACCGGGCGGGCCGCGCTCGCCGACGTGCGCCGCCTGCTGGGCGTGCTGCGCGTGGGCGACGGCTCGACCTCGTCGGAGCTCCTCCCCCAGCCGGACGCGGCGGACCTCGAACAGCTCGTCGAGCAGATGCGCGCCAGCGGGATGCGCGTGTCGTTCGCCCGGATGGGCGCCGCGCGCACGCTGCCGCCCGGCGCCGGCATGGTCGCCTACCGGATCTGCCAGGAGTCGCTCACCAACGTCCTCAAGCACGCCGGCCCCGACCCGGGCGTCACCGTGCTCGTCAAGTGGCTGCCTGCGTCCCTCGTGCTCGAGGTGTCCGACGACGGGCGCGGGGCGGCCGCGACCTCCGACGGGCGCGGGCAGGGGCTCGTCGGGATGCGGGAACGCGCCGCGATGTTCGGCGGGTCGGTCGCGGCCGGGCCGCGTGCCGGTGGCGGGTTCCAGGTGCACGTCGACCTGCCCATGCCGGGCGCACCGGCCGGCGACGTCGTGGCGGTCGCCTCGTGACGCACCACCCCCTCCGCGCCCCGACCCACGACGTCGCCGACAGACCCGACCTGCCCGCCCCGAACCGAAGGACGATCTCGTGACCTCGCTCCCCTCCGCCGTCGGCGCCTCGCGCTCGTCGGCCGCGCCGATCCGCGTCGCACTCGTCGACGACCAGCAGCTCGTGCGGGCCGGGTTCCGGATGGTGATCGACTCCCAGCCGGACCTGCGCGTCGTCGTTGAGGCGGGCGACGGCGAGGAGGCCGTCCGGCTGCTGACCCGGAGCGCGACGGCCCTCGGCGAGCCGGTCGACATCGTGCTCATGGACGTGCGCATGCCGCGGCTAGACGGGCTCGCGGCCACCGCCCAGCTGACCGCCGCCGCGGCCGCAGGCAAGACCGTGCCGCGGGTCATCGTGCTGACGACGTTCGACCTCGACGAGTACGTGCTGGCGGCGATCCGGGCCGGGGCGAGCGGGTTCCTGCTCAAGGACGCGCTGCCCGAGGAGATGCTCACCGCGATCCGCACCGTCCACGCCGGCGACGCGGTCATCGCGCCGTCGAGCACGCGCCGGCTGCTCGAACACCTCAGCGCGACCCTGCCGGTCCCGCCCGCGCCGGATGCGCCGCCGTCGGCCGCCGAGGTCGCGCTCGCCCACCTCACCGACCGCGAGCGCGAGGTGCTCGTGCTGATCGCGCGCGGCCGGTCGAACACCGAGATCGGGCAGGACCTGTTCGTCGCCGAGGCCACGGTCAAGACGCACGTCGGCCGGATCCTGGCCAAGCTCGCGGTACGCGACCGGGTCCAGGCCGTCGTCTTCGCCTACGAGACCGGGCTGGTCCACCCGAGCGTCTAGCCTCCCGCCCCCGCCCGGCGCGAGTTTCCAGAGGATTCCGCGCACTCTTCGCGCCGATTCCTCGGGAAACTCACCACTTCGGGCGGGGGGCTGGGGGGAGGGCCTGGCGCTCGGGGTGGTCCCGGGGGATGACGTCGGGAGGGCCCGCGGGGCGATGTGGCGGCGGGGGTCGGCTCCGTAGCGTCGAGGACGTTCCCCGTTGCCGAAGCCCAGGAGTATGTCGTGGACCGCACCGTCCAGCCCGCCGAGTCCCCCGCCGCCGCCCCCCGACAGGCCGTCGCGCGGCCGAAGCTCTCGCTGCCGGCCGACCCCCGATCTGCCGCGACGCCGCCGGCCGCGCGGGCTCGGGCGCTCAGCAAGGTCTACGGCACCGGGGAGGCCACGGTGCGCGCGCTCGACGCCGTCGACATCGACTTCGCCGCGGGCGCGTTCACCGCGATCATGGGCCCGTCGGGTTCGGGCAAGTCCACGCTCATGCACCTGCTCGCCGGGCTCGACACCGCGTCGTCGGGCCAGGCCTTCCTCGGAGCGACCGAGATCACCGGCCTGGACGACGGCGCCCTGACCCGGCTGCGGCGGGACCGCGTCGGCTTTGTGTTCCAACAGTTCAACCTGCTGCCGATGTTCACCGCCGAGCAGAACATCCTGCTGCCGCTCGAGCTGGCGGGCCTGCCGCGGGAGGCCCGGGCCCGGGCCGCCGCGAAGGCCGCGTCACGGGAGTGGTTCGACACGTTGGTGGCGACGCTCGGGCTCGCCGACCGGCTCACGCACCGCCCGGCCGAGCTCTCCGGCGGTCAGCAGCAGCGCGTCGCCATCGCCCGTGCGCTGATCGCCAAGCCCGACGTGGTGTTCGCCGACGAGCCGACCGGCAACCTCGACTCCCGCTCCGGCGCGGAGGTGCTGAGCTTCCTGCGGCGTTCGGTGCGCGAGCTCGGCCGCACGGTCATCATGGTCACGCACGACCCGGCGGCCGCCGCGTACGCCGACCGCGTGGTGCTGCTCGCGGACGGCGCGATCGCCGGCGACATCTCCGAGCCGACGCCCGAGTCGGTGCTGGCCGGGCTCGACGCCCTGCGCTCGCTCGACGGCAGCGTCCTCGACACCGCGGCGGCCCGCTGATGTGGCGTCTCACGCTCGCCCAGATGCGCCGGAGCCTCGGTCGGCTGACGGCGGCCGGGCTGGCCATCGTCATCGGGACCGCGTTCGTCGCGGCGACCCTCATCGCCGGCGGAGTCATCACCCGCACCAGCTACGACGCCGTGTCAGCGTCGTACGCCGATGCCGACCTCGTGGCCACCTCCGAGGGCGGACTCACCGCCGCCGACCTCGCGACCCTGCGGGACACCCCCGGCGTCGAGGCCCTCGACGGTCGCCGGTCGCTGCGGGTCGAGCTCGTCTCGGGGCCCCAGCGCGCGGTTCCCGAGGTCGCCGCGGTCGCCTCCGATCCCCGGCTCGAGGCCCAGGAGCTCGTCTCCGGCGCCTTCCCGACCGCCGTCGGCGAGGTCGCCGTACCCGGGCCGATGGCCGAGCGGCTCGGCGTCGGGGTCGGTGACCCGCTCACCGCCAGCCGCCAGGTCTGGACCCCCGACGCCGCCCAGGATCCCGCGACCGGGACGGACCCGGAGGAGCCGGCGGGGACCTGGACGAACGTCCCGGAGGAGCTCACCGTCGTCGGTCTGCTCTCCGACCCGGCGGGGGCGTTCGCCGAGTCCGGCGGCGCGGTCCTCGTCGTGGCCGACGACGCCGATCGGTGGGCCGCGCAGGACGCCACTGGCAGCGTGGTGGGCAGCTCGGGCGACGTCGCGACGGCGACCTTCACTCGCGCCGTCATCGCGCTGACCGACGGCGCCGACGTCGGGCAGGTGACGGCGGCCCTCGAGGCCACCGCCCCCGAGGGCACCACGATCCGCACCAAGGACGACGAGGCCGCCGCGAAGGTGTCCGAGCTGACCAACGGGTCCGACATCCTCACCACGATCGTGCTCGGCTTCGCGGCGATCGCGCTGCTGGTCGCGGCCCTGGTCATCTCGAACACGTTCCAGGTGCTCATCGCCCAGCGCACCCGCGCTCTCGCGCTGCTGCGCTGCGTCGGTGCGGACAAGCGTCAGCTGCGCCGCTCGGTGCTCCAGGAGGCCGGCCTCCTCGGTCTCGCCTCCTCCGCGCTCGGGCTCGCGCTCGGGGTCGGGCTCGCGCAGGTCACCCTCAGCGTGCTCGGCCGGATGAACTCCGGCGTGCCGCTGCCGCCCACCGTGTCGATCACGTCGGCCGTGGTGCTCGCCCCGCTCGTGGTCGGCACGCTGGTGACCGTGATGGCGGCACTCGCCCCGGCCCGGGCCGCCACCAAGGTCGCGCCGCTCGCCGCGCTGCGTCCGGCCGACGCACCGACGCTCGCGCACCGCCGCAGCCTGCCGCGGCTGGTGCTGGCCGTGCTCCTGACCGTCGTGGGGGCCGCGCTGCTCGGGCTGGCGGTCGTCGTCGGGCAATCGAGCGACGCGTTCCTCGCGCTCGGGATCGGGGTGCTCGGCGGCATCCTGTCGTTCGTGGGCGTGCTCGTCGGCGCCGTGTTCTGGGTGCCGCGAGTCGTCGGTGCCGCCGGGCGCCTGCTCGCCACCCGCAGCATGGCCGCGAAGCTCGCCGCCGCAAACACGGTGCGCAACCCGCGCCGGACCGCGGCGACCAGCGCAGCCCTGCTGATCGGGGTCACGCTCGTCGCCATGATGAGCACCGGGGCCGCGAGCACGCGGACCACGCTCGACGGCGCGCTCGACGACCAGTTCCCGGTGGACGTCGCGATCAGCCGCGACGCCCCCGCGGTGGCGGCCGACGGCACGACGTCGGACCCGGTCACCCCGGCCCTCGTGGCGACCGTCGCGGACGTGCCCGGGGTCATCGAGACGGTCGCCCTGCGCGACCTGTTCGTGCAGCTCGAGTTCGGCGGTGCCACCGAGTGGACGGACGCGTTCGCGATCGACCCGGCCGCGGCCGGTGCGGTCCTGCGCGCGCCGTCGATGATGGCCGGCCTCGACGACTCGACCGCCGTCCTGTCCTCCGGCATCGCGGAACGTCTCGGGATCTCGGCCGGCGACCGGGTCACGCTCACCCCCGAGCTCGTCGGACCCGACGGTGTCACCGCCGCCACCGGCGAGCCGGTCGAGCTCACCGCGGTGCTGACCGACCTGCCCGGCGGCGTGGCGTTCACCCCGGGCGCTCTCGCCCGCACGGGCGCCGACCTGCCGACCAACCAGGTCTGGGCCCGGCTGGCCGACTCGAACGATGCGTCCACGGTCGTGCCCGCGATCGAGGACGCACTGTCCGAAACCGCGGTGCAGATCGCCGGCGCGGCCGTCGAGCGCGCGATGTTCCAGCGGATCATCGACACCCTGCTCGCGGTGGTGGTCGGACTGCTCGGCGTCGCGGTGGTGATCGCGCTCATCGGGGTCGCGAACACGCTGTCGCTGTCCGTGCTCGAACGGCGACGTGAATCGGCCACGCTCCGCGCGATCGGGCTCTCCCGCCGCCAGCTGCGGGCGATGCTCGCGATCGAGGGGATGCTCATCGCCGGGGTGGGAGCGGTCATCGGCGCCGTGCTCGGCACGCTGTACGGCTGGGCGGGCGTGGCCACCCTGGTGGGTTCCATGGGCGAGGTGCGGCTCGACGTGCCGTGGGGCCAGCTCGGGCTGGTCGTGCTCGTGGCGCTGGTCGCCGGTCTGCTCGCCTCGGTGATCCCCGGGCGCGCGGCGGCGCGCACCTCGCCGGTGGCGGCCCTCGCGGTGGACTGACCGCGAACCGACCGGCGGGCCTGTGGAACCGGGGTTGCTCCCCCGGCGCCCGGGCCCGCCGGTCGTCGTCGGCCCGGGGCCGGGAACGCTGCCGGGATGCGTCTCACCCTGGCCGGCGCCGCCGGCTCGCCCGACGTCGATCTCGATGTGCCCGACGACGCTCGGCTCGGCGACCTGCGCCCGCATCTCGCCGCGGTGACCGGCCGCGTCGAGCTCGCCGACGACGCCACCGTGCTGACCGCCGACGGGACCGTCCTCGAGGCGGACCAGCTCACCGGGCAGGTCCCGCTGCTCGCGGGCGCGGTGCTGCGCGTGGGGATCGGCCCGGCGGACGCCGCCCGGCTCGCGCTGCGAGCGAACTGGCACATCGCGGTGGTGCAGGGACCGGACAGCGGGGCGTTGTGGGCCCTCGACCAGCCGCTCGTCGTCGGCCGCGCCGGTGAGCTCGCGATCGAGGACGGCGGGATCTCCCGCCGCCACCTCGAGCTGACGGTCGGGCGATCGGGTCCGCGCGCGCGGGACCTCGGATCGAGCAACGGGACCGTGCGCCTGCCCGCGCGCCGCCGCGGGACCGACCGGCTTCGCCGTCGGGCCCGACGCCTCCCGCGGTCGCGGCATGCCGCGGTGCGCCTGCGGGACGGCGACCGGCTGACCCTCGGCGCGACGGTGCTCGAGGTCCGCCGCCGCGGGTCCGAGCCCACCGCTCCCCCGAAGCACGCTCCGGCGCCCCCGGCACGGGCGCGGGCGCCGGGTGCCGGACCGCGCTCGTCCCCGGTCCCGGCTGCCGCCGGGCGGCACCCGCGAAGCCCGGCGGGACTGTCACCGGCCACCTGGCTCGGACCGGCGATCGGGTCCCTCGTGCTGGCGCTGAGCACCGGCAACCGGATCCTGCTCGTGCTCGCGCTGCTCGGCCCGGGGGTGGTCGCCTGGCCGCTCCTGCGCGAGCGCGTAGCCGGCGGCGGGGATCAGCCGCTGCGGCGACGGCTCTCGGGACGTCCGCGCGAGGGTCGGGCGTTCGGTGGCCCGGTCGCACCCGACGTCGTGCCGTCCCCGGCCGACCTCGCGACCTGGGCGGTGCGCCTGCTGACCGGGACCCGACCGGCCGGTCTGCCGGTGGGACCGGGGTTCTCGCTGCGCACCCTCGCCCCGGACGGGTGCCTGGCCGTGGTCGGACCACGACCGCTGGCCCTGGCCGCCGCGCGCGCCCTGCTCGCCGCCGCCGTGCCGCTCGAGGCAATGCCACCCGAGGCAGCGTCACCCGAGGCAGCGCCGCTCGCGACCGCCGCGTTCCCCGGTGCCGGCGCCGTCGTCGTCGTCCGCGCACCGCCCGGCCGCGGCGAGGACTGGGACTGGTGTCGCTGGCTCGCGTCGCCCGACACCACGCCGCTGCTGGTCGGCGACGAGCCTCGCGGCGACGTGCGGGTCGAGCTCGCACGCCGGTGGTCCGGGGGGCACGGATCCGAGGTCCTGGTCGTCGAGTCCGACCGCGCCGGCGTGCCGCCCTGGTGCCGGACCGTGCTGACGATCCGGCCCGGGAGCGGTCCGGCGATCCTCGAGCTCCCGGACGGTTCCGCGAAGGCCGTGCCGCTGAGCGGGGTCTCGGTCGCGTGGGCGCACGCGCAGGCCCGGCGGGTGGCGGCGCTGCACCACCGGGGGCCGGCCCCGTCGCACGACGGACCACCGGCGGCGGTCGCCCTCGCGGAGCTGCCGGGCGTCCCCGCGCCGCGCGGGTCGGCCGTGGCAGCCAGCTGGTCGGCCACCCGCACGGGTTCGGGCGACGGCTTGGCGTTCTGCCTCGGGATGGGTCCGCGGGGGTCGCCGGTGGTGCTCGACCTGGTCCGGGACGGGCCGCACGCGCTCGTCGCCGGCACGACCGGAGCAGGCAAGTCCGAGCTGTTGCAGTCGATGCTGCTCTCGCTCGCGCTCACGCACTCACCCGCCGATCTGGCGATCGCGCTCATCGACTACAAGGGAGGTGCCAGCTTCGGGGTGTGCGCGGACCTGCCGCACGTCGTCGGGCAGGTCACGGACCTCGACCACGCCCTGGCCGCACGCGCGCTGATCGGGCTGCAGGCAGAGCTGCGCAGCCGGGAGCGGATCCTGGCCGCCGCCGGGGTGAGCGATCTGGCGGCCCTGCGGGCGCGCCACCGCCGGACCTCCGGCGATCCGGACACACCGGTGCCACCATCGCGTCTGCTCGTCGTGGTCGACGAGTTCCGCGCCCTGACCGAGGAGCTGCCGACCTTCATCCCCGGCCTGCTGCGCGTCGCCGCCCAGGGGCGGTCGCTCGGCATCCACCTCGTGCTGGCGACCCAACGACCGGCGGGGGCGGTCGGCGCCGACCTGCGCGCCAACCTCGCGCTGCGGATCGCTCTGCGGGTGACCGACGCCGCCGACTCCCTGGACGTCATCGACGCACCGGACGCCGCCGGGATCCCCGCGGCGCTGCCCGGCCGGGCGATCGTGCGCCGGGGCGCGGCGCCCCCCGAGTCGATCCAGGTCGCGCACGCCGACGGCGTCCCCGGCGGCCTCGCCCGTGCGGTTCGGCTCGCGCCGCCCTGGCGCCCCGCGGGCCCACCCGAGGCGGACCCGACCGCGGCCGGCGTCGCGGTCGCCGGTCCCGCCGCGCCCGCCCGCGCATTCGTCGACGCCGCCTGCGCGGCGGCCCTGGACACGGCCGTGCCACGACCGCAGCCACCCTGGCTGCCACCGCTGCCGGATCGCGTCACCGCGACGGATCTCGACCGTGCCGGCGCGGTCCACCTCCCCGCCAGCGGATCGCCCGTCCGGCCCGACGGGTCTCCCGTCCCACCCACCGGGTTCCCCCTCGCGCTCGGCGGGTTCCCCCTCGCGCTCGCCGATGTGCCCGCCGAGCAGCGGCGCTCGGTCGTCACCTGGGAACCGAGGGCCGGGCACCTGCTCGTGGTCGGCGCACCGGGCTCGGGGCGAAGCCGCACCCTGCACACGGTCGCGTGCGCGGCTCTGGAGCGCGGCTGGCACGTGCACGCGGTCGGGCTCCCGGACCTGCTGGTCGGTGGCGTGGCGGACCACCCCGGCTGGGGCACCGTCGTGGGTCCGGACGACCCTCGACGGCTCGCCCGGCTCATCACCCTGCTCGCCGCCCCGCACCTCACCCCGCTCGGCGCCCGGCTCGGCGCCCGGCCACACCGCGACGAGCACGCACCGAGAGGCCAGGACGGCGTTCCCGGGCACCTGCTCATGATCGACGGGCTGGAGGCGACCGTGGCCGCGTTGGCCGGGATCGCCCGCGGCGCCGGCGCCGACCGGCTCATCGAGCTGCTGCGCGGCGGGCGCGAGCGCGGCGTCGCCGTCGTCGCCACGGCGACCGGGTCGGTCCCCGGGCCGGTGGCGGCCCACTTCACCGACCGGCTGGTGCTCGCGGTCGGGGACCGTCTGGCCGAGGATCTCGCTGGGATCCCGCCCGACCTGGTCGGCGCGCGGCGAGGACCAGGACGCGCGGTCCGCCTGGCACCCGCCGGTTCCGGCGTCGCGGCGGGCGACCCGCCGGCGGTGCTGTGCCAGGTGGCCCTCGCGGAGCCCCCGGTCGCGCCGCCGGGGAGCCGGGTCCCGGTCGCCTGGCGCCTGGCCGCGCTACCCAGCCGCGTCGGCAGGTCGGACCTGCCCGCTGCGCACCCGCCTGCGCCCACACCCGGCGCCAACCCGCTCGGCGCACCGGCGGGCAGCGTGGTGATCGGGCTCGGCGGGGACGACGCCGGCCCGGTTCGCCTCGACTCGTCCCCCGGCGCGCTCGTCGTCGGCCCACCGGGGTCGGGCCGGTCCACGGTGCTGGCTGTCATCGCGGCGGCGCTGCACGAGGGAGGCCGCCCGGTCGCGGTGATCGCCCGCGACGGCCCCCTGCGCACGTTCGGTGACACCGCCGCGCCGGACCGCACGGTCGGATTCGGCCCGGTGGCGGTCGCCCGGCTGCTCGACGGCCTGCCCGCACGGACCGCGATACTCATCGACGACCTGGAGACGCTCGAGCAGCAGTCCCCGGGGACGGACGAGCGGCTCGCCACCCTCGTGAGCGCCGGCGCTGCGGGCCGGGGCTCCCATTCGACCGCCGCCGGCGTGATCGACACCACGGGGGTGAGCGTGATCGCGTCGGCGACGACGGCCCGCGCCGCGATCGCGTACCGGGGCACGCTGGGCGCGCTGCGGGGGCTGCGCCGCGGCGTCGTGCTCACCCCGGGCGAACCGGGCAGCAACGAGGTGCTCGGGGTCGGCCTCGACTGGGTGGTCGACCCGGCACGGCCGCACGCACCCGGACGGGGAGCGGTCCAGCACGGACGGCACCTGGTCGCCGTCCAGGTGCTCGATCCGGAGATCTCATGACCCGGGCGGTCGGTTCACTCGACCCGGAGTTCCGGAGATCTCGTGCCCCGGCGCGCGCCATGACCCGGCGGGCGGCTCAGGTGGCCGGGGAACCGCCGTCGTCGGGCCGGTGACCGCGATCCGACGTCGCCGCCACCACCGAGGGCACGAGCAGCGCAACCCCGACGAGCAGCGCACTGGCGAGCACCGCGACCGCCCAACCGGTCGGCTCGGCGCCGAGCCAGCCGACCGACATCGCGATCAGCAGGATCTGCCAGGTGATCACCGGCGACCGGGCCCACCGACGACCCCGGTACAGGGCCCGTGCGGCGGTGAGCAGGATCGCAGCGATCCCGAGGGCGAACAGCACGAGAAAGACCGTCGCCCCGGGCACCTGGCTCGCGCCACTCACGAGGTCCGTGATCCACGCGATCGCGAGTCCGACGAGCACGGCGGCCTGCAGCAGGACCAGGAGGCACGCCACCGCGAGCACGATCGGTCGGCGTCCCGAGGCGTCCGGTGACGTCGGGACGGGGTCGGGGCGGCGGGCGGAAGACGGCATCGATCGAGCCTACGACGCCCTCCGAACAGCATGCCGAGGTAATGATGTGACGAACGCCTCGGGCGAACGGGGAGAAAAGAGACCGTCGACCCTTGTATACCGGTAGTGCAGGGGGGAACCTGTTCAGAGCCGTGCCTTCAGCCCGTCCCACCCATTCGTCGTATCCACGTGTCTTTGAGCTGTGCCCAGCCATGGGCTGCTCGCCCCCCCTGCCTAGGAGAAGTTATGGATTGGCGCCACCGCGCTGCATGCCTGGAAGAAGACCCCGAGCTCTTCTTCCCGATCGGGAACACCGGCCCTGCGCTGGCCCAGATCGAACAGGCCAAGGCCGTCTGCAACCGTTGTCCGGTCGTCGACACCTGCCTGAAGTGGGCGCTCGAGTCCGGCCAGGACGCCGGCGTGTGGGGCGGCTTGTCCGAGGACGAGCGCCGCGCGCTGAAGCGACGCACCGCACGCCAGCGCCGCGCGAGCTGATCGCACCGCACCACCGGCGCACGCGCTACCCCAGCGCACGCACCTGACGCCCGCGTCACACGGCCCCGACGGTTTCCCGTCGGGGCCTGCGTCATGCTAGGGGCCGCCGGCGAACCGGTCTCAGACCGGGTCGCGCAGCGTGACGTGCAGCACGACCTGCGTGCCACCGCCGTCGCGCGGCAGCCACTCGATGGTGCCGCGCAGCTCGTTCGTCACGAGCGTCAGGACGATCTGCGTGCCGAGCCCGGTACCGGCGCCCTTGTCGGGAGCCATGCCCACGCCGTCGTCCTCCACGACGACCTGGAGCTCCTGACCGTCGCGCTGCGCGCGGATCTGGACGGTGCCACCCTCGGTCGAGCCCAACCCGTGCTCGACGGCATTCGTCACCAGCTCGGTCAGCACGAGCGCGAGCGCTGTCGCGTCCGCCGCCGGGACGAGCCCGAAGGCGCCGGTCGTCACGGTGTGCACCGGCCCACCGGCGGAGGCGACGTCGGCCGCCATCCGCAGGCTGCGCCCCACGAGCACGTCGAACGGCACGGTCTCGTCGAGGGTCTGCGACAGCGTCTCGTGCACCAGCGCGATGGTGGCGACGCGGCGCATGGCCTCCTCGAGGGCGGCCCGCGCCTCGGGCGACTCGAGCCGTCGCGCCTGCAGGCGCAGCAGGGCTGCGACGGTCTGCAGGTTGTTCTTCACCCGGTGGTGGATCTCGCGGATCGTCGCGTCCTTGGTGATGAGCTCGCGCTCGCGGCGGCGCAGCTCCGACACGTCGCGGCACAGCAGCACCGCGCCGGTGCGCTGCCCGTTCTCGGTGAGCGGCACCGCGCGCAGCGACAGGCAGACCCCGCGGGTCTCGATGTCCGTGCGCCACGGGGCCCGACCCATGACCACGAGCGGCATCGACTCGTCGACCGGCATCTTCTGCTCGAGGTGCTTGGTGGTGACCTCGATCAGCGAGCGGCCGACCAACGATCCGAGCACCCCCAACCGGTGGAAGGCGCTCAGCGCGTTCGGGCTGGCGTAGAGGACCTCACCCTCGGAGTTCAACCGGATCAGCCCGTCCCCGACCCGGGGAGCGCCGCGCCGCGACCCTGTGGCGGAGTTGCGCAGCGGGAACTCCCCGCGCGCGATCATGCCCATGAGGTCGTCGGCGGCCTCGACGTAGTTCAGCTCGAGCCGGCTGGGCGTGCGCGCCCCACCGAGGTTGGTCTGCCGGGCGACGACGGCGATCGCACGCCCGTTGCGCACGACCGGGACCGCCTCCTCGCGCACCGCATAGGAGCCGAACCACCGCGGCTCGCGGGACCGCTGCGGGCGTACCTCGGTCAGGGCCTGCTGCAGCTGGGCGCGCTGACCCTCCGGGGCGTGCGCACCGACGATGTCGTCGTAGTGCACTGTCGCGCCGGTGCTCGGGCGACACTGCCCGATCGCGACGAAGTCGCCCTCCTTCGTCGGCAGCCAGAGGACCAGGTCCGCGAACGCGAGGTCGGAGATGACCTGCCAGTCGCCGATCAGCAGGTGCAGCCATTCCACCTCGGCCGCCTCGAGCTCGGAGTTCGTGGCAACCAGATCGCTCAACGTAGGCACGGGGGTCAGCCTAATGCGGCCTGCCGGACCCCTGGAGAACCCCCCGAGCACGCTCCGAGCACCCCCGTTCCCGCCTCCCGCCGTGTGAACCCGACGCCGAAAGCGCCCGGCGGCACCCGGCGGACCACCACCTTCGATAAACTCCCCCTTTCACCAGGTCCCCCGCGGGGGCATCGCGGCCGGCGCACGACCGGGCGCGGGCGAAGGAGGCCGAGTCCAGGTGTTCGTTCAAGTAGAGCTCCGTTACCGGGCCACGGTCCCGACCGTGGCCGCGATGCTGTCTGACCCCGCGTACGGGCGGTCACGCGTCGCGGCGGGCGGCGCCACCGCGAACCACATCGAGATCATCGGCGACTCCGACGGCGCCTTCACCGTGACGACCCGCCGGTCCATGCCCACCGATCAGATCCCCGCCAACATCCGGGCGTTCGTCGGCACCAGCCTCGAGGTACGGCAGATCGAGGCCTGGGAGGCCCCGCAGGGGGACGCTCGCCGCGGCACGGTCGTGGTGGAGATCGCCGGTGCGCCCGTTCGGCTCACCGGCACCACGAGCCTCGTGCACGACGGCGTGCACGGTGCCGTGCTCACCTATGCCGGCGAGGTCAAGGCCGGCGTCCCGCTCTTCGGTGCGGCGATCGAGGACGCCGCCGCCCGGGCGGTCCGCTCGGCACTGGAGGCCGAGCAGCAGTCCGGGAACGACTGGCTGGCCCGCCACCCCGAGGGCGAAACCGTCTGATCTGCGCGGCGTCGGCCCGGTCGACCCGGGGGTCGACGCGAGGCAAAAAGAGCACGGCCGCGTAACGATTTCGTAACGCCGAATTGCGCCGCAACGCTGTGACCTGCGACGGGACTCGCGTGGGAGCGCTACCACGCCCATCTGCCCG
This sequence comes from Pengzhenrongella frigida, assembly GCF_004168625.1. Taxonomy (GTDB): domain Bacteria; phylum Actinomycetota; class Actinomycetes; order Actinomycetales; family Cellulomonadaceae; genus Pengzhenrongella; species Pengzhenrongella frigida. The sequence goes on from NZ_SDWW01000050.1 coordinate 18,738, forward strand.
CCCCGGGCCTTGACACTCCCGGTCGACAAGACCACTCTTCAACCACACCCGTGGGAGCGCTACCACCGCTGCCGGTGGGAGCGTTTCCATCACCCGATCACCCGAACAACCAAGAGCACGGCGAGGACGCCGTGCCAAACTGACAAGGGAGTCATTGTGCGCAAGAACAGCAAGCTCTGGGCACTCGCAGCGGGGGTCACGGGCATTGCCCTCCTCGCCACCGGATGCGCCTCAGACAGCCCGGCCGACGACGAGACCACGGCGGCGAGCAGTGACGAGAAGATCACCCTCACCGTCGCGACGTTCAACGAGTTCGGGTACGAGGACCTGATCAAGGAGTACACGGAGCTCAACCCGAACATCACGGTCGAGCAGAAGAAGGCCGCGACCTCCAACGAGGCCCGCGACAACATGACCACGCGTCTCGCGGCTGGCTCCGGCCTGTCGGACGTCGAAGCCATCGAGGTCGACTGGCTCCCCGAGCTCATGCAGTACCCGGACAAGTTCGTCGACCTGACTGACGCGGACATCGCCGACCGCTGGCTCGAGTGGAAGACCGCTCAGGCCACCACCGAAGACGGCACGCTCATCGCGTACGGCACGGACATCGGCCCGGAGGGCGTCTGCTACCGCTCCGACCTGTTCGCCGCTGCCGGTCTGCCGACCGACCGCGCCGAGGTTGCCACTCTCCTCGGGGGCGACAGCGCCACCTGGGAGGACTACTTCAACGTGGGCAAGCAGTTCACCGCTGCCGGCACCGGCACGCCGTGGATGGACTCCGCGGGCGCCACGTACCAGGGCATGATCAACCAGGTCGAGAACGCCTACGAGGAGTCCGACGGCACGATCATCGCCGCCGACAACCCCGAGGTCCGCGACATCTACGACACCGTCCTCACTGCCTCCACCACCGACGGGCTCTCCGCCCACCTCGGCCAGTGGAGCGACGACTGGACCGCGTCCTTCCAGAACAACGGCTTCGCGACGATGCTCTGCCCCGGGTGGATGCTCGGTGTCATCTCGGGCAACGCTGAGGGCGTCACCGGCTGGGACATCGCCGATGTCTTCCCCGGCGGCGGCGGCAACTGGGGCGGTTCGTTCCTGACCGTTCCGGCCCAGGGCAAGCACCCGGTCGAGGCTCAGGCCCTGGCCAACTGGCTCACCGCACCCGAGCAGCAGATCAAGGCGTTCGTCGCCAAGGGCACGTTCCCGAGCCAGACCGAGGCCCTCACGAGCCCCGACCTGCTCGGTGTGACCAACGACTTCTTCAACGGTGCCAAGACCGGCGAGATCCTCGCCAACCGTGCCGAGGCCGTCACGATCGCCCCGTTCAAGGGCGCGAACTACTTCGCGATCAACGACGCGATGCAGAAGGCCCTGACCCGCGTGGACGTCGACAAGACCGACGACGCCAACTCCTCGTGGGACAAGTTCATCACTGAGGTGAACACGCTCGGCTAAGCAGTCCCGCATGCTGATCCGCTGCGAGTCCGCCGTCACCCCGGTGGACTCGCAGCGGGCTCGGCGGAACCGCACCTCTCGTCTGCCCCACCTCGACCGCGCTGAAGGAATCTCATGGCCGTGATCTCGCCCCCGGACGTCGCCCCGGACCTCGAACCAGCGGCGGACCGCGCACCCCGGCGCATCGCCTTCCGCCAGCGGCTCGGGAAGTGGGACGTCAAGCTCTCCCCGTACCTGTACATCTCGCCGTTCTTCCTGCTGTTCGCCATCGTCGGGCTGTTCCCGCTCGGCTACACCGCCTGGGTCTCGCTGCACGAGTGGCACCTGATCGGCGGCAAGGGCGACTTCATCGGGTTCGAGAACTACTCCACCGTGCTGCACGCGGCGTTCTTCTGGACCGCGCTGCGCAACACCTTCAGCATCTTCCTGCTGTCCGCGGTCCCGCAGGTATTCCTCGGACTGGTGCTCGCCGCCCTCCTGGACGCGAACCTCCGCGCCAAGACGTTCTGGCGCATGGGCGTGCTGCTGCCCTACGTCGTCGCCCCGGTCGCCGTGGGCCTGATCTTCTCCAAGATGTTCGCCGACCAGTCCGGCCTTATCAACACCCTGATCGGCCACCTGGGCATCGACCCGATCCGGTGGCACGCCGACGTGCTCGCCAGCCACTTCGCGATCGCCACGATGGTCAACTTCCGGTGGACCGGCTACACCACGCTGATCCTGCTCGCGGCCATGCAGGCGGTGCCGCGCGACCTGTACGAGGCTTCCGTGATCGACGGCGCGAGCCGCATCCGGCAGTTCTTCTCGATCACGATCCCGATGCTGCGCCCGACGATCATCTTCGTGGTGATCACCTCGACCATCGGCGGGCTGCAGATCTTCGACGAGCCGAAGATGTTCGACCAGTACGGCCAGGGCGGCGCCGACCGCCAGTGGATGACCGTGACGATGTATCTGTACGAGCTCGGCTGGGGTTCCCAGAAGAGCTTCGGGCGGGCCGCCGCGGTCGCCTGGATCCTGTTCCTCATCATCATCGTCATCGGCCTGGTCAACTTCTCCATCACCCGCCGCATCTCCAGCGCCGGATCCACCGCGGGAAGGAAGTCACGATGAGCTCCGTCGCCATGATCGAGCAGACCGCCGGCAAGGGCGCGGCCCGGGCCGCGGCCCGCAAGCGGAAGCGCAACGCGGGCGGGGCCGGCGCGAACCACCGGCCCGGTTGGGTCACGTACACGATCCTCGGGGTCGTCCTGCTGATCTCCGCCTACCCGCTGTACTACTCGTTCCTGCTCGGCACGTCCGACGCCCAGACGATCGCGCAGAACCCCGTCCCGTCGCTGGTCCCCGCGGGGCACTTCTTCGACAACATGCGCCGCGTGCTCGAGTCGGACATCCAGTTCTGGAAGGCGCTGTCCAACTCGGTCATCGTGGCGAGCCTCACCTCGCTGTCGGTCGTGATCTTCTCCACCCTGGCCGGCTTCTCGTTCTCGAAGCTGCGCTTCAAGGGCCGCAACGCCCTGCTGGTGTTCGTGATCGCCACGATGGCCGTCCCGACCCAGCTCGGCATCGTCCCGCTGTTCATCGTGATGGCCGAGCTGAACTGGACCGGCAAGCTCGTGGCTGTCATCGTGCCCGCCATGGTCACCGCGTTCGGGGTGTTCTGGATGACCCAGTACCTCGAGGAGGCGCTGCCCTACGAGCTCATCGAGGCCGCCCGCATCGACGGCTGCTCGATGATTCGCACGTTCTGGCACGTGGCCCTGCCCGCCGCCCGCCCGGCCGCGGCGATGCTCGCGCTGTTCACCTTCGTCGGGTCCTGGACGAACTTCTTCTGGCCGTTCATCGTGCTCGGCTCGTCCAACCCCACCCTGCCCGTCGCGGTCCAGCTGCTCCAGGCGTCCTACTTCAAGGACTACTCGCTCATCCTGGCCGGCGTCACGCTGTCGACCATCCCGCTGATCCTCGTGTTCGCGGTCGCCGGCAAGCACCTGGTGTCCGGCATCATGCAGGGAGCAGTCAAGGGATGACGAACGACGCCGCCTCCCCCACCGGGGCACTGACGTTCCCGCCCGGGTTCCTGTGGGGGGCGGCCACCGCGGCCTACCAGGTCGAGGGCGCCGCCCACGAGGGCGGCCGGACGGACTCGATCTGGGACACCTTCGCGCGGATCCCCGGCGCGGTCCTCGACGCCCACGACGGCGAGGTCGCCTGCGACCAGTACCACCGCGTGCCGCAGGACGTCGCCCTCATGCGTGACCTCCACCTCGGCTCGTACCGGTTCTCGACCTCCTGGTCCCGGGTACGGCCCGACGGCGGCCCGGTCAACCAGACCGGCGTCGACTACTACTCGCGGCTCGTCGACGAGCTGCTCGGCGCCGGGCTCAAGCCCTGGCTCACGCTGTACCACTGGGACCTCCCGCAGGCCCTCGAGGACCTCGGCGGCTGGACCAACCGCGACACCGCCTACCGGTTCGCCGAGTACGCCGTCGGCCTGCACGAGGCGCTCGGCGACCGCGTCGACGTGTGGACCACGCTCAACGAGCCATGGTGCTCGTCGTTCCTCAGCTACACCGCGGGCGCCCACGCCCCGGGGCGCCAGAGCCCGGCCGACGGCCTCGCGGCGGCCCACCACCTCCTGCTCGGCCACGGCCTCGCGATCAACGAGCTGCGGTCGCGCGCACCGCTGGCCAACCTCGGGATCACGCTGAACCTCGACGTGTCCGACCCGGTCGATCCTGCCGATCCCGGTGACGTCGAGGCCGCTCGCCTGCTCGACGGCCAGTTCAACCGCATCTTCCTGGACCCGATCCTGCGCGGGCAGTACCCGGCGGACGTGCTCGCCGACGTCGCGCCGTTCGGCCTGGAGACCCACATCAAGGACGGCGACCTGGCGATCATCTCCGCCAAGATCGACAGCCTCGGCGTGAACTACTACCGCGGACAGGCCGCCAGCGGCCGGCCCGCACCGGGTGATCCGGCCGGTGAGGCACCCGTCGTGCGCCCGACCTCGTCCCCGTTCCCCGCGGCCGACGGCGCGTTCAGCCACGCGCGCGGACTGCCCACCACGGCGATGGGCTGGGAGGTCCAGCCCGAGGGGCTGACCCGCCTGCTCGTCCGCCTGCAGCAGGAGTACACGGGCCCGGCCGGCGTCGCGCTGTACGTCACCGAGAACGGCGCCGCATACGACGACGTCCCGGACGCGACCGGCTTCGTGCAGGACGACGACCGCCTGGACTACCTCGACCAGCACCTGCGTGCGGTGCACGACGCCGTCACCCAGGGCGTCGACATCCGTGGGTACTTCGTGTGGTCGTTGTTGGATAATTTTGAGTGGGCGTGGGGATACCACCAGCGTTTCGGTATCGTGCGCGTCGACTTCGACACGCTGGTCCGCACGCCCAAGGCGAGCGGACGTTGGTACGCGGACGTCGCCCGGACGAATACCGTGCCTGCACGCACCTGACAGAAGTCTCCGTACGAGCATCGAGAGTCTCCGCACGAGCATCAAGGGAGGGTGGCCAATGACGACCGACAGCGAGCAGCAGATCGCGCCGCCGGCGGCTCTCCTGCGCCTGGGGGCTCCGACGCTCGAGCAGGTCGCCGAGCGGGCCGGGGTGTCCCGCTCGACCGCGTCGCGCGCGATCAACGGTGGGCTGCGGGTGTCTCCCGAGGCGCAGGCCGCCGTGGAGGCTGCCGTCGCGGAGCTCCGGTTCACGCCCAACCGCGCGGCCCGCACCCTGGTCACCCGCCGCACGGACTCGATCGCGCTCGTGGTGCCGGAGCCCGATGACCGTGTCCTGACGGACCCGTTCTTCGCGAGCACGATCAACGGGCTGAACTCGGCCCTGCGGGACACCGACCTCCAGCTGGTCCTGGTCATGGCCCGGCCGGAGGACATCGCGACCCGCACCCTGCGGTACCTGCGCGGCGGGCACGTGGACGGCGCCGTCGTCGTCTCCCACCACCGCGACGACGTCCTCGCGGAGGCGCTGGGACGGTCGACGATGCCGACCGTGTTCGTCGGTCGCCCGTTCCACTACGACAACCAGGTCCGGTACATCGACGTCGACAACGCCGGTGGCGGGCGGATGGCCGCCGAGCACCTGCTGCAGATCGGTCGCCGCCGGATCGCGACCATCACCGGCCCGCAGGACATGTCGGCCTCCCTCGACCGGTTCACCGGCTGGGTCGAGGCCGTCACCGCGGCCGGCCTGCCGGCCGACGCGGTCGCCTACGGGGACTTCACGAAGGACGGTGGAGCGCGCGCGGCGGCCCAGCTCCTGGCCGAGCACCCCGACCTCGACTCGATCTTCGTCGCCTCGGACCTGATGGCCTCCGGTGCGCTCGGGGTGCTGGCCGAGGCCGGCCGCCGCGTGCCCGAGGACGTCGCCATCGTCGGGTTCGACAACCTGGCGGTCGCGACCTCGACGTCGCCGACGCTCACCACGATCGCCAACCCGGTGGTCGCGATGGCCCGGGCCGCCGGCGAGATCCTGCGGGACCTGCTGGCGGGCCAGCAGGTCGACCACGCCCCGCGGATCTTCGCCCCCGAGCTGGTGGTCCGGCTCTCCACCTGAGGGCGGCCCCGGAGGGCTCAGCTCAGGAGACGTGCCCGAAGCGGTGCAGCGTGCGGCTGATCGCCTGCTCGCGCAGGACCGTCAGGAGCTCACGGCGGCCGCTGGCCACCACCGGGGCGTCCAGGACCGTCACCTCGCCGACGCGGGTGCGGGCCGCCTCGCGCAGCCCCGGTGCCTGCCCGACGACGCGGATGCGCCCGGACACCCGGCCCTGCCGCACGCGGTCCGCGAACTCGTCGTGGCCCTCCGCCTCGGCGCGGCTGACCGTCACCGGCACCCCCGCCCGGCTGGCAGCCGCGAGCACCCGCGTGACCTCGCGCTCGGGCGCCCCGGCACCCACGCGGACCACGAGGTGCGGGATCGGCCGGTAGCGCAGGAGGTTCGCCTCGACGTGCAGGCCGCTCGGGTCGTGCGCGGTGCCGAACTCGTCCTGCCACCAGCGCGAGTCGTCGGCGGCGGCCCACGCGAGCCAGGCGGCGTCGTCGGCCGGAACCTCGGGAGCGTCCGACCAGCGACCCAGCTCGGCCACGTAGTTCGGGCCGCCCGCCTTCGCGCCGGGTCCGACGGAGGAGGCCTTCCACCCGCCGAACGGCTGCCGGCGCACGATCGCACCGGTGATGTGCCGGTTGACGTAGGCGTTGCCGACCTCGACGCGGTCGAGCCAGGTCGCGATCTCGTCCTCGTCGAGCGAGTGGATCCCGCCGGTGAGACCGAACGCGACGGCGTTCTGCAGGTCGATCGCCTCGGCGAGGGTCTCCACGCGCATCACGCCCAGCACCGGACCGAAGACCTCGGTGGTGTGGAAGAACGACCCGGGCGCGACCCCGTGCTTGATGCCGGGCGTCCACAGGAGGCCGACGTCGTCGAGGCGGCGCGGTTCGACCAGCCACTCCTCCCCCGGCTCGAGCGTCGTCAGCGCGCGCAACAGCTTGCCCGTGGCGGGCTCCGTCAGCGGGCCGACCGTCGTGGCGAGGTCGGTCGCCGGGCCGACCCGCAGCGAGCTCACAGCGTCCGCGAGCTGACGGCGCAGCCGGTCCGACCGACCGGCCGAGCCGACCAGGATGAGCAGCGACAGCGCCGAGCACTTCTGCCCGGCGTGCCCGAAGGCGGACTTCACCGCATCGGCGACGGCGAGGTCGACGTCGGCCGACGGCGTCACGATCAGCGCGTTCTTGCCCGACGTCTCGGCGAACACCTCGAGGTCGGTCCGCAGGGCCGAGAACATCGCCGCGGTCTCGATCGATCCGGTGAGCACCACGCGGGTGACATCCGGGTGCGTGACCAGGCGCCGTCGGGCCTCGCCCTGCGGGGAGAGCACGACCTGGAGCACGTCGCGGGAGACCCCGAGCTCGTCCATCGCACCGTGGATGGCGGCGACCGCCACCTGCGTGCAGCGGGGGGTGAGCTTCGCCGGCTTGACCAGCACCGGGGACCCCGCCGCCAGCGCGGACAGCATCGAGCCGACCGGGATCGCGACCGGGAAGTTCCACGGCGGGGTCACGACGGTCACCCCGTGCGGGCGGAACTGCGCGCCCGGGATCGCGCCGTCGGCGAGCAGCTCGGCCTGGTCGGCGTAGTACCGCGCGAAGTCGACCGCCTCGCTGACCTCGGGGTCCGCCTCGGTGACCGTCTTGCCGGGCTCGGCGATCATGGTCGCCACCAGGTCGCCGCGGGCCTGCTCGAGCTTGTCCGCGGCCAGGCGGAGCACCTGCGCGCGGTCGTGCGGGGAGGTGGCGGCCCAGGCGGGCGCGACGGCGGTCGCGCGGGCGATCGCGGCGTCGACGTCCTCGACGGTGGACATCGGGGCGGTGGGTGGCACCGGCACGTCGCGCGTGACGAGCTCCGCGGCCCAGCGGCGGGACTCCGCGACGGCGGCGTCGGTGTCGGGGGTGTTGGCGAACGCCAGGGCTGCGCCCGCCGACCCCGCGCCCGAGATCCCGACCGTTCGCGGCTGGCGGTGCGGGGTCGTCGTGGGCACGGCGCTGTCGCGCACGGAGGCCACGAAGGACGCGCGCTGGCCGGCGAGCCGCACCTCCGGGTCGGTCGAGCCACCCTGCGCGAACAGCGAGTGCAGGAAGTTCTGGTCCGCGGCGTTCTCCTCGAGGCGCCGGATCAGGTAGGAGATCGCGACGTCGAAGTCGGCGCGCGCCACCACCGGTGTGTAGAGCAGCACCCGGCCGACGTCGGCCCGCACCGCGCGCGCCTGCGCCGGCGCCATGCCCTGCAGCATCTCGATGTCGAGCGCCTCGCCGACGCCGCGGTCGGCCGCCAGGAGGTGGGCGTACGCGACGTGGAACAGGTTGTGGCTCGCGACGCCGACCCGCACGTGGGCGGCCCGGTCGGGGAGCAGCGCGCGCTCGACGAGGCGCACGTAGTTCGCATCCACCTCGGGCTTGGTCTCGTAGGTCGCCTGGGCCCAGCCGTGCAGCTCGGCCTCGACCTTCTCCATCGCCAGGTTGGCCCCCTTGACGAGCCGGACCTTGATCCGGGCCCCGCCGATGGCCCGACGGCGTTCGGCCATCGCGGTGATCTCGTCGAGCGCCGCGAGCGAGTCGGGCAGGTACGCCTGCAGCACGATGCCGACCTCGAGGTCGCGCAGCTCGGGGTCGACGAGGATCCGCTCGAACACCGCCGTGGTCAGCGCGAGGTCCTTGTACTCCTCCATGTCGAGGTTGAGGAACGTCCCGTGGCGCGCGGCCGCGAGGTACAGCGGCCGCAGCTGGGCCACGACGCGGTCACGGCTGCCGGCGGTGTCCCAGGTGGACAGCTGGCTGGCGACCGCGGAGACCTTGATCGACACGTAGTCGACGTCGGGCCGCTCGATGAGCGCCTGCACGCGGGCGAGCCGGCTCGCGGCCTCGCCCTCGCCGAGCACCGCCTCGCCGAGCAGGTTGAGGTTGAGCCGGAAGCCCTCGGCGCGGGCGGCCGCGATGTGCGCGGCGAGCCCGCTGCCGGCGTCGGCCACGAGGTGCCCGATGAGCTGCCGGAGCCGGATGCGGGCCGCGGGCACCACGACGCGCGGCAGCAACGGCGCGGCGCGTGTTCCGAGGCCGAGCAGGGTGCGGTCCACCGGGCCGAGGAAGCTCCCGGCGGCGTCCGTGTAGGCGGCCAGTCCCGCGAGCTCGCGCGCGGCGACGGCGACGTCCTGCGGCCGCGCGACCCGGTCGACGAACCGGACGGCGAGCTCCAGGCCGGCGGGGTCCGAGACCAGCGCGGCGAGCCGGCCGGTGGTCCGCTTCTCGCGCGCCGTCTCGCCGGCGGCAGTGGACTCGACCCACCGGTTGGCCAGGGCGATAGCGGCGTCGGTGAGCAGCACGGCGGGTGTGGTCATGTTGAGATCTTTCCGGTCGATCGGGCTCCGTGTCTTGTACTCATCTCGCGAGATGTCTGACACAAACCCACCGATCGGCCCGGCGGGGGTCGCAGCGGGCGGGTCGCGGCGGTTGTACTGTCGCGGCTGACATGGCGCCACGACCCGCAGCCCCCGCTCCGTCCACGACCACCGACCCGCGCGAGGCCGACGCCTCGTGGCCGGAGGCGGTCGTCGTGCTGCGCGCGCTGAGCCCGGAGATGCTCCAGCTCATGGACGAGCTCTCCGCGACGATGTTCTGCGCGAAGGACTCCGGCGGCCGGTACGTCGCGGTGAACCGGGCGTTCGTCGACCGCACCGGGGAGCGCTCGCGCCGCACGGTGATCGGCCGACGCTCCGAGGACCTGTTCGTGCCCCAGCTCGCCGAGCACTATCTCCACCAGGACCGGGCCGTCCTCGAGGGCCGGCCGCTGCGCAACGAGCTCGAGCTCATCCGACGGCCCGGCGGGCTGCCCGGCTGGTACCTCACGGCGAAGCTGCCGGTGCGCGTGGACTCGGTCGTCGTCGGCCTGGTGAGCATGTCGGAGGACCTGCGCACCTACGACGCGGCCGACGTCGCGGTGAACTCGCTCTCGCGGGTGGTCGCACTGGTCCAGGCGCGGCTCGCCGAGCCGATCACCGTGGCCGACCTCGCCGCGGCGGCGGGCTGCTCGCCGTCGACCCTGGACCGGCGCATGCACAAGGTCTTCTCGCTGTCCCCCCAGCAGTTCGTGCTGCGCACCCGGATCGACCACGCCGCGGCGCTGCTCACGTCGGGGTCGCTGCCGATCGCCGAGATCGCGACCACGTCGGGCTTCTACGACCAGGCCTCGTTCACGCGGACGTTCGGTCGGCTGACGGGCGACACCCCCGCGCAGTTCCGGCGCCGCGCGCGCTGACCGCGTGGCGCCGATACCGGCCGGCTGGCTGGCTGGCTCAGGGGTACCTGAGCGAGTTCAGGTGTACCTGAGCGAACCCGGCGTGGTCAGCACCTGACCGGTCTCCAGCCACGTCTTGAGCCCCGACAGGATCATCGGCCAGCCGCCGTAGAGCTGGTCGTTCGCACCCTCGCGCATCTGGTCGTGCGTGACCGTCAGGCGGCAGGAGTCCGCCACCTGCTCGATCTCCCACGTGATCCGCGTCGTGCCCTCGCTCTGCACGTCCTCGCCCCACAGCGCGAGCATGGTCTGCACGAGGCGGCGGGGCGGATCGATCTCGAGGATCTCGCCCTCCCCGAGCAGGCCGGGGGCCTTCGGGTTCGTGACCTCGATGCGGGCCCCCGGCGTCCAGTCCGACTCGACCCGGTTGCCGAACTGGAACTTGCCCCGGATGTCCGGGTCGGTGATCGCCTCCCATAGCGCGTCCGGGGTGGTGCGGATGTAGATCTCGAACACCTTCTCCATCGAACTCTCCAATCGGGTCTTGAGGTCCGCGAGTCCCGAGACCCACGGCTGCGCGTACTTGCTCACCCACCGGTCGTGGACCGCTCTGATCGGGACCGGGTTGAGGAAGTGCAGCTTCTCGCGGCCGCGGCGCCGGGTGACCACCAGGCCCGCCTCCTCGAGAACCTTCAAGTGCTTCATCACCCCGAACCGGGTCATCGCGAAGCGTTCGGCGAGCGCACCGAGGTTCTGACCGTCCTCGCGGAACAGCTCGTCGAGCAGCGCGCGCCGGGTCGGATCCGCCAGTGCCTTGAACACCTCGTCCACCCGTCCAGAATTAGTGACCGAATTGTCACATGTCAAGGAGATCTGGGGAGTGAGTCATCATGGATCGATGAGCCCTGCCCCGCCCGAACGCGTCATGAGTGCCACCGGGTGACCGACAGCACCCGGACCAGGACGAGGACCCGACCGCGACGACGACGCCGCGTCCTGCTCGCAGCCGCGAGCGCGGCGCTGCTCGTCGCGGCGATCCTCACCGTCGTCGACGTCCGCAGCGACCAGGCCGCTGCCGCCGAGCGCACGGCGGCCGCCGAGGCCACGGCGGCCGAGACCCGCGACCAGGCGGCGGCAGCCCTGCGCGCCGTGGACCTCGCCGAGTCCGACGTCCTGACCGCCGAGCGCCGCGAGCACGCACGGGCCGCCGAGGTCGCTGCGCGCACCGCGGCCGCGGCGCAGGCCCAGGCGGCGGCCGACGCCGCAGCAG
>NZ_SDWW01000051.1 GCF_004168625.1 Pengzhenrongella frigida
ACGGGTGGGTCGGGAGTGGGGCCAAATCAGAGCATCAAAACCGGTCCAAGTGGGGCCAACTCAGGCTGGCACACTCAAACGCATGCCCCAACGGCCACGGCTCTTCGGGTCACGGGATACGACGGGTGGCAGCGAGGCGTCCCGGCCGCGGCTAATATCTCGGAAAGGGCCGAACTGGTGGCCGACCCGATTCCGGGGGAACTGACGTGACGTATCCACGCTGGGCAACCGAACGTTCCGACGAGGCCGCTGCGGGTCGCGGCTCCACGTCGTCGGCCGAGCCGCGCGCAGAGCGCCCACCGGAACGGCGTCGGATACACCCGTTGCGCCGATTCCTTCTGATTCTGGCGGCCATCCTGATCGCGGTGATCCTGGCGATCATCGGCACGGACCTGATCGCCAACCCGGGCCTCGCCGCCGCGGCCGGACACCTCGTCGCCGCCGGATACCTGGCCGGCCCCGTCACCTGACGGCCTTGAGCGCACGGGCATCTCGTGCCAAACCCCCTGACATCGACGATCCTCGCAGAAGCTCGAAGAACTCGACGGGATCGGTGCCGACGCCCGCCGGCGACGACGGATCGCACGACAACTGCCGCCGACGGCCGCTGGCCGCCTCTCCCATCGCCACCTGACCTGCGCGAATGAGTCGAATTGGCGATCTCCCTTTATACTGTTAAGACTCAAAAAAGACGCACGAGTGAACTAAGTCGCAATTCGACCATTGGTTCACAAAACTTGACCTAAGAATTTTCCCGAACCCTCATCGGCCTCGGACGGCCGCTGAATCTCTGAAGCCCGCTGCGCCTCCCGGCCCAGCGGGCCCGTGCGCGGCTCGATCCAGGTACGACCACCGAAGGATGTCCCATGAAGCTCCGCCAGCTCGTTCCCGGCGCCAAACCTCTCCGCCTCGCTGTCGCCTCGGCGGCAGCGATGGGCCTGCTCGTGGCGATCCCTGGTACCGCTCAGGCCGTCGCGACCGCGGTGCCGCTCGGCACCGCTGACAGCTTCGTCGTGCTCGGCGGCGCGGCCGTCGCGAACACCGGGCCGAGCACGGTCAACGGAGACCTCGGGACCTTCCCGACCACGACGATCACGGGCACCGGCTCGATCACGGTGAACGGCACCAACCACGCTGGTGACGGCGTGACGCAGCAAGCCCAGAACGACCTGACGACGGCGTACAACACGGCCGCCGGCCAGGGCCCCACCCAGCCGATCGCCGCCGACCTGGCCGGCCTCACCCTCACGCCCGGCGTCTACAACTCCGCGACGTCGGTGGGCCTCACCGGCGACCTCACGCTCGACGCCGGGGGTGACCCCAGCGCGGTCTTCGTGTTCCAGGCCGGTTCCACCCTCACGACGTCGTCGGGCAGCCGGGTCACCCTGACCAACGGCGCCCAGGCCTGCAACGTCTTCTGGCAGGTCGGCAGCTCGGCGACCCTCGGCACGTACTCCGACTTCCGCGGTTCCATCCTCGCGTTGACGAGCATCACCCTGACGACCGGCGCGACGGTCGAGGGCCGGGTCCTCGCCCGCAACGGTGCGGTCACGCTCGACACGAACACGATCACGAGGCCGGTCTGCGCGACGACGCCCGTCGCGACTCCTGCCCCGGCCGCAGCAGTGGCCCCCAGCCAGGTGACCGCGGTCCCGACCGGCTCGGTCTCCGCCGGTGACGGCAGCGCCGCGGCCGTCACCAGTCGCCGGACCGGCATCCTCCTCGGCGTCCTCGTGCTCGGCGGCTTCGGCAGCGCCGCCGTTCTCGTCGCCCGTCGCCGACCGTCGGACATCTGACCAGTCGCGTGCGGCGCCCGACGGCGACCGTTGCCTTGGTGACGGTCCTGATCCTCGCGGCATCCGGCTGCGCCATCGGATCACCGCCGGCCGATCCCGGTCCCGCCACGGCGTCGACCACCGCGGCACCGCGGGTCGTGGTGCCGCAGGTCGTGGTGCCGCAGGTGGCGGAGCCGACCGTGCCGCCCGCCCCCGTCGCGGTGCCGACCGGGCTCGGACGGTCCGTGCCCGTCCGTCTCGAGATCCCCGCGATCGGAGTCGATTCGACGCTGATGGATCTGGGGCTCCAGGCCGACGGCACGATGGAGGTCCCTCCCGAGGGCTTCCCGGCCGGTTGGTACACCGGTGCGCCCACCCCGGGAGAGATCGGACCGGCCGTCATCGCCGGCCATGTCGACTGGACCGGCCCGGGGGTGTTCTACAACCTGCGGGACCTGGTGCCCGACGACGAGATTCGCGTCACCCGCGCAGACGGCAGCGTCGTCGTCTTCGCGGTGACCGTGCTCGAGCAGTTCGCGAAGGACGAGTTCCCGACGGATCGGGTCTATGGCGATCTCGACGTCGCCGGGCTGCGGCTGATCACCTGCGGGGGCTCGTTCAACCGGACGACCGGTCACTACGAGGACAACATCGTGGCCTTCGCCGAAGTGGTCCCGCCCGCGTCGTAGCCGTCGTCGTCGCCGTCATCGAAGCGGGATCGCCGGGGTGCGGGGGCAGGTAGCCAAAGTTCAACATCACCTGCCGACAACCGATGGGGTGAGCGGGAGAGTGATGACCGGGATCTGGTGGAAGTACCTGCTCGTGGGGGCCCTGGCCGTGGCCGTCGACCTCAGCCTGCCAGCGGGCCTCCCGCGCGATGTCCTCTACTGCGCGGTCGCCGCCTCGGCCGCGGTGGCGATGGAGGTGGGCGTCTATCGGTACCGACCCGCACTTCCGGTCGCCTGGCACCTCATCGCGGCCGGCATCCTCTCCTGGGTGGTGGGGGGTGGCTACTACGCCTGGCAGGGACACCAGGTGGCTGTCGTGCCGTTTCCGTCCATCGCCGACGCCTTCTACCTCACCACCTACCCGCTGGTCGCCGCGGGGTTGCTGACCTTTGCCCACAGCCGCGGCCCGGAGCGTCGGCCGATCGCCCTGCTGGACAGCGCGATCCTGACCGTCGGAGTCGGGTTGCTCTCCTGGGTGTTCCTCATCGAGCCGAGCTGGGTGGCGTCCCAGGACCCGGTGTTCGGCAAGCTGGTCAATGCCGCGAACCCGCTCGGCAACGTCCTGCTCTTCGGCGCGCTGGTGCGCCTGACCAAGGCGCCCGGGCCGGGTCGCAGAGCGTCGCGCGTGTTCGCCGGGCTGGTCGGCGCGATGCTCGCCGTCATGAGCGTGCTCCAGGCCACCGCGGCGGGAGCCGTGATCGACGTCCATCCGTCCGCACTCGACCCACGGTGGCTGTGGGGGTACGTGCTGGCGGGCGCGGCGGTGCTGCGCCCGCAGATGCGGGTGTTCACGGCGCCCGCCCCCAGCCGCACCGAGAGCCTGCGTGTCGTCCATCTCATCGGGCTCCCCGCGGCGTTGCTGGCGGGGCCGGCCATCCTCGGACTGCAGCTCGTCGCAGGCGCTCCGCTGCAGGTCGGACCCGTGGTGGTCGCGTCCGCCGTCTTGGTGCTGCTCGTCGAGATCCGGATCGTCCGGCTCGTGCGTCACGTCCAGGGGCAGGCGACCACGGACGACCTCACCGGCCTGCCGAACCGTCGGGCCCTCCACTCCCAGGCCGAGCTCCGGCTGGCCGACCCGAACGGTCGGCGTCAGGCGCTGCTGATGCTCGATCTCGACGGGTTCAAGGAGGTCAACGACGCCCTCGGCCACCACGTCGGCGACCAGCTCCTGATCCAGGTCGGCGCCCGCCTCGGTGCGCAGCTGCAGCCCGGGGACCTGCTCGTGCGGCTCGGCGGTGACGAGTTCGCGATCCTCCTGGCGCACGCTGATGGGAATGCCGCCGCCCTCGTCGCCCGCGCGTTGCGGGAGGCCCTCGCCGAGCCCTTCATCGTGGGGGGCAGGGCCGTGCGCAGCGCGGCCAGCATCGGGATCGCCCTGTTCCCCGACAACGGCTCCGAGGTGAGCACGCTGCTCCGCAAGGCCGACATCGCGATGTACAAGGCGAAGGCCTCCGGCGAGTTCCACCTCTACAGCCGCGACGACGACGGCACCTCCCAGCGGCTCCTGGTCGAGGAGCTGCGTACGGCACTGACCGATCAGCAGCTGGTGGTGCACTACCAACCGAAGATCGACCTGGGCACGGGCGAGGTGAGCGGCGTCGAGGCGCTCGTGCGCTGGAACCATCCCCGCCACGGCCTGCTCTACCCGGACCGCTTCCTGGACCTGGTCGAAGAGGCCGGGCTGATGGCGGCACTGACCCGGGTGGTGCTCGGCTCCGCGCTGGACCAGGCGGCCGCATGGCGGGACGCCGGTCGGCCGATCACCGTCGCCGTCAACCTCTCGGCGAGCTCGCTGGTGGACGTCGAGCTGCCCGACGAGGTCGCCGGCATGCTCGCCGCCCGCGACCTCCCGCCCAGCGCGCTGCAGCTCGAGATCACCGAGGAGTTCCTGATGGCCGACCGCGAGCGGGCCCGGACCATCCTCACCAGGCTGCGCACGAACGGGATCGAGATCGCCGTCGACGACTTCGGCACCGGGTACAGCTCGCTGGCGTACCTGCGCGACCTTCCCATCGACGAGCTGAAGCTCGATCGGTCCTTCATCCTCCAGATGGCCGACGACGCGCGGGCGACCGCGCTGGTCGCCTCCATCATCGCCCTGGCGCACAGCCTCGACCTGCGGATCGTCGCGGAGGGGGTGGAGACCGAGACCGTGCTGGCCGAGCTCACCGTCCTGGGCTGCGACGAGGCCCAGGGGTACCACCTGTCCAGACCGCTGCCGGCCGCCGCGCTCGACGACTGGCTCGATGGCCAGGTGGCATGCGGTCCTCGACCGATGCTGGAGCGGGCCCGGAGCGCGCCTCGCTGATCCGATGCCTCCGCGGCCTCTGCGCCTCCGCGACCTCAGCGGACCGTGGCCGGCGGGTCCTCGGGGCGTCGTCCGATGGTGAAGCGCACCTGCTGGGTGAGCGTGAAGCCGCCGTCGTGCTCGAGGGTTCCGTCGAGCCGCTCGGCCGCAGCCGCGAGCACCCCCG
Source organism: Pengzhenrongella frigida (assembly GCF_004168625.1). Classification (GTDB taxonomy): domain Bacteria; phylum Actinomycetota; class Actinomycetes; order Actinomycetales; family Cellulomonadaceae; genus Pengzhenrongella; species Pengzhenrongella frigida. Next base: position 4,978 of record NZ_SDWW01000051.1, read on the forward strand.
CTCGTCGTTCTTCGGGGACCGCGTCCCAGTGCGAGCGCTGCCCGTGCGACCACGACCACAGCCGCCACTGCTCGACGTCGACGAATCGCACGGACACCTCGGACCGGGCGGTCCGCACGCCGGTGAAGCCGGCGGCCTCGAGCAGCTGCTCGACGCCGAGGTCGCTCGCGAACGGTCCGCGAGTGCCGCTCGTGCGGGCGTCCAGCAGAGCGGGGGGAAGGAACGGCGTGAACACGTCGTCGAGCCGCTCCCACGCGGGGTCTCGCGTCCCGAACGTGGAGACGCCGAGTCGGCCGCCCGGCACCAGGAGCTCGCGCCAGGCGCGCAAGGCCGCGGGCGGGTCGGGGAGGAAGAAGAGCACGAGCGAGGCCGCCGCCAGGTCGAACTGCGCGTGCGCCAGGTGGGGACCTCCCGCGTCGTCGACCACGAGGTTCACGGTGCTCAGGCGCCGCTCCCGCGCGTCGAGGCGGGTCGCGTTCACCATCTCGGGGGACAGGTCCAGTCCGGTCACCTGACCGGTCGAGCCCAGTCCGCGGGCCAACGGCCACAGCGCTGCGCCCCGCCCCGTGCCGAGGTCGAGGGCTCGCTCGCCCGGTGCCGGCGACAGCTCGGCGACCAGCCGCTCCGCGATCGGCTCGAACCACGGCACCCCTACCGCGTCGTAGGTGTGGGCGACCCGGTCGAAGAGGGCGGCGACCTGGGCGCTGTGCCGTGCGGCCTGGAGAGGATCCATCCGCCCATCCTGGTCGCCCGGAGCGGGCTGGGGAAGGGATCGACCGCGCGGCCTGACCCGGCCGGACGGCGCCGGCGGTCGCCCTCGTGCGCGGCCGCTCGCCGACCAAAAGAATCTCTCGCCGAATTCAAGGGCGCGCGCTTCGGGGTCCGTTGTCGATTTGACATAACCGCCGTCCGGGCGCCGAGAATTCACCTCCCGAAAATTGCGAAAACTACAACAACGATATCCAAACAATCAAACGATACCGGTGCGGCGCGCCGTGCCCAGAATGGTGCCGTCTCATCCGATCGCCCGCATGGATGACAAGGCTCGAGAATCGGAGGTGAGTGACCGGGAAAGACCGCATACTCCTGCGAGGGGTAGCCCTGCCCCCTTTTGACGGAGGACTGAAAAATGGACCGAACATGGAAATGAAACTCGCGGCAATGCCTATTGCCGCCTCGCTCGCCCTCGCGATCGCTGCCTGCCTGTCCCCGGCGGCAGCCGGTTCGCAGCCGGTCGTGGCGGACCGGGATCAGTCGGCCGCGGTCGGCGCCATGCTCAGCCAGTCGTGGGGCGTCGGCGCCAAGGACCGCGGGAACGCAGGCCCCACGACGACTGCCGCCTGGGACGCCCGCTCGGACCTGGGGTCGATGTACGCGCTGGCCGCCAGCTCCGGCGCCGAGTCCGCCTGGCGGGCCGACGGAGCCGGCATCACCGGCTTGGGTGTCACTGTCGCGGTGATCGACACGGGCATCTCACCCGTGCGCGGTCTGAATGCCGCGGGCAAGGTCGTCAATGGGCCGGATCTGTCCGCCGAGGGAAGCTCGAAGGCCACCCGGTACGTCGACAGCTTCGGTCACGGCACCAACATGGCGGGAATCATCGCGGGCAACGATTCGTCGGCCGCGACCGGCGTGCAGGGCGCGGCCGCACCATTCCGTGGAATTGCTCCCGACGCGCAGCTGCTCAACATGAAGGTGGCGTCCGGCGACGGTGCGGTCGATGTGTCCTCGGTGATTGCCGCGGTCGACTGGGTCGTGGCGCACCGCAGCGACGACGGAATGAATGTTCGGGTCATCAACCTGTCGTCGGGCGTCTCGACGTCCGCGCCCTACACCGTCGATCCGCTCGCCGAGGCCGTGGAGCGAGCCTGGGCCGCGGGCATCGTCGTTGTCGCTGCCGCCGGCAACGACGGCGGCACCGCCGACCTGACGATGCCGGCCGCGGACCCCTACGTCATCGCCGTGGGTTCGAGCGACAACCAGGGGACGTCCGCCCTGGCCGACGACCTGCTCAGCACCTTCACCAACCCCGGCACCGCCGTGCGGGGTCCCGATCTGCTGGCACCGGGCAAGTCGGTCGTCTCGCTGCGGGTCCCGGGCTCGACCGTGGACCAGGAGCACCCGGAGGGTCTCGTGGCGGGCGACACCGCGGGTCGGTACTTCCGCGGTACCGGCACGTCTCAGGCGGCCGCGGTCGTCTCCGGAGCCGTCGCACTGCTCCTGCAGGCCACTCCCTCGCTCACGCCCGACCAGGTCAAGTACGTGCTCGAGGCCTCGGCCGAGCCGATGCCGGCCGAGTCGAACCCCGCTCGCGGTGCCGGTCAGGTGAACATCGAGCGTGCGCTCTCGTTGCCGACGCCGTCGGCAACGACCGCGCTTCAGTCGTGGACCGCCGCCGCCCCGATCGGATCGATCGCGGCGGCCATCATCGCCACCGCGACCACCACGGCGTGGCACTGGTCGGCCTGGCACTGGTCGGCCTGGCACTGGTCCGCGTGGCACTGGTCCGCGTGGCACTGGTCGGCGTGGCACTGGTCGGCGTGGCACTGGTCGGCGTGGCACTGGTCGGCGTGGCACTGGTCGGCGTGGCACTGGTCCGCGTGGCACTGGTCGGCCTGGCACTGGTCGGCCTGGCACTGGTCCTGATCGGTCCCCCCGAAGCCGCTGGCTTCGACCGCAAGTGAGAGCGATCCCACGGTGATGGGGTCGGCGTGGCAGATCCGCCGCGCCGACCCCGTCTCCTTGCTCGTCCTCGGGGGTCCCGGGGGTGTTGACTACCTCTCCAACAGCTCGTCTCCGAGTGCTTGATTGACGCTTGCCCATGCCGATGACCTACTTGGGCGGTCGATCCGCTCCCGCAGGGGCGAAGGCAGGGGTGAGGGTGAGGCGTTGACCAGTCATTCGTTCGTGGGATCGCGCGTGCTGACACCCGTGAACGGGCTTCTGCTCGCCCTGACGGCCGTCGCCACGGCGCTCTTCCTCGGCCCCCTGCGCGGGATGTCGGCGCTGCCCTCGACGCTCGCGGTCCCCTGGTGGACGGTCGCGATCGGCTTCGTGCTCTCGGGCGCCTTCGTCATCCACGTCCCGCTGTCGTCCAGCGCGTACACGCACACCCTGCGTGAGCTGCCGTCCGTGATCGCGCTGGTCTTCCTCAGCCCCAGCACGTACCTGTGGAGCAGCCTTCTCGGCAGTGGAATCGCGCTGCTGGTCGTCCAGCGCCAGCGTGGCAGCAAGCTCGTCTTCAACATGTGCCTGTTCGCCGTCGAGGTCTCCGTCGCGGCGCTCATCTTCCGCGTCATCCTCGGCTCGGGTGACCCGACCTCCCCGCGCGGCTGGCTCGGTGCGCTGGCCGCGATGCTGGCCGCGGGGCTGCTCAGCTGCGGGCTGGTGACCCTGGTGATCTTCCTCTCCGGCGGCGGGTACAGCCCCGAGATCCTGCGCGAGGCCATCCGATCGGGTCTCCTGGCCTGCACGGCGAACTGCGGGCTCGCCCTGCTCGTCGTCGTCCTGCTCGTCTCCGAACCCCTCGCGCTCGTCCTGCTGGGGGTCGTCGTCGCGGTCTTGTTCCTCTCCAACCGGGGGTACGTCGCGTTCGCCGCGCGCTACGCGCAGCTCGAGCTGCTCTACCGGTTTGTCGGCACCGTCGGCGCGTCGCTGGACCTCGGCCGCACCGTGGCCACGGTGCTCGGTGAGGCCCGCGAGCTCCTGGGTGCCGCGCGCGCGGAGCTGTACGTCCCGGCCGACGGCGACCGGCCGGCGCAGCACGTCGTCCTCACCGCCGACGGCGGCCTCGAGAACCTGAGCGGATCCGCGGACTCGCCCCCGCCCGACGTCTGGTGGACCGCCTCCTCGGTGGGGCGCGGCGTCCTGATCGCGGCCGGCCAGGACCGGACCCGCACCCGCCTGCCCGAGCCGCTGACCGACGCGATGGCGGTGCAGGTCTCGATCGACGGGATCGTCGGCGTCCTGATCGTGGCCGACCGGCTCTTCGCCGGTAAGACCTTCACCCCGCAGGACCTGCGCCTGTTCGAGGCGCTCGCCGGTCATGCGGCCAGCACGCTGCAGAACGCGCGCCTGGTCGACCTCATCCGTGCCGAAGCCGCCGAGCGCGACCACGAGGCCCGGCACGATCCGCTCACCGGCCTGCCCAACCGCAGGGAGTTCCAGGCGCAGTTCGAGGCCCGCGCCGCCGGTCGCGGCGGGGCCGTCGTGATGGTCGACCTCGACGACTTCAAGGAGATCAACGACACCCTGGGGCACGGCGCGGGCGACGACGTCCTGAGGGAGATCGGACGTCGGCTCGCCAGCACGGCCGACGGCGTCGTCGCGCGGCTGGGTGGCGACGAGTTCGCCGTGCTCCTGCCCGACGTCGATCGGGTCGCCGCCCTGGCGTTCGCCGAGGAGTACCTCGAGGCGATCCGGCGGCCGGTGGCGCTCGACGACGTGTTCCTCGCCGTCGGGGCCAGCATCGGGATCGCCCTGTACCCGCTCCATGGCGCGACCGGCGACGCCCTGCTCACCCACGCCGACGTCGCGATGTACGCCGCGAAGGTGGCCGGCACGCGCGTCGAGGTCTACGCACCGGAACCGGAGAACGGTCGGCACCGCCGGCTGGTGCTCGCCGCCCAGATGGAGTCCGCGATCGCCGACGGGGCGATCACCTTGTGGTACCAGCCCAAGTGCGATGCCCGCACCGGCAAGCCCGTCGGGGTCGAGGCGCTGGTGCGCTGGATCCATCCGATCTACGGCCTGGTCTCCCCGGCCGAGATCCTTCCCGTCGCCGAGCGGACCGGCCTCATGCGACGGCTCACCGACCACCTGGTCGAGACCGCCCTCCGGCAGCAGGCCGCCTGGCGGGCGGACGGCCTGGATCTCACGGTCGCTGTCAACATCACCGCGCGCGACCTGCTCGACGAGCGGCTGCCGTCGATCGTCCAGAACCTGCTCACCGTCACCGGCGGGCTTCCTGACCGGCTGACGCTCGAGATCACGGAGAGCGGCATCATGCGCGACCTCGACCGCTGCCTGACCGTCCTCGACGGCCTGGCTGCGGTCGGCGTCAAGCTCTCGATCGACGACTTCGGCACCGGCTACTCCTCGCTGGCGTACCTCGAGCGGCTGCCCGTGAGCGAGGTGAAGATCGATCAGAGCTTCGTCCGGCGACTGGCCGATCCCGGCCACAACACGACGGTCCTGCAGTCCACGATCCAGATGAGCCACGCGCTGGGCCTGTCGGTCGTGGCCGAGGGGGTCGAGACCGCACCGGTGCTCGTCGCGTTGACGGCCCTCGGCGTCGACATCATCCAGGGCTACCACCTGGCCTACCCGATGCCCGCGGTCGAGATCGCCCCCTGGGGCCTGAGCGCCGACCGCGCACTGCCCCGCACCCTCCCGGCCGGGGCCGCACCGCTTTCTGCCTGACCGGGCCCACGAGCAGCCTTGCCGATACCGCCCGGAAACCGACCGAACCGGACCCGGGGAATCGAATTCACCCCGCGCCCGGCTCTCGAACCGGCCGCTGCGGTCGAACGGCCCTGTTGGATCGATACCCCGGCGGGTGCCGGCACGTGCGACCGACGAAGGGAAGAGACCGGGTCGTCCCAGGGCAGTGCGAGCGACCTGACGGGGGGCGGGGAGTGCCAGCAGCGCGGAGATGGGCGGACAGCCTGGCGGCCAGCACGGGGCCACCGGTCGCCGAGAAGCGCCCCCTGAGCGATCCGGGCGTCCTGCGACGTGGCGCACCGTTCGCCGGCGTCGCGTTCGTCGCGGTCGCGGTCGAGGCGCTGACGGCGACCTCGTCGTCGAACCTCCCGGTCCTGGTCGCCGTCGTGCTCACCGTGGGCGCGCTGCTGACAGCGGCGTGGGTCGTTCCGTGGCGCCGGCTGCCGGCGTGGAGCGAGGCGCTGGTCCCGCTCGGGTTCTTCGTCGTGGTCGCCCTGATGAACCACGCCCGGGGTGCTGCGGCGACCGGCTACCCGCCGCTGGTGATGCTGCCCATCATCTGGTTGGCGCTGTACGGCACCCGCGGCCAGCTGCGGGTCGCCATCGTCGCCACGGCGGCGACGCTCCTGACGCCCCTGGTCCTGGCGGGCTCCCAGATCTACCCGACGTCCACCTGGGGACTGTCGGTGCTCGCGCTGGCGGTCGGGGCGGTCGGCGGGCCCGCGGTCCAGCGGCTGGTCGACGAGTCCCACCAGCGCGCCGCGGACGTCGCCGCCGTCGGCGCGATCACTCGTGCCCTGACGGCCGGGGCCGACCCGCGCCCGGAGCTGTGCGCCGCCGCCGCGGCGGTGGCGGGCGCAGGGTTCGCGGTGCTCTTCGAGCCCGACGACGACGGCGTCCTGGTCGCCACCGCCGGCACCGACGGTCTCGACCTCGACGAGCTGCGCGTCGACCCGCAGACCGAGACCGCGGCCACGGCGCAGGTGTGGCGCACCGGACGCCGGCTCTACCTCGCGGACGTGCGCACGGACCCGCGCGCCTCGCCGCGCCTCACCGCCCTCACCGGCGCGGTCGCGGTGCTCTTCCAGCCGATCACCCGGGACGGCCGCCGCACCGCCGTGCTCATCGTCGGCTTCCCGGACGTCCGCGCCCACCTGCCGCAGGCCGCGCTCGACCTGGTCGAGCTGGTCGCGGCCGAGATCGCCGCGGCGATCGACCGGGCCGACCTCGTCGCGCTGATGGCCGCGCAGGCGCGCACAGATGCCCTGACCGGTGCGGCGAACCGGCGCAGCTGGGACGAGGCGCTGGACCGGGAGCTGGCGCGCGCCGTCCGCACGGGCGACCCCCTGACGGTGGCACTGCTCGACATGGACCACTTCAAGGCCTACAACGACTCCTTCGGCCACAACGCCGGCGACGCGCTGCTGCGCGACCTCGTGCAGGCCTTGCGCACCGAGCTGCGCACCGGGGACGTGATCGCCCGGTGGGGCGGGGAGGAGTTCGCCCTCGCCCTGCCCGTGTGCGACATGGCGCAGGCCCAGGTGATCGCCGCCCGCCTGCTCGCTCTGGTTCCCAGCGGGCAGACCGTCAGCATCGGCCTGACCCAGGCCGGCCCTGGCGACACCCCCCGCAGCCTGGTCGGGCGGGCCGACCGCGCGCTCTACCTCGCCAAGGACGGCGGTCGCAACCGGATCGGGGCCCTCCCCGCGCCCGCGCTGCCGGGGGAGATCGACCGGGCGGCATCCTGACGCCGTACCTTCCCAGCATCGTGATGCGCCACCCCTCAACGCAGCGCCCGGGGTGCCGATCTGCGAGGTGACGCAGATCGGAGAGGAAGCTGTGACCTTCACCGTCATCGAGGCAATGCTGTGGGGCGTGACGATCCTCGGGATCGTGGTCGGCCTCGTCGTGCTGCCGCGCCGTCAGACCTCCCCGCTGGCCCTCCCGCTCGCGCTCGTTCAGCTGGGTGGCGCCGCGTGGGCGGGGGGCCGGGCGCTGGCGCTGCTCCTCCCGCCGGACTCGGTACCGGCCCCGGTGAACTACGCCTCCCTGCCGGGTGTCGGTGTCGCCGTCGGGGCGTCCCTCTGGTATTTCCTCGTGCTGGCCGGCCACGGTCCGTTGAACCGCAGGGCCGGCCTGCTCGTCTGCCTCCACCCGCTGTTCCTGCTCGTCGTCGTGCCCACCGACCCGTGGCACCACCTCTTCCTCCGGGCGGTCCCTGGCGACGCCGGGGCCCTGGTGCTGCAGGGCGGACCGCTCTACCAGGTGAACGTCGTGTACTGCACCCTCGCGCTGCTCGCGGGTCTGGTGCTGAGCACGGCGGCGATGTTCCGGGCGGTCCGCGGTCACCGCCAGGTGTACGCCTGGTCCCTCGTGGCAGCCGCGATCCCGCTGCTCGGCAACAACATCACCCAGCTCGTGGACTTCGGGCACAACAGCCTGGATGTCACGCCGATCCTGTTCTCCCTGAGCGGTGCGATCTGGCTGTCGGTCGAGCGCTCCGGCCGCCAGACCGGGCTCGTGCCGATCTCGTCGGGCCAGGTGCTCGCCGCCCTGGCGGACGCGGTCCTGGTCGTGGACCCGGAGGGTCGGCTGCTCGACGCGAACCCCGCCGCCCGGGCGCTCCTGCACCGCGAGGGCAGGCCCACCCCGCGCCTCATCGGCGCGCACTGGCACGACGTCGTGCGGCCGGAGATGAGGCCGGCCTTCGAGGGCGGCGACACGACCACGCTGACCATCCGGTCGGGGATCGTCCTGGAGGTGCGGGCCACCAAGATCGTGGCCGACGGCGGCCCGGCGCTCGGTTCGGTGGTGGTCGTCCGCGACGTCACCGAGCTCGACCGGCTGCGCCGCGAGCTCGCCGAGCAGGCGGTGCGCGACGGGTTGACCGGACTGCACAACCGACGTCATCTCGAGCGGGTGCTCGAGGCTGCCGCTGGGCGGACCCGGGACGGCGGGCCGCCGATCAGCGCGGTGATGCTCGACATCGACCATTTCAAGCGGGTCAACGACCGCTACGGCCACGCGGTGGGGGACCAGGTCCTGATCAGGGTCGCCGCGGAGCTGACGCGCGGGGTGCGCGCTGAGGACACGGTGGCGCGCTTCGGCGGCGAGGAGTTCGTCCTGCTGCTCCATGGAGTTTCGGCCGACGCTGCAGCCGACCGCGCCGAGCTCCTGCGGGCGCGGTGCGCCAGGCTCCGCGTCCCCACCGGCGACGGTCCGGTCGGGATCACGATCAGTGCAGGCATCGCGCAGTGGCCCGACGGCGGCGGACCCGACGAGCTCTTGCGCCTCGCGGACGGTGCCCTGTACGAGGCGAAGGCCGCCGGGCGTGACGTCGTGGTCCGCGCGGCCGGCTGAGCCGTCGGCGGCCGCGGGACGGGCCCGAGCCCCGCCCGCCTCGGGTGAATCTTCGGCCCGGAACGATTGGTAAGACCAAAGCGCCACGGGCGGGTTGCGGCCCTGGTAAAAATCGGGTGCGACCTTCCAAGGCCGCGAGCGAGGCGTGGATCTGCCGGTCGTGTGGTCGCCAGGGGGAGACCGGCAGGGAGCCAGAGGCGAAACCGATGCTCTCGCACACACCGAAGGCAATCACATGGCTCGCTCGCGCTCGATCCGCAAGTCCCTTCGCGTCGGTGGTTTCCTCGGTGCGGCCGGACTGACTGCGGTGCTCGCCGGGGTGGCAGTCTCCGGCACCGGCGCCTACTTCACCGACTCGGAAGCCGGCAGCCTCACGGCCACCGCCGGCCACATCAACCTGAGCGTCGACACGAGCACCCTGGCGCTTGGCGACGTGATGCCCGGAGCCGACCAGACCGCCAGCATCAACTACAGCCTTGACGTGTCCGGCACGTCCGACGTCTGGCTCACGTTCGACCCCACGGATGAGCGCTTCCTGGCCTTCTCCGGCGCGGCGAACAACCCGCTCTACCCGGCCGGCGGCCTGGGCCGCTACGGGCACTTCGACGTCTCGACCAAGGCGTCGGGCCGCTTGTTCCAGTCGTACAACCTCGCGCACGTGCCTGCTGCGGACCTGGCCACCGCCACGCCCTGCCCCGTGACCGTGGACGGTCGCGGCGGCAGCGGTGAGGAGATCACCGGCGAGAAGGACACCAACCCGTACTGCGGCGTGCCGACGGCGATCAAGCTCGCCTCGGGTCTGGCCGACAACGCGACCGGCACGATCAACCTGACGTTCGGTCTCACGGGTCTGGCCTCGGGTGGTCAGGACGCCACCTGGGCAGACGTGCCCTTCACGATCGTTGCCACCCAGGCCGGCATCCGCCCGGACGCACTGGACTTCTGAGAGCACCCGGGCGGCAGGGGACTGTCCCCTGCCGCCCGGCAGGGCGAGACGATCCAGCGACGAGCATGAAGAGGCGGTCAGATTCGTGAAGCGGGCAGGCGCGGTGCTGCTGCTCGCCGTCGTGCTCGCGATCGCCGTCGGCGGCGCAACGGCCTGGTCGCACGGCTACCGCCCGTACGCCGTCCGGACCGGCTCGATGTCGCCGTCGTACCCGACCGGTGCGCTCGTCGTGGACGTGCCGCCGTCCCCGGATGGTGGGGCGCCCGGCTCCGTGATCACCTTCCGGACCGGTGGCGGCCTCGTCACCCACCGCATCGTCGAGACCTCTCCCGCGGGGCTGACGACCAAGGGTGACGCGAACCCCGCCCCCGACGCATGGACGATCCCCCCGGAGAACGTCATCGGCCGGGTGATCGCGTCCGTCCCCCGCCTGGGCTACGTCCTGGTGTTCTTCAAGCAGCCGCTCGGGGTGGTCGCGGTGATGACCGGGCTCTGGGCGTTGATCCTGCTCTGGCAGCTCTTCCTCCCCGAGGACGCCGACGCTGCCACGACGCCAACGGTGCTGCCCGTCTGAATTGTCACGGGAGGCGTCCCGACGGTTGACCTCGGTGTCCGCGGCACTCCTCGGAGCCGTCACACTATGGAGGTCCGCCAAGCGTGCTGCGCGGCTGCCCGATGAGCGATTGGCATCTGCCGGATCCCTCGATTGATCGCTGCGCAGCGGGCACCAGCTCGAGGGATCAACAGGCGGGACGATGTCAGCAGCACGGGGATGGTCGCAGTGGCTGGTGCCGCGTCCGGGGCAACCGGGTCCGGCGAAGCGCCCGCTGAGCGCCCCCTCCGCCATGCGGCGGGGTGCGCCGTTCGTGAGCGTGGCGCTCGTCGCGGTCGTGGTGGAGCTGTGGGGGGCCGTGGCGTCGAACCTCGTCGTCGTGGCGGCCGCCAGCATCGCCCTGGCCGTGCTGGTGCTGGTGGCGTGGGTCGTCCCGTGGGACCGGCTGCCGGCATGGAGCGAGGCCCTCGTCCCGCTCGGGTACTTCGTGGTGGTCGCCCTCCTGCGGCACGCCCGGGGTGGTGCGTCGGCGGGCTACCCGCCGCTGGTGATGCTGCCCATCATCTGGATGGCGTTGTACGGCACCCGCGCGCAGCTGCACATCGCCATCGCCGCGTTGGCCGTGACGCTCCTCGCGCCCCTGGTCCTGGTGGGCGCACCGTTCTATCCGTCGGACGCCTGGGGCCTGTCGCTGCTCACCGTGGCGATCGGGGCGCTCGCCGGGCCCATGATCCAGCGGCTCGTCGAACAGGCCCGCCAACGCACCGCTGACATCGTCGCCCTCGGCGCGATCACTCGCGCCCTGACGGCCGGGGCCGACCCGCGCCCGGAGCTGTGCGCCGCCGCCGCGGCGGTGGCGGGCGCGGGGTTCGCGGTGCTCTTCGAACCCGACGACGACGGCGTCTTGGTCGCCACCGCCGGCACCGTCGGTCTCGACCTCGACGAGCTGCGCGTCGACCCGCAGACCGAGACCGCGGCCACGGCGCAGGTGTGGCGCACCGGACGCCGGCTCTACCTCGCGGATGCGCGCACGGACCCGCGCGCCTCTCACCGGCTCGCGGACCTCACCGGGGCGGTCGCGGTGCTGGTCCAGCCGGTCACCCGGGACGGCCGCCGCACCGCCGTGCTCCTCGTCTGCTTCCCGCAGGCCCGCGCGCGCCTTCCCGAGGCTGCCCTCGACATGGTCGAGCTGGTCGCCGCCGAGATCGCCGCGGCGATCGACCGGGCCGACCTCGTGGCCCTGCTCGCCGCGCAGGCGCACACCGATGCCCTGACCGGTGCGGCGAACCGGCGCAGCTGGGACGAGGCGCTGGACCGGGAGCTGGCGCGCGCCGTCCGCACGGGCGACCCCCTGACGGTGGCACTGCTCGACATGGACCACTTCAAGGCCTACAACGACTCCTTCGGCCACAACGCCGGCGACGCGCTGCTGCGCGACCTCGTGCAGGCCTTGCGCACCGAGCTGCGCACCGGGGACGTGATCGCCCGGTGGGGCGGGGAGGAGTTCGCCCTCGCCCTGCCCGTGTGCGACATGGCGCAGGCCCAGCTGATCGCCGCCCGCCTGCTCCGCCTCATCCCGATGGGGCAGACCGCCAGCATCGGGCTGACCCAGGCAGGGCCCGGCGACACCCCCCGCAGCCTGGTCGAGCGAGCGGACCGCGCGCTCTACGCGGCCAAGAACGGTGGCCGGAACCAGACGGGTGCTCTGGCCGCGCCGCTCGTAGCGTGAGACTCTGCCGAATTTCACCCGCTCCCTACCTCGAGTCGGAGTGACCCCGACAGGGACTGTTCTTGACTGATTTCATGGGCAAGTTGGGTGCGAACATGACCGCCGTGGTCGATCATTCGTCCTGATTGCGGTAGATGTGACCAGGCACACAGCGCGCGGCCGGAATGAGTGCTGTGTCGGGTTTGCGCGGAGTGCGAAGAATCTAGGTGCGTGGTCTTTCTGTCATCTTCAGCGGCTAATGTCACCCTCGATCCACGGACGTGGGTTGCAGGAGCTAGTACGCGCCAGCGAGTCGGGCGCCGAAGACAGGATGGCCATTGCCCAGTACCGCTACGAGGGAGATCCTCGTTCCCCGGCTCTCGCCCACCCGTTCGCACCTCGTCCCGCTCATCACCACTGCCGCCCTCGTGGCGACAGTCCTGGCTCCGTGGCTCGCTGCCCACCATCCGCGCGTCCTCGTCGCGGCGGTGGCTGCCATCGCTGCGTTGGTCGTCGCTGCCTGGCTCGCCCGCCGTTCGGCTGCGTCCGACGGGGCTGCGTCCGACGGGGCTGCGTCCGCAGCCCCCGCCGTGACCGTGGGATCCACGCTCCGGTCCACCGTCGAGCTCGCCCTGCACCTCTCGCCCGTCCTGCTCCTGACGGTCATCTTCCCGATCGCCAGCGTCCGGATCTCCACCGCGTCGGTGGGCGGCGCTGACCTGTCCGCACTGCTGCTCGCGTCCTCGCTCACGGTCCCGTGGCTCAGCCAAGCGGTGTGCTTCCCGTTGTACCGGGCGATCGGGCCGCTGATCAGCGACGGCGACCGGTTCCAGATCGCTGCGCGCTTCTGCCAGGTCTGGCCCGCCACCTTCATCCAGTCCGCACCGGTGATCGTGGTCTTCGCCATCCCGGTCCAGATCGTGATGCGCTGGTCACCCGCGGCGCTCGGGACCTACGTCGCGCTGTGCCTCCTGCACATGGCCTTCGTGCAGTCGCTCGTGCCGACGAACGTCGGCCGTCGTCGGGTGCTCTGGGCGGCCGCGTGGGTCGGCTACGCCGCGGCGCTCCTGCTCGTCCCGACGTGGTGGTTCCTGCCGCCGCTGGTCGGCCTGGCAACGCAGCTCGTGCCGCTGCGCGCACACCTCGCCCGGGTGGGTCGACCGGTCTGGCTCGACAACCGGGACCTGCTCTCCGACCTCACCCGGGGAGTGCTGCTCGGTGGGGTGCTCTGGTCCGACAAGTTCTTCCTGTACCTGCGCGGCAGCGGCCAGTTCGACGTGTCGGCGACCTTCTTCGCGATGCTCCCGGCCGTGCTGGCCTACAACTACTACTTCGTACGCCTCGCGCCCGCGTTCGACACCTCGGTGGGCTCGCTCCGGGCGGCGATGGAGAACTCGCCCTATGCCGTGCTCGCCGACCGCTCGTCGCGGCTGAGCAGGACGGTCCAGGCCTCGATCAGCCAGACCGCCGTCATCGGGGCCGGCTTGTGCCTCGCCATCACGGTGCTGGTCACGCAGTACACGACCTACTCCGCGGCGCTGGTGGCCTCGGTCGCCGTCGCCTCCTGGCTCTTCATGATGACCACGGTGCTCTGCTACAAGCTCGACTACGCGGGCAAGACGGGCTTGGCGCAGGTGTACAGCGCGGCCCACCTGGTCGTGTGCGGCGGGGCGTTCCTGCTGCTGCCCGCGGGCGCGAACCTCTACGGCGCACTGCTCGCGTTCGAGGCCCTGCTGTTCGCTGCGGCCCTGCGCAGCTGTCTCAACCACTGGCGCTCGGCCGAGTACACGCTCTTCTGGCGGCACGCCACTGCGTGGTGACTCCTCCGCACCCTTGCTCGAGCCCGGTCGTCCCGCTACCCGCGGCGCGACGAAGGAGTTCGGCGGCCGCACCCCGGCTGCCGGGAAGGACCACTCATGACCGCTGTGACCTCACCCCCGCTGCCCTCGACCACGTCCGCGACGACCGCCGACACAACCGCCGAGACGTCCGCCGAGACGTCGTCCGCCACGTCGTCCGCCACGACGTCCCCGACGACCGCGGCCCGGGTTGCGCGTGACCGTGTCGCCCTTCGGCGATCTCGCTCGGTGATCTCCTGGTCGGCGTGGGTGACGATCGCGCTCGTCGCGGCCGCGTTCGGTGCCGCGTTCGCTTCCGGCACGGCCAGGGCCACCGCAGGCGACATCGGCATGGGTGACGGGGCCGCGCTGGTGGTGGTCGCGCTGACGAGCATCCTGGCGTTCCTGGCGCTCAGCCTGGGGTTCGGTCAGAGCCGCTCGCCCGGGCGCACGCCGCAGGACCGGTCGGACCAGGTCGAGCCCGCACGGCCCGTCCTTGCCGCCTCGACCGTCGTTCCGGCCGGGGTGAAGATCCTGCCCGCGTCGAGCTACGCGGACGTGGACGTCGCGATCGTGATGGAGTCCACCTACCCCTATCTCAAGGGTGGCGTCTCCGCCGTCGTGCACGACATCGTGATGGGGAACCAGGACCTGACCTTCGGGATCATCCACATCACCTGGGACTCGTCATCTCCGCACGAGGACCTCTACGGCATGCCCGCCAACGTCAGGTGGGTCCGGCCCGTGTACCTCAGCATGGCGGAGCACCACGCGGACTTCGTCTCCCTGCGGCCGTCGGACCTGAACATGAGCGGCCCGGAGCGCAAGGCGCTGGCGACCCGCCTGTTCGACGCGATCGAGGCCGTGCTGGCCGGCGACATGGACCCGATGTGGGCCCTGTACGACGACGGGATGAACCCCCGCACACGGACCTTCCCGCTGTGGGCCGTGCTGGGGAGCAAGGAGTTCATGGTCGCTGCCCGCGACCGCCTGCCCGGGCTCGGGATCCCGCTGACGGAGATGTTCTGGCTGCTCCGCGAGTTCTTCTCGCTCGCGTGCGCCGTGCTTGGCGGCGACATCCCCAAGGCGGGCGTCTACCACGCCCACACGACCGGGTACGCGTCCCTGATCGGCGCCGCCGCCGCGCGCCAGAATGGCACGAAGTTCCTGCTCACCGAGCACAACCTCTACGTCCGCGACACGGTCAACACCCGCCTGGGGCGCAGCATGGCGCTGCGCCTGACCGCCCGGGACTGGCGCGAGTTCGACGTGCCGCCGCTGGACCGCGCCTGGATGGCCTGGTGGACCGAGATCGGCCAGTTCTGCTACCCGAGCGCCGAGACCGTCACCTATCTCTACCCCGGCGCGATCAGCGAGGCGGCCGATCTCGGGGCGCCGATCGAGCGAAGCGTCGTGATCCCGAACGGCATGATCGTGCGGGAGTTCGAGGACGTCGCCGCACAGCGCGAGCTCGTGCGGAAGCGGATCCAGGCCGATCCGGACCACACCTGGCGGCTCGTCTACATCGCCCGCGTCGTGCCCATCAAGGGCCTCGCGGACCTGATCTCGTCGCTCGCGCTGCTCATCGATCGAGGCATCACCAACTTCCACCTCGACGTGCTCGGCCCGACCGAGCACACCCCCGACTACTACCGGATGTGCCGCGAGAAGGCCCGCACCCTGCGGATCGAGGACTACCTGACGTTCCGCGGGACGGTCCAGGTGCGCGAGCTGCTCGGCGACTACGACCTGCTCGTGCTGTCGAGCTACAACGAGGGCCAGCCGATCGTCGTGCTCGAGGCGATGGCGGCGGGCATCCCGACGGTGGGCACCGAGGTCGGCGGGATGGCCCAGCTGATCGGGGACCCGCTGACGACCCCGGGCGGGCGGACCTGGGGTGCGAGCGGGCTGCTGGTGCAGGCCGGTGACGAGGTCGAGATGGCGGACGCGCTGCAGACGATGATGCGCGCCCCCGATATGTACGAGCGGTTCGCGGAGAACGCCCGCGGCCGGCTCGCCGGGTTCTTCCAGCTCGAGGACGCGATGGGTGCCTACAACCGGCTCTACCGCGAGCTCGGTGGCCTGCCGATCGAACCGCTCGAGGTCGATCCGAGCGCGGTGGAGCCGCTCGTGACGGCGGCGCGCATGACGGCCCCGCTCGTGACGGGCTCGTTCGCCGAGCGCCACCCGGCCGAGGACCGCACCGGGCTCGAGAGCTCGGGCTTCCCCGACCTGGACGACCTCATCTTCGGCGACGGCCGACGGTCGCGCCGATAGGGGTCGACGGCGCCAGGGCCTATGGCAGCAGCGCCAGGGCCTACGGCAGCAGGGCCTACGGCACCAGGTCGAGCAGCGGCTCAGCCCAGTCCGCGTGGTCGTAGGCGATGCCGTTTCCGCCGTCGGTCACGACCAGGCGCACACTCTTCGCGCCCGTGAGCTTGACGAGGATCGGCAGCGGGGCGGACGTCCCGGTGAGCTGCGGGCTGGTGTAGGTGAGCTTGCCGTCCACGTAGACCTTGAACACCACGCTGCCGAGGCCGCCGGTCTCGTCGTCGACCCCGATGGTGGTCCGCAGCGCGGCGTACTTCGCGCCCAGGGCGAAGGTCTGCGCGGACGCCGCATGGACGCCGATCCCGCGCGCGTACTGCCGGCCGCGAATGGTGAGCGGGCGCCCGTCGCCGGCCACGGCCTCGCCGTTGCTGCGGTTGAGCTCGCGGGGTCCCCACCCGTTGGTGACCGAGGTGGCGGTCAGGCTGCCCAGCGCCACCGCCACGGCGGCCGGCGTCGCGGTGGTCGCCGCGGCAACCGTGAACGTGTGCTGCAGGCTGTTCCACCCCTCGGTGGCCTGCCAGGTGCCGGTGTTCGCCAGCTGGATGGCATACGCGGGCATGCTCGCCAGGGTGGCCGCGGGGTCCGGCAGCGCCAGGAACGTCGCGTAGTCCCCGGGCGTGGCCGGTACGGGGACCTGGACGGTGAACGTGCTGGTCGCGCCCGGGGTCAGCGTGCGCAGGTCGATGGGCACGGTGACCTTGTAGGTCGTGGTCGCGCTGCGCAGCACGACCTGCACCGGGCGGTCACGGAACGGGGCGGCGTAGCCATCGTTGGTCAGGCTGAGCTGGAGCGAGAGGTTTCCGCCGACGACGCCGCCGGTCGGCAGGGTGCTCGAGGTGAGCCGCAACCGGTAGCCCAGGCGACGCCCGGCCTCGGCCCGGCCTGCGTCCCCCCAGGAGCTGAGCACGTCCGCGTGGTAGTCGGCGTTGAGGAACGACCAGTGATAGGCCGCCAGGTCGGCGCTCGCAGACGGCCACTGCGTGCGCGGCTCGTTGACCTCGCAGGACTCGCCGCCCACCGGGACAGTCCGGCTCTGGTCGGCCAGCCACTGGCGGTCGGTCGCGGTCGCGAACGTGCCGTAGTCATCCGTTCCGGCGCCGAAGCAGTCGTCGTGGATCCCGACCCGGGCGGCCTGGGCGCTGGTGGCTGCGACAAGCCGTTGCTTGATGGCCGGGTACCTGACGAGCACCGGGATGCGGGCGTCTGTGCTGCTCAGCAGGGCGTTGAGCACCGCGCCGCGGGCTGCCCAGTCGGCGTCGGACAGGAGCCAGGGCTGGGCGGGGTCGCTCGCGAAGTTGTCGCTGTAGTACCACTCACCCCACTGCCCGACGAAGCCCGCCTGGAGGACCGAGACGACGTCGGCCGAGGCATTGAGGACCGGGGCGAGCTGGCGGATATGGCCGACCACGCGGGCGGCGGACGCGTCGGCGGACGAGGAGTCGGAGTACGCGAAGCGCACCACGAGCTTGACCCCGGCGGCCCGCGCCGTGGCCAGATCGGCGGCGACGAGGCGGAGGATGGCATCGTCGATGGTGTCCTGGTCGGCGAACTTCTCGAGGTAGAAGATCCGGTAGACCAAGGTGACCTTCTCGGACGTGCGCCAGCTCGTCAGCTGTGCCGCGTCCAGCGGCGTGTACCCGGACCCGTCGGCGCGGAAGTGCGTCTCGCTGTAGTGGTAGAACCCCCGATCGGGGTTCGCCAGCGCGGCCGACGACGCCGCATAGGTGTGCGCAACCGTGGCGGCGGTGGCCGTGGCGGCCGTCGCGATCGGGGCGGACATCAGCGCCCCGGCGCCCAGGAGCACCGCCAGCGACATGGTCAACAGCAGGGGGACCCTCGCGAAAGCACGGCTCAGCATGTCCATCGATTCGTCGCGAATGGCTACGTTCTGAAGGATTTGCGGTGGCGGAGATATTCCTACGATCGCATGTGATGCGCACCCTGGGGCAATTCGGGAGCAATCATCACGAGCATGCCTGGTCCGGCGGTTAGAGTCCCCCCATGTCAAAGCGCCATGGAGCCTGGATCCGGTACGGCGATGCGTTGGAGCCGGCGCAGGTCGCATTCGCCGCCGAGCACTACCAGGTCGCCATCTTGCAGCCCTGGGAGACCGATGCGCTCAAGGCACTGAAGACCGCTCGCCCGGACATGACGGTGCTTGCCTACAAGTGCCTGTCCTCGACCCGCAGCTTCGAGCCGGGGCCGGTGTACAGCTCCGGGGTGTGCTTCGAGGAGGCCGAGGAGTCGGGTGAGGAGTGGTTCGCCCACCGGGCCGACGGCGTCGACCGCATCGAGTGGAACACCTACGCCGGGCAATGGCAGATGGCCACCTGGAACGCGGACTACCGCGAGCGGTGGTGCGACAACGTCGCCGACGAGCTCGAGGGTTCGCTGTGGGACGGCATCATGGCCGACAACGACGTGTTCGACGACTACTACGGCATCCGACCGCCGATCGAGGGCGGCCGAACCATGGCCGACCTGCGCGGCGCCCTCGACGAGTTCGTGCCGCAGGTCGGGGCCCGGCTCAACGGCATCGGGAAGCTCCTGGTGCCCAACATCGCCGAGTCACGGCGCGATCCAGGCCGGTGGGCCCGGCACGCGGCATTCGGCGGGGGCTTCGAAGAGGTCTGGCTGGCCTGGGGCCCGGACGACTACCTCGATCCCTACACGGTCGACGCGCAGGGCGCCGAGGTGTCCGCACCCGGCCTGAGCATCCTGCGGATCGCCTCCGACGGCACCAACGAGCACCGCAACTTCACCTACGGGCTCGCGGCCCTCTGGGTCTACGGCGCTGGCCCAGGCGGTGCGTTCACGGCGACGTCGCGCGACGGCTACTCGGCGACGCCGTACATCCCGCAGCTCGACTGGGACCTGGGGGAGCCGGTGGAGGACGTCGTCCATCGCGGCAACGGCCGGTCGCGCGCCTTCTCCGGCGGGTGGGCTGCGATCAACCTCAACTCGGCGCCCCGTCGCAAGGTCACCTTCGCCGTGCCCGCCGGCCTGCACGACGTCGGCGGGCGTCCGGCGCCGTCGAGCGTCACCCTCGCCCCGCACGAGGGCGTCCTTTTCGTCAGCTGACCACGGGATCGTCGAACTGCCTCGCCCTGCCCGCGTGCGTCCTTTTCGTCAGCTGACCACGGGATCGTCGGACTGCCTCGCCCTGCCCGCGTGCGTCCTTTTCGTCAGCTGACCACGGGATGGTCGAACTGCCACGCCTTCCATGCGCTCGCGAGGATCTCCGGCAGCGCGGCTTCAGCCCGCCACCCCATCACTCCGGTGATCCGGTCGACGGAGGCGACCACGCTGGCCGGGTCGCCTGCCCGGGGCGCAAGGATCTCGGGCCGCGCGTCCCAGCCGGTCAGGTTGGCGAGCTCCGTGACCACCTCGAGCACGCTGGACCCGATCCCGGTTCCCACGTTGAAGGTGTCGAACGCCCGCTCGGGCCGGGCCACGTAGTCGAGCGAGGCGACGTGCGCCTGGGCCAGGTCGAGCACGTGCACGAAGTCACGCACGCAGGTGCCGTCGGGCGTGGGGTAGTCCCCGCCGAACACCTTGGGCTGCTGCCCGAGCGACTTCTGCTGCAGCAGCATCGTGACGAGGTTCATCACCAGCGGGTCGCCGAGCTCCGGTAAGCCGGCACCGGCCACGTTGAAGTAGCGCAGTGAGACCGCGCGCAGGCCCCACGCGCGCGCGGCGTCCCGCACCATCCACTCCCCGACGAGCTTGGTCTCGCCGTAGGGGTTCACCGGGGAGGTCGGCGCAATCTCGGTGACGTCGGTCGTCGTGGGAGTCCCGTACACGGCCGCGGACGACGAGAACACGAGCTCACGCACCCCGGCGAGCTCCATCGCCGCGAGCACGTTCGCCAGACCGGTGACGTTCTGCTGGAAGTACCAGGCGGGCCGCACCATCGACTCGTCCACCCGCTTCTTCGCCGCAAAGTGCACGACCGAGGTCACCTCGAACGAGCGCAGGGTGTCAGCCAGTTCCTCGACCGACGACGGCTCGGTGAGATCCAGCCGGCGCCACGGGGTGCCGGGGATGCGGTCCTGGCTCCCGGTCGAGAAATCGTCGACCACGACGACGGCGCGGCCGGTGTCCTGGACGAGCTTGACGACGTGGGCGCCGATGTAGCCGGCTCCGCCGGTGATGAGAACAGTCATGTGCGGTGGCCCCAGCTCGCTTGGCTTCATCGGGTGTCGGAAACTCCCCGGGGGATGAACAGCGTTGGCCACACCACCGACTGGCCCAGACTCTAGATCATGGGGCTGCTCCGGCCCGCGAACGACAGAACAGTGCCGAACGCCTTGTGCTGGGTGCTCGGTGCTCGGTGCTCGGTGCTCGGTGCTGGGTACGGGTGGTGCGGGCGACGGGCGACGGGTGACGGGTGACGGGGTGACGGCGAGTCGGGCGTCAGGCAACGCGAGCGTCGCGCGTCGCGAAACGGCGGCAGGGGTCGCTGCTGCGCGCGTCGGTCTGAGAGAGGTCGAGCTCGTCCGGGGGTTCAGGCGGACCGATCGGCGGGCTGGTCCCGGCCGCAGACCCCCGGAGGGTCCGCCCCCTGGGGTCGGTGAACTCGTACCGGACGCGCGCGATCGTCGCGATCCCGGCGAGCCCGGGCAAGCGGCTGGCGGGATCGTGTGGCGGGTGATCGTGAGGTCCAGGCGGTGGACCTCGTGGTGGTGGAAGTTGCACAGGAGCGCCCCGTTCTCCACCGCGGTGACTCCGCCGTCGCGTTCCCACCACCTGAGGTGGTGGATGTGGCACCAGCGGGCGTGCGCGTGGCAGTCGGGCCAGGCGCACTCTCGGTCGCGGGCGATGACGGCTCTGCGTTGGGGACCGGTGAACAGGCGCTCGGTGCGCCCGAGGTCCAGGGGCACACCGTCGGCGTTGATGACGATCCGGGTGAGCTCGCAGTCGCACATGACCACGCCGAGCTCGGAGGTGGGTACGGGAGTGCCGTCCTCCAGCGTCGCGGGCGCGTATCCGATCGGGGCGCTGATCCGAGGACCGCCACCGCACTGCGCGTCTCCGCCGGTCCCGATTTCGGTCGCTGCGCGGGTCCCGCTGCCGGTGACCTGGTCGCCCTCGCCCTCGCCCTCGGCGTCGGTCTCGGTGTCGTCGGGGGCGAACCCGAAGGTGGCCATGGCCGCGCGGCGGCGGTCGCGGTCCGCTTGGGCCGCGATCCAGGTTTCTTCGGTGAGGATGACGGAGACCTGGGGTGGCACGTGCGCGCCGGGCTTGGTGTCGACCGACGCGAGGATCCGCCCGGCGATGGAGTCCAGGGCGTCGGCGTTGCGTTGGCCGAAGTCGCGGTCGTCGTCGGCCGCGGGGCGGGGGGTGGCGGCCTCGAGGGCGAGGGCGATCTTCTTGCCGGTGATCGTGTCGAGGAACCCTTTGAGGTGGGTGCCCGTCGGGGTGTGGGACAGATGAACGTACCGGGCGCGGTACTGGGCTTGGTGGTCGCGTTCCAGCCCCTCGGGGTCGACGTTCGCCGCCCACCGGTCGGCGGTGAGCGCGAACGTGGCCGCATCCTGACCGGCCGCCAGGCCGAGCAGCGTCTCCTGGCCGTCGGCCGAGGTGGCGGCTTCGCGCTGGGCGGGGGTCCCGCTGGCGGCGACCTTCGCGATGATGGTCGCGTGCTCCAGCGGGATCCGCCCGTCTGTCACGGCACCCAGGACGTCGGGGACGGTGTCCAGCTCGGCCGCCTGCCGGACCTGCGCGGCGCCGCCGCGCTTCCCGAGGCGGGTCTTGCGGCCGACCCATGCTTCAAAGCTCGGGTCCCCGTTCCCGCGCCAGGTGTCGGCGTCGCGCTCGGCGATGAGCACGCTGGACCGGATCGCCCGCAGGGTGTCGATGGTCAGGTTCAGCTCGGTCAGCACGTCCTGCCGGTCCGGGCCCGTCCACCGCTGGCCCCGGCGACCGCCGCGGCAAGCACCCCGGCCGCGGCCCGCAGCACGGCCACCTCCTCGTGCGCCCCGCACACGACCGGCGTCCCCGACCCACCACCGGCCGCCGCACCGCCGTGGGTGGTGGCGCCGCTGAAGGTGGTGGCGCCGCTGAGGGTGGTGGCATCGCTGTCGGTGGCGCCAGCGACACTGCCATTCGTCGCCGGAGCCGAGGTAACGGGCGCGGCAGCGCGAGGAGCCCCGACGGTCACGCTCACAACAGGCCCCCTTCCCGCATGCGATCGAACATCTGTACTGTGTCGCTTAGCGTGGATATGGCACGCTCAAGATTGTCCGCTCAGGACCACAAAGACGGAGTTGCGGCAG
>NZ_SDWW01000052.1 GCF_004168625.1 Pengzhenrongella frigida
TCACAAACTACGTCGCCCGAGCACTGCTGGAATCCGGCGGCTTCCGACCCCAACTACACCCTCGATTGTGAAGAGCCAGTTTGATGAGCCGCCTTCCGTTGACGATCTGAATTATCTGCGAACCTCCGCCATAGTGAGGCTTTCACTACTGAGCGGCGCATTGCGGGGCAGGAATGTCAGCCTAGACTGGCTAACTGAGATGTCCGTCAAGCAACTCACAGTGTGGGCGCCGGGTCACTCTATTCCGGAGCTCCCCAAACTGGCCCTGGCAGAATTAGAATCATTGACACTTCTGGGCAAGTCGAAAAAGCCACTTAGGGGAGATTACTTCCCGCGCCTGAGATATGCATCGGTCGATATCGGGCAGATCGAAGGGCCACTCTCCGACTTCTCGTACCTCGAGGTATTGGTTCTTGGTGCGGTGCGAGACGGTTCGCTGAATATGATCTCCGGTTGCCGAAAACTGAAATCCGTGAGCATCGAGATCGCGCGGGGCGTTCGTGTCCGGGAGTTCGATCTGCGGACTGACGTGCCTCCGGTCAACCTGGAGATCCTCGACATCCAGGGCGCCGGTGTCTCCTCACTTCAAGGCGTGGAGTCACTGCCGAATCTCGAGGAGATCGTGGTGAATCACCGCGGCCGCAAACGCCTCGACAACATCGTCGACCTTGCCCCGTTGGCCACTTGTCGCAAATTGCGCCGGGTGATCTTGTACTACAACGGAGACTTGGTCAACGCCGACGTGCTGACGACACTGCCAGCGCTCGAGCGAGTCATGGCGGTACGAGGACATATATTGCCACCTTTGCCACTGGCACCCTGGCTGCATACGTTCGGCTAACGAACTACAGATGTCGGCTGCGGT
Organism: Pengzhenrongella frigida; assembly: GCF_004168625.1. Taxonomy (GTDB): domain Bacteria; phylum Actinomycetota; class Actinomycetes; order Actinomycetales; family Cellulomonadaceae; genus Pengzhenrongella; species Pengzhenrongella frigida. The sequence goes on from NZ_SDWW01000052.1 coordinate 866, forward strand.
TCTGGGAGACAGAGCCGGCGTCCAGCTTCCGTCGCCATCCGTTTTGAATGTGTGTGACCGAACTGTTGCACGACTCGGACTACCGACGATTCCGACGACGACACGTGACCGTTGAAGACGTAGGGAGCTGACCGGCTCTGCCGACCGAAGCGATCGTGCTGGTGTCGTGTTCGATTGCGCCTATCGCGCGGGTGTCATGCCGACGGCCGGAGCATCTGCTCGGGAAACCTCGTCAGTCGACGTAGTCGGCGATCGCCATGATCGCGTCCAGACGCCAGCGCGGGCTGACCTCCGCGATCACTCGGGCGACGTCCTCCGGGGTGACTATGGCGCCCCGCAAGAGCCCGATCGGAGGCGGAGACGCAACGTAGACACAATCCTTGGGAAGGTTCGACCAGTCGGAGTCGAAGACGCGCTCTTCGGCCAGATCGAGGGTCGTTCGAAGATCGGTGCGGCGCTGCGCAATGAGCACATCCAGCCCATCACGGAAACCCGACGTCATAGGCGCGGTCGGATCCGGCAGCGCTACGGTTTTGAGCACCCCTGCATCGTCGATCCACATGCTCGCAGTGTCGCAGCCACGGGGTCGAGCGGGACGTGGGACTCGAGTACGAGTCACCGCGACCGGCCGCCGCTTACCTGTCGTGAAGCGTCGACTACACAAACGTCTACTGCCTCATCGAGCGCTACCGCCTGCTCGCGGACGTCTCCCTCGAGGTGGATCGGGCGCCCGCTGTTTGAGCAGCTTTACTTGCCTCCGGTGGCGCGCCGGGCGGTTACGCTCGCGACGTGTCACCACGACGTCGGGCAGCGACACATGCTCGCCGTCGACCCGCAGTTTGAGAGGTCCGTTTCGAGCCCACTGGGAGGCGCATGTGGTGCGAATTCGCACTTGGGTGACGGACCGTTGGGATGATGGACCGCTTTCTGAAGGCACAACACCTGATGACGCACGGTTCTCTGGCATCCCGCTCGGTGAGTTGATTGCGCGCGCTGATGCTGACGGAGTTCTGCACTGGCCCCTCGACGCGCTCACCACGGGCTTGCCGGAACCCGTGGCGGCGCGAGATGTCCCTGTCGACCTTCGTGCGTGGCTCGGGCGAGACCTCACAACGCGGGTGAGAGTCGGCTTCGAGATCGTCGCTACCGAGTAGAGCTCCGCATAGAGGTGTCCGCTCAGCACCGATTCCGTCGGCTGGTTGCGTGGCGCCAAGTGATGTTCGGCGGCCGGCGAGGTCGGCTCCACCGGTCCCCGGGGCGCTCGGCGAAACAGTGCTTGGCTGTCGCTGCGAGCTGTTGCGCCAGCTTTGGGCCTGGCCTAGCCGCAATCGTCATGCGCGGGTTGGAATGCCCGGGTCGGTTGTGGGTGGCGACGGAGCATGGGAGGCCGGGTGGGGTCGTCTTGTGGGCGGATGTCAGCGATTGTCGGCCGGCTGGTCGCTCACCAGTGCGGACACTCCCTCCCGTCGCAGTCGCCCAACCCAGTTGGCCACCGACGAAATCCTCGAGGTGTCACGCACAGTCAGCCAGGCTGCGATGGCCCCAGCAACCACACTTCCCAGGCCGTATCCGACCAAGTCGACCGCTCGTGGCTCTGAGTAGATGAGCGTGAAGGCCATGACAATCAGCGCGCCGCTGGTGCCTGCCGTGATCGCACCGGCCGTCGTCGAGCCTGCCGACATACGGAGCGCGAGCCAGACGGCGACCGCCTCGGCGAGGCCAGCAAGTGCGAGGACGGGGGCCATGACGACGACCCAGAATGCGTAGCTGACGATGAGCGAATCGAGGCCGCCAACTCGGCTCCAGTCCAAGGTCGGCTGGAACAATGCAAAGCCGACAGCAAGTAGCGCGATCAGCAGGACGTACCCGGTCACAGCTCGCACCACCCAGCGCCAGGCCAGGGCAAACATGGATCGCCACCTATCGGACTCGATCTGCCGGATCATCATTTTGACTGATTCGCGATCACCGTGCGGGAGCTTCCTCGCTCAGATGAACCCGGCTCAAGTCCCTCGACGGACCGAAACCCTCGCGCGGGGCCGTCCACCCGTTAGCCCGTGCGTTCCTGCGGAAAGGTGTGGACGGAGACCGTGGACGATTCCATCTCAGTTCTTGGGACCGAACGTTCCCGGGGGAACGCTCATTACGCTGGCACTGCGGAGCGACGCCGCATCGAAGCTGACACCGCTTGGCTGTCGCCAAGCGCCGTTCGATGGTCAGCAGCGGCCCGCTCCGAGCATGATGGAGACCGAGCGTTTCCGATCCGATGGTCGAGGGGCCGGAGGTACACCATGAGATTCGCCGGTTCAGCCTCGTGGTCATTGAGCAGCACGGTGGACGCCATGCCGCACGCGCGGTGTTGATCCGCGAAGCCCCCATTGTCGATGACATGGCGCCGAAGTCGCTCGACGGCACGTATCAGGCAACTCAGCCTGCAACCGATGCGTCGTGCATGATTCGAACCCGAGCGCACTTTTTCACCTGGAAGGGATCTATCGGTGGCTAATGTTCGTGTCGCTGCGCTGACTTGCTCGGTGAGCCTGGTCATTCTGCTAGCAACGGCTTGCGTGCCTTCCACGGGAGGGAACGCTGCACCACAGCAGTCGACGACCACACCGGCGGGCGACGGTCTTGGCGGAGCCCGCGCGCCAGCGCTCTGCGCGGAGTTCCCTCCATCGGGACCGATGCCCGGTGATCTTGAGGGCTGGTGGAGTTCGACACCAGCTGACGAGAACGGGACCGTGATCGATGACCCGGCGCAGTGGCCCGAGCCCCTGATGAGGGAGCACCCGCGGGTCGCGCTCATCGAGACTGACTCCGGTGAAGTGATCTCAACGTGGGATCGCCTTGTATGCGGGCAAGACCCGAGCTACCTACCCGCATTGCAGGAAGCTTGGGCAGGAAAGTCCATTGTGATCGTCGACATGGATACGAATGAGCTCCTCCGTGTCGTTGATCAGGTCAAGAAGTGATCGAATGAGCGTAGGCAACCTAATCCCCAACTCATCGCTTGCACGCGCAGAGTCGAGCGCCGGTTAGGTGGCTAACCGGTGCTGAGCGCGCCCCTCGCAGGTCGACGCGGCCCGTGCGCGTTCCCACGGCGCTCGCGTCGAGCTCAAACAGCACCTCGTCGTTCGGCGTGGCCGCGGGGAGCCGTGTGGCGTTCGCTGGCACCTGAGAGCGAGGTGCCACGAAGATCATCGGTTTGCCCGCGCGGAAGGCTATGGGGTCTTCGTAGGCATGCAGAGGCTGGTGGGTGCGATTCAGGCCACGGTTGGCTGCCTATGCGCGCCCTGCGCGAGGAGCGCGGTCGCCGTACCTTGAGGCAGCGGTCGTCCCATCGTGATGAACAGGTGATCCCATGACCAGATTCGTGATCGGTCCGGACGTCGCCCTGCGACTTGCCCGCGACCAGGCCGTGATCCCCGACGAGCACCAGGTCCTCGCTCCGACGCTCATCCGCTCCCAGGTGCTGACGCTCCTCTACCAGGCGGTGCGTCGCGACGAGCTGGCCCGCCCGGACGCCGAGCGGCAGCTCGACTACGTGCGCGCGCTGCGGATTCGACTTCTCGGGGACCGCGTCCTGCAGAAGGTGTCCTGGAAGATCGCCGACCAGCTCGGGTGGCCCGGGACCTTGGACGCCGAGTACATCGCCTTGACCCAGCTCCAGGCCGACGCGTTCATCACGTTCGATGCGGATCTCGCCGACGCCGTCAAGGACCTGGTCGCGATCGCGCCCATCGAGGCGCTGACCGGGGGGTACCGACCCGGGCGGTAGTCCGGCGCGGAAATCAGGAGGCGGCAAGTGGGGTCGCACCCCTTGTCGAACCGGTCCGCGGGCACCTAGCGTGGATGCTCGGTTCTGATCGTTGTCCTGTCCGCCGCACAGGGGGCCCTCGATGAGCACAGATCGAATCGCCAAGATCAGCAAGCTCGCCTGGCTCCCCGCCGGGCGACGGTCCAAGTGGGTGGTGGTGGCCTTCTGGCTGATCATCGCCGCCCTGACGATCGGGCCGTCCAGTCTCCTCGCGGGTGCCCAGGAGAATGACGCCGTGTCGTGGCTCCCCGGGGATGCCGAGTCGACCAAGGTGATCCAGGCGGCGGAGCAGTTCCAGCCCAAGGACGAGATCCCGGCGATCCTGGTCTACGAACGCGCCGGCGGGGTGACTACGCAGGATCTCGCCTCCGTGACCGGACAGGTCGCCGAGTTCAACTCGCTGGCACTGGTCGAGCACGACCCCGTCGGGCCGATCCCCTCCCCCGACGGGCTGGCGCTGCAGGTCGTGGTGCCGATCAACGCTGGCACCGGCGGCTGGGACTCCCTCTCCGGCGTCGTGGAGGACCTGCGCGCCATCGCGTCGGACAGCCCGAGCGGTCTGGCCGTGCACGTCACCGGACCCGGCGGCTTCGCCGCGGACTCCGCGGAGGCCTTCGCCGGGATCGACGGCAAGCTGCTCTACGCCGCGGTCGTGGTCGTGGTGGTCATCCTCCTGGTCACCTATCGCAGCCCGTTCCTCTGGCTGCTCCCGGTGGTCTCGGCCGGTCTCGCCCTGACCGTCGCCCAGGCGGTGGTCTACGTCCTGGCCACCCGCGCCGACCTGACGGTGAACGCGCAGAGCGCCGGGATCCTCACCGTGCTGGTCTTCGGCGCCGGGACGGACTACGCCCTGCTGCTGGTCGCGCGGTACCGCGAAGAGCTGCGACGGCACCAGGACCGGCACGAGGCGATGGCGTTCGCACTGCAGCGCACGGCTCCGGCGATCTTCGCCAGTGGGGCGACCGTCATCGCCGGCATGCTCTGCCTGCTCGCGGCGAGCATGAACTCGACCAGGGGTCTGGGTCCGGTTGCCGCGGTGGGAATCGCCGTCGGGCTGATGGTCATGCTCACCTTCCTGCCCGCCCTGCTGGTCATCTGCGGGCGCTGGGTCTTCTGGCCCGTGCGGCCTGCCTTCGGATCGGCCGACCACACCCTGACGGGCTTCTGGGCCAGGGTCGGCCGTCGCGTCGCGCGCGCCCCGCGAGCGACGTGGGTGGGCACGTCGGCCGTTCTGGTCGTCGCCGCGCTCGGCATCTTCCAGCTCAACGCCGTCGGGCTGCAGAACAAGGACGCGTTCTACGGAACGCCGGACTCCGTGGTCGGCGAGCAGGTCCTGGCGGACCACTTCCCGGCCGGCTCCGGGCAGCCGGTCGTGGTGATCGCCAACGCCGACCACGCCCCCGCCGTGGGCGCCGCCATGACGGACGTCCCGGGCATCACGGAGGTCACCGACCCGATCGTCCGCGGCGACCTGGCCTACCTGGCGGGGACCTTGGAGTCCGCCCCCGACAGCCAGGCCGCGATCGACACCGTGGACCGGGTACGCGACGCGATCCACCAGGTCGACGGCGCCGACGCGATCGCGGGCGGCGACACCGCGACCCGTGGCGACACGCTGACCGCCTCGAACCGGGACAACTGGGTGATCATCCCGCTGATCCTCGCGGTGGTCCTCGTCATCCTCATGCTGCTCCTGCGCGCCGTCGTCGCACCGGTGATCCTGATCGCGACCGTGGTGCTCTCGTTCGCCGCGGCCCTGGGGATCAGCGCGCTCGCGTTCCGCCATCTGTTCGGCTTCGCCGGCGCGGACACGTCGATGCCGCTGTTCGTCTTCGTGTTCCTGGTCGCCCTCGGGATCGACTACAACATCTTCCTCATGACACGCGTCCACGAGGAGGCCAAGCAGTTCGGCACGAGACGTGGCGCGCTCATCGGGCTCGGCGCGACGGGCGGCGTGATCACGTCAGCCGGGCTGGTGCTCGCCGGCACCTTCGCGGTGCTTGCCACCCTGCCCGTCGTGTCGTTCGCCGAGATCGGGTTCGCCGTCGCGCTGGGGGTCCTGCTCGACACCCTGATCGTGCGCTCCGTGCTGGTCACCGCGCTGAACCTGGACGTCGGGCGACACATGTGGTGGCCGAGCCGGCTCGCCCGCTTCGAGGACCCGGAGCACCTGCCGGCGCTCGGCGCGACCGTCCGGCACCGGGCCATGTCGGGGACCGAGGCACCGCACGTCGAGTGACCGGTCGATCGACGATTCACGGCTACGGTGGGCGGCGTGGCTGACCGTCCGGTGCACCTGGCAAGCCCCGCGCTGTGGTGTCGCGCGACCTGCCTCGCGCTCCCGGGCACTGCAGTCGACTCGCCGTTCGGCCCGGACAGCGACGTGTTCCGGATCCACCGCAAGATGTTCGCCCTGCTGTGGAACAACCCGCGCGTCAGCGACCACCTGATCGTCAACCTCAAGGCCGAGCCCGACGAGGTGCCGTTGCTCATCGCCGCGCACGAGATCGTCCGACCGGGCTTCCACATGAACAAGCGGCACTGGATCACCGTCGAGCTCAGCCCGGAAGCCGACCTGGGCTTCGTCGAGGAGCTGATCGAGGACTCCTACGACAACGTCGTGGCCGGCCTGCCTGCGCGGCTGCGGTCACCCCTCGCGACGTTGCGCGGCGCCCCCGGCGGCCGACGCTCGCCCCGCTGAGGCCGCTCCGTCCGCGAGCCCGCTCAGTCCGCGAGCCCGGCGTCCTCGAGCTCGGCGCGGACCCCGAGCAGCCGCACCGGCCGGTCCCCCTCGAACGCGTCCAGCGCCGCCAGGGCGGCCGCCTCGATCACGCCGGGGTCCGACGTCGGCGCGGCCAGCGCCCGCCCATGGGTGCTGGTACGGAAGGGCGCGTAGCGGACCTTCACCACGACGCGCACGGCACGACGTCCCTCCTGCCCGACGGCGGCGGCCACGCCCCGCCCGAGGACGGCGACCTCCGCGCGCACCCGGTCCCAGTCCTCGAGGTCCCGCTGGAACGTGGTCTCCCGACTGTGGGAGCGGGCGACATACGGTGCACTGTCCACCGTCGAGCTGCCCCGCCCCTGCCCGAGGGCTACCAGCCACGGGCCGGTCGTCGGGCCGAGCGTCGCCGCGAGCACGTGCGGATCGGCCCGCGCGAGATCGCGCACCGTGTCGATCCCCAGCGCGCTCAGCCGCTTGGCCGTCTTGGCGCCGATGCCCCACAGCGCGTCGGTCGACCGATCACCGAGCACGGCGAACCACGTCGCGTCGGTCAGCCGGAAGACGCCGGCGGGCTTGGCGAAGCCGGTGGCTAGCTTGGCCTGCAGCTTGTTCTGCCCGATGCCCACGCTGCAGTCCAGGTCGGTGGCCGCCCGGACGCGCCGCCGGATCTCCTGGGCGAACGCCTCCGGGTCGGCGGCCTCCACGCCGAGGAACGCCTCGTCCCAACTGACCACCTCCACGATCGCATCGAGCTCGTGGAGCGTGGCCATGACGGTGGCGGAGGCGGCCTCGTAGAGCTCCCGGTCGACGGCCAGGAACACCGCGTCGGGGCACTTCCGCGCCGCGGTCCGCAGCGGCATCCCCGAGTGCACGCCGAACGCGCGCGCCTCGTACGAGGCGGTGCTCACCACGCCGCGCTTGGTCGGGTCGCCATCCCCGCCGACGACGACGGGGCGCCCGCGCAGCTCGGGGCGGCGCAGCAGCTCGACGGCCGCGATGAACTGGTCCAGGTCGACGTGCAGCACCCAGGGGGTCACCCCCCGCATTCTCGTCCGCCGGGCCGCCACCGGCCCGACGGGGGGCCGCCGGTCCCCCGTTGCACCCGGCCGGTCGCTGCGGAAAGCTCAAGACAGACCGGACAACCCAGGAGGACCAGATGGACCAGGAATCGGCGGCGGCGTCCGGACCGGACCAGTACATCCTGGCCACGACCCGCGGCCGGCTGCACGGCATCGCCGAGTGCCTGCTCGCCGGACCCCAGCGACGTGCGGGCGGCGGGCTCGCCCTGCGGGTGACGCCCAGCGGTTTCGCCACCACCGGGGAGCCTGCCCTGCGGCTCGACGGCACCGACCTGGTCCTCGACGAGAGCCGTCGGGTCGCCGTCGGCGGCACGTTCGGCGACCTGGCGGAGTTGCTCGGGGTCGAGTTCGGCGCGCCCGCCGGCGAGTACCCCGACGGCAGCAACGAGGGGTCCGCCGACGACGCCTCGCTCGACCCGGCGTCGGCCAGGCTGATCGAGGCCTGGTTCCGCCTGGCCGACGCGGCCCTGCGGGTGATGGCGCCGGAGGTGAACCCGATCCTGTGGCCCGAGCACTTCGACGTGGCGATCCTGCTGGACGACACCTCTTACGGCGCCTCCGCCGGAGACTCCTTCCATGCCACGCCGTACGCGTACGTGAGCAGCGGCCAGCACGGCGACTCGGAGTTCTGGAACGCGCCGTTCGGGGCGCTCCGCGACTACACGCAGATGGGCAGCATCGCCGAGCTCGTGGCGTTCTGGCGGGCCGGCCAGGCCCTGCTCACCGCGCGCGGGTAGTCAGACCCCCTCGGGCGAGCGGCCGGCGAGGGTGCCGCGCGCGTCCACGAAGGCCTGCACGCACCTCTCGATGTCGTCGGCGGAGTGGATGGCCGAGATCTGCACGCGGATCCGGGCCTGGCCGAGCGGGACGACCGGGTAGGAGAACGGGGTCACGTAGATCCCGCGCGACAACAGCGCGTCCGCGACCGCGACGGCGTCGTGCGCGTCCGGGAACATCACCGGGATGATCGCGTGCTCGCCCGGCAGCAGGTCGAAGCCGGCGGCGGTCATCCGCTCGCGGAAGTCGCGGGCGTTGCGCCACAGGGTCGCGCGCTGCTCGGCCCCGTCGGCGACCAGATCGAGCGCGACCAGCGAGGCGGCCACCACCGAGGGAGCGACCGCGTTGGAGAACAGGTACGGCCGCGCCCGCTGACGCAGCAGGTCCACGATCTCGGCGTGCGCGCTGAGGTAGCCGCCCGAGGCGCCGCCCAGGGCCTTGCCGAGGGTGCCCGAGACGATGTCGACCCGGTCCCGCACCCCGAAGAGCTCCGGCGTCCCCGCGCCCGACGGCCCGACGAAGCCCACGGCGTGGGAGTCGTCGACCATCACGAGCGCGTCGTAGCGCTCGGCCAGGTCGCAGATCTCGTTCAGCGGCGCGAAGAAGCCGTCCATCGAGAACACCCCGTCGGTGACGATCAGCCGCCGTCGGGCACCGCTCGCCGCCTGCAGCTGGGCCTCCAGGTCCGCCATGTCGCGGTTGCGGTACCGGTAGCGCGCCGCCTTGCACAACCGGATGCCGTCGATGATCGACGCGTGGTTGAGCGCATCCGAGATGACGGCGTCGTCGGCCCCGAGCAGCACCTCGAACACCCCGCCGTTGGCGTCGAAGCAGGACGGGAACAGGATCGTGGCCTCGGTCCCGAGGAACGACGACAGCCTGCTCTCGAGCTCGATGTGCTGGGTCTGGGTGCCGCAGATGAACCGCACGCTGGCCATCCCGAAGCCCCACGCGTCCAGCGACGCCTTCGCCGCCGCCACCAGCTGCGGGTGGTTGGCCAGGCCCAGGTAGTTGTTGGCGCAGAAGTTCACAACCTGCTCGCCGCCGGCGCTCACGTGCGCCGACTGCGGGGACGCAAGCACGCGTTCGGTCTTGTACAGACCGGCCGCCCGGATCTCGTCGAGGGTCGCCCTGAGGTCGGCCCGAACATTCGTGTACACGCTTCTACTCCCCGCTCCAGTCGATGACGACCTTGCCCCGGTCGCCGTCGCGCGCGGCGGCGAAGGCCGCCTCCCAGTCGCCGACGGCGAAGCGGTCCGTGATCACCGGCGAGACGTCGAGGCCCTTGCCGATCATCGCGTTCATGGCGTACCAGGTCTCGAAGATCTCGCGGCCGTAGATGCCCTTGATGGTGATCATGTGGGTCACCACCTGCGCCCAGTCGATCGAGATCGGCTGGCTCGGCAGGCCGAGCAGCGCCACGTGCGCGCCGTGCTTGAGGTTCGCGAGGATCTCCGGGAGCGCGGCAGGCGACCCGCTCATCTCGAGCGCCACATCGAAGCCCTCCCGCATGCCGAGGCGCTGCTGGGCGGCGGCGACCCGCTCGTGCCCGACGTTGACCGCCTCGTCGACCCCCATCGTGCGGGCCAGCTCGAGGCGCGCCTCGTTGACGTCGGTCACGACCACGTACCGCGCCCCGACGTGCCGGGCGACCGCTGCCGCCATCAGCCCGATCGGCCCGGCGCCTGTGATGAGCACGTCCTCGCCGACCAACGGGAACGACAACGCCGTGTGCACCGCGTTGCCCAGCGGGTCGAACACGGCGGCGAGGTCCAGGTCGATCCCGGCCGGATGCCGCCACACGTTGCTCTCGGGGATCACCACGAGCTCGGCGAACGCGCCGTCCCGGTTGACCCCCAGGCTCGAGGTGTGGATGCACAGGTGCCGACGCCCGGCGCGGCAGTTGCGACAGCGCCCGCACACCACGTGCCCCTCGGCGGAGACCACGTCCCCGACGGCCACGGACCGGACGTTCTCACCGACCTCGACGACGTGGCCGGAGAACTCGTGCCCCGGGACCAGAGGGGCGTCGATGGCGCCGGCGGCCCAGCTGTCCCAGGACTCGATGTGCAGGTCGGTGCCGCAGATACCGGTGCGGGCGACCCGGATCAGCACGTCGTCGGCGCCCGGGCGAGGCTCGGGCCGCTCGGCCAGGCGCAGTCCCGGTCCCGCGGTCGACTTGTAGAGAGCTTTCATTTCTTTGACCCCCGAAGAAGGTAGTTGTCTAGCCCTTGACCGCGCCGGCGGACATCCCGGTGACGAGCTTGCGCTGGATCAGCAGGAAGAAGACGACGACCGGCAGCGAGAACAGCACCGAGGCGGCCATCTGCCCACCGAAGTCGGTGCCGCTCTGGGGGTTGGAGAACGACGCGAGCCAGATCGGCAGCGTGTACATCGTGGAGTCCTTCATGAACGTGTACGCGATCAGGTAGTCGTTCCACGCCGTGATGAACGCGAAGATGCTGGTGGCGATGATGCCGGGCAGCACGAGCGGGAAGAGGATGCTCCGCAGGATGCGCCACGTCCCGGCGCCGTCGATCATCGCCGCCTCTTCGATCTCGTACGGGATGGCCAGGAAGAACCCGCGCATCACCCAGATCGAGAACGGCAGCACGGTTGCCACGTACGCGAGCACCAGCCCGACGAAGGTGCCCAGGAGATTGAGCTCGTTGAACACCAGGAACGTCGGGATGAGCAGGGCCGTGGGCGGGAGCATCTGCACCGCGAGAATGACCACCATGATGGTGCGCCGGCCCCGGAACCGGAATCGCGACAGCGCCGCGGCCGCGAACCCGCCGAGCACGATCGACAGCAGGACCGCACTGACCACGACGATCACCGAGTTGCGCAGGTCGAGCAGGAAGTTCGACTGCTCGAACGCGTTCACGAAGTTGCTCACGGTCGGGTGCTGGGGGAAGAAGATCGGCTGGGCCGTCATCACCTCCGGCCGGGGCTTGAACGCGGTGTTGATCATCCAGTAGACGGGGAAGACCCAGACCACGCTGAAGATGAGGGCGACGAGGTTGGCGCCCACGCGGCGGCGACCGCGGCGACGACCCCGCCGCCGGTCGCGCTGCGGGACTCGGGTCGACGCGGCGCCGACGGCCGTGCGAGGCGGCGCGGAGGTGCTCACAGCTCTTCTCCCGATCGAAGCAGGTTGCGGATGTAGTACGCCGTGAGCGCCATGAGCATCGCCGTGGTGACCACCGCGATCGCAGCGCCCTCACCGAGGTGGAAGCCGACGAACGCCGTCTTGTAGGTCCAGATGCCGAGCGTGGAGGTCGCATTGCCCGGACCCCCCTGGGACACGAGCCAGATCTGGTTGAACACGTTGAAGTCCCAGATCACGGACAGGATCGCGACCAGCAGCAACGTCGGCTTGAGGAAGTGCAGCGTGATCATCCGGTAGATGCGCCACTCGTTCGCGCCGTCGAGGCGCGCGGCCTCGAAGTACTCCGCCGGCACCTGGGTCTGGGCGGCGTTGAGCGTCAGGGCGATGAACGGCACCGCCTGCCACACGATGAGCAGCCAGATCGCCGTGTACGCCAGCGCGGGCGACTCCGCCCAGTTCACGTCGGTCATGTCGCCGAACACCCTGGCCTGGGTCAGCAGCCAGTTCACGACGCCGTAGCCCGGCTGGAAGAGCCACACCCACACGAGCGACGACGCCACGTTCGGCACTGCCCAGGCGAAGATCAGCACGACCGTCACGACGTAGCGCATCGTGCGGCCCACCCGCGTGAGCAGCTGGGAGACCCCCATCCCGATCACCAGGCTCCCCGCCACCAGCGCCGTCGCGAACAACACGGTGCGCACGAGCGACCAGAGGAACTCGGGATCGGTGAAGATCGACGCGTACTGGCTCACGCCCACGCCGGCGAACGCCCCGGTGAACAGCGACTTCTGGTCATAATCGGTGAACGACAGGCCGACCAGCAGCAGGATCGGCGCGATCGTGAGCGTCAGGAGAACCAGCGCCGCCGGGGTGAGGAGCCAGAAGGGGGCGAGGTTCTTCTTCGGTCGTGGCCGGGGGTGAGGCTGCGGCGAGCTCGCCACCGCAGCCTCACCCCCGCTCGGCACGACGTCCACCGTGGAGGAACGCATGGTTTCGGTCTCCCGTGAGAACTGCGTCAGTTGCCGTTGAGGACAGACTCGATGTGCGAGTCAAAACCCTTCGCGGCATCCGCCGGGGACTGAGCTCCCGAGGCGATCGCGGCAAAGAACTCGTTGATGCTCAGGTCCCCCTCGATCGTCGGCCAGCTCGCGGCGGCCGGGGTCGCCCTGGAGTTGAGGGCGGCGGCGAAGAACCCGGCGGTCAACGGCGACATGCCCTCGCCCTGAGCCGCTTCGACGGCCTCGACGCTGTTCGGGATCCAGCCGTCCGTCGCATACACGAAGGAGTTCTGGATCTCCGGGCTGGCGGCGATCTTGGTCCACGCGAGCGCGAGCTCGGGGTTCTTGCTCTTGGCGGCGATGCCCCAGTCGGACCCGCCGATCATGACGGGCTGCGACTGGCCCGACGTGCCGGGGAAGGGGAACGTGCCGAGATCGGCGTCGGTCAGGGCCGGGTTGGCCTCCTTGACGCGGCCCACCTCGGCGGAGGTGCCCAGGAACGCCGAGGACTTGCCGTCCGCGAAGATCTGGGTCTGCTCGGGCGCGTGGATGTCGACGGTCTGCGACGCGGCCACGGAGTAGGTGTTCTGGAACTCGAGGTACTCGTTCAGGCCCGTCTGCGCCTCGGCGCTGGACAGCCCGGCCGTCCACTCGCCGTCGGTGAACGTCGCGAGGTCGCCGCCGGCGTCCCAGACCCACTGCATGCCGGCGTACCAGTACTGGCCGGGGAAGTAGAAGGCGGAGAAGTCCGTCGCGGTGTTCGCGGCCTTGACCTTGTCGAGGGCCGCGATGAACTCGTCGTAGGTCGCGGGCTCCTCGGTGACGCCTGCGGCCGCCCACACGGTCTTGTTGTAGATGACGGCGCGGTCGCCGGCGAACGACGGCACCCCGTAGAGCTTGCCGTCGACCGTGGCCGGCAGCTCGAGGCCGGTGAGCCAGGTGCCGCCCTGCTCCAGCTCCGCCTTGTACGGCGTCAGGTCGAGCAGGCCGCCGTTCGCGGCGTAGCCGGGGATCTGCGTGTTCCCGAGGTCGAAGACGTCCGGCGGGGTGGACGTGGCGAGGGCGGTGGTCACCTTGGTGGTGATTCCCTCCCAGGACATCTGCACCTGCAGGTCGACCTCCGCGCCGGTCTGCTTGGTGAACTCCGCATTGATCGCCTCCAGCGAGGCGGTGCTCAGGTCGCCGTCCATCGCCCAGACGGTGAGGGTCTTGCCGGCGCCGTCGGGCGTGCCGATGGTCGCCTCAGCTCCCTCCGGGACGGTCGTGGCGGTGCCGCTGCCGGCACACGCACTCAGGGTGAGGGCCGCCGCCGCGCCGATCGCACCGACGACGAAATAACGTGTGTTGCGCAAGAGATCTCCTCAGGGTTGAACTCGGGAACATCGGTACGAGGCGCGCTGGGTAGGTTCACCCGATGCAGTCAGTACACTTGCCTTACAAACCGTTGTCAAGGCCCCTTCGACGGTTTTACACGGCTGAAACAAACCCGATCCGACCCCATCGAGCGGCAGATCGTGCCCGACGTCGAGAAGGGGTTGCCCTGGGTATGTCCATGGGCTTTACTAACGAGCGGGGGTCGGCGGAGGCTTGCCCGCAGGGTGGCCTCTGCAAGGATCCGAGGCCCAACCAGATCAGGCGAAGGGGCAGCGATGAATGCGCAGGCAGGCGGGTTTCGCTACGGCCGGATCCTCCGGCCGAGCACGAAGGTCCTCCCCGAAGACGTCCGCGGGCACAACCGCTCCCTCGTGCTGCAGACGCTGTACCGCGACCGCCGGCTCAGTCGCGCGGACATCGCCCGCCGCACCCGCCTGACCCGGGTGACGGTCTCTGACCTGGTCGCCGAGCTCATCACCGAGGGCCTCGTCATCGAGATCGGCCCCCGCGCCGACGCTCGCCCCGGCAAGCCCGCCACCCTGCTCGACATCGACCGCCACGCGTTCCAGATCATCGGCCTCGACCTCAGCGAGTTCCGGGTCTTTCGAGGAGCGGTGCTCGACCTCGACGGGCACATCCTCGAGCGCGCCGAGGTCGCCGTCGGGCACAGCACCGGCGCCGCCGCCAAGGCCAAGGTCTTCGCCCTCGCGCAGGCCCTCGTCGCCCGGACCACCGCTCCCGTCCTGGGCGTCGGGGTCGGGTCGCCCGGGGTGGTCGATCCCAGCGGGGTGGTGCGCAGCGCCCCGAACCTGGGCTGGCACGACCTGCACCTCCAGGAGGAGCTGAGCGCGCACCTCGACCTCCCGGTGACCGTCGGGAACGACGCTCGCGCGGCCGCGCTCGCCGAGCACAGCTTCGGCGGCGCCGACGCCGACATGATGCTGATCAAGATCGGTCACGGGGTCGGTTCCGGCCTGCTGCTGAACGGGAGCCTGTTCCTGGGCAGCCGGTACGCCGCCGGGGAGATCGGCCACGTCATGGTCGGGACCAACGGCGGCGACGAGTGCGCGTGCGGCAAGTTCGGCTGCCTCGAGACCTGGCTCGCGGTGCCCCGACTGGATGCGCGCGTCGCCGCGGCCGAAGCAGCCGCCGACGCCGACGCGCTGCCCACCGCGGCGGAGCCGATCCTCCGGGACGCCGGCCGGCACCTCGGCATCGCGCTCGCCCCCGTGGTCGGCGCCCTCAACCTCGCCGAGATCGTGCTCAGCGGTCCGACCCACCTGCTCGAGGGCCCCCTCGCCGAGGAGACCCTGCGCACCCTGCGCGAGCGGACCATGACCGAGTTCCACGGCGACCTGACCCTGCGGATGACCACGCTGGGCGCCGACATCGTCATCCGTGGAGCCGCGGTGATGGTCCTGTCCGAACGCCTCGGGGTGTCCTAGAGCGCCGTGTCCTAGAACGGTCGTGTCGTAGAACGTCGTCGTGCAATCGAGAGGCCTGTTCATGCTGGTTCCACGCCCCCACTACCTGCAGTCGGCGGACGGTGCGTTCGAGCTCGACGCCACGACGGGCATCTCCGCCGACGCCGACCTCGCGGGCGTCGCGGCCTGGCTTCAGGGTGCCCTGCGCCCCGCCACCGGGCTGCCGTTGAACGCGGACCCGGCGGGTTCGATCCGGCTGAGGCGAACACCGGCGCTCGGCGCGGAGGCGTTCCGACTCGTGGTGACGACCGCCGAGATCCTCGTCGAGGGCGGCGACGCCGCCGGGGTCTTCTACGGCTGCCAGGCCCTGCTCCAGCTGCTCCCCCCGGCGATCTTCCGCCGCAGCGCCGTTCCCGGCACCCCGTGGGTCGTCCCCGCGGTCGAGGTCCGCGACGCGCCGCGGTTCGCGTGGCGCGGCACCATGCTCGACGTCGCGCGGCACTTCATGCCCAAGCACGACCTGCTGCGCCTCATCGACCTGCTGGCCATGCACCGGCTGAACGTGCTGCACCTGCACCTGACCGAGGACCAGGGCTGGCGGATCGAGATCCTGCGCTACCCGCGGCTGACCGAGGTGGCCGCCTGGCGGCACGAGAGCCAGGTCGGTCCGGCGACCGACGCCCCCGGCGACGGCCGGCCCCACGGCGGCTTCTACACCCAGGACGACCTCCGCGAGATCGTCGCCTACGCGCAGGCCCGGTTCATCACCGTGGTCCCGGAGATCGAGTCGCCCGGACACGTGCAGGCGGCGCTCGCGGCCTACCCGGAGCTGGGCGTGACCGGTGAGCCGCTCGAGGTGTGGACCCGATGGGGGATCAACCCGAACGTGCTCAACGCCGAGGAGAGCACCGTCGACTTCTTCACCAACGTGCTCGACGAGGTGATGGACCTCTTCCCCTCCGCCTACATCGGCGTCGGCGGCGACGAGTGCCCCAAGGACCAGTGGCGGACCGACGCCGCCACGCAGCGACGCATGGCGGAGCTCGGCGTGGCCGACGAGGACGCGCTGCAGAGCTGGTTCATCCAGCGCCTGGACGACCACCTCACCGCACGCGGACGCAAGCTGTTCGGGTGGGACGAGATCCTCGAGGGCGGCCTCGCTCCCGGCGCCACCGTCGCCTCCTGGCGCGGGCTGACCGGCGCGATCGCCGCCGCCCGACTGGGCCACGACGTCGTGTCCTGCCCGGACGACCAGGTCTACCTGGACTACCGCCAGTCCGGCGCCCCGGGTGAACCGATCCCGGTCGGCATCGTGCTGACCACCCGGGACGTCTACGAGTTCGAGCCCGTCCCGGCCGACCTGACGGCGGACGAGGCACGGCATGTGCTCGGCGGCCAGGCGAACATCTGGACCGAGTTCATGGACTCCCCCCGGACCGTGGACTTCTTCGCCTTCCCCCGGTTGTGCGCCCTCTCCGAGGCGCTGTGGAGCTCAGCGGAGCGCGACTACGACGACTTCACGCGGCGGCTCGACGGGCACCTCGCCCGGCTCGACGCTGCCGGGGTGGAGTACCGCCGAGAGACCGGCCCGCTGCCGTGGCAGACCCGCCCCGGGGTCGCCGGCCGTCCGCGCACCCACGAGCAGCGTGCGGCGCAGTTCGCCGGACTGGTCAGCAACATCGCGCCGGTCAGCACCATCGAGCCCGCATGAGCCCACGGTCCGACGGCGACCGCCGACCGTACCGGGGACACCTGTCGGTCGGGCTGGACGTCGGCGGGACGAAGATCCTCGGCGTCCTTCTCGACGCCGAGGCCCGGGTGCTCGGCAGCGTGCGCCTGCCCACCGTGACGGGGGCTGCCGGCGTCATCGACACCGCCGCCCGTGCGGTCGAGCAGCTCGTCCACGCGGCCGGCGTCCGGGTCTCGGCCCTCGCGGCGGTCGGCGTCGGGATCCCGGGCGTGGTCGATCCGCGCACCGGCCGGATCGAGCATGCCGTGAACGTCGGGATCCACGAATCCGTCGCGCTCGGCCCCCACCTCGCCGAACGCCTGGGCGGGGTCCTCGTCCACGTCGACAACGACCTCAACGCCGCAGCGCTCGGGGCCGCGCACCTGCTGGACTCGGGCACCGGAGCTGGCACCGGCACCAACCCCCGGCCGGCCGACCTCGCCTTCCTCTCCCTGGGCACCGGCCTCGCCGCCGGGCTGGTGCTCGACGGAGCCGTCCGACGCGGCGCCAACGGCACGGCCGGCGAGATCGGGCACATCCCGCTGGTGGCCGACGGCCTCCCGTGCGCGTGCGGCCAGCGAGGCTGCCTCGAGCGCTACGCCTCGGGCTCGGCCCTCGACGCCGCCTGGCCCAGCCGCACCGGACGGCCGGCGCCCGCGGAGCTCTTCGAGGCGGCGGCGGCAGGTGACCCCGACGCCGTCCGGATCCGCGACGAGTTCGCGTCCGCCGTCGCTTCGGCCGTGCGGCTCCTCGTCCTGACCTGTGACGTCGCCCGCGTCGTGATCGGCGGCGGCGTGAGCGCGGTGGGCACCCCGCTGCTCGAGGCCGTGCGGGCCGCCCTCGTGGACCAAACCACGGGCTCAGACTTCCTGCGGTCGATGGATCTCGCGCACCGGATCGAGCTGGCCCCGGTCGGCGTGCCGGTCGCGGCGATCGGTGCCGCACTGCTCGGAGCCGCCGCACCCGCACGCCGCTAAGCCTTGCCCCCGAGCAAGAAGGGGCAATACGGTGAAAACCGGTCATCCGCAACGCGACCCGATCTCCCCATGAGTCTTCCCGACGGCGCTAGGGGCCCCACATGGCCGGTCCGGTCCGTACCTACGCCGACGCGGTGGCGGCGGCGCTCGGCGGGCCCGGCGACCCGGACCTCGCGCAGCTGCAGGTCGCTGCCGACGGCCTGGATGCGGCCCTCGCCGCGCCGGCCACCCTCGACCAGGCTGTCGCCGCGTGGCGCACCGCCACCGAGGCGCTGCGCGATCGGCTCGTGGCGTTCCTGCTCGGGCAGGTGCCGGTCCCCGGCCTACCGGAGCTCGGCTCCGGGCAGGGGTGGAGCGGTCCCGAGGGCGTGCGGCTCGACGTCGCCTTCGGCCCGCTCGGCGTGCACGTCGCCTCCCCCGCCCTGCGCGTGCCCGACCCCCGCGCCGCGGGCGCCCCGCAGATCGTCATCGGACCACTCCCCCCGAACACCCTGAGCGCCCACCTCGACGCGGGCCCCGTGGCCGGCGACGGCTCCCTCCAGGTGCTGCCCGACGGCGTCAACGGTGCGCTGGCGCTGCACCTGGGCGCGATCGAGGTCGCCGCGCTGGCCAGCCTGCGCCGGGTCGGCGACCAGCCGTCGTTCGCGGCGGTGTTCGCGGCCGGGTTCACCCCCGGGATCCAGCTGGGCTTCGGCTTCCAGCTGGCCCGGATCGGCGGCGTGGTCGGCATCAACCGGTCCGTCGACGTGCCGGCGCTCGCCGCGAAGCTCCGCGACGGGAGCGCCGGCGAGGCCCTGTTCCCGCTGGATGCCGGCGACAGCGCGCGCCGGGCGCTGGGCGCGCTCGAGACGATCCTCGTCCCGCGGGTCGGCACGTCCGTCGCCGGCCCGACCCTGCGACTGTCCTGGCTGGAGATCGCCGGCCAGGGCTTCTGCTCCCTCGACCTCGCGGTGCTGATCGAGCTGCCCGGACCACAACGGATCGTCATCGTCGGCGTCGCCCGCGCCGGGATCCCGGTCCTCAAGCTGCGGGTCGACGTCGTCGGCGTCATCGACTTCGCCCAGCGGCTGCTGTCCGTCGACGCCAGCCTGGTTGACAGCGGGCTGCTGGACATCTTCACCATCTACGGCGACCTGGCGTTCCGGCAGAGCTGGGGGCCGCAGTCGTACACCGTGCTGTCGGTCGGCGGCTTCTACCCGGGGTTCCGGCCCGAGCCGGCGAACATCCCGGCGCTGCGGCGGCTCGGCTTCCACCTGGACCTGCCGGTGCCCGGCATCGACGTGCGGGCCGAGGGGTACCTCGCGGTCACCTCGAACACCGTGCAGCTCGGCGGGTACTTCGAGGCGGGGATCGACGCCGCCGGATGCGGCGCGCACGGGTTCCTCGGGGTGGACGCCATCGTGCAGTTCACGCCGTTCCACGTGCACGCCGAGGTCACGGCCGGGTTCGAGGTCGAGGTCTTCGGCCTCACGTTCGGCGGCATCCGGCTGGACGGCACCCTCGACGGACCCGGGCCGGTCACCATCTCCGGCCGGCTCACCGTCGAGACGTTCCTGCACGACTTCCACTTCCACGAGACGTTCACCTTCGGCTCCAGCTCCAGCCCCCCGGCCGTGCCGCCCACCCGCGCCGCCGACGTCCTGGCGAACGAGGAGGTGCGCCCCGAGGCGCTGACCGCCGTCGGCGGCCCCGACCGCGAGGTGGTCCTCGCGCCGCTGCCGGTACCGGCCGGGCTCGCCCTCGTCCAGCCGCGGGGCGGCGTGCAGTGGCTGCAGCTGCGGGTCCCGCTGACCATCCCGATCGACCGGCTCGACGGCGCCCCGCTCGGCGGCACCCAGCGGGTCACGGCCACCGTGCCGCAGCAGACGTCCGAGCCGACCGACCTGTTCGCCCCCGGCTCGTTCATCACCCTCAGCCAGGCCGAAGCGCTCAACCGACCGGCGTTCGAGCAGCTTCCCGCCGGCGTCGTGTCCGCCGGTGGCCCCGACCTGACCGGGACGTCACGGCCACAGTCGACACGTGCGCAGGTGTTCCGCAAGGTCCGTGGCGAGGTGTGGCTCCCGCTCGGGCTCGGCGGCGTCGCCCTGGACCTGCCGGGCGTGCTGCTCGCGATGCTGGCCGCCCGGGATGCCAGCCCGGCCCTCGCCACCACGGCTGCGCTGGTCACCGTCGCCGCCGAGACCTACGCGACGTCCGACGGCACGTCCTACGCCAGCGCGACCGGGGCCTTCCAGGCGGCCCGGGTCAGCGCCGACCCGGCCCGGTTCGCGGTCGGTGCGGCCGACCTCGACGCGGCTGTCGTCCTGGTGGGGGTGTGATGAACAACTTCGTCGCCTGGCAACGGCCCGCGGTCTACGCCCTGACCACCCAGCCCCCGGCCACCGCCCGCCTCGCCGCAACGCTGCCGATCACCCTGCACGACGGCGGCCCGGACGTGTCCGCCGCGGCGGCGTTCCTGCTCGCCGGCCCGGGCGACGTCGCCGCCCTGGCGGCGGGGCAGATCATCGGGCGCCGGCCGCACCCGGGGACGGTCGACGCCGAGGCCACGATGATGGCGCACGTCGAGCTCGCCGCGCCCGACCTGCCGTGGCGGTACTCGCCGCAGCCGCACGCCGGCGGGCCGGTCGCGGTCCGCCCGTGGCTGATCCTCGTGGTGGGCACCCCCACCGAGGTCACCCCGCTCGCGGACGGCCGCGTCCAGCTCTCCGGCGGCGCGCTGTTCGGGGCGCACCCGCTCGCGGCGGCGCACCGGTGGGCGCACGTGCACACGGTCGCCGGCCGGACGTTCTCCCGGATCATCTGCCCGCGGCCGCTGTCCACCGGCCAGGAGTACGTCGCGGCACTCGTGCCCGGCTGGCGGGCCGAGCTGGCAGCTGATCGCGACACGCTCGCCGACTCGTGGACGGCCGGCTCGGCGAGCGTGACCCTGCCGTGCTTCGATCGGTGGACGTTCCGCACCACCGCGGACCCGGGCGACTTCGCCGCCGTCGCGCGGCGGCTCGAACCGCTCACGCCGGCCGACCAGCAGCTGCTGGCCGAACGGCAGTTCGGCCGCGCGCAGGTCGCGGTCGGGCCCGTCCCGGGTACGACCCTCGCGACCGGGGCGGCCCTGACCGTGGTCCCGGAGCCGGGCGACCCACCGGTGACCGACCCCCTCCCGCCGGAGGTCGCCGACACGATCGCGGGGCTGACCAGCGAGGTCGCCGTCGGGCAGCGATGGGTGCTGACCCTGCCGCGGTACGACGTGCCCTGGCACCCCGGACCGGTGGACGGCGCGGACTGGCAGTGGCCCCCGCCCGGGGACGACGTCGTGCCCGACGGCTGGCGACGGCAGCTGCGGGCCGACCCCCGCCACCGCGGCGCGGCCGGGCTCGGCGCGTGGATCGCGATCGCCTGGCAGGACACCATCGCCGACGGCGCAGCGCGGCAGGCGGCGGCTGTCGCGGCGGCGGCGCAGCGGATCCGGCACCTGACCCTCGGCCTGCGCGCGGGCGCGACCCTGTGGAACCGGCGGGTCCCGACCGATCCGGTGGCCCGGCTCGCCACCCTGTCGCCGCTGCTGGGCCGGATGCCGGTCGACGTCGGCGGCAGCGCCCTGGGCGCCGTCGCGGGCCGCACCCCGGCGATGGCGCCGGCGCTGTTCAGCAGCGCGGCGCGGCGCATGCTCCGTCGGCGCGGTTCGCTGGCGCGCGCGGCGGCGCCCGGCGCGACATCCCTGCCCGGGCTCATCTCGGCGGCGAACACCTGCCCCGCACCGCAGAAGGTGCCCGACGGCCAGGTCCGGATCGCCGAGGCCGCCGCCGACCCCGACGAGGCCGAACGGCTCGGGCGGGACCTGCGCGAGCGGGCCTTCGAGATCCTCGTCGACCTGCCCGGGAGCCGGGACCAGGTCGAACGGCTCGCGGTGTCGCTGGAGCGGGACCCGACCGTCGTCGTCGACCTCGTCGGCGCGGTCCGGGAGCGTCGGCCGGACGTGCCCTGCGCGCCGCTGCCGGACCTGCCGGGGTTCGCGAGCTCGGTCGCCGCCGGGGTCGACCCCACCGGGCCACGGCCGGTCGCCGTCGACCGGGTGCTGGGCACGATCACCGGGCTGCGCGCGCCGCTGCTCGCCGAGCCCGACGTCGCCCCGGAGATCGACCTGCCGCTGTGGAAGTTCCTCTCGGACAACGCTCCCGACTGGCTCCTGCCCGGGTCCGGGGACATCCCCGCGGACCGCGTGCTCGCGGTCCAGACCAACCCGCCGTTCGTCGACGCGGTGCTGCTCGGCGCGAACGTCCAGACCCTCGGCGAGCTGCGGTGGCGCAACCTGCCGATCACCACCCGCTGGACGCCGCTGCGCCGGTTCTGGCAGCGCATCTCCGTCGCCGCCGACGACGTCGCCACCGACATCCGGCCGGTCGTCTCGCTCGCGACCGACGCCACGATCTGGCCGGACGCCTCCGAGCTGGGCGACCTGACCCACCTGGCCGACCCGACCCACGGCGCGAACCTCGTCGTCGTGCTCCACACCGAGCTGTTCCGGCGCTACCCGGCCACGCTGGTCTACCTGGTGGCGAACCCCGGCGGCGCCGCGACCTGGGGACCGGTTCCGGAGGTCGACAACCCGGCCCTGCACCGCGACTACCCCTCGTTCAGCGGCACGCTCACCCCGGACCTGGTGTTCTTCGGGTTCGGGGTCCCGCCGTCGGCCGGCGCGGACCACTGGCTGGTGCTCGAGGAGCCGCCGCCGGGCTACCGGTTCCGGTTCACGCCCGGCGACGCGTCCGCCGAGGGCGCGAGCTTCGCGGAGCGCACCTTCGCCGAACCGGTCCGGGTCTTCCTGGGGAACCTGCTGTGACCGGGGCTCGCACTGTGATCCGGAATCGCACTGTGACCGGGAGCCGGCGATGACCGTCCGCCGCGACGAGCGGCAGACCGTCCGCGACGCCCGGACCGCCGGCCTCGCCCGGGCGGCCGCGGTCGCCGCGGAGCTGGCCGACCTGCCCGGCTGGCTGCTGGTCGGCGACCCGGACCGGCTGACCGATCCCGAGCTGCGCGCGCAGGCGCAGCGCGGCGCCGACCTGCGCGCGGAGCTGGACGAGATCCATCGCGGCGTGGCGGCGCTCGACGCCGAGCTGGACGCCCTCGACGGGGACCGCACGCGCGACATCTTCCTGTTCCTGGAGTGGTGCCGATGGCTCGAGAGCCTGGCCGACCCCCAGGACGTGCTGGACCAGCTGACGCCTGACCCTCGGCGCCTGTTCCGCGGAACACCGCCGCGGATGGCCCTGGCAACGGCCCGGCGCATGCTCGACGTGATCGTCGCCAACGGCGGGCTCGTCGGTGACGGGCAGAGGTTCGTCGACGCGGCGAAGCTCGCGGACGACGACGTCTTCGACCTCAACCAGACCGCCCGCGTGCGCCTGGACCCGCTCGCCGACGGCCACCTGATCGGCGTGCTGCTGCCGATGCGGCTCGAGACCCGGTACCGCCGCCCCGCGGCACCGGGCGACCCGTGGCGCCTGCGGGTCCGCGTGCACCCC
Source organism: Pengzhenrongella frigida (assembly GCF_004168625.1). Lineage (GTDB taxonomy): Bacteria > Actinomycetota > Actinomycetes > Actinomycetales > Cellulomonadaceae > Pengzhenrongella > Pengzhenrongella frigida. Next base: position 24,403 of record NZ_SDWW01000052.1, read on the forward strand.
GACCCCGTCGCGCTGGCCAGGCCCCCGCTGCCCGCCTCCCGCCAGGAGGCCGAACGCGTGGCGGAGTGCTGGACGTACGCCGCCGGCGACCTGACGACCGATGCGGGCGCGGCGGCGTTCACCTCCCTCGCGGGCTCGGTGGGCGGCGCACGGGCGGCCTACCTGCTGCGCAGCGTCCCGGTCGCACCGACCGGCACCCGCTTCGCCCCGGCATCGGCGGCCGACGACGACGACCAGGGCGGCCGGGCAGACCCCTACCGCGCCGCGTTGCCGGCCGTCCTGACCCTGTGGGGTGACGCGGGCACCGGGCTGCGCCGGCTCGGCGAGCTCCACCCCGACCTCGTGGCGATCGCCGCCCAGGCCGACCTCGGCACGGCGCTGGCGGACCTGCGCCCGGACCAGCTGCCCGAGCTGTGGTGGACCTCGTACGCCGCGGCGCTGCAGGTCGGGCTGGCGGTCGAGGTCGAGCTGCCGGACGGCCCGCACCTGGACGTGCTGCTCGTGAGCGGGCTGGCCGACCTCGACGCGCGGACCGTGTTCGAGGCGCATGCCGACCTCGGCACGCTGGGTCTGGTCCCCCCGATGACGGCGACCAACACCGTCGCCGGCCAGCCCACCGCCGACGTCGGCCGCGACCCCGCCCGGTGGCTCGCCATCGCCCGGACCGCCGGCAGCGGCACCGCCGGCGGGCTCGCCGGGGTCCTCACGACCCGGCCCCGCCTGGACGGCGTCGGCACCGTCGACCCCGCCCTGCTCGACGTCGTCCCGCACCTGGTCACCGCGCTGTGGCCGGTGCTGTGGCAGCGGTGGCTCAAGGACGTGGAGAACTCGGCCGAGACCTACCAGATGGGCGACTGGGCCGCCCGGCTGCTCGCCCCGCTCGGGACCTGGCCCGCGCTGCGGGTCGGCGACGTGCCCTACGGCGTGCTGCCCGCGGTCGACCTCGCGGCCTGGCGACCCGGACCGCGCGACCCCGTGTGGGAGGAGGGCGTCACCGCGCTGCTCGGCGAGGTCGCACCGGCCTGGTCGAGGGCCGCGCGCGACGGCGGGACCGCGGTGGACGCCGACGCCGCGGCGCTGCTGGACGTGATCGGGCGGGTACCCACCAGTCGCGAGATCGGGTCCCGCGCGCTCCTGCCGCTCGAGGTGGTGGCCCTGCTCGAGGCGATCGTCAACGGGGTCGCCGCGCCGGACACCCTGGCCGCGTGGGAGGCGATGGCGGCGGCCGCCCTCGCCGTCGAGCCCCCGCCGGCGCGCCGCTACCAGGCCTTCGGCTACGTCCAGCCGGCGGTGCGCGGCGGTCAGAACCTGCGCGAGCTCCTCGAGACGTACCTGGACATGCACTGGGAGGAGCTCGCGTTCGCGGGTCGCGAGGAGGAGGACCGGCCGCCCCTGCTCGCCCGGCTGATCCGGCACTCGCTGCTGCTCACACAGGCGGAGGTGTCGCGGCTCGGGGAGGGCTGGGAGAGCTGGACCCACCAGTACCTGCCCCCGCTCGACGACGCGCGGCAGCTGGCCAACGACGCGGCGATGGGTGGCCGGGTGTCCGAGCTGCCGCAGTACGCGCTGGACCGGCTCGACGAGCAGTTCCCGCCGGACCGCAACGCCCTGGCCATCGCGCGCCAGTTCGTCGACGTCCGCGAGGCCGTCCGTGAGCTCGCCGGCCGGGACGCGGACCTGCTCGACGGCGGTCTGCTCGCGCCCGCGGTGGCCGCCGTCGTCGACACCTCCAGCCACCGGATCGATCCGTGGGTGACCGCGGTGGGCACGCGGCGGCTGCGCCGGCTGATCGACCGGGACGTGCCGCGGCGGATCGGCGCGTACGGCTGGGTGGACGACCTCGACCCGGCCGTCGACCCGACGCCGCCGACCGCGGCCGGGTTGCTGCACGCCCCCGGCAACGCGCAGGCCCTGACCGCCGCCGTGCTCCGGGACCACGTGCTGCACGACGAGGACCCGCGCTGGCAGCTGACCGTCCGCTCGGACCTGGCCCGCCTCGCCGCGAGGCTCGGCGGTGACGTCCGGCTCGGGATCCACCTCAGCGAAGCCCTCGGCCGCGAGATCGAGCGGCGGGCGGGCGACCCGGGCGCCGTGCTGGACCTGCGCCGACGGTTCCCGGCCCGCCCGGAGTGGGCCGGGCGCCGCGTGTGTGACGGTCAGCACGTGATCGACGCCGCCCCGGCGACCCTGCCCGCGAGCGTCGGGGACCTCACCGACCTCCGACAGGTCGTGGACACCTACGGCGACCTGCTCGTGGCCGACGCCGTCCACGACGTCGTCTCCGGCCGCGCGGCTGCCGCGGCCGAGTCCCTCGAGGCCGCCGCGGGGCTCGGCGCCCCGCCGGAGCTGCGGGTGCTGCGCACGCAACGGCAGGGGTTCTCGGTCCGCACGACCGTGCTGGTCGCCCTGCCGAGCGGAGCCGCGGACCCGTCTTCCCCCGTGACGGTGGCGGATCCGGCGCTGAGCGCGCTGCTCGTGACCGAGACCGGTCCGGCAACCGGGTGGACGTGGACCCGCGACGCGGCCGCGGTGACCCTGGCCGACCTCGGCCTCGACGTGCCCGACGTCGTCCTGCTCCCGCAGGCCCGCCTCGACGCCCTCGCCGCGGACGCGCTCGACGGACCGGCCGACGGCGGCACGGCCGGCGCCCGCCGGGTCGCGCTCGACCGCCTGTGCTCGCTGCTCGACCTCCAGCGCGGCCTGCCCGACCTGGCCGGCGATCCCGCGACCGGCGAGGCCGAGCTGCGCGA
>NZ_SDWW01000053.1 GCF_004168625.1 Pengzhenrongella frigida
CTCATACGACCATCGTCGCGTACCGCGATCAAAGACGAACTCATGCTGATGAACTCCTGGTTCACGCCCCACGCTGGTGGACTTGCTGTGAACCACCGGCCTCAACTCATCCTGACCCGTAGGGCGGCCCCCGTCACACTTGGTCCCCCTGAGAGACGTGACGGGGGTTGTCTATACCCAATCACCCGTCCAGGCGGTCGGCTGGCTGCTGGACCCAGAGCACGTCAACCAGGGTCGCACGGCCTGACCGACGCGCGCGAGGTACCTCGGCGAGCAGGTGGCCGGTCCCACCGTGGAGGTTGGCCTGGTCGGGGGTGAGCGCAGCGCATCCGCTCAACCCTCGGACATCCCGCGGATAGACGTAGGACTTTCGGAGTGATCTTCTAGACGTGACTGCTTGCAATGGAGGGAGCCATGACGTGAACGCCGCAGATCCGCGGGTTCCGGACCCCGCGCTGGGCGCGGACGAGCTGGCGGCCGCGTTGAGCGTGTTGCCGGACGCGGTGTTGATTTTGAGAGCGGTTCGCGATGCGGACGGCACGGTCTTGGATCTGCGATACATGTACATGAACGAGGCTGCGGCGCAGCTTTACGGCATGCGGGGCGAGGAGGTCCTGGGTCGGGGGTTTGCCGAGCTTTTTCCGTCTGTCCGCGAGCTGGGGATCTTTGACGTCTACGTGCAGGTGATCGCCTCGGGGGCGCCGGCGTCGTACGAGGCGTCGCCGTTCCTGGAGAACGGCCGGCAGGGGTCCTTTTGGCGCACCGCGCTCCGGTTCGGTGACGGGGTCCTGATCTCGGTGCGTGACATCACCGGACAGCGGCAGGCGGAGGTAGCCCTAGCCCGGACCAGTCAGCAATACCAGCTCCTGGCGGAGAACGCCTCCGACGTGGTCATGCTGCTGGGTCCCGGCTGGACGTATGAGTGGGTGTCCGTCGCGGTCGTCGATGTGCTGGGATGGCAGGCAACGGACCTGGTCGGCCGCAAGGTCGAGGAGTTCATCCACCCCGACGACGTCGCCCGAGTGCGGAAAGTCGCTGCCGACGCGCTCGGGGGCGCGGCGAGCATGGAGTTCCGGTTCCGCCGCCATGACGGCACCTACCAGTGGATGGCGTGCCGGATCCGCGCGAAGGTTGACCCCGACGGCTCCCTGGCGGGTGTGGTCGGCGCCATGGTCGACATCACCGACCGAAAGGCCGCCGAGGCGAAGCTGTCCTTCGCGGCGAGCCACGATCCGCTGACCGGTCTCGCGAATCGAACGATGCTGCTGGAGGAGACCACCCGTGCTCTCGCCGCCGGACAATGGTCCGGTCGCACCACGGCCCTGCTGATGGTGGACCTCGACCACTTCAAGAACATCAATGATTCCCTGGGGCACGGGGTCGGGGACGAGCTGCTCCGCACGGTGGCGCGCCGGATCTCGGCCGCGGTTCGCTCGGTAGACCTCGTGGCCCGGCTCGGCGGCGACGAGTTCGTCGTACTACTGCGCGGCCTGGACGACCCCGCCGACGCGCTCCGGCTCGCCGAGCGGCTCGTGGTCGAGTCCCGCGAACCCATCACGACGAACGGCACCGAGCTGTACGCGACCGCATCGGTGGGCATTTCCGAGTCCGTCCCGGGTGTGGATCCCGGCCATGGGGCGGTCGACCTGATCCGGGAGGCCGATACGGCCATGTACGCGGCCAAAGTCGCCGGCCGGAGCCGGATCGCCCAGTTCAACGACGACCTGCGCCAAACCGTGAACAACCGGCTGCACCTGGAAGGCGACCTCCGCCACGCCCTTGAGCGCGACGAACTCGCCGTCTGGTATCAGCCCGAGATCGATCTTCACGACGGAACCGTCCGGGCAGCCGAAGCACTGCTGCGCTGGCACCACCCCGACGGTGAACTGCGCGAAGCGGCCCAGTTCATCGATGTCGCCGAAGACAGCGGCCTGATCCTTGACATCGGTGCCTGGGCCCTGGGCCAGGCCTGCGCCGACGCCGCCCAATGGGCAAGGAACGAACCGCGCAATCGGGTGCTCCTACGAGTCAACCTTTCCCCCCTGGAACTGGGCCAACCCGACCTGCTCACCACCCTCGACGATGCTCTGTCCGTGAGCGGGCTCGACCCACGGCTGCTGTGCGTGGAGATTACCGAAGCGACAATTCTGAGCCCCAGCTCCACCGTGAAGGTGAACCTGGACGGAATCAGCGCACGTGGCATCGAACTCGCGATCGACGACTTCGGGACCGGGTACGGATCGCTGACCTACCTTCGCAGCTACCCGATCGACGTGTTAAAGGTCGACCGGAGCTTCGTCACCCACATCACCACCGACATCAACGACCGCCACCTCGTCGCCGGCATCGTCGCGCTCGCCGCCCGGCTGGGCATCTCGGTGACCGCCGAGGGCATCGAAACCCCCGACCAGGGGCAGGTCCTCGACGCGATCGGTTGTGCGGGTGCCCAAGGCTTCCTCTACTCCCGGGCTCTCCCCATCGAGGAGTGGACCGAGTTCCTCCGGGAAAATCTGGCCAGCGTACGAACGTAAGCCAACCCCACTCGCGGTTTCCGTTAGGCCGGGGCTGCTCTGTCGTTGAGAGGTCGGGGCCAGATGCGCGGCGTTGCGGGCGAGGGTCGCCGTCGTGCTGGCGACCTTTGGGGGCATCGCGGGCAGGTCCCGATAGTCGCCGAAGTCGCTGGCGGCGTTCCAGCCCGACCACGATCACGGCGGCGCCCGACAGGAAGGCGATGGACGACACCGTGCAGCGCACGGCAAGTCACCACAACGCACAGAATCACGCACGACGAGTTCCACCCGTGGGGCGTTTGGCCGTCTGGGGGATCGTTGGGGTGGGTTCGCCCACGGGTGCTGAGCCGTTCTCGACATATGAGGCACAGTGGACGCCGTGGACACGTCCGATCTGGTGACCGTGGTGCTCGTGCTGCTCGGCGTCCTCTCGCTGTTCGGGATTGCCGTCGTCGGGTTCGTCATGTGGCGCTACCGCGTCCCGCCGCGCGGGCTGATCGCGATGATCGGGGCGTTGGTCTATCTGGCGAGCCCGGTCGACGTGTTGCCTGAGGTGATGCTTGGACCGATCGGCCTCTTCGACGATGCTGGCGTAGCCACCGCCGTCGCGGTCTTCGTCTACAAGCTCGTGACGGTCAAGAGGCGACTCGAAGGTGCGGGCGTCAAAGGCCGGCGGAGGTCCCATCGGGTGATGGAGCCTCAGCGGAAAGCTCCTCTCTGACCAGTCGTCCGGCCCACGACTCGGCGACTGACGACGCACGCCATCAGCGCCACTTGAGCGATGCTGTCGTGCGGCGTCTCCGCATCCGGGCCCGACATCCGTGACTATCGGCGGGAACGCGCGCAGTCCGGTGCCCTGGCGATGCGAACGCGTTCCTCGCAGCGCGCCCGGCATCGGAGGCGCAGTTCGCGGTATGCGAGCTGGGCCGCACAGTCCATCCGAGGGAGCACCTCCTGGCGTGACCTGCCTGTTTGCCCGCGCCACGGCGGCGCGGGTTTACCCCCTCCCTTTCGTACTTTGGCGGGGGCAAAGGCGGGAAGGGAGTGTGCAGAACCGGATAGGTCCTGGGAGCCCGTTTCGCCGTCGAAGGCATCCATTTCCGTCATCGTGTCGGCCGCGTGGATCCATCACCGATCACCGCGCAAGATCACACCCACCCGAAGATCTGTGCGGTCGGGTGGTCGGATCGCGCTGGATGTCGCGTCGGGCCGGTCGCCCCTGCACCTGCGGTGCGCATTGATGCCTCTTTGAAGCTTGAGCAGTACCGTTGAAGGACTCACCCAGTCCAGGGGTCGGAGGAAGTCCATGACTTCAGACCAGTCGCAGTCGCAATCCCGACCGAGTGGTCCGTCGATCCCGCCGTCACCAAGTCCGGCTGACACGGACACCCCACCGAGTCGACCCGCAACTACTCGCGCGGCCGCCGCGTGGTTTGCGACCGCGGTGGCGCTCGTTCTGCTGGTGCTGCTCATCGTGTTGATCCTGCAGAACCAAGCCGTCGTCGAGGTGCAGTACTTCGGCCTCACCGGATCCGTCCCGCTCGGAACAGCGCTGCTGATCGCGGCTGTTGCGGGTGCTGCTGTTGTCGCGATCGTCGGAGTCGTTCGACTCACGCAGCTGCGCGTGAAAGGCCAGCGAGCCAGGCGTGTGAAAGCCCAGCGTGAGAGGAAGCCCTGACTGGCGCGCCTGGGTCACACGCCGCTGGGTATCAAACCGAGAGTGTCAGCGCCGTCAACGCAATCTCCCCACCGACGCAGTCGGGCCGGCGGATCGAAGGAGCCGTCACCGCTCTGAGCGCGGCTGTAGCCCATCCCGGTGTCGTCTTGGTGCAGGGGCACATGGTCGGGCCGGGGCGGGACGACGAGCGGATCACGGTCGAGGGCGTGCGCGTGGTGGGCGACCCGTGCTGGAGGGGTTGGCTGCCGGGGACCAGGAGCGTGCGTGGGCGCGGGTCGTGGAGCTCGGCATCGACGATGCGGACAGCGCGCCCGACGAGCTGCGCGCACCCGACGGCGAGGACGACGAACCCGGGGCGATCCCTGGCGCCTGGACGGTGTAGTAGGACTGACCCCACACAGACACTGGCTGGGTCTCGGGCCGCCTACGCGGACTCGTGCCGACACCATCCGATCGGTAGGATCACGCACGAGAGTTCAGTTTCGCGTGGCGGTCTGCGATGGCTCGGACCGATCTTCGGGTCAACCTCCGAGCGGATTGTTCACGGGGCATTTACGGGGCAAAAACCCTCGGTCCCGACCGGTCTCTTTCAGGCCGCGTCGGCTCGCCCGCCAAAGCAAAAGCCCAGGTCATCGGCCTATTGCGGACATGCTCGGCCAGGGGCGGACCCATACAACATGGGATCGATCCTTGCAGGGGGTCGCAGGTTCAAATTTTGTCGGCGAGCGGGTCAGCCGACAATGATCTTTACGTTCCGGAGAAATCCCTTGGTTTGATCGTCCCCATCGTTCTTGGCGCCGATGGTGAGCGAGCTGGTATTGCTTATCGAGCCGAGCGACACCTGTCGGCTGGTGACGTTGCCGTCGACGGCGACAGAAATCATGCCCGCGGCGCGCCGACAGGTGATGCTGTGGAAGTGGCCGTCCAGCACGCTGACGGGGCTCGTTACGGCTCGTTCGCTCGCGTTCGCGCCTTTGAAGAAGCACGTGGGCGCGGGAATCAGTTCCATTTTGAACGAACCGCCCGAAGTCGAGGACAGGCCTTTGCGCATGAGGTCATAGTCTTTCGCTGCTGTCGGACGGGTCGCGGTCGTGTTCCAGGCGAAGTCCAGGCTGAAGGAGAAGGCGCCGGTGCCGGGGTTCAGGCCGCTCTTGGACTTCACCGTGACGTGCCCGGTCGTGAACTTGTAGGACGGGCCGGGCTGCCCCACCGTGATGCCGGAGCCGAAGGTGCCGTTGTTTCCGCCGCCGCTGATGTCGACGGCCGTCCTTCCGGACGTCTCGTTCAGCGGCAGATTGAGGACGGTTCGCGGGACGGCCTGGGCCGACGTGGCGAGGCCGATCAGGCCGAGGAGAGCGATGAGAAGGATCGCTGGGTTGCGGAGGACTGCTTGCTTTCGCGCAGACATGGCTTCGCCCTTCGTTGGACGGGGGTGTGTTCTCGAATGTGGTGGTGGCCGACTGCGTGCCCGGAGCCCGATCGCCCACTCCGGTGAGGCGTGAGACAGGGTTGGCCGCCCAGATGGATGCGGTTGCACCGCCTCATCGCCATGTGACTCGAGGCTTCCACCAGACGGCCCGATCCGCATCTCACAGCGGGCCCTCAGGAAACCTGACCCGGTGCCGGGTTGCCTGTCACCGCCTGCACTGGTGTTCTGGCGGGCCCGTTGGGCATTCAGCCCGTCGACAACCGGGGGAGGGATCTCCAACGTCCGCCGACTCGTGACCGTCCTCGCCGGAACGAGGATCAGGGCTCGCTGGTAGGTCTGGACCACTCCTGTGCTTGTCGTGAACCTCGGTGCGGCACCTTCTGCTCGAGGGCGACACGGGCAGCACGCCTTGACCAATGATGTGGCGCTGCTCGAGGCAGTCTGTATGCCGCTCCTCGGCGCAGGCACGAACGTCGGCTCGTCGCGCATTCAACCGCGATCGAGGTCATGGGCTCTAGTTCGGGCGCGGATTCGCCCGGCGAACGCCCGATCGGCGGTACGACTGGCAGCCCTTGCCAAACCCGGCCTAGCGATCTATCGTCAAGCATCTGCTCAGTAACTGAGCATCCGCTCACGATGACGTTGAGAGGGGCGCAACGTGGCGCAAACCGAGAGTTCGGGTGACTCACCCGGACCAGTCGCGGTCCTGACTGACATCTGGAAGTCCTACGGCGGGGTGGCCGTGCTTAAGGGTGTCAGCATCGATCTCCTGCCGGGCGAGATTCACGCGATAGTCGGCGGCAATGGAGCCGGCAAGTCCACTCTCATGAAGATCGTCACCGGCATGGTGACGCCCGACGCCGGTCAGATCGTGATCGGTGGACGCGAGGTCCAACACCTCACTCCGCGTTCTGCGCATGCGAATGGCGTCTATCTGGTGCCGCAGGAGCCTGAGCTCTTTCCCAACCTCTCCGTGCTGGAGAACATCCAGCTGTCTTTGGGTCGGCGCCCTCCCTCCCGGCGCGAGATTCGCGCGGTGGTGGAATCTCTGTGCCACGCGATCGACCTCGATGCACGGGCATCTGACCTGTCGATCTCCGACCAGCAGCTCGTCGAGATCGTTCGGGGCATCCTCCGAGGCGCTCGGCTCCTCGTCGTCGACGAGCCGACCTCGGCGCTGACCGCTCGCGAAGCGGATCAGCTGTTCGATCAGCTGAGGACCCTGGCTCATGGTGGGGTCGGGATCTTCTACGTGTCCCACCGCATGCCCGAGATATTCGCCCTCTGTGACCGGGTGACGGTGCTGCGCGACGGTGCGACGGTCCTGGCAGAGACGACGGCGAACACCTCGATCTCGGCGCTGGTCATGGCCATGGTTCCCGATTCGGTGCTTCGGGACGTCCCCCAACGAGCGGCAGCGGTCCGGCAGCCGGGCACGTTGCCGGCCCTGACCATCGACGGCCTCACCGGGAACGGGTTCCGTGACGTCTGCCTCGACCTCTACCCGGGGGAGGTCCTCGGAGTTGCCGGCGTCGTCGGTTCCGGTCGGACCGAGCTCGCGGAGACGATCTACGGCCTGCGCCCCGGTATCGGCACCGTGCGGCTTCGGGGCGAGGACTACGAGCGCCGCTCACCGCGACGGAGTCTCGCGAAGGGGCTCTCCTACGTTCCCGAGGACCGCCACGAGCACGGGGTGTTCCTGCTCGGCACCATCGTCGACAACATCTCCTCCACGGTGATGTCGTCCGTGGCGAAAGCGGGATTCATCGACGGCGCGGCCGACCGCCGCCTGACCGACCAGATGGCGACCGACCTCGCGCTGCAGCCCGGTGACCGCAACCGACACGTCGCCAATCTCTCCGGCGGCAATCAGCAGAAGGTCTCGCTGGCGAAAGCCCTCGCCCCCAAGCCCACGGTGATCATGCTTGACGAGCCGTCACGCGGGGTGGATGTCGCCGCGCGAGGTGACCTCTATCGCCTGGTGGCGAAGCTCGCTGACGCCGGTCTGGCCGTGCTGTTGATCTCCTCCGACTTCGAGGAGGTCGTTCAGCTGAGCAGTCGCGTGCTGATCATGCGCGACGGAGTCATCAGCGACGAGCTCGCTGGTCAGGCCATCACGCTCGAGTCCGTGCGAAATGCTGCGTTCGGCGCGCTGAACAGCGAGGTCTCGGCATGACTGTTCCTGGATTTCTGAAGGCTCGCGAGGTTGTCACCATCGCGGGAGCTTTGATCTTTATCGTCGGGGTCGGGGTGGCTCAACCACGATTCGTGGAGTACGAGAACCTGACCCGGATCGCGAACTCGACCGTGATCTTGGCGCTCCTGGCTGCCGGGGCCGCGCTGGTGATCATCACGCGGAACATCGATGTCTCCGTCGGCTCAACGATGGCCCTGACCGGGATCGTCGGTGGCAGCATGCTTCGCGATGGCGTCTCGATCGCCGTGGTCGTCCCGGTCGTCATCCTGGCCGGCGCGGGACTCGGGGCGGTCAACGGGATCGGGGTGACCTACGGGCGCGTCCCGTCGATCGTGATGACGCTCGGCACGCTGGGCGCCTACCGAGGAATCTCGTTCATCCTCACGAGCGGCCATTCCGTGGAGAACATCCCCGCGGAGTTCAAGAAGATCGCCGTGACCAAGCTGCTCGGCATGCCGGTGATCGTCTGGGGCGCCTCGGCCCTCCTCATCGGCCTGATGCTGCTGATGTCCCGGACGCGGGCGGGTCGACACCTCTACGCCACGGGCGACAACGCTGCGGGCGCGCGCCTGATCGGCGTCCGCACGAACGGCATGGTGATCATCGCCTTCTCCGCCTCGGGCGCCCTCGCAGCGCTGGCAGCACTCGTCTTCCTTGCACAGATCGGCTCCGTCTCGAACCAGGCCGGCATGGGAATCGAGATGCGAGCGATCGCCGCCGCCGTGATCGGGGGAGTGGCCCTCTCGGGTGGTGTCGGCACCATCCTCGGAGCGACGTTCGGTGCGGTGTTCATCACGACCGCGACCAGCTCGCTCAGCTTCATCGGGATACCGGGGTTCTGGGCAGACACCGTGATCGGCGCCATCCTGCTGCTCGCTCTCTTCGCTGATGCGCGGGTACGTGCAGGGCTGGAGAAGCGTCGCCTCTCTGCACGCTACAAGCGCGAGCTCGGCGGGCCGCCGGAACCCCCACCGGGTGACCGCCCGGCGCCTGCTGCGCTTCCGTCCGAGAAGCGGATCGCCGGAGGTGTGGCATGAACGTCGCCAAGGCAGTCCTCCGCGGAGCTGCTCGCTGGGAAGGTGCGCTCGTCGTCATCCTGATGGTGGAGGTGGTGGTCTTCGGGGCGCTCAACCCTCGGTTCCTCGACGCAGGTCGGCTGATCTCGTCGACCTCGGACTTCCTCTACCTCGGCATCATCGCCCTGCCGCTGGCCATCGTGATGATGACTGGCGGAATCGACATCTCGATCGGCTCGATCGTCAGCTTGTCGGCCATCGTCACGGGCGTGACGTTCGCGAACGGCGTGAACATCTGGCTCGCAGCGTGCTTGGGCCTGCTCGCCGCCCTCCTCGCGGGCCTCGCGAACGGCCTCGCGATCGTCGCCACGGGTGCGAACCCGATGGTCATCACGCTCGGTACCCAGTTTCTGTTCGCCGGGCTGGCGGTCGGGATCTCCGGCCTCGCCAACGTCTCCTCGTTCGAGGGCATCTCCGGCCTGCCGGACAGTTTCGTCGCCGTCGGAAACGGCGAGACCGTCGGAATCCCGAACATGGTCCTGATCTTCGTCGTCGTGGCCGCCATCTTCGCGGTGGTCCTCCACGGAACGACCTTCGGCCGCCAGGCCCGGCTGATCGGCGCGAACCCCAAAGCCGCCGCCTACAGCGGGTTCGCGGTCACGCGGATCACCATCTGCGCCTACCTGCTCTCCGCGCTGGGCGCCGGGATCGCGGGCGTGCTGCTCACGTCCTACCTGGCGTCGGCTCGTGCTGACATCGGCGCCAACATGCTGATGCCGGTGCTCACGCTCGTCGTCATCGGGGGCGTGAGCATGTTCGGTGGCGAAGGCACGATCGTCGGCGTCATCATCGCGACCTTCGTCATCGGCTTCCTCCAGCAGGGTCTGCGATTCGCAGGAATGTCCGAGTCGGAGGTCGCCGTGGCCAACGGCACCGCCCTCGTCCTCGTCGCCAGCCTGCGCTGGTGGACGTCGCACACCGCCGAAACGCTGAAGAACCAGCGAGCACGCCGACGGAAGCCCCGAACACCGATCACCGGAAGCAGTCTGCAGGGGCCAGAGGTCGATGTTCTGCAGAGCACGAGAACCCGCTAGTCCACCCATCGCTCCGCCACGGCGGGGACGCACAGACACGAGGAGTTAGTTCAATGAAGATCACCTCCGCCTTGTTCGCAAGCGTCGCGATTGCCGCCCTGGCATTCACGGCCGGGTGCTCGGACAGCACGGCCACCACGGATGCCGAGGGAAGCGCAGACGCTGCCGACGCACCCCGAGTGGCCTTCATCCCGAAGCTGACCGGCGTCGGCTTCTTCGAGAGCGGTGGCGCCGGTGCCGAGGCTGCCGGCGAGAAGTACGGCCTCGATGTGACCTACGTCGGCTCACCTGAGGCCTCCGTGGCCAAGCAGGTCGAGCTCATCAACACAGAGATCCAGCAGGGCGCTGAAGCGATCATCGTGTCCTCGGTCTCACCGGACGGGCTCTGCCAGGTGTTCAAGAAGGCCATGGCGCAGGACATCCTCGTGCTGACGTGGGATTCCGACGTCAACCCGGAGTGCCGCACCTATTACATCAGCCAGGGGACGGCGGACCAGCTCGGGGCCATGCTCGTGGAGATGGCAGAGGTGGACATCGCCAAGACCGACAAGGTCGAGGTCGCCTTCCACTACGCGAGCCCGACCGTGACCGACCAGAACCAGTGGGCGGAGAAGGCCAAGCAGATCATTGCCGACGAGACGTCGTGGACGGTCGTCGATACCGTCTTCTCCGAGAACCAGACGGAGCTGGCGGTGCAGCAGGCCGAGGCTCTGATCAACGCGAACCCCGATCTGAAGGTCATCTTCGCACCGGACGCCAACGCGCTCCCGGGTACCGCTCAGGCTCTCGAGAGTCTGAGCCGTACGGACCTCAACGTTGTCGGCTTCTCGACACCGAACGTCATGCGTCCCTACATCGAGAGCGGCACGATTAAGCGCTTTGGGCTCTGGGACGTCACGAAGCAGGGCGAGCTCGCGGTGGCGGTGACCAAGCAGCTGCTCGATGGCAAGAAGCTCAACGTCGGGGACTCCTTCGACGTCGACGGCCTGGGCACCCTCGAGGTCTCCCCGAACTCGGTGCAGGGCTACGACTACGAGGCAGACGGCAACGGGATCATCCTCATGCCCGAGCGGGTGGTGTTCACCAAGGACAACATCAACGACTTCGACTTCTAGGCACCACGGGTGGGTGGGGCTCTCGCCCCGCCCACCCGCAGCCCTACCGCTTCGGGGAGGAGAGAAATGGAACGCCAATCGAGGGTCCGCGGCGACGCTGACTGGGCCGCAGAGGAGCAGCTGCTTCGAGTCGCCTGGTACTACTACGTCGACGAGCTCACACAGGACGAGATTGCCAAGCGGCTCTCTATCTCGCGCGCATCCGCGGGTCGGCTGCTCGGAAGGTGCCGGGACAGCGGCATCGTTCGGTTCACGATCAACTCGGACTACTACGAATCGTTCCAGGTCGGCCGTCAGCTCAAAGAGAAGTTCGGGCTCAAGGAGGCGCTGGTCCCGCCGTCCGACGAGACCGACCTCCAGAACCAGGCCATCGTGAACGCCCGACTGGGACGGGGCGGGGCCCAGTACCTGCAGAGCCATCTCAAGCCCGGGGACATCCTCGGGATGGGGTGGGGAGACACCGTTCGCCAGACGATGGACTCGTTGTCATCCGACGCGATTGCTGACGTCAGCACCGTCACCTTGACCGGCGGCGTCGGCGCCTACATCAACACTCTGCGCCGGGCGCGCGACGATCGCGGTTCTGGCCTCCTCGACGCCGTCCTCCCGACCCCCATCCTCGCCTCCTCGGAGGCACTCGCGACCGCACTGCGCGCCGAGAGCGAGGTCCAGGACGTGCTCAAGATGGCACGGAGGGCGAACCACGCGATCGTCGGGATCGGATCCATGACCGGTCAAGCGACACTCGCACAGGTAGGGAACGCAACCCAAGACGAGCTCGCGCGCTACGCCGACGCGGGTGCTGTCGGCGACGTGCTCGGCCTGTTCTACGACGCCCAGGGTCAGCTCGTCGATCTCCCCATCCACCGTCGCCGGATCGGCATCGAGATGGACGACCTGATGGCCATCCCCAATGTCGTCGGGGTCGCCGGCGGAATGAGCAAGCGCGCGGCAATCAGCGGCGCCCTTCGCGGCGGATTCCTGGACGTGCTGGTGACCACCGAAGAAGTCGCACGCGCGCTCCTCGCGGAAGACGCACCATGAGCCACGTCCTCGCGATCGACGCAGGCACCGGTTCCGTCCGCGCGGCGCTCTTCACGCTCGAGGGAGCGCTCACCGCGGCCGCCTCGCGACAGTGGGAGCACGACCCCGAGCCAGGTGTCCCGGGATCGATGAGCTTTGCGACCGATCGCAACTGGTCACTCATCGTCGAGTGCGTCCGCGAAGCCCTTGCGATCGCGGGGATCCCAGGGAGGTCGGTGACGGCCGTCAGCGCAAGCGCCATGCGTGAAGGGATCGTGGTCCTCGACGCCGGAGGTCGAGAGATCTGGGCCTGCGCGAACGTCGACTCCCGGGCCGACGCCGAGGTCGCCTACCTGGCGAGCCAGCCGGGACTCGTCGAGAAGGTCTACCGCCGAAGCGGTCAGACATTCGCCCTCGCGACGCAACCACGCCTGGTGTGGCTCGCCCGGCACCGACCCGAGCTTTACGAGCGCGCTCACACCGTGCTCATGCTCAGCGAGTGGGTGCTCTTCCGGCTCGGCGGCGGCCGGTTCATGGAACCCTCGAACGGGTCCACCTCCGGGATGCTGTCCCTTGCGAGTCGGTCCGCGGACCCCGAACTTGCGACCCTGTGCGGATTGCGGCCCGACCTTCTGCCCGAGGTCGTCGAGCCGGGGTCGGCGGTCGGCCGGCTGTCCGCCGTCGCAGCGGAAGCGACCGGCCTGGCGGAGGGGACCACCATCGCCGTCGGCGGTGGTGACGCCCAGCTCGCGGCACTCGGCCTCGGCCAGACCGAGCCCGGGCAGGTGCTGCTGACCGGCGGCACGTTCTGGCAGCTCAACGTCAACATGGGCCGTCCCCTCACGCACCCCGACCTCGCCGTGCGGGTCAATGCGGCGGCGGTCTCTGGCCTGTGGCAAGCGGAGGCGATCGCCTTCCACCCGGGCACCGCGGTGCGCTGGTTCCGCGACACCTTCGCCGGCCCCGAGGTGGCCGCCGCACGTGCAGCAGCCCGCAACCCGCTCGATGTGCTCACCGAAGCCGCTGCGCAGGTCCCTATCGGATCGGACGGCGTGATCCCGATCTTCTCGGACGTCATGAACTACCGGCACTGGACCCACGCGGCGCCGTCCTTCTTGAACCTGTCCCTCGACGGCGGTCCGCGTCTCAGGGCAGCGATGTTCCGTTCGTTGCTCGAGAACGCGGCAATCGTCGCGCACTCCAACCTGGCCCTGGTCAGTGCTTTCACCCCGGTCGCCGACGATGCTCCCGTCGTCTTCGCCGGCGGAGCGGCCAACTCCGCCGTCTGGACACAGATCGTCGCGGACGTTCTCGGACGCCCGGTCCGGGTACCGGTGGTCACCGAAGCCACGGCGCAGGGCACGGCCGCCTGCGCGGCCGCCGCCACGGGGGCCTATGCGACGCCGGCCGAAGCGGGGAGGGCCTGGGTCCGATGGGCACGCGACGTCGAGCCCGACGCAGCCCGGCACGAGCAGTACGAACCCGTGAGAGTGCGCTGGTCGGTCGCATACGCGGCTCAGCGCGAGCTCATGCGTGCGGGTGTCACCACCCCCATGTGGCAAGCGCCCGGATCCTAGAAGGAGGAGCGAACGCGATGGAACGTCGTCGGCTAGGCGAGACCGAGTTTCGGTTTGGCGAGTTCGGACCCGGATACCTGCTCCGTGGCCCGCGAACGGATCTTGGTGTCGTGCGGCTGCGCCCCGGCGACGATGCGTCGAATCACTATCACCGAGCGATCGAAGAGACATTCGTCGTCATCGAGGGCTCGGCGACCCTCTGGCTCAACGGACGAGAGCGCTTCAGCGTCACCGTTGGCGACGTCTGCCAGATGGACCCGGGCGATCAGCACTACTTCGTCAACGAGTCCGACGCGGTCTTCCGGGCGATCTTCATCAAAGCGCCGTACGACCCGCTGGACGGCGTTCAGGTGCCGTGGGTCCCGGGCGATCCGCTCCCGGAGCTCGCCTCCTGAAGGCGGCGTGCCCCCACCCCCCCACCCCGGCCCTGCTCAGACAGGGAACCCGACGCACGGAAGGACCACCATGGCCGACCTCGACGGCAACATCGATGCCAACCAGTACCACCTGCAGACCCCCCAGATCGCCTCGGGATTTCACGTCAAGGGTGCCTCAGGCCTTGATTTCGGGATGAGACACCGCCTGGGCCGGATCTTCGACGTCACTGACGGCCGGACGGTCATGCTCGCGTTCGACCATGGCTACTTCCAGGGCCCGACGAGCGGGCTCGAGCGGGTTGACCTGAACATCGTTCCCCTCGCGCCCTACGCAGACGCACTCATGGCTACCCGAGGCATCATTCGCTCAGTCATCCCGGCATCTGCCGGCAACCCGCTCGTCGTCCGCGCCTCGGGCGGACCGTCGATCCTGAAAGACCTCTCCAACGAGCGAATCGCCATGAACATTGAAGATGCCGTGCGAATTGACGCCGCAGCGGTAGCCGTCCAGGTCTTCGTCGGCGGCGAGCACGAGACCCAGTCGGTGCACAACCTGACCCAGCTCGTTGACGGCGGACTGCGGATGGGGATACCCGTCGTCGGCGTGACTGCCGTCGGCACGAACCTTGCGCGCGACGCTCGCTACCTTCGTCTCGCGACCCGGATGATCGCCGAGCTCGGCGCTCAGGTCGTGAAGACCTACTTCTGCGAGAAGGACTTCGAGACCGTCACCGCCGCGTGCCCCGTCCCCATCATCATGGCCGGCGGCAAGAAGCTCCCCGTGCTCGACGCTCTGACCATGGCATTCAACGCAATCTCCCAGGGGGCGTCCGGCGTTGACATGGGGCGCAACATCTTCCAGCGGCAGGCCCCGGTGGCGATGATCCAGGCTGTCCGCAGCGTGGTGCACGGCGACCTCAAACCCGTCGAAGCGCTCGAGCAGTATCGCGACCTGTCGGGTGACGCGGAGGACTGACGACTTCGGCGCACGCCGCCCGCCCCAGAGCACCTACCGGTGCGGGCGGCCACTCGGATTGAAAGGATGCGCCATGCGCACCAGATGGAGCTCGACTGATCCCGATGCCGTCCCGGTAGGGGAGGGGCTGAGCCAAGATCTCATCGAGTGTGCGCGGGCGTCTCGATTGCTGGGCTCAGACTCCTACCTCGTGCTTCATGGTGGAGGCAACAGCTCCGTCAAGATCGGGCAGGCGATCTACGTGAAGGCCTCCGGCTTCGACATGCGCACGATAGGCCCCGAGGGATTCTCCGGGCTCGATCGCGCCGCACTCGACACCCTTCTCGCACGGGACACGATGACGGATGCCGACCTCGTGTCGGGTCTGCGCGCGGCACTTCTCGACCCGGTGTCGGCCACTCCCTCCATCGAGACGCTCCTGCACAATCTCCTCCCCTTCCGCTCAGTGCTCCACTCCCACGCCGATCCGATCGTGACGCTCACGGACAACACCGACGCGCACGCGCTCGTTGCCGAGGTGTTCGGGGAGGACGTCCTGCTGCTCCCGTACTGCATGCCCGGGTTCGAGCTGGCAAAGCTCGTCCAGAACGAGTGGGCCAAGCTCGAGGGGCGCGAGGTGCGGGGGATCGTGCTGGCGCATCACGGGCTCTTCACCTTCGGTGACACGGCGCAGCAGGCCTACGAGCGCCAGATCGACCTGATCGAGCGTGCCGAACGGTTCATCCTCCAGCGGACGGGCATCGAGTTCGTCGATGACCCGGAAGAGGCAGAGCTCAGCTGGAAGGACGCGCCCGTCGGGCTCAGATCCCTGGCCGTGCGAGGGAGCGAGCTCGCCGGCACGCCGCTGATCGCGTGTGCGCTGGTCTCCCCGACGATCGCGGCGTTCGTGCGCCGCGCGGATGTCACCGACATCACCCAGCGTGGCCCCTCGACCCTCGAACACGTGATCCGCACGAAGCGTGTGCCGCAGGTCGGCGCAGACGTCGACGGCTACGCGCAGGCGTATGCGGAGTACTTCCTGCGCAACCAGAGCCGCTCGGCAACTCCGCTGACGATGCTCGATCCGGCGCCCCGTGTCATCCTCGACCCCGTGCTGGGGATCGTCAGCCTGGGTCGAACCGACAAGGACGCCCGAATCGTCCAGGACATCTATCGCCACACGATCCGCGTCATCGCAGCGGCCGAAGCGCTCAGCACCTACCTGGCGATCACAGAGGGCCAGTCGTTCGACATCGAGTATTGGGACCTTGAGCAGGCCAAACTCCATCGCGCGTGAGTGCGCACTCCCGTAGGAATCCCCCCATCTTTCGGAGGCCGCCTTCGCGGGTCGAGCTGGTCGGCTCGCTGGTGCCCGCACGTCGAGGCCAGCGTCGCACTGTGCGCGCAGGGCGGACGTGCTGGTCAGTGGGTAGTGCGGGGCGCGGAGACTTGATCAGGGCGGGTGATCCCCGTCGGGATCTACGTCGACACCTCCCGGACCCGAGACCGTTCCGCTCACCCGCTCTCCGTGACGTGCTCGACCTGCCCCGCAGCGATCGTCTTCGATCTCGACGTCGCGCAGCCGAGCCAGCATCGCGCCTACGCGCACATCGACCGTGAGCTCCCCGGGTTCATCGGGGAGCTCACGGACCGGGTGCCCGACCTGCAGTCGGCGCCGGGCTGAGCCTGGGCGCACACGGTTCGGTCAGTGGCTGACGGACAGGTTCGCGAGGACCTCGTCGAGCTTCTCGTAGCCCTCCGTCACGCCCTGCTCCATGCCGCTTGCGGCCATCCCGTCCCGGGCCTCGACGCTCGGGTAGACGCTGTGGGCGGACAGCAGGGTGCGACCCTCACCGAGGTCCTCGAGGCGCATCGTCTCGAGGCTGACTATGTCGGGGAAGCCCTCGAACTCGAACGTCTGGATGATGAGCTCGTTTGGTCGGGCGACGTGCACGACGCCGTTGAACGTGTACGACACGCCCTCCGGGTCTGTGTGCAGGTAGCGGTAGCGGCCCCCCGCCTTCATCTCGAAGCGTTCGATGGTCATGTCGTACCCGCGCGGGCCGAGCCACAACGTGAGCAGGTCGGGTTCGGTGTGGGCGCGGTACACGGCCTCGACGGGGGCGTCGAACTCCCGCGTCATGTCGATGAACGGCAGGCCCTCGGGCGCCGTGATGGTGACAGCGTTGGTGGTCATCAGTCGTCCTTCCTGGGACGGGTGGTGCTGGGCTGGTCGGTGCTGATCGAACCGAGGACGGCGTCCAGGGTCCGGTACTGCTGCTCGTGCAGCAGGCGGTACCGGTCGATCCAGGCGGTGAGTGACTCGAGCGTGCGGGGATCCAAGTGCACGGGCCGACGCTGGGCGTCCCGCGTGCGCGTGACGAGGCCAGCGTGCTCGAGGACCTGAATGTGCTTCGAGATCGCCTGCTTGCTGATCTCGAACGGCTCGGCGAGCTCGTTGACCGACGCCGGACCCCGACTGAGCCGGGCGATCATCCGCCGCCGGACGGGATCCGCCAGGGCCATGAACGCCCGGTCGAGCCCCTCGGTGTTCTCGCTCTCCATCGCTCGACAACCAACTCCTTGATCAACCGTTCAATTGATTAAGGCTAGATCGGTCGGTTTCGAGCTGTCAAGACTCGCGTGCGATCTGAGTTTGTCGGCGGCGGTGCGGCCGCGGCCGTCAAGGCAGGAGCGGGCGGGTGCGTATGGCGTGATCCGGCGCACGACCTGACACGCTCCGCGCCCGATGCCAGACTGGTTGCGTCGCGCGTCGTCGACGGATGAGCGACGACAAACTGAGCGACGACAGACCGGGCGACGACAGACTGGGCACCCGAACGTGGCAGCGAACCACTCACGCCAGGACGATCTGGGCGGCGGGCACGTGCTCGTCGCCCGCGACCTGGTCCGTCGCTACGGGGACCTGACCGCCGTCGACGGGGTCTCCTTCCATATCGACCCGGGCGAGACCTTCGGGCTGCTCGGCCCGAACGGCGCCGGGAAGACCACCACGATCTCGATGGCCGCCGGTCTCATCCCCGCGGACTCCGGGTCGGTGACCGTCGCCGGTGAGCCGATGGGCCCGGGCGAGGTGCACGTCAAGCGGCACATCGGCCTGGTGCCGCAGGACCTGGCGATCTACCCCGAGCTCACGGCCCGGGAGAACCTCATGTTCTTCGGTCGCCTGCAAGGGCTGCGGGGCCAGCCGTTGTCCCGGCGCATCGACGAGGTCCTCGAGATCATCGCGCTGACTGACCGGGCCAAGGACCCGACGAAGGAGTACTCGGGCGGGATGAAGCGCCGCCTCAACATCGCCATCGGGCTGCTCCACGAGCCCACCCTGCTGATCCTCGACGAGCCGACGGTCGGCGTCGACCCGCAGTCCCGCAACGCGATCCTCGAGTCTGTCGAGGCGCTCTCCGTCGGTGGCATGGCGGTGCTCTACACGACGCACTACATGGAGGAGGCCGAGCGCCTCTGCGACCGCATCGCGATCATCGACTCTGGGCGCATCCAGGCGGAGGGCACCCGGAGCGAGCTGATCACGCTAACCGGCGGCGTGGACCACATTCGGTTGGCCGGCGCGGGCCAGAGCGCGGCGACCCAGGCGGCGCTGCGCGCCCTGCCCGCCGTCGAGCAGGTCGCCGCCGACGGGCACACGCTCACCCTGACGGTGCGCGACGCGCCCACGGCGGTCGCCGGCATCGTCACCACGGCGACGGGCGCGGGAATGACGCTGAGCGAGGTCGAGATCACCCGGCCGGACCTCGAGTCGGTCTTCTTGCACCTCACCGGCAAGGCCCTGCGGGACTGACGATGCGACAGCTCTGGACCATGACCGCGTCCGACCTGCGCCAGCGGGTCCGCGACCGGTCGGTCATCATCTTCGCGCTGGTCGTCCCGCTGGCCCTGATGTTCGTCTTCAACCTCACCCTCGGCGGGGCGGCCGACCAGTCTCTGGACCCGGTGACCGTCGCGGTGTCCGCCCCGGCCGACGACACCCTCGCCCCGATCCTGATCGCCTCGCTGACCCAGGTCGACGGGGTCGACGTCACGGTCGACGAGGTCTCCGCCGACGAGGCGCGGGACCGGGCCAGGTCCGGCACGGCCGAGCTCGGCGTCGTCATCCCCGAGGGCTTCGGCGACGCGGTGCGCCAGGGCGAGGAGACCGTGGTCGCGGTGACCGAGGGCGACGGGTCGGGGCTCGAGTCCGACATCCTGCTGACTGTCATGCAGGGGGTGCTCGCCCAGCTCTCCGCGGGCGCGGTCACCGCCGCCGCGGGCGCCCAGAGCGGAGTGCCGGCCGAGGATCTCGGGGCGCTCGCCCAGCAGGCGGCCACCCAGGCGGCGGGCCTCAACCTGACCGAGGGCGAGGCCGCCAACGAGCAGCTGAGCATCGCCGGCGCCCTCGTCGCGGGCCAGGCCGGCCTGTTCCTGCTGTTCACGGTCGGCTTCGGGGTCCTCGGCCTGATCGCCGAGCGCGAACAGGGGACGTTGGCGCGTCTGCGCTCGATGCCGATGCGACCGGGACTGATCGTGACGGCGAAGGGCCTCGTTAGCTTCATCCTCGGGTTCGTCGCGACCGGGGTGCTGCTGACTGCCGGTTCGATCTTCTTCGGCGTCTCGTTCGGCTCGCCGGTGGCCGTGGCGGTGCTCATCGTGTGCGCGGTGGCCGCTGCGACGTCGCTGATGTTCATCATCGCCCGGGCGGCGCGCACCGCAGAGCAGGCGAGCGCGCTCCAGACGATCCTGGCGCTCGTGCTCGCCATCTCCGGTGGCGCGTTCTTCCCGCTCACCGCCACGGGCGCGCTCGACACCGTGCTCGGCCTCAACCCGATCGCCGCCTTCACCCGCGGCCTGGGAATCACCTCGGGCGGTGGCGGGCTGGGCGACATCGGCGTACCGGTGGCGATCATGCTCACCTTCGCTGTCGTCGGCCTCGCGGCCTCCCGGCTGGTACCGGATCGGGGGCGGGACCTGTGAGGGCCGCGCGCGCGATCGCCGCCGTCGAGCTGCGACGCTTCTTGCGCGACAGGTCGAACATCTTCTTCGTCTTCCTCTTCCCGCTGCTCCTCGTCCTGGTGATCGGAACGCAGTTCGGCGGCGGCGGTGGGAACGGTCGGGTGGCGATCAGCGGGACCGACAGCGCGCTGAACAACGCGATCACGGCCTCCCTCGAGGACGACGACGTCACCGTCACCCGCGCCGGCGCCGAGGCCGTGCGCCAGCAGGTGGCCCGCGGGCGCACCGACGTCGGGCTGTTCATCTCACCAGCCGCGGCCACCGCGTACGACGCCGGCGACCCGGTCGACCTCGAGGTGGTCCCCGGCACCCAGCAGGGCACGCAGGCGACGCTGCAACGGGTCCGGACCGCCGTCGCGGGCCTCTCGGTCGAGCGAGGTCAGGTCGCGGCCCTGGTCGGGGCGGGCATCGGCGACACCCAGGCGCGGGCGGCGCTGGCCGACGCCGCGGCGGCCAGCACGCCGCCCGAGCTCACGGTGGTCGACGTCGACAGCATCACGCAGGAGTTCGCCGGGCTCGGGCAGTTCGACCTCGGGGCGGCCGCGGAGCTGCTGCTGTTCGTGTTCCTCACCTCGCTCGCCGGCGCGACGACCCTGATCCAGACCCGCCGTCTGGGCGTCATGTCCCGCACCCTCGGGTCACCGGTCTCCACCGGGCAGGCCCTCGCCGGTCACGCGTTCGGACGCTTCACGATCGCGCTCTTCCAGGGCGCCTACATCATGCTGGCCACCGCGATCTTGTTCCGGGTGAGCTGGGGCAACATCTGGCTCTCGCTCCTCGTGCTCGCCACCTTCAGCGCGGTCGCCGCGGGCGCCGCGATGCTGATCGGCTCGCTCCTGGACAACGACGGCGCGGCGTCCGGAATCGGCATCGGACTCGGCCTCGTCCTCGGGGCGCTGGGCGGGTGCATGCTGCCGCTCGAGCTGTTCCCGGACACCCTGCGCACCATCGCCCATGTCACGCCCCACGCCTGGGCCTACGACGCGTTCGCACAGATCCAGCGCCACGACGGGACGCTCGTCGACATCCTTCCCGCCCTCGGCGTCCTCGTCGCGATGGCCGCGGTGCTGCTCGCGCTGGGCACCTGGAGCCTGCGGCGGAGCATGTCTCGAGCCCTCTGACCGGCCGCCGGTGCGGCCACGCAGGCCCGAGATCTCACGACGGTCAGACGAGGGTAGAGCCCGCTGTCCTCGTCGCCAGAATGGGTCAGCTCGAACTGATCTGATGTGGCCGCGAACAATTGACGTTCGCCCAGTTCAGAGGCTCTTTTCAATGGGTCACCATGACTTTATGTCACTCCGCCGCTAAAGCGCGAGACCAGCGTGTGGTCCGGCGAGCAGATTGTCGTCTCGTGGTCGGACTCATAACGCACCTACGCGCGATCAACAAATTCGCAAGCGATACTTGCTTCGTGTAGTTTCGTTCGCTCGATGGCCGAGCCCGGCCCTCGTTTTCTCGCGAGAGGGACTCACATGACGGTTTCAGGATTCATTACCGCCATTGTCATCGGCGCAATCATCGGACTGCTTGGGCGCCTGTTTGCGCCCGGCAAGCAGAACATCTCGATTCTCGTCACGATCCTCGTGGGAATCGTTGCGGCGTTGCTGGGCACGGCCCTCGCAAGTGCGGTTTCCTCGGCGGATACCGCCGGGATCGATTGGGTCGAGATCCTGTTCCAGGTTGTTCTTGCGGTCATTGGCGTGACGCTGGCCGCTCGTATGCTCGGGGGCCGTCGTCGCTGATCTTGTGCTGCAAGCGCCCGGCGGCCTCGGCCGCCGGGCGCTTGTCGTGCGCCGCGCGGACCGCGTGGTTCGCCATGCTCGCGTCCAGCTCGCACTCAAGGGTGCGTTCGCGGCCGCGGCCGCGTGGTTCGTGGCCGCGCGCCTGCTGCCGGACGACGTTGCGACGTATGCCTACTACGCCCCGTTGGGCGCGGTCATCGCCATCCATCCGACCGTCCACCGGTCGATGACGGAGGCCGGTCGCAACGTGGCAGGCATTGTCTTGGGTGCGGTCATCGCGTTGCTGACCGAGGCTGTGCTCGGTGTCAGTGTCCTGACAGTCGCGCTGGTGGTCGCCGTAGGAATCCTCGCCGCCGGCATGCGGTGGCTGGGATCCCAGGGGGCATGGGTCCCGACAGCCGCGTTGCTCACGCTCGTGGTCGGCAGCTCCGACCAGCAGGACTACGTGCTCGCGTACGCGGGCCTGACGCTGATGGGCGCAGTTCTCGCCGTCGGGGTGAACCTGATCCTGCCGGCACTCCCGCTGCAGCGGTCGGCGCGTTCCCTCACGGACCTGCGCGACACCCTTGCTCGTGAGCTCGACGCGCTGGCCGACTACTACTGCCCGCCCGCCGACTCCACGTCGCGAACCGAACGATCGAGCCAGGGGCACCTGGACCACCTGCTCGGGGAGATGCGCTCCGCCGTGCGCGAGTCCGGCGAGGCGGCCGACGCGAACCGGCGCGCGCGGAACAAGCGCGAGACCTTGCGAGGCCTGCACCGCCAGGCGCAGGCCCTCGAACAGCTCGGGTTTCTCGTTCAGGATCTCGGCCTGCTCCTCGACGACCACGACTGCGGCGGGGGCTCACTGGGGTCGGCTCCTCAGGTCCGGCTCCCTGCAGCCCAGGCGTTGCGCGCCCTGGCGAATGCGGTGCGGGCGGTGACCGCGGGCAGGTCCGACGTTGACCTCACCGCCACGGCGACCGACGCCGTCGACCACCTCGCCACCACGCTACGGGCCCACCCGCCCGACGCCGTCTCGCACCCCGACCTGCTGGTGACCGGCACCGTGGTGACCGCCCTTCGCCGGTCCCTCACCGTCATCCACCGTGGCGACGAGGACGACCAGTTCCGCGCGTGACGTTCGTTCTTCACTCTTCACCGGTGCGCAACCCGTTGGTGGCCGGCGGGTTCGGGCCGCGGTTCTACGCCGGCATCCCGCCAGAGCGTCGTGTGATCGTCAGAGGACCGAGGATTCGCGCAGGATCCGGGCCACCGTTGTCATCTGCGCGGCCTGCGAGGCGTGGTGGCGCGGGATGCTGCGTGGGCTCGGAGTAGCACCTCGACCGATCGCACCGCGATGCCCCCGATCAGCACCGTGACGATCACCACCGCGAGCCAGGCCCAGAGCTCGTAGCCCGCGCTGTGCCACAGCGCCAGCCAGTGCACGGCATAGGTCCCGCTCGAGGCAGCGGTGAAGGTGAACGCCCAGAAGCCCAGATGGAACGGCAGCCGCGCGTACGTGCCCAGCATCATCACCTGCACGAGGATGAGCACGACGAAGGTGCCGAGCAGCATCGTCTCCAGGAGATCGGGTTGACCGCCGTTGTGCGCGAACCAGGCGTTGCCCGCCACGGCCGGCGGAGCGGAGAAGATCGCGAAGGTGGGCAGCAGGGCCGCGGGTGGAGCTGGCCGGAACGCCATCCTGGCCAGCACGACCGTGCCGATGATCAGCCAGGTGAGCAGGCCGACGGCGATCGCCGCCACGGCGAGGGTGCCCCAGGCGAACGTGCCCGCGCCCTGCGCGACGATGAAGGCCGCGGCGACGGTGGGCAGCAGGTAGCCGGCGTGCACCGCATCGATGCTCCGCTGGTGCTGGACGAGCTGCGCGAGGAACCAGGCCCCGAACACGAGCGCGAGCACCATGAACACGCTGGTGGCGATCCGACCGGAACGGGGAAGGTACGCGGCGTAGTGGGTGCAGACGAGCATCGCCGCCGTCGGAGCGAGCGAGGCGAACGCCCCCTGCACCGGGTCGCGAAGGTCGGCGGCGATGCTGCCGCCACGGTTGCGGGAGCGCGCGAGGTAGTTCACGACGACCACGACCCAGGCGAGGGCAGCGACGGTCCACAGCAACTCCGCGATCACATTCGTGACCAAGCCCGCGCGCGCCGCCATCGTCCAGGTTCCCGCCAGGCCGGCCAGGCCGAACGGGATGCCGAGACTCGTGAGCGGCGCACGCCCGGTCCGGGTCGCGCGACGGATCGACCGCGGCACAGAACTCATCAGCGTCTCTTCCCGACGGGCCGCGCACGGTGTCACCGGGCACGTCTCGCATCATCGTGTGAGCTCAGCGTGCTGGCACAGCAGCGATGTCAACGCGGTGAGGATCTCGGCTCGCCGCACTGTCGTCGGCTGCACGAGGATACGGCGCGACGCCGGCTGCGCTGCACCGCTGTCGGCCTTCGCCTTGACAAGTACCGGCCCGGCGCTACTTTCGGGGCATGGCCGCCCCGAAGACCCGACCCACGGACCAAGACGTCACCGCCTTCCTCGACGCCGTGGAGCACCCTCGCCGGCGAGCGGAAGGTCACGTGCTCCGCGCCCTGATGGAGCGCGTGACCCAGCAGCCCGCGGTGATGTGGGGGCCGACGATGGTCGGATTCGGCTCATCGACGTACACGAACACCCTGGGTACCAACGACTGGTTCGACGTCGGCTTCTCACCGCGCAAGGCGGCCATGACGATCTACGGCATCCACAACGGCTACGAGCCGGTCAACCCCCTGCTCGCGGACCTCGGTCCGCACACCACCGGCATGGCGTGCGTCTACGTGAAGCGGCTCGACGACATCGACCTCGAGGTGCTCGAGCGTCTCATCAGCGACGCCTGGAGGGCTTTGCACGGCTGACGACCACCGCGGTGCGCGGGCGACCCCAGGTGCCCGGGTTCGGTTTCCGTGGCCGACTTCGGCAGCCACGACCGCAGGTACGGCTCGTTGGCCGAGATCGAGCGTGGGCGTCAGCGATCGAGAAGGACGCGGCCGGACGCCGAGGACATCCGCCGTGGCCGGGAGCTGCGGAGCCAGAGCCAGCGCGCCGAACGAGCGCGGCTGTCGTAGCGTCGAGGTCGACCATCAGCACCAACGCGAAGGAGCGTGCCATGGAGGTTCACCGCTTCGATTCCACAGAGGACGACGTCCCCCGGGCGCGGGAAGGTAGCGACGCGGACCTGTATCCAGACCGGCCGAGGTTCGACCGGGAGAATGAGCCCGAGTCGGTCGAGACCGGGGCTGCCCACCCCGGCACGGATGCGGACCTGTTCCCGGACGAGCCGAGGTTTGACCGGGTCAACGAGCCGGAATCGGTGGGGATTGGCGACGCCCGCCCCGGCACGGACGCGGACCTGTTCCCGGACGAGCCGAGGTTTGACCGGGTCAACGAGCCGGAATCGGTCGAGAGCGGGGACGCCCGCCCCGGAACCGACGCCGATCGGTACCCCGACCGGCCGAGGTTCGACCGCGTCGACGAGGAGTCGGACGTCGACCTGGACCCGGAGTCGGGCGCGGACATCTAGATATCGAGACGACCGGCCGGCCCGTTTCTTTGCCGGCCGGTCGTGTACGCGTCGCACCGTTCGTCGTCGCCGCTGTCCTGAGCGGAGTCCCGATGCGGCCGATGACGCAGCGCGGCCCTGCCGTCGGCGCGCGCTGCGCGACCGCGTCGACCAGACTTGACTGGTCTGATCGCTGGTCAGACAGCCCATCGGGGCGCGAACGCGCTCGGGAGAACAGGAGGACGTCCCATGACGACTGCGCGAGAAATCATGACCGGTGGCGTGGAGTGTGTCGGCGAGCACGAGACTCTCGCCGATGCGGCGCGCAAGATGCGTGACCTCGGGGTCGGATCGTTGCCGATCTGCGGTGACGACCACCGTCTCAAGGGCATGGTCACGGACCGCGACATCGTGATCAAGTGCGTGGCGGAGGGCCGCGATCCGGCGTCCACCCTCGCCAGCGAACTGGCCGAGGGCAAGCCCGTCACGATCGGAGCCGATGACCCGGTTGACGAGGTCCTGCACACGATGGCCCAGCACCAGGTGCGCCGCCTACCAGTGATCGACGGGCACGACATGGTCGGCATCGTCAGCCAAGCCGATGTGGCACGGCACGTGCCGGAGGAGAAGGTCGGCGAGCTGCTCGAGGCGATCTCGTCCTAGCCCGGATCTTTCACGGGGTGCCGGCGCGCGGTCGTGACGGCGCGGTGGCCGTCGTCGCGGTGTGATTTTCGCG
>NZ_SDWW01000054.1 GCF_004168625.1 Pengzhenrongella frigida
GCCCACGGCAACCAGCGCAGCGCATGGGATGCCGGCGAGCGCTTCGACCACCCGAACCCCGAGTACCGATAGCCCGGGCGTGCCGCCGGCTCACAGCCCCGTCTGGACCGTGATCCGCCCGGCGTCGGCGGCCGCCTGCAGCGCGGCATGATCCTTCTCGTTCAGGTCTGCGTAGGCGGTCGCGAAGTCGGCGATGGCCTGGTCGAAGGTGTCCTTGCCGCCGAGGTAGGCGGCGATCGCCAGGCGGTCACCGGAGCGGGCGTGGGCGCGAGCGAGCGTCCAGCCGCACAGTCGGCCGTAGATCGCCATGCCGCCGGGGATCATCTCCTCGGGCGGCAGAGCCCCTTTCCAGTCCCGGAGCTGGCGGATGTAGTAGTCCCGCTCGACCCCGTCGATTCCCTTGGTGCGCTGCCAGCCGAGGAAGATGTCCGAGCTGGCCTGCATGAGGTGCTGTCCGGCGACCACCCGGGCGCCGTGGTTGGCGTACAGGCTCGTCCCGGCGAAGTCCTCCAGGACGGAGGCCTGGGCCTCCTTGGCCTGCAGGAACATCGGGTCGGCCTGGTCCACGCCTTCCATCAGCAGGATCCACGCCCGGGTGCCGACGCTGCCGACGCCGACCACCTTGCGAGCCATGTCGACGAGCGTGAACTCCTCGAGCAGGTGTCTGCGGTCGGACTGCAGCGACCGCCGGTAGGACCGCAGCAGCGTTCTCAGCTGACCGAAGAGCTCCGTCGCGCCCTCGTCGGAGAACAGCTCGGTGACCGGGACGATCAGCGGCGGGTCGCTGATGATCCTGCCCCGTCCGTCCTCGACCTTTGCCAGCTTGTTGAACGCCTGCATGCTGTCCCGCGTGCGGGCCTTGGCCATCGCCTGCTCGGTCAGCTTCGCTCGGGCCGGTTTCAGCTGGGCGAGGATCGCCGGCAGCTCCTGGTCCAGGTCCAGGTGGGCGTACCAGACCTCCAGGTTGGTCTGGGTGGCGAACGTGCGCATGGCCTCCCGGTAGCCGCGCGCGGCCGCCAGCACGACGGCGCGTCGCTCCTTGCGTTTGAAGCCGTTGTCCCGCCCGGCGATCTCGAGGCTCGCCGCGAGGCGCTTGACGTCCCACTCGAACGGGCCCGGCAAGGTCTCGTCGAAGTCGTTGGCGTCGAAGACCAGGTGGCGCTCCGGCGAGGCGAACACCCCGAAGTTGCTCAGGTGCGCGTCACCGCAGAGCTGCGCGCTCAGCCCCGAGTGCGGCGTGCCCCCCAGGTCCGACGCCATGACCAGGGCGGCCCCGCGGTAGAACGTGAACGGCGAGACCAGCATCCGCCCGTAGCGGATCGGGACGAGCTCGGGGACCCGGCTGGCCGCCTGGCGTGCCAGCAGCTCGACCGGGTCGGGGCGCAGGTCGCTCGACGACAGGAGAGCGTGGGACTCCAGCGGGACGGCGGCCCGCGTCGCCTTGCCGTGAGCCACGCGTTCGGCCCTGCTGGAGTGCGGTCTGCGCGCTGGTCGGCGAACCCGCCGCGCCTCGTGGTCGCCCACCTCCACCGGAACCGCCACTTCGGCCGAGTGTGACATCGCCGTCAACCTCTCTCGTCGTTCCGGTTCGAAGGTCCAGGTTCCCCACGCCACCGGGGCGCCGCACCACCCCGTGCGGGTGAGAGCGGCACGAGAAGCGGGACTTCCTGCCTTGGCCGGGGATCCTCGGCGGGACGACCGTGAGCACTTGGGGCTTCTGCGAGCGGAGCGACAGTGGTGGTCCACGACTCGCGTGAGCGGTCGTCCGACGCACCACGTCACGGACCAGATCAGCGCGTAGAGCCATCGCCGCGCCGTCCGGAGTCGTCACGTCGCTGTGAGCCACTCTCCGCGCGAGGCGGCGAATGACCCTCGAGTCCGCCCTTGACACCTCCGCACCCAACCCGCTAGAAGTGGTTTGTTCCTTGCGCGCGATCTTGCAGCCGTTGTGTCCATCACGGGGGAGGATGCGGAAATGAGCATGAAGCACATATTCTACGGCGGGAACGGAACCACGCCGGTCGACAGCGGACTTCCGTTCGTCGGTCGCTTCTTCACCGTCGGAGACGACGGAGCCCTTCGCTTCTGGCGCTACACCGGACGAGGCGAACCCGATCCAAAGGGGGCCAAAGGCTTCACCGAACCCGGCAACAATTCAAGCAACCAGATCGGCCGCGGATTTGGAAGTATGGTTCACATGGCCGGAGGCGGCGACGGAATCATTCTCGCGGTCCAGCCAAATGGTGACCTCACCTACTTCCAGTACAGTGGCAATGGCGAGCAGGACGAGACCGGAACGCTGGGGTTCGAAGGCCCCAACCAGGGGACTGTGATCGGGAACGGTTTCCATACATTTCCACACCTCTTCGTGTCGCCCCGTGAAGGTCACGCCACGAAGACCACGATCTTCCTCGTGAACGAGGCCGGCGACCTGCTGTGGTTCCAGTACAGCGGCAACGGTGAGCATGACCCCTCAGGGACGCTGGGCTTCGAAGGGCCGAACCAAGGAAACCAAATCGGCCGCGGCTTCCGCAACTTCCGACACATCGTCGGGGTCGGTGGCGGTGCATTTCTCGCGGTTCCCGAGAACGGCGACCTGCTGTGGTTCCGCTACACCGGCCACGGCGAGCACGACCCGACGGGGAGCAACGGATTCACGGAAGTCGGGAACAACTCCGGAAACCAGATCGGGCGCGGCTTCACCGACTTCCGTCACCTCTTCGGAGGGTCCACCGATCAAGGCGGACGAGCTGTCATCTTCTACGGGGTCAAAGAAAACGGCGACCTGCTGTTCTGGCGGTACGAAGGCAATGGCGAGAGCGACCCGACGGGGACGCTGGGATTCGACACACCCTTCCAGGGAACCCAAATCGGAAGCGGATTCTGAGGAACGCAGGCCGCACGCCGCCACACGCCGATTTGAGCGGTGCCGTCATGATCTCGAGCACGTTGCGGCGCCAGGTCACTTCACTCCGAGCGAGCACCCGAGACTTGGCCGGGGTGCTGGCGAGGCGCTGTGCGCCATACCGGGGGTGGGCGCTGTCAGTGCCTGGACGGACGGACCGGACGCTGTCACTCGGCGCGCACCGTGTTGCACACCGTGTCTAGGGTGAGTCATCGGCACCCCCGACGGCTCCATCCTCGGACGCAGGAGCGAACTCGATCGCGTGAGTTCGCTGATCGGCGGTGCCCGCAACGGTCGCGGCGGCGCCCTGCTGGTCCGGGGTGACCTGGGCGTGGGAAAGACCGCCCTGCTCGACCAGGCGATCGGCAACGCCGGCGGGATGCGCCTGGTGCGCGCCGACGGGTACGAGGCCGAATCGACGATGGCGTACGCGGCGCTCCAAAGGATCGGCGCACCGATGGCTGCGCATCTCCAGGAGCTGCCTGCCACGCAGGTGGCGGCGCTGCGCATCGCGGCAGGTCTTGATGGCGGGCCGCCGCCTGATCGCTACCTCGTCGGGCTGGGGATGCTCTCGCTCCTGGCGGCTGCGGGGGCCGCCCAGCCTCTGGTGTGCGTCGTCGACGATGCGCACCTGGTCGATGCCGAGTCGCTCGAGATCCTCGCCTTCGTCGCGCGCCGGCTGAAGGCCGAGTCGATCGCGCTGCTGCTCACGACACGTCACGACGCCCGGGTAGACGTCGCCGCCGCGGGGCTGCCGCGGCTGGATCTCGGCGGTCTCGATCCAGTCTCTGCTGTGCAGCTGCTGGACCGGTCGGCGAGCGGGCCGTTGGACCCGTTGATCGCCCGGCAGATCGCGGAGGAGACGCTCGGCAATCCGCTCGCCCTGATCGACCTGGGTCGTGAGTTCACGGCGCGGCAGCTCACCGACTCATGGATATCACCGATGCCCGTGCCGATCGGCTTGCGCCTCGAGACGCACTACCTGGGCCTCGTGGAGGAGATTCCCGACGTCGCGCAGCTCTGGTTGCGCGTCGCAGCGGCCGAGTCAAGCGGGAACGCGATCGTCATCGACCGGGCGGCGTCGCGGCTGGGCGTGCCCGCCGGAGCGGCAGCCGGCGCGGAGCGGGCCCGCCTGGCGTCGGTCCACGACACGGTCACATTCCGCCACCCCCTCGTTCGGGCTGCGGTCTACCACGCGATGACGGCCGCCGATCGGCTGCGGGTACACGGGGCGCTGCGGGACGTTGCCGACGAGCTCGGCCGGCCCGATTTGGCCGTATGGCACGCATCCGCCGCGGCCGTGGGATCGGATGACGCCGTAGCCGCGCGGGTGGAGCAGGCAGCCGACGACGCCGGGGCGCGAGGTGGGTCGGCGTCGCGCGCGCGCCTGCTCTCCCGCGCCGCCGACCTCACCCCGGCCGGTCCGGTCCGCGACGGCCGACTCCTGGCCGCGGCCGAGGCGTCGGCAGCTGCCGGCGGCGCACGAATGGCCCTCGGGCTGCTCGATCGACTCGATGCGACAGGTCTGGATCCCGTGGGTGCGGGCCGGGCGCGCTCGTTGCGGGTGATGCTCGCGATGTTCGTGGCCGACCCCGCCGGGATCACCGGAGGAGCGGCGACGTTGCTGCGCGCCGCGGACCTGTTCCACGGCGTCGCCCCGGAGCTCGAGCAACGAGCCCTGGTGCGGGCGTTCGAGATGGCTCTCACGGCGGAGTGGGCGATGGAGGACCTCACCCTGCCGGAGCTCGGGCGACGCCTCGCCGAAGGGGTGGCCGTGGCCGACGGCTCGCATGCAGTCGCCCTTCGTGCGCTCAGCGCGCACATCCTGCTGCCGTACGAGGAAGCCGTCCCGTCGATGCGTGCCGCGGTCGAGATGCTCCAGACAGCCGACGACGCCGACCTGCTGGACCTGGGGCACTTTGGGATCGCGCTGACCATGGCGTTGTGGGATGAGCGCGCCTGTGTCGAGCTGCTCGAGCGGACGGCGCAGGTGGCCCGGGCGGCGGGGCTCCTGCGCGTGCTGGACACGACGCTCTGGCTTCTCGGCCTTGTCGAGCTCGTGCGAGGCGACCCGGCGGCGTCGGGCCGCTATATCGAGCAGGTGCGCGACCTGCGCACGGCGATCGGCTACGACGCCGAGCAGGTCGTCAACGCCTCGTACCTCGCGTGGGCCGGGGCGCCGACGACGCAGGTCGAGCTGATCGCCAAGGGGATCCTCGCCACGGGATTCGGCGGGGCGTGGACGGTGGCGATGACCGGCCTCAGCGTCCGTCAGCTCGCCGACGGGCACTACCGCGACGCGTTCGAACGGCTGCGGCCCATGGTCGACACACCATTCCTGCAGGTCAGCTACCAGCAGCTGCCCGAGCTCGTGGAGGCCGGGGTGCGCAGCGGGAACTCCGCGGCTGCGCGGTCGGCGGCCGACCGCCTCGCGGTCTTTGCCGCAGCGAGCGGCACCCCGTGGGCCAGGGGGGTGGCCGAACGCGCCGCCGCCCTGCTCGCGCCCGACGCCGAGGCCGAAGACCGCTATGTGCGCGCGATCGAGCACCTACGGCGAACGACCGCGCCCGGTGAGCTCGGCCGAGGGCACCTGCTGTACGGCGAGTGGCTGCGCCGCGTGAAGCGTCGCCGGGAGGCCCGTGAACAGCTGCGCCTCGCCCTGGCGATCTTTGAACGGGTGGCCGCGCCCGCATTCGCCGACCGGGCTCGGCGCGAGCTCGCGGCCACGGGAGAGCACGTCCTGCGGAACGAACCGGGAGACGGCGGCCTCACCCCGCAGGAGGCCACGATCGCGGGCATGGCCGCCAACGGGCAGACGAACGCCGAGATCGGCGCCGCGCTGTTCATCAGCACGAACACCGTCGACTACCACCTGCGCAAGGTGTTCCGGAAGCTCGCCGTGACCTCCCGCCGCCAGCTCGCAGAGCACCTCACGTCGCCCTGAAACCGCGACACTACGTGCACCACGTGGTTCGAGGTCACCCACCCGTGCAGCAGCGTCGAGGCATCCACTCAAGAGAGAGGGGGCTTCGATGTCCCACGTCACAGCCGACGACGGCGCCCAGATCTTCTACAAGGACTGGGGCGCCGGCACGCCGGTGATTCTCAGCCACGGTTGGCCCTTGAACGCGGACGCGTGGGATGCGGCCGCCCGCTACCTCGCCGAGCACGGCCATCGGGCCATCGCCCACGACCGGCGCGGTCACGGCCGGTCCAGCCAGACCTGGCACGGCAACGAGATGGACACCTACGCCGACGACCTCGCGCGCCTCATCGACCACCTCGACCTGACCGACCTCACGCTGGTCGGGCATTCGACCGGCGGTGGGGAGATCGTGCGCTACGTCGGACGACACGGGACCAGCCGCGTCGCCAAGCTCGTCCTCGTCTCGGCGGTCCCCCCGCTCATGCTGCGCACCGACGACAACCCCGACGGGCTGCCGGCCGAGGTCTTCGACGGGATCCGCGGGGGCGAGGCGGCCGACCGTTCTCAGCTGTACCGCGACCTCGCCGACGGACCGTTCTTCGGCAACAACCGCAACAACGACGTCTCCCCGGGCGTCCGCGACGCATTCTGGTTGCAGTCCATGGCGTCCGGCCACCACGGCGCCTACGAGTGCATCGCCGCGTTCTCGGCGACCGACTTCCGGGTCGACCTCGCGAAGATCGACGTGCCGACTCTCGTGATCCACGGCTCCGACGACCAGATCGTGCCGATCGACGTCGGCGGCAGGCGCTCGGCCGCCGCGATTGCCGGCGCGACGCTCACCGTGTACGCCGACGGCGCCCACGGGCTGCCCGACACCGAACGCGATCGGCTGCACGCCGACCTGCTCGCCTTCATCGACTCCTGACCCCTCCACGCGACCCGAAGGGAACCACGATGACCCACCCGACCGACACCACCGCGCCCGACACGATCGTCCTTGTCCACGGCTTGTGGATGACGCCGCGGAGCTGGCGCGGCTGGAAGGAACGCTTCGAGGCCAAGGGCTATACCGTGCTGACGCCCGGCTACCCCGGCTTCGAGATCGAGGTCGAGGCGCTTCGGGAGAACCCCGAGATCATCGCCGATCTGACAGTCCCCGAGACCGTCGACCACATCGCCGCGCACATCGAGGCGCTGCCCAGGCTGCCGATCATCATGGGTCACTCCTTCGGCGGCACGCTCACCCAGCTTCTCCTGGCGAGGGGCCTCGGTGCCTCGGCCGTCGTCGTCGACTCTGCACCGACCGAGGGGGTACGGGTGAACCCGCCCTCGCAGGTGAAGTCCCTCTTCCCCGCGCTGAAGAACCCGGCGAACTTCCGCAAGGCGGTCGGATTCACGCCCTCGGAGTTTCACTACGCGTTCGCGAACACCCTCCCCCGCGAAGAGTCCGACGCCGTATGGCAGGAGTTCGCGATCCCGGCACCCGGCCACTGGGTGTGGGCGTACGGCCTGATCGCGAACTTCAAGCCGGGAAAGCAGGAGACGTGGGTCGACTACTCGGCCGACCGGGCTCCACTGCTGTTCATCGGCGGCGAGAAGGACCACATCATGCCGCCGTCGGTGAACAGGTCGAACGCGAAGCACTACGCCAAGTCGCCCGCGATCACCGAGTACTACGAGTTCCCCGGCCGGTCGCACTGGATCTGCGCCGAACCAGGCTGGGAAGAGGTCGCCGACCACGCGCTCGCCTGGGCTCTCGCCCACGCGACGCCCGCCACGGTGCCGTCCGTGTAGGCCCGCTCGTCGGCCGCCCCTCTTTCGCGGTACCGAGCCCACCGGCCCGGCACGCGGCGATTCACCGGAGCGGCGTGTCGTCTACGTGTCCCCGTGCCCGCGAGTTCGGTGCCGCCGCGTGCTAGCTGGGCTGGTCGTAGACCTGCTGGGCAGTCATGACCATGCCGAGGTGTTCGATCGACCACTCCTCCAGTGCTTTCAGCGGGCCGCGAAGGCTCATCCCGGCGTCGGTGAGCTGGTACTCGACCCGCACCGGCACCTGCGCGTACATGGTGCGCGTGACGAGGCCGTCGCGTTCCATCTCGCGCAGGGTCTGGGTGAGCATCTTCTGCGAGATCCCCTCGATCCGGCGCTTGAGCTCGGAAAAGCGCGCAGTACCGTCGCCGAGCGCCCCGACGACCAGGACCGTCCAGCGGTCTCCGATCCGATCCAAGATGCGCCGGGTCGGACAGCCCTGCTGGTATGGGTCGCCGCCCGGAGCGGCGGAGACGCCCGCGCATGTGGTTACCAAGAAGTGCCTTCTTCCCAACGGTGGTCTGGTCACCTACGGTAACCAGAGTTGGCTTGATCCGCCAGCGCACCGCACAACATGGGGAGACAAACAGATGAGCACCATCGCCGTCATCGGGGGAACCGGGTACGCCGGATCGTCGATCGTGAAGGAGGCCACCTCTCGCGGGCATCAGGTGATCTCACTCAGCCGCTCGCTCCCGGCCGAGCCCGTCGACGGCGCCAGCTATGTGCAGGGCACCGCCGCCGACGCGGAACAGATCGTCACCGGAGCCGACGTCGTGATCGGAGCCCTCTCCCCGCGTGCCGGAACCGAAGGCACCCTGGTGGCCACCTACACGAACCTGGCCGAACTCGCCGCCGCCGCCGGTGCCCGACTGATCGTCGTCGGCGGCTTCAGTTCCCTGCGCCCGGCCCCGGGCGCGCCGCGCTTCGCCGAGGGCGACCTGCCGCCAGAGTTCGCCGCCGAGGCCAGGGAAGGCGACTCCGTGCTCACCGCCCTGAGCACCAGCACGCCACAGAACCTCGACTGGCTCTTCGTCAGCCCCGGCGCCGCCTTCGGCGCCTACACCCCGCAGGGCGAGCCCCGCAACACCTACCGGACCAGCACCGACGTCGCCCTCTTCGACGCCGAGGGCAGCTCCGCGATCGAAGGCCCCGACTTTGCCCTCGCGATCGTCGACGAGATCGAGAAGCCGACCCACCACCGCAGCCAGATCCACTTCGCCTACTGACCGGGCCCCAGCGCATAGACGGTGCTATCGATGTCCGATCGGGACCTCGACACCGGCCTGGGCGGATCCACCGGAGCGAGCACGAAAGGGAGGGTGCAAGACGAGGCCGCGACACCAGCACCAAACGCACCATCCCCCGCCTTGATCGCGGTGAGAGTTCGTCGTCGCCGACGGTGGGGATGAGTCACGCACAGGCGGCGGGTTGCCTGCGGGCCTGGGCTCGCGGGCAACCCTGACCTTGCGGCCGCGGAACTCGCCGGTGAACGCGAGATGAAATCTTCCATCGAGAGTGAAACAACCGAGCGCGCATCGAACACCGCCGCAGGATTCGCCCGGGACGCGCGCCTAGAGTTGGCCACGTGATTCTCGTGCGCCATGCCCATGCCGGCCACAAGGCGAACTGGGACCGGGACGACGGGTTGCGCCCGCTGACAGCCCGCGGCTTGGTCCAGGCCGAGTCCCTGGTCCGATCCCTCACCGATGACGAGGTGTCGGCCGTCTGGTCGAGCGCGGCGGTGCGGTGCCGCCAGACCGTCGAGCCGCTCGCGGCCGCGCGGGGCGTGGCGGTGCAAGACCAGGCGCTGCTCGCCGTGGACGGCGGGGTGGACGAGCTGATGACCTGGATCCTGGGGAACGCGTCCGCGCCGTGGGCGCTGTGCACCCATGGCGAGGTGCTGCACACCCTGCTCGACGCCGGGCGGTCGTCGGGCCGGATCGACGCGCCGGCGCGCGCTACGGAGAAGGGGGCCGCCTGGAGGGTCAGGCCCCGGGAGGACGGCTCCCTGACGTTCGAATACCTTCCACCGCTGAAGTTCCGCTGACCGACGCGAAGGGTTCGCGGCATGGGACACCACCGCCAGATCGACGCCAAGCTCGAGGCACCCCCTGAGGTTGCCGTTCCCGATCTCTCCGGACTGCCTGGCGTTGCCTCGGCCGACCCCGGCGAGCGGTATGTCTTCGAGGCAGCGCACTGGGACACCCCCGATCTCCGCCTGACGCAGGCTCGCATCACGTTGCGCCGTCGATCCGGAGGGCCCGACGACGGCTGGCAGCTGAACGTGCCGGTCTCGGCGGACGAGTGGCTCGACGTGCGGGCCCCGCCCGGACAAGAAGCCTCGGGCGTCCCGGCCGGCCTTGCCGCGGTGATCGCGGCGCGGGTGCGGGAATCGACCCTCCAACCCGTGGCGACGCTCCGCACGGCACGCACGGTGCGCCGACTGCGCGACGCGCACGGACGGGTGCTTCTCGAGGTCGCCGACGACGCGGTGACGTCCACGACTCCCACCGCGACCGCAGCCGTCGTCGACGCGTGGCGCGAATGGGACATCGAGCTCGTCCAGGGCGACCGCGATCTGCTCGCCCGCGCGCTCACGCGCCTGCGATCCGCTGGGGGTTCTTCCCCGCAGTGGCCGTCCAAGCTCACCCGCGCCCTGGGAGACCGGCTGGTCGCGACACCGGCCGAATCCCCGGACGACCAGCTCGACCCACGTTGCGCCGGCGCGGTGGTGCGCGAGCACCTTGCCTCCCTCCGCGACCTGCTCCTGGTGCGTGACCCCCGGGTTCGCCGAGACCAACCGGGTGCCGCGCAGCAGATGCTCGTCGTCATCCGTCAGCTGCGCGCCGCGCTAGCGACGTTTCGGCCCGTGCTCGAGCGCGGGCCGAGCGAGCTGATGCGCACCGAGCTGGGATGGTTGGCCGGGCTCCTCGGCGCGGATCGCGACGCCCAGACCGCCGGCGAAGGGCTCACCGACCTGGTCGCTCGGGAACCCGCTGACCTCGTGCTCGGACCGGTCGCTGAGCGTCTGACGACGAGTCTCGCCGCCGAGCGTGCCGGCGCGCACCATCGGGTGCTCGAGGCACTCGGCTCCGTGCGCTACTACCGACTTCTCGACGCCCTTGATGCGCTGGTCGCGGCGGGGCCGTTGCCGAAGGACGCCGCCAAACCCGCCGTCCGGGTCCTGCCGGGGCTCGTCCGCCACGACTGGGAACGACTGGCCAAGGCCTGGAAAGCGGCGTCGTCGGCCCTGCCCGGCGCGGACCGAGACCGGCACCTGCATTCGGCCTTCACCGCCAGCGCCCGGGTCCGCTACGCGGCGGATGTCGTCGTGCCGACGATGGGTGGCTCGGCGGACAAGTTCGCCCGCTCGGCAAAGGAGCTCCAGTCGCTGCTCGCCAACCACGACGATCTTCTCAAGCGTGGTGCGTTGCTGCTGAACACGGGTATCGAGGCCTCCGCGGCCGGCGAGAGCTCCTTCACGTACGGGCGGCTCCACGCCGTCGAGCAAGCGCGCGCCGCCCACCTCGAGGAGCGGATCTCGGCGGTGTGGAACAAGATCAGCGCCCCGCGTCGGCGCCGCTGGATGAGCTGAACCGCACCACCGTGGCGGCCGGGTAGCGTCCCGGCCGCCGAAGGTCGACCGAGCTCAGCCCAGGAAATTGCCCTGGAGCTCCTCCCGGGCCTCGTGGCCGACCGGGTCAGCCACGGCGTCGGCGTGCCGAGCCCCGAGGTCCGCGGGCCAGCGTGTCGCGCCGTCGACACGTTCCGCGACGCGGGGACTCGCGTTCGCCAGGCCATCGTGCTGGATCTGGTGCAGTGCTGCCTGCGCAGCCTCGCCGGGGTTGCGTCCCGTGACCTCGATCGTGAGGCGCACGACGTACTGCTTGCGACCCTGTGGTGCCGGTGGCGTCGTGAAGGCCATGGACGTTCCTTCGGTCGGGTCGATTCGGCGCTCCAGCACACCACGCGCCCAGCGAACGCCACGACGCGAACGAGATGAACGGACGCCGACGACACAGCGAACCGCCTGCGACCGTACGCACGACGGTGCGCGATGAGCACGCCCGGCTGGATGGGCGCGTCCGCGACTACGTCCCCCTGCTGGTCGAACGGGCTGCCCGCGAACGGTTGGGACTGATCTCACCTCCGGTGGCGAGCGGCCCGACGCTCGACCGGCCACGAACCAGCGCTCCCCGTACCCGCGAGACGGCCATGGTGGTCGCGGACGACCGCTCGAATGCCGGCTCGGGCATCCCGAAGTACCAGCCCTGAGCCAGGTCGCAGCCCATCGCGACGAGCTGCTGGGCCTGTTCGGCGTCCTCGATGCCCTCGGCGCACACCCGGAGCCCGAGCGTGTGTGCGGTCTCGATCACCAGGCGGACCAGCACGGCGTCCTGCGCGCTGCGGGTGACCTTCGCCACGAACGAGCGATCGATCTTGACGATCGACAGGGGTAGCCCGCGCAGCATCGTCAACGACGAGTGGCCGGTACCGAAGTCGTCCAGGGCGATCTGCACCCCGCGCCGGCGCAGCTCGCACAACCGCGCGGTGGTCTCGGCCAGGTTCGAGATCGCGGCGGTCTCGGTGACCTCCACGCAGAGCCGGCGCGCGGGCAGGCCCGAGTCCGCCAACGCCCCCATCACGACGTCGACGAACCCCGGTTGGGCGAGCTGGACCGGGGAGACGTTCACCGAGACCGTCAGGTCCCGCTGCACGCCCGAGGTGTGCCGGGCGGCCTGGTGGCACGCGGCCCGCAGCACCCACTCCCCGAGGTCGAGGATCAGGCCCGTGGTCTCAGCGAGCGGGATGAACTGGTCGGGCGGGACGTTGCCGAGCACCGGGTCGTTCCACCGCGCCAGGGCCTCCACGCCGGTGATGCGACCCGAGGGGAGCTCGACGACCGGCTGGTAGTGCACCGCAAGGGCACCGTTCTCGATCGCCGTGCGCAGGGCGCGCTCCATGTGGCGCCGGGCCTGGGTGGTCTCGGTCGCCTCCAGGCCGGTGCGCATCTCGGGTCGGTACTGCTCGGCCCGTCCCCGACCGTGCTCCTTGGCGCGGTACATGGCGATGTCGGCCTGCTTGAGCAGCACGTCCAGCGACGTGACCAGGACGGCCGGAAGTGTCCCGCCGGTGTGCGCAACCCCCACGCTCGCGCCGATCGTCACGACCTTCTCGGCGCAGACCCCGAAGCTGTCCGTGACCTCCACGACGAACGGGGCCGCGGCCTCCAGCACGAGCCGAGCGGCGAAGGCCTCGCTCTGCGTCACGGTGAGAGGAGTGGCGGTGAGGATCGCGAACTCGTCTCCACCGAGCCGGACGACGACGTCGTCGTGGCGCGAGGCCGCCGTGATCCGGCGCGCGAACTCGGCCAGGACCTGGTCACCGGCGCCGTGCCCGAGCTGGTCGTTGACGTCCTTGAACCGGTCGAGGTCGAGGTAGAACAGCACCGCATGCCACGCCTGCTGACCGGAGGCATGCGCTTGCCCCACGACCCGGATCTGCTCCATCAGGTATCGCCGGTTGGGGAGCCCGGTGAGCGGGTCGTGCCAGGACTGGTACGCGTACTGGCGCGCCAGCCTCTCGAAGATCGCCGAGACGTGGGCCACCCCGAGCGACTCGTCCGGCCAGGTCACGACCACCGCGTTGGCGCTCGCACCCGGAACCCGCCGGGAGATCACCGCCGCGGCCGCCTCCTCCACGGTGGTGTGGTGGTCCAGCACCAGCGTGTCCTCGGCGATCATCGCCAGGATCGGCTTGCGGGCATGGAGCAGCCGCCCGTACCCGAGCCGACCGGTGATGGCGGCCTCGAACCACGATCGATCCACCAGGACCGGTCCGTCCAAGCTCTGGACGACCACGCAATGCAGACCCTGATCCCGCCGGAAGAGCTCATCGACCTCGGCTGCGGTGACCTCCCCCGGGACGAGGACGGCAGGCACAGCAATGTCACCGAGCAGTCCGGCAACACTCTCTCGGGCGCTGTCGCGCACCCAACCCAAGGTGCCCGACGGCGACGGCGACGGCGTTGGCACGGCCGGCCGATCGATTGCTCGCGAGGTCACGGTTCCATGTTCGGCACCCGACCCGCGCACCTGAGGCTCCCGCGCCCCCGATCGGATGAACACCAGATGAATCCTCAGCGAACCCCCGACGCGAGACGTCGAGCCCCCGCTCTGCGGCTCGGACCTGAGCCGTTCGGCCCGACCTGCGTCGTAGCCTTTCCCCATGTCCACCGATGCGCTGGCAACCGACCCGTTGCGGGCCTCGGGCCGAGCCACCGTGCCGCGCACGCTCGTCGACATCTTCACCGCCACCGCGACCCACCATCCCGACGCCATCGCGATCGACGACGGCGACGAGGTCCTCACCTATGCGGCCCTGGCCGAGGCGGTGCGCCTGCGGGCCGACCGCCTCGCCGCGGTCG
This sequence comes from Pengzhenrongella frigida, assembly GCF_004168625.1. Classification (GTDB taxonomy): domain Bacteria; phylum Actinomycetota; class Actinomycetes; order Actinomycetales; family Cellulomonadaceae; genus Pengzhenrongella; species Pengzhenrongella frigida. The sequence goes on from NZ_SDWW01000054.1 coordinate 14,074, forward strand.
GGGTCCGGCGGGGCGACCGGGTCGGGGTGCGGGCCACGTCCGGCACGGTCGGCCTCTACCTGTCGGTCCTGGCCGTGCTGCGGTCCGGAGCCGCCTACGTACCCGTCGACGCCGACGACCCGGATGAGCGGGCCCGGCGCGTCTTCGCCGAGGCGGGCGTGGTCGTCATCATGGGCGACGGCCCGGACGTCACGCGGCCGGACGGCTCGGCGCCGCCGACCGTCCCCGACCGGGGCGCGGCCGAGGAACCGCGGCCCGACGACGACGCGTGGATCATCTTCACGTCCGGCTCGACCGGACGCCCCAAGGGCGTGGCGGTCACCCATCGCAGCGCCGCCGCCTTCGTGGACGCCGAGGCGGGCCTGTTCCTGCGAGCGGCGCCCATCAGCCCCGACGACCGCGTGCTCGCCGGCCTGTCCGTCGCGTTCGACGCCTCGTGCGAGGAGATGTGGCTGGCCTGGCGCCACGGGGCCACCCTCGTGCCCGCACCCCGCGCGCTGGTGCGGGCCGGGCTCGAGCTCGGCCCCTGGCTCGTCGAACGCGAGATCAGTGTCGTCTCCACGGTCCCGACCCTGGCCGGCCTGTGGCCGGTGGACTGCCTCGACGGCGTCCGGTTGCTGATCTTCGGCGGCGAGGCCGTCCCGCCCGAGCTCGCCGAGCGACTGGCGCGCGAGGGCAGAGAGCTGTGGAACACCTATGGCCCGACCGAGACCACCGTCGTCGCCTGCGCCGCGCTGCTCAGTCCCGGTGAACCCGTGCGGATCGGGCTCCCGCTGGACGGCTGGGACCTCGCGGTCGTCGGTCCGGACGGCAACGAGGTCCCCCACGGCAGCACGGGCGAGCTGATCGTCGGCGGGGTCGGCGTGGCGCGGTACCTCGACGCCGACCTCGACGCGGTGAAGTTCGCCCCCATGCCTCACCTCGGCTGGGACCGCGCCTACCGCACGGGCGACCTCGTCGTGCGGCACGACGACGGCCTCGTCTTCGGGGGCCGGGCCGACGACCAGGTGAAGGTGAACGGGCACCGGATCGAGCTCGGCGAGGTGGACGCCGCCCTCCTGGCGCTGCCGGGCGTGGCCGGCGCCGCGGCCGCCGTGCGGCGCTCCCCGTCGGGCGCCACGCTGCTGGTGGGGTACGTGGTGCCCGCCGGCCCGGGCGGCCTGAACACGGCGGACCTGCTCGCCCGGCTGCGCGACGCACTGCCCGGCTCGATGGTCCCCCTGCTCGCCGTCGTCGACGACATCCCCTCGCGCACCTCGGGCAAGGTGGACCGCGACGCCCTGCCCTGGCCCGTCGCGGGCCTCGACGCCGCGGGACCGGGCTCGACCCTGCACGGCACCGCGAAGTGGGTCGGACAGCAGTGGGCCACAGTGATCGGGGTCCACCCGAGCGACGAGGACGACGACTTCTTCGCGCGCGGGGGCAGCTCCCTCACCGCCGCCCAGCTCGTCTCCGCACTACGGACCCGGTACCCCGAGGCCACCGTGGCCGAGGTCTACGACCATCCCCGGGTCGGCGACCTCGCCGCCTACCTGCAGTCCCGGTGGCCCGGCCACAGCGGCGACGCCACCACCGCCACCACCCGCACCGTGCGACCGGTGCCCGCCCGCAGCCAGGCGATCCAGCTCCTCGCCCTGCTCCCCCTGCGGGGCCTGGTCGCGCTCCGCTGGCTCACCGTGCTGGCCGCGCTCAACCTCGTGCTCGACGCCGCGTGGTCCGTGCCGTGGGCGGTCGAGGTCTCGTGGTGGTGGCTGGCCGCCGGGTGGCTCGTCACCGTGAGTCCCCTGGGGCGGATGGGGATCAGCGCGCTCGGAGCACGCCTGCTCCTGGCGGGGGTGCTCCCCGGCGACCACCCCCGCGGCGGTTCGGTGCACCTGCGGCTGTGGGCGGCCGAGCGGCTGACGGAGGGGTTCGGTGCCGTCACGCCAGCCAGTGCGCCCTGGATCGGCGTGTACGCGCGGGCGCTCGGGGTGCGGCTCGGCCACGGTGTGGACCTGCACACGGTCCCGCCGGTCACCGGCATGCTCACCCTCGGCGACGGTTGCGCGGTCGAGCCCGAGGTGGACCTGTCCGGATACTGGGTCGACGGCGATGTCGTCCACCTCGGCCGCATCGCGGTCGGCGCGCGGGCCACCGTCGGCGCACGCAGCGTGCTGTACCCCGGGGCGCGGGTCGAGGAAGGGTCCGACGTCGCAGCGGGCTCGGCCGTGCACGGTGCGACCGGCGCCGGGGAGTACTGGATCGGCTCGCCCGCGGCCAAAGCGCACGAGGCGCGCCACCCCTGGCCGGCCCAGCGGCCCGTACGGTCGCGACGTTCGCCGTGGTGGACCGTCGCCTACGGGGCGACGGGCGCGTGCATCGCCTTGCTCGGGCCCCTCGCCGTAGCGGTCGGTCTCGTCCTGGTCGGCTGGGCCGTGCGCCCGGCGACGTCGCTGTCGAGCGCAGCCGGTCCGGCGCTGGCGGCCGGGCTCGGCGCCACCGTCGTCGTCTTCGTCACCTACGCCCTGCTCGTCCTCGGGGCCGTGCGGCTCTTCGGCCGGGGCCTGACCGAGGGGTACCACCCGGTGTCCTCGCGCGTCGGCCTGCAGGCGTGGGCCGTCCAACGGTTGATGGACGCCGCGCGCACCGGCTTGTTCCCGCTGTACTCCTCGATCGTCACCCCGCTGTGGCTGCGCCTGCTCGGCGCCAAGGTCGGGCACGACACGGAGATCTCCACGGTCATCGGCGTGCCCACCATGATGCGGCTGAAGGACGGCGCCTTCCTCGCCGACGACACCATGGTCGCCCCGTACGAGCTCGGCGGTGGGTGGGTCCGGGTCGCCAAGGCCAAGGTGGGTCGTCGCGCGTTCGTGGGCAACTCGGGGATGACCGCGCCGGGCCGGACGGTCCCGAAGAACGGCCTCGTCGCGGTGCTCTCCGCCACCCCCAACCGCACCCGCGCCGGGTCGAGCTACCTCGGCAGCCCGCCGGTGCTCCTGCCCCGGGCCGCCACCCTCGACGACCCCGGTCGCACCTACGAGCCCCCCACCCGGCTGCGCTGGGCGCGAGCCGCCGTCGAGGCCTGCCGCGCCGTGCCGACCCTCGCCGTGGGCGCGCTCGCGCTCGGCACCCTCCTCGCCTTTCAGGCGCTCGTGCTCGCGGGTGGCTGGTGGCTCGCGGCAGCCCTCGGCGGGCCGGTGCTGCTCGCCGCCGGCGCGATCGCCGCGGCGGTGACCATCGCGGCGAAGTGGCTGCTCGTCGGCCGGTTCCGGGCCGGCGAGCACCCCCTGTGGAGCGGCGCCGTATGGCGCGGGGAGCTCGCGGACACCTTCACCGAGATGCTGGCGGCGCCGTTCTTCGCCGACGCCGCCAACGGGACGGTCGCGCTGGTGTGGTGGCTGCGAGGGATGGGGGCGCGCATCGGTCGCGGCGTGTGGTGCCAGACCTACTGGTTGCCGGAGGCCGACCTGGTGCGCCTCGGCGACGGCGCCACCGTGGGGCCCGGTTGCATCGTCCAGACCCACCTGTTCCACGACCGCGTGATGAGCCTCAACACCGTCGTCCTCGCGCAGGGGGCGACGCTCGGCCCGCACGGGGTGATCCTGCCGGCCGCCGAGCTCGGTGCGGGGACCACGATCGGCCCCGCGTCCCTCGTGCTGCGCGGTGAACGGGTCCCGGCCGGCTCCCGCTGGGTCGGCAACCCGATCGCCCCGTGGCGCACGGACGGGGTTCCTCGGTGACGACTGGCGGCACGAGACGAGAACGAGCCCGCGACCCGTACGCCCTCCTGCACGGCAGCACGGCCTTCCACGTCGCGCACTACGACCTCGACCTGACCTACCGGGTCCGCACCAACCGTCTGACCGGCACCGCGACGCTGCGGATCCGTACCCGCGAGATCCTCACCGAGCTCCGGCTCGACCTCGTGGGCCTGGCCGTCACGAAGGTCCAGGTCGCCGGGGCGACGCTCGCCCGCCATCAGCACCGCGCCGGGCGGCTGGTGCTCCAGCTGGCCGACGAGGTCGCCGCCGAGACGGTCCTCACCGTCACGGTGCGCTACGGCGGGCGTCCCGGGCCGATCCCCAGCCCGTGGGGTCCGGTCGGGTGGGAGGAGCTCGAGGACGGTGTCGTCGTCGCGAGCCAGCCGACCGGGGCGCCGACCTGGTTCCCCTGCAACGACCGCCCAGCCGACAAGGCCACCTACCGCACCGCCGTGACCGCGGAGAACCCCTACCGGGTGGTCGCACACGGTGTGCTGGTCGACCGGCGGGTCCGGGGCAGCAGCACGACCTGGGTCTATGAGGAGCTGCACCCGACGGCGAGCTACCTGGCGACGGTGCAGATCGGGCGGTACGCCGAGATCCTCCTCGCCTCGGTGCCCGTGCCGCAGAGAGCGGTGCTGCCCGCGCACCTCGTCCCGCTGGCCCGCCGACGCCTCGCCGAGCACGGGGCGATGATGGCGGCGTTCAGCACGCTGTTCGGCCCGTACCCGTTCCCGAGCTACACCGTCGTGGTCACCGCGGACGAGCTCGAGATCCCGCTCGAGGCGCAGAGCCTGTCCATCTTCGGCGCCAACCACCTCGCGCCGACCCGCGGCGACGAACGCCTCATCCCGCACGAGCTGGCACACCAGTGGTTCGGCAACTCGGTCTCGGTGGCCTCGTGGCAGCACCTGTGGCTCAACGAGGGCTTCGCCTGCTACGCGGAATGGCTCTGGTCGGAAGCGTCCGGCGGCAAGAGCGCCGATTCGCTGGCCCGGCTGTGGCACACCCGGCTGGCCGGGCTCCCGCAGGACCTCGTCCTGGCCGACCCCGGCCCCGCCCACGTCTTCGACGACCGGGTCTACAAGCGGGGTGCCCTGACCCTGCACGCGTTGCGCGGAGCGCTCGGCGACGACGCCTTCTTCGCCCTGGTTCGCGCATGGACGAAGGAGCACGCCGACCTGTCGGTGACCACGACCGAGTTCCGCGGACACTGCGCTGCGCACGCGACCGCCGTCGGCGGCGCATCCCTCGCGCTGACCGTCGCAACGCTCCTGGCCGGGTGGCTCGACTCTCCCCTGCTGCCGGCCCCGACGAAACGCCCCGCCGGGCGCGCCCGGTAGGTCAGGGCCCCTGGCTCGGCGCCGCGGCGAGCCTGGCCAGGACCGCGTCGCCGTCGTGCAGGACGACCGAGAGCCGACGGCGCGCGCCGAGCCGGGCCGACCACCGCCGGCCGCGGGCCGCGCCCAGCAGGGCGACCGCCCCGACCGCGCCCCGGTCGAGCCGGAGGTCGGCGATCTCGACCCGGGTGCGACCGCCGCCGGACTCCGCGCCGGCCGGGCCGCGCGCGGGCAGGTTCGCGGTCCGGCGGTGCGCGTCGAGCAGGGCCGGGTCCATCCGCAACCCGGTCCCGAGCGCCTTGAGTGCTGCCTCCTTGCGCACCCAGGACCGCGCCAGCGCCACCGCCCGGGTGTCGGGAGATCCTCCACGGAGCGCACCACGCTCGGCAGGTGACAGCGCGACGTCGGCGAGTCGTGCGGCGGCCACGGAAGCACAGGACTCGACATCGACCCCGACCCGACCCGCGTCGCTGACCGCGACGGCGATCAGCGGTCCCGCGCGGGTGAGGCTCACGTGCAGCGCGGGCACGCCGCCGCCGTGCGGCACGACCTCGACCTGTCCGTGCGGACCGGCACAGACCGGGCACCGCGCCCGCAGGACGACGTCCCGCGCGGGGCGGCCCAGCCGGGCACCCACGACGCCGCGCAGCAGCGCCCGGGCCACGACGAACCGGCTTGCCTGCTCGGCCGGCAGGGTCGCGGCTCGGGCCCGCTCGCCGTGCGCCAAGCCGGCGACCAGCAGCCCGACGTCGGCCACGTCTGGCTCGACGACCCAGACGTCGATCGTCGGCGCGGCCCGCTTCGGCGCCCACCGATCGTCGGGCATGAGCAGGCTCCTCGCGGTTCGGCGGCGTCCGGATGACGGATCCGAGTGAGTCTCCACCCGGCACGGCTCCGCCCGCCAGTGCCGACTGGCGACCCGCCGAGCTGCGCTCCCTGCCCCGTTTGGGTTGAACCCGGCCCCTTCAGGTCGATGAGGGCTGTGAACCGTCCCCCACGCGACGGCCAACGGCTCTGATCGCCCAGGAGGTCCACCCGCCATGAGAGTCACCGTGGCCCGCGCCGTCGCACTCTCGTGCCTGCTGATCGCATTCACACCGGCCGCCACCGCAGCTGCGTCGTCCAGCGCGGTGGTCGCCGCGACGCATCTCGCGCCCGATCATGCACCGTGGCACGTCCGGCCGGTCACCCCCGCTCCACAGGCCCTCGGAACCACCACCTCGATCGCCGTCACGCCCTCGACGGGCCCAGCGAACCAGACGGTCACGGTCGCGGTCACCGTCGGAGCGGACTCGGGCGACCCGACGGGCACCGTCGTCGTTCGCGACGGTGCGACGATCCTCGCCCGCGCGGTACCCGTCGTCGGCGGCTCGGCGCTGATCGCCACCAACGCGCTGGGTCCAGGCCCGCACACTCTCACCGCCGCCTTCACCGCCAGCACCGGCCAGCGCGGCAGCGGGTCGTCGCCGGTCTCGGTCACGTATGGCCCGTCGACCTCCGCCGGGCACACCGTTGCCGTCGAGATCCCGAGCGGCGCCCTCACCGTGACCTCGACCCGGGTCGGCGGGACCCCGTTCGTCGATGTCGTCGTGACGGACACCCGGGCGGGCAACCTCGGGTTCAGCGCGACCGTCGCCGCGCCCCAGATCAGGGGCCAGCAACGTGTCGCCGCGAGCAGGTCCGCGGCGGGGCTCGCACAGGTCACCGCCCGCCAGGTCCCGGGAAACGCCCTGCGCGCGGGTGATGTCCGGGTGACCGATCTCCCGCGGGTCTCCCCGGGGAGGGTGCCGCAGGTCTTCGCCCGCTACCCGGCGGGGCTGTCCACCGGATCGGTCCACCTGCACGCGCTCGTCACCGCCGCCCACGCCGGGTCACCGGTTCCGGCCACGCCTCCTGGAACCACGCTGAGCTTCACGGCGTTCTGACCCCACGCGCGGCGCGGTCTTCATCGAGCCGACCGCCCCCGTTCATCGCCGAGCCGCGCGAGCGCCGTCGGGCGACGCTAGAACAGTCCGCGGGGCCGCCGTCCGACGCGCCCCTCGACGACCGAGGGGCAAGGATGTGCGACTGCAGGCGCAGTTGAGCCTCGCAATGAACCGCAGGGCGTCGCCCGGTGCCATGAATGTCATCAATGTGGCGCACCGCGGTGCGAGCGCCTTCGTCCCGGAGAACACGCTGGCCGCGTTCCGCCGCGCGATCGCCGTCGGCGCTGACCTGCTCGAGCTGGACGTCCAGCGCACCCGCGACGGCGAGCTCGTGATCATGCACGACACGAGCGTGGCGCGGACCACCGATGCGCGGCTCGCCCTCCCCGGCCGCGGCCCGTGGCATGTCGGCGACCTCACCTTCGACGAGCTCCGCGGCCTCGACGCCGGATCGTGGAAGGCGCCAGGATTTGCCGGCGAGCCGATCCCGACCCTCGCGGAGGTGATCGCCCTCCTCGAGCACTCCCCCACCGGGATGCTCCTCGAGCTCAAGTCACCGGACCTGTACCCGGGGATCGAGGCCGAGGTCGTCGCCCAGATGAACGCGTTCCGCGGGTATGTCGAGCGGAGCGTCGCCACCTCGCGGCTGGTCGTCGAGTCGTTCGACCTCGCCTCGATCCGCGCGTATCGACGCCTCGAGAGGTCCGTGCCGATCGGGGTTCTGGGCACCCCCCGGGCATCCTCGCTCCCCGAGCTCGCGACCTGGGCCGACCAGATCAATCCCGCCCACCGCGCGATCAACGCACGCTACGTCGCCGAGATCCATCGGGCCGGAATGCGCTGCCTGACGTGGACCGTCAATCACGACGCCGCCATGCGGCGTGCGATCAACCTGGGCGTCGACGGCATCATCACGAACCGGCCGGAGCTCCTCCGCTCGGTCTTGGCCGTGGGTCGCCGGGATGCGCCCCCGCGTGCGCCGGTGCCGAGCCAGGCGACGCTTGACAGCCCGATAAAAGTCAGCAATCATTGAGTCAATGAACCCTGACCGGAAAGACGACGACGGCCGTGCCATCGAGATCACCCTCGACCAGCAGGTCGCCCTCAAGACCGCCGCGGCGCGGCTGACGAGCGACTTCGACGGCACGTTCGGCGCGGAGACGATCGAGGCGTTCCTGCGCTCGTCCTACGACGAGTTCGCCGGCCGTGCGAGCGTCGTGACCTTCCTGCCCCTGCTCGCCGAACGGTTCGCCCGCCAGCGCCTGCGGGCCCTGGCGAAGGTCGAGGGCCGCACCCCGGACGGCCGGCCCGTCGTGCTGTTCCTGTGCACGCACAACGCGGGCCGCTCGCAGATGGCGCGGGGCTTCTTCCAGCACCTCGCCGGGGACGCCGCGATCGCCTGGTCCGGCGGCTCCGAGCCGGGCCACGAGGTCAACGCCGCCGCGATCGCAGCCATGCGCGAACGCGGGATCGACATCTCGACCGAGTTCCCCCAGCCCTGGACCGACGAGGTCGTGCGTGCAGCCGACGTCGTGATCACCATGGGCTGCGGCGACGCGTGCCCGGTCTTCGGCGGCAAGCGCTACGAGGAGTGGGAGCTATCCGACCCGCACGGCATGGACCTCGACCAGGTCCGGCCCGTGCGCGACGCGATCGAGGTGCGGGTGCGGACCCTGCTCGACGAGCTCGCCGTCCCGGTCCGTCCCCTGTGACCGCGGTTCCCGAGGTGCGTCGGCCGATCGTGACGTTCGTGTGCATCCATAATGCGGGCCGCTCGCAGATGGCTGCCGGCTTCGCCCGCGCGCTGGGCGGCGACCGCGTCGAGGTCCGCTCGGCCGGCACCGACCCGGACGCGAAGATCAGCGCCACGGCGGCGGCAGCCATGGCCGAGGTCGGCATCGACATCACCGCGCAGGTCCCGCGGCTGCTCACGCTGGCGGACGCCGAGGCGAGCGACGTCGTCATCACCACCGGCTGCGGAGCGGACTGCGCGATGTTCCCGGGCATCGACTCCACCGACTGGACGCTGCCCACCCAGGCCGGCCCCGGGATCGAGCACGTGCGCCCCGTGCGCGACGCGATCCACCACCAGGTGACCCTCCTCCTCGCCCGGCTCGACCGATGAGATCGCCTCATTCCGGGACACATATCAGAGATATTTGATATCAGCGATTACTGATGTAACAATCCTTCGGCGCGCCCGCTTCGCGGTGGGTGCGCCGCTGCGTGTGCCCCACGGCGCACCGCATCCCGATCACCTTGGAGCACGTCCGCATGCTGCTCGCCGTCCTCATCTTCCTGGCCACCCTGACCCTCGTGATCTGGCAACCGCGCGGCCTGGGGATCGGGTGGAGCGCGCTGGGCGGCGCCGGGCTGGCGCTGGCCACCGGCGTGGTCCAGCTCGGCGACGTCCCCACCGTGTGGGGCATCGTGTGGAACGCGACGTTGACCTTCGTGGCGGTCATCATCATCTCGTTGGTGCTCGACGAGGCCGGCACGTTCGAGTGGGCCGCGCTGCACGTGGCCCGCTGGGGCCGCGGCAACGGCACGATGCTGTTCAACCTCATCGTCGTCCTCGGCGCCGCGATCGCGTCCGTGTTCGCCAACGACGGCGCCGCGCTGATACTCACCCCGATCGTGTTCCAGATGCTGCTCGCCCTGAAGTTCCGGCCACCGGCGGCGTTCGCGTTCGTCATCGCCACCGGGTTCATCGCCGACACCACCAGCCTCCCGCTGGTGGTGTCCAACCTCGTCAACATCGTCTCGGCCGACTTCTTCGGACTCACGTTCGCCCGGTACGCGCTCGTGATGATCCCCGTCAGCCTCGTCTCGCTCGGGGCGAGCCTGCTGGTGCTGCGGTTGTACTTCCGCAAGTCCATCCCCGCCCGGTACGACGTCTCCCACCTCGCCACCCCGGCCAGCGCCATCCACGACACTCTGACGTTCCGCGCCGGGTGGGTGGTGCTCGCGGTGCTGCTGCTCGGCTACTTCGCCGCCGACCCGCTCGGTGTCCCCATCGCCGCGGTCGCAGGCGTGTGCGCGACGGCGATCGTGGCCGTCGCCGCGCGCCGACCCGCGCTGGTGTTCGCCGGTCGGACGACGGCGACCGGGCTCGCCCCGAGTCGCCTCGGCAAGGCCGTGGCAGCGTCGGCCTCGGCCTCATCCTCAGCGTCGAGCGAGGAGCCGGCCGTCGAGCACGCCGGCACCCGGGTCGCGGTGCAGGACCGCCCCGACGGTTCCGGCTCGGCCGCCGGCGCCCCGGGCCCGGGCGATGGTCCGGCCACCGGCGCGCGCGGCCCGATCGCCGTCGGCCCGGTGCTGCGCTCGGCGCCATGGCAGGTCGTGCTGTTCTCGCTGGGGATGTACCTCGTCGTGTACGGCCTGGGAAACCAGGGCCTGACCGACCGGCTCGGCGGGGTCTTCGCGTCCTTCGCCGACCACGGCTCGCTGGCCGCCGCCGGGGGTACCGGGTTCCTGGTAGCCGGGATGTCGTCGCTGATGAACAACATGCCCACCGTCCTGGTCGCCGCACTGGGCATCGACGCCGCCGGTGCCAGCGGCATCACCCACGAGCTCATGGTCTACGCGAACGTCATCGGCGCCGACCTCGGCCCCAAGATCACGCCCATCGGCAGCCTCGCGACCCTGCTGTGGCTGCACGTGCTGGACCGCAAGGGCATGCACATCAGCTGGGGCACGTACTTCCGCATCGGCATCACGTTGACCATCCCCGTCCTGGCCATCACCCTCCTGGGGCTGGTCGCCTGGCTCACCCTGATCGGAGCCTGACCATGCCCACCTCCCCCACCGCGACCCTGCGGGACCTGATCATCGTGGGGTCCGGCCCCGCCGGGTACACCGCGGCCCTGTATGCGGCGCGGGCGGGGTTCGCCCCGCTGGTGCTGGCGGGTTCGGTGAC
>NZ_SDWW01000055.1 GCF_004168625.1 Pengzhenrongella frigida
CACCCGGCCATCGGATCGCAGGCTCCGTTCGGACTGGATGTCCGGCACGTGCTTCACGCACACCACGATTCTCATCACCGAAGGAGGCTACTCGACGAGCGCGTGACGGGTCTCACGGCGTCGCGTCCGGCATATGTTCGGGTCGTGACCGTGGCGACTCCTGGGCTGCAGGAGAATGGTCCGGTGAGCCGCGCTTCGCAGATCCCCGTGACCCGTCCGATACCGCCACTCGGTGTCCACCTCACGCCCGACGGCGTCGACGTCGCCGTACTGGCCTCGCACGCGACGGGCGTCGACCTCTGCCTCCTCGACCCCGACCCGACCACGCCCACGGGCTGGCGCGAGCGCCGCGTGCCCCTGGGTGGGCCGAGCTACGGCGTCTGGCACGCCTTCGTGCCCGGCGTGGTCGCCGGTCAGCGCTACGGCTTGCGCACGTCCGGCGCCTGGGATCCCGCCCGGGGGCTGCGCCACAACCCCGCGAAGCTCCTGGTCGACCCGTACGCCCGCGGGCTGGTCGGCGAGCTCGCCTACACGCCCGAGACCTACGGGCACGTCGTGGACGAGCGCGGGTTCGGCGACATCTACGGGCCCGCCGATCCGCGGGACTCCGTCGCCCTCGTGCCGCACTCGGTCGTGGTCGACACTGCGTACCTCGGGGCGCCCGTCGTGCACCGCGAGATCCCGTGGCGCGACACCGTGATCTACGAGGCGCATGTCCGCGGTCTCACCATGACGCTTCCCGGCGTCCCGGCGGAGCTGCGCGGCACCTACGCCGGGCTGGCGCACCCCGCGACCGTGAGCCACCTGCTCTCGCTCGGGATCACGACGCTCGAGCTGCTGCCCATCCAGGCGTTCACCTCGGAACCGCACCTCATCGACAAGGAGCTCACCAACTACTGGGGGTACAACACCGCCGGCTTCTTCGCCCCGCACGCCGCCTACGCGACGGCCGCGTCCCGGGCCGCCGGCGCCGGCGCGGTTCTCGCCGAGGTCAAGGGCGCGATCGAGCTCCTCCACGAGGCCGGGCTCGAGGTGATCCTCGACGTCGTGTACAACCACACGTGCGAGGGCGGCGACGGCGGTCAGCACCTCTCGTGGCGGGGGCTGGACAACACCGTCTACTACCTGCACGACGGCGGCACCCCGGCCCGGTTCGCCGATGTCACCGGCTGCGGCAACTCCCTCGACTTCCGCCGCCCGCGGGTCATCCAGCTCACGCTCGACTCGCTGCGGTACTGGGCGAACGAGGTCGGCGTCGACGGTTTCCGCTTCGATCTCGCGGTCACCCTCGGGCGCGGCGAGGGCGGGTACGACCCCGATCACCCCTTCCTGGTCGCCCTGCAGACCGACCCCGCGATGCGGGGGCTGAAGTTCATCGCCGAGCCCTGGGACCTGGGACCGGGCGGCTGGCGGACCGGGGCGTTCCCCGCCCCGATGTCGGAGTGGAACGACCGGTACCGCGACGCCATCCGCTCGTTCTGGCTCTCCGACCCGGCCCAGGCGGCCCACGGGCTGCCCGGCAACGGCGTCGCCGAGCTCGCGACCCGGCTCGCCGGCTCCGTCGACTTCTTCGGCCACAGCGACCCCCCGTTGATGCGCGGCCCGGGTGCGTCGGTGAACTTCGTCACCGCCCATGACGGCTTCACGCTGACCGACCTGGTGTCGTACAGCCACAAGCACAACGCGGCGAACGGCGAGGACAGCCGCGACGGCACGGACGACAACCGGTCCTGGAACCACGAGATCGAGGGGCCCGTGCCTGCGGACTCGGTCGGCTGGGAGATCCTCCCGCTGCGCCAGCGCTCGCTGCGCAACCTCCTGGGAACGCTCCTGCTGTCCGCCGGGACCCCGATGATCAGCGCCGGGGACGAGCTCGGTCGCACGCAGCTGGGCAACAACAACGCGTACTGCCAGGACAACGAGATCTCGTGGCTCGACTGGAACCTGGGCGAGTCGCAGCGCAACGTGCTGGCGACCACGCGCTACCTGCTGCTCCTGCGCCGCGAGAACCCGGCACTGCGGCCGGACAGGTTCTTCCGCGGGGCGCGAGCACGGCCGGGCGATCGTCCCGACCTCGCCTGGTTCGACGCGTCGGGGTCCGCCCTCGGCCACGAGCGCTGGCACGACCCGGCGGTGCGCACGCTGCAGATGCTGCGCAGCGTGCCGGGCGACCTGCCGGACACCCCGCCGTCGGACGTGCTCGTGGTCATCAACGGCGCGCTCGACCTGATCGAGGTCGTCCTCGCCGACGAGCACCCGACGCAGTGGGAGCTCGCCTGGGACAGCACGTGGGACGAGCCCGGCGAACGCGCGGCGGCCGCGATCGGTGGGGGCCTGCACGCGGAGTCCGGCGAGATGGTGGTCCTCGAGGCGCTGTCGCTGCGGGTCTACATCGCCCGCTGACCACCGCGAACGCCGACCACCGCGAACGCCGACCACCGGTTCAGTGGGCGTTCGCGACCAGGCCGAGCTCAGCGATCGAGGCGAGCGCGGGGTGCCGGGGCACGATCCGCACCGTGTAGCCGAACGGTCCGGAGGAGTCGAGCAGCACGTCAGCGCCGAAGGAGTACCGGCCGTTCTCGTAGGACTCGTCGACCGCGAGGGGCTGCGTCCCGAACGAGGTCAGATCGTCGGACTCGGAGACCCGCCCGTGCACGACCTGGACCTCGACGTCCTGAGGCGTGAGCAAGCCCAGCGACACGATCGCGCGCACGTGCAGCGCGTCGCCGACCTGCGGCACCTCCCCCACGCCCGACTCGATGTGGTCGACGTGGACGTGGGACCACTGGCTGCGCACCTTCGCCTTCCACTCGGCGAGCTCCCGCGCCCCGGTGAAGCCGGGACCGTCCAACGCGCGGCCGGCCAGCGCCGCCGGCGCGTACATCTGCTGCACGTAGTCCGCGACCATCCGGGTCGCCTGGACCTTCGGGCCGAGCGTCGCCAGGGTGTGCCGGATCATGCCGAGCCAGGTCACCGGGAGCCCGCGGTCGTCGCGGTCGTAGAAGCGGGCCGCGACCTGGTTCTCGATCAGGTCGTACAGCGCGGCCGCCTCGAGGTCGTCGCGCCGGTCGGAGTCCTCGACGCCGTCGGCGGTCGGGATGGCCCACCCGTTCTCGCCGTCGAACCACTCGTCCCACCACCCGTCGAGGATCGACAGGTTGAGGCCGCCGTTGAGCGACGACTTCATCCCGGAGGTGCCGGACGCCTCGAGCGGGCGCAGCGGGTTGTTGAGCCACACGTCGCAGCCCGGGTACAGGGCCTGGGCCATCGCGATGTCGTAGTTCGGCAGGAAGACGATCCGGCCCCGCACGTCGCTCGAGTCCGAGAACCGGACGAGCTGCTGGATGAGGCGCTTGCCCTGCTCGTCGGCCGGGTGGGACTTGCCGGCGATGATCAGCTGGATCGGTCGGGTCGGGTGCGTGAGCAGGTCGCGCAGGCGGTCCGGGTCGCGCAGCATCAACGTGAGCCGTTTGTACGTCGGCACGCGCCGCGCGAAGCCGATGGTGAGGACCTCGGGCGAGAGCGCGTCGTCGACCCAGCCGAGCTCGGCCGGGCTCGCGCCGCGCTGACGCCAGGAGGCCCGCAGGCGGGCGCGCGCGTTGCGGACCAGCTGCGAGCGCAGGGTGTGACGCATGTCCCACAGCTCTTCGTCCGTGATCGCGTCGGTCCGCAACCAGCCTGCGCCGCTCGCCGCCTCCGCGTGCGTGAACCGCTCCGCCGCGAGGTCGATGAACCGGCGGTCGACCCAGGTCGGTGCGTGCACCCCGTTGGTGACCGAGCTGATCGGGACCTCGGACTCGTCGAACCCGGGCCAGAGCGCCCGGAACATGCCGCGGGACACCGCGCCGTGCAGCAGCGAGACACCGTTCGCCCGCCCCCCGAACCGCAGGCCCATGACGGCCATGTTGAACACGGTGGGGTCGCCGCCGTCGTAGTCCTCGGCGCCGAGCGCAAGCACCTTCTCGACCGGGACCCCGACGCGGGCGTTGTCACCGCCGAAGTAGCGCGCCACCAGGTCGCGGCCGAACCGGTCGATCCCCGCCGGGACCGGCGTGTGGGTCGTGAACACCGTCGCAGCCCGGACCGCCTCGAACGCCTCCTCGAAGGTCAGCCCCGCCGAGCTCACGAGCTCGCGGATCCGTTCGACGCCGAGGAACCCGGCATGCCCCTCGTTGGTGTGATAGACCTCCGGCTCGAGCGCCCCGGTCAGCCGCGACCAGAGCCGCAGGGCCCGCACGCCGCCGACCCCGAGCAGCAGCTCCTGCTGGAGCCGGTGCTCGCCACCGCCGCCGTAGAGGCGGTCGGTGACCTTGCGCGCCGCGTCGTCGTTCTCGGGCACGTTCGAGTCGAGCAGGAGCAACGGCACGCGGCCGACCGCCGCGGTCCACACGCGGGCGTTCAACGTGCGACCGCCGGGCAGCTCGACCGAGACGATGGACGGCGCTCCGTCCTCCTCGCGCACCAGCTTCAGCGGGAGGCCGTCGGGGTCGAGCACCGGGTAGGTCTCCACCTGCCAGCCGTCCCGCGTGAGGGACTGCTTGAAGTACCCCGCGCCGTAGAGGAGCCCGACGCCGACGATCGGCACCCCGAGGTCCGACGCGCTCTTGAGGTGGTCCCCGGCCAGGATCCCGAGGCCGCCCGAGTACTGCGGCAGCACGGAGGTGATCCCGAACTCGGGCGAGAAGTACGCGATCGCCGCCGGCAGGTCCTCAGGGTCGGCCGCCGACTGGTACCAGCGCGGGTCGTTCAGGTACCGGTGCAGGTCGTCCGACGCGGCCCGGACCAACGAGACGAAATCGACGTCGGCCGCGAGCGCCGCGAGCCGCTCCGGGCGGAGCGCGCCGAGCAGCGCGGCCGGGTCGCCCTGGACCGTCTGCCACAGGGTGGGGTCGATCGTGGCGAACAGGTCACGGGTGGGCGCGTGCCACGACCAGCGCAGATTGTGCGCGAGCTCGTCGAGATCCTCGAGCGCGACCGGCAGCAGCGTGCGAACGGTGAATCGGCGAATGGCTCTCACGCGGCCGACCCTACAAGCGCTCATCACGACCCGCCCGCGCGGGGGCAAAAGTTCGTCCGCAGGGCGGGCCTGCACGCAGCACCCACCGGGGCTCGGTAAGTTCATCGCGTGGACAGTCCCCTGCAGCCCTCCGCGATGCCCCGCGGCATCGGACGTATACCCGTGCTCGACGTCGGCCCGGTGGCCGAGGGCGGCCGGTGGCCGGCGAAAGCCGTGGTCGGCGAGGCCGTTCCGGTCCGTGCCACGGTCTTCCGGGAAGGGCACGACGCGGTGGCCGCCACCGCGGTCCTGGTCGGCCCGGACGGTCGAGATCGCACGAGTGCCCGGATGGTCGACATCGCCCCCGGCCTGGACCGGTACGAGGCGCTGCTGGTGCCCGACGAGCCCGGCGCGTGGAGCCTGCGGGTCGAGGGCTGGTCCGACCCGTACGGGACCTGGAGCCACGACGCGGCCATCAAGGTCGCCGCCGGCGTCGACGTCGAGCTCATGCTCGCCGAAGGCGCGCTGGTGCTGACCCGCGCTGCGCAGGGCACCGGGCTGCCGAAGCCGGCCGTCCAGGTCCTCCTGGACGCGGTGCACGCGCTGCGCGACCTGGCCCGTCCGGCGGACGCCCGCCTGGCGGCCGCGCTCAGCGACCGGGTGCGGGCGACGCTCGCCGCGCACCCGCTGCGCGAGTTCGTCTCGCCGTCGGCCACCTACCCGCTGGTGGTCGACCGCCCGCTCGCGCTGGCCGGGGCCTGGTACGAGATGTTCCCCCGCTCGGAGGGGGCCACGTTCGACCCCGAGCTCAAGCAGTGGCGCTCGGGCACGTTCGCGACCGCGGCGCACCGGCTGCCGGAGATCGCCGCCATGGGCTTCGACGTCGTGTACCTGACGCCGATCCACCCGATCGGCACGACGTTCCGCAAGGGTCGCAACAACTCCCTCACCCCGGCCCCCGGCGACCCCGGCTCGCCGTACGCGATCGGCTCCGCCGACGGCGGCCACGACGCGATCCACCCCGAGCTGGGCACGTTCGCGGACTTCGACGCGTTCGTCGCTGCCGCGCGGACCAACGGCCTGGAGATCGCGATCGACCTGGCCCTGCAGTGCTCGCCCGACCACCCCTGGGTGACCGAGCACCCCGCGTGGTTCACCACCCAGGCGGACGGGACGATCCGGTTCGCCGAGAACCCGCCGAAGAAGTACCAGGACATCTACCCGGTCAACTTCGACAACGACCCGGCCGGCATCTACGCCGAGGTGCGGCGCGTGGTCCAGGTCTGGATCGACCACGGCGTGACCGCGTTCCGGGTCGACAACCCGCACACCAAGCCGCTCGAGTTCTGGGAGTGGCTGCTCGCGGACGTCCGCAAGGACCACCCCGATGTGATCTTCCTGGCGGAGGCGTTCACGCGCCCGGCGATGATGCAGACCCTCGCGCGCATCGGGTTCCACCAGTCGTACACGTACTTCACGTGGCGGAACACGAAGAAGGAGCTCGCCGAGTACCTCACCGAGGTGTCCGGCGAGGACGGCTCGTTCATGCGTCCGAGCTTCTGGCCGACCACCCACGACATCCTGCCGCCCTACCTGCAGACCGGCGGGGTGGCCGCTTTCGCCATCCGCGCGGTCCTGGCGGCGACCGGCTCACCGACCTGGGGCATCTACTCGGGCTACGAGCTCGTCGAGAACGTGCCGCGGCCGGGGGTGGAGGAGCAGATCGACAACGAGAAGTACGAGTTCAAACCCCGCGACTGGGCCCGAGCCGACAGCCTCGGGATCCAGACGCTGATCACGCGCCTGAACGAGATCCGCCGCGCGCACCCGGCCCTGCAGCAGCTGCGCGACCTGCGCGTGCACCGCACGTCGGACGACGGCCTGCTCTGCTTCTCGCGGCACCTCGCTGCCGAGCACTCCCCCACCGGCCTGGCCGACACGATCGTCGTCGTGGTCAACCTCGACCCGCACACTCCTCGCGAGGGCACGGTCTTCCTCGACCTCGAGGCGCTCGGGGTGCCGGTGCACGGCGACTCGGACGGCGTGCTGTTCGCGGCGCACGACGAGCTGTCCGGCAACACCTACGCGTGGGGCAGTGCGCCATTCGTGTCCCTCGACCCGAACGTCCAGGTCGCTCACCTGATCCACGTGAGGACCCGGTGACCGAGTCAGCAGCGGCCGGACCGGGGGCCGGTTCCCCCGCGGTCCAGCTCGCGTACGGCGCGCTGCCCGCCCGCCGCCAGCCACCGGTCCCCACCGTCGGCACCCCGGGGCTCTCCGACGACCCGGACTGGTACAAGACCGCGGTCTTCTACGAGGTGATGGTCCGGGCCTTCTCGGACTCCTCGGGCGCCGGCAACGGTGACTTCCGTGGCCTGATCAACCGGCTCGACTACCTCCAGTGGCTCGGCGTCGACTGCCTGTGGCTGCCGCCGTTCTACCCCTCCCCGCTGCGCGACGGCGGCTACGACGTCTCCGACTACACCTCGATCGCCTCGCAGTACGGCTCGATCGCCGACTTCACCGAGCTCATCGACGAGGCGCACGCACGGGGGATCCGACTCGTGGTCGACCTCGTGATGAACCACACCAGCGACATGCACCCCTGGTTCCAGTCCTCGCGGTCCGACCCCGAGGGCCCCTACGGGGACTTCTACGTCTGGGGCGACGACAACACCCGCTACGGCGACGCGCGCATCATCTTCGTGGACACCGAGACGTCCAACTGGACGTTCGACCCCGTGCGCCGGCAGTTCTTCTGGCACCGCTTCTTCAGCCACCAGCCGGACCTGAACTTCGAGAACCCCCAGGTCGTCGAGGCGATGACCGACGTCGCGCGCTTCTGGCTCCGGCTCGGCGTCGACGGCTTCCGGCTCGACGCGGTGCCCTACCTGTTCGAGGCCGAGGGCACCAACTGCGAGAACCTGCCCGAGACCCACGCCTTCCTGCGCGACCTGCGCCGCGTGATCGACGACGAGTTCCCGGGCCGCATCATCCTGGCCGAGGCGAACCAGTGGCCCGAGGAGGTCGTCGAGTACTTCGGCACCGACGACGAGCCCGAGTGCCACATGTGCTTCCACTTCCCGGTGATGCCCCGGATCTTCTACGCGCTCAAGGAGCAGCGCGCCACGCACATCATCGACATCCTGGCCGACACCCCGACGATCCCCCGCAGCGGGCAGTGGAGCACGTTCCTGCGCAACCACGACGAGCTGACCCTCGAGATGGTCTCGACCGAGGAGCGCGCGTCGATGTACGGGTGGTTCGCTCCGGACCCGCGCATGCGCGCCAACGTCGGGATCCGCCGCCGCCTGGCCCCGTTGCTCGACAACTCCCGCAACGAGACCGAGCTCGCGCACGCCCTGCTGCTGTCGCTGCCCGGGAGCCCGTGCCTGTACTACGGCGACGAGATCGGGATGGGCGACAACATCTGGCTGCACGACCGCGATGCGGTCCGTACGCCGATGCAGTGGACCCCGGACCGCAACGCCGGCTTCTCCACCGCCGATCCCGGCAAGCTCTACCTCCCGGTCGTGCAGTCGCTCGTGCACAACTACACGAGCACCAACGTCGAGGTCCAGCTCGCCCAGCCGTCGTCGCTCCTGCACTGGGTGCACGGCATGCTCGCGGTCCGCCGCCAGCACCCCGCGCTCGGCAAGGGGGACTTCCAGCCCGTCTCGAGCGACAACCAGTCGGTGCTCGCGTTCGTGCGGAGCCTGCCCGAGGAATCGCTCCTGTGCATCGCGAACCTCGCCTCGACCGCGCGCGCCACGACCCTCACGCTGCCCGCGTGGGCGGGAGCGCGGCTGACCGACGTGTTCGGTGGCGCCACCTTCCCGTCGGTCGGCGCGGACGGCACGCTCACGATCACGCTCGGCACCCGCGAGTTCTTCTGGCTCACCATCGAGATCTGACCTCTCGCAGTACGGCAGCACCCACGCAGCGTGGAAAGGTAGGGCCATGGAACGCAAGCGGAGGACGACCGCCCAGAAACCGCAGACCTCCCCGGAGCTCGCCATGATCGCCGGCGGGGCGCACGGGGACCCGCACACGATCCTCGGACCTCACCTGACCGGCGCCGGCGTGACGATTCGCGCGCTGCGCCCGCTCGCCGACTCCGTCGTCGTCGTCACGGCCGACGGCGAATGGGCCGCGACCCACGTGCAGGACGGCGTCTGGGCGGCGACGCTGCGGATGACGACCGTGCCGGACTACCGCCTGCGCGTGACCTACGGCGAGAGCACCACCGTCACGGATGACCCGTACCGGTTCATGCCGAGCGTCGGCGAGATCGATCTCTACCTGATCGGCGAGGGTCGCCACGAGGAGCTGTGGACGGTCCTCGGCGCGAACCTGCGCACGTACCCGAGCATCCTCGGCGAGGTCCACGGCACGTCGTTCGCGGTCTGGGCACCCAACGCCCGCGCCGTGCAGGTCGTCGGCGACTTCAACCACTGGCAGGGCGCGACGCACGCGATGCGTTCGCTGGGCACCAGCGGGGTCTGGGAGCTGTTCGTCCCGGACGTCGGCGCCGGGGACCGCTACAAGTTCGCCGTGCTCGCCCAGGACGGCGGCTGGCGGCAGAAGGCCGACCCGCTCGCCAAGGCCGCCGAGGTCCCGCCGGCGACCGCCTCGGTCGTCGTGGAGTCCTCCCACGCCTGGCAGGACTCCACCTGGCTGACCAACCGTGCCGCGACTGACCCGCACAGCGGTCCGATGAGCATCTACGAGGTCCACCTGGGCTCGTGGCGACCGGACCTGTCCTACCGGGACCTCGCCACGGAGCTCACCGAGTACGTCGTTGCCATGGGGTTCACCCACGTGGAGCTCATGCCGGTCGCCGAGCACCCGTTCGGCGGCTCATGGGGCTATCAGGTCACCTCCTACTTCGCGCCGACCTCGCGCTACGGCCACCCGGACGACTTCCGGTTCCTCGTCGACGCCCTGCACCAGGCCGGGATCGGCGTGATCCTCGACTGGGTGCCGGCCCACTTCCCCAAGGACGAATGGGCCCTCGGCCGGTTCGACGGCACCCCGCTGTACGAGCACCCCGACCCGCAGCGCGGCGAGCAGATGGACTGGGGCACGTACGTCTTCAACTTCGGGCGGCACGAGGTGCGCAACTTCCTCGTCGCGAACGCCACCTACTGGTTCGAGGACTTCCACATCGACGGGCTCCGCGTCGACGCCGTCGCCTCGATGCTCTACCTGGACTACTCGCGCGACGCCGGCCAGTGGCAGCCCAACATCTACGGCGGACGAGAGAACCTCGAGGCGATCAGCTTCCTCCAGGAGGCCAACGCGACCGCCTACCGGCGCACCCCCGGAGTGATGCTGATCGCCGAGGAGTCCACCGCGTACCCGGGCGTCACCGCCCCGACCAGCGTCGGCGGTCTCGGGTTCGGCCTGAAGTGGAACATGGGCTGGATGAACGACACGCTGCGGTACCTGGCGGAGGAGCCCATCAACCGCCGCTACCACCACCACGAGGCGACGTTCTCGCTGGTGTACGCGTTCTCCGAGCAGTTCGTGCTGCCCCTGAGCCACGACGAGGTCGTGCATGGCAAGGGTGCGCTCGTCGCGAAGATGCCGGGCGACCGTTGGCAGCAGTTCGCCGGCGTGCGTGCGCTGCTCGCCTACCAGTGGTCGCACCCGGGCAAGCAGCTGATCTTCATGGGCTGCGAGTGGGCGCAGGGCCAGGAGTGGGCCGAGAGCCACGGGCTCGACTGGTACGAGCTCGAGTACGCCGACCACGCCGGCGTGCAGCGCGCCGTCGTCGACCTCAACACCGTCTACAAGGCTCACCCGGCACTGTGGGCCCGCGACTTCGACCCGGCCGGCTTCGAGTGGATCGACTCCAACGACGCCAACCACAACGTGCTGTCGTACCTGCGCCGCGACGACCGCGGGGGCGTCGTCGCCGTGGTCGTGAACTTCGCGGGCGTGCCCCACGAGGACTACCGCCTGGCGCTGCCGGAGGGTGGTCCGTGGCGCGAGATCCTGAACACGGACTCCGAGATCTACGGCGGTTCCGGCGTCGGGAACCTCGGGCTGGTGTACTCCGAACCGGTGCCGTGGAACGGTCGGGCGCACTCGGTGCGGCTGCGGGTCCCCCCGCTCGGTGTCCTGTACCTCGTCCCCGACCGGACCTGAGCCGGCACCTGACCAGCACGCAGATTCGGGCGGCCACGCCAGTCGCCTTTGCCTGTTGAACATTCAATATTCAACGCCCGATGCAGGCCATTGACCGATACCCCCGTATGCCTCCCCGGCATGCGGGGGTATCGCGTTGATTGCCCCAAGGTCCCAGAAAGGGGCTCCAGCGGGTGACGTAGCATGGGATTCCTCGCCGGCTAACAGATCGTCCGTGAACAGGGCTGCGCTGCGAGGCGAGAGGAGAACGATCTCTGTCATGAAAATCGTCGTCGCCTACAAATGGGCATCGAACCCGCAGGACGCAACCGTAGGTGCCCAGGGCACCGTGGACTGGAGCCGGGCCAAGCCCGGTTTCAGCGAGTACGACCCGGTGGCCGCCGAGCTGGCGCGCCGGCTCGCCGACGCCACCGGCGGTGAGGTCATCGGCCTCACGGTCGGGACCAAGCGCGTCGATGCGACCCTGGCCCGCAAGGCCGCCCTCTCCCGTGGATTCGACCGCGCGGTCATCGTCGCGGACGACTCGCTCGAGGGAGCAGGTTCCACCCAGCTCGCCGCAGTGCTCGCCGCCGCGGTGCGCCACATCGGCGATGTCGACCTGGTCATCACCGGCGACTCGTCCGTGGACGTCGGCTCGAAGATGGTCCCGACCGTGCTCGCCGGTCAGCTCGGCTGGCCCGCGGTCGCCGAGGTCATCTCGATCACCGGCCAGGCCGGCGCGCTGCGCGTCGAGCGTGCGGTCCCCACGGGCACGCAGGTGCTCGAGATCACCGGACCCGTCGTGCTCGCCGCCTCCACCGACGCCGCCGTCGCCCGGGTGCCCGGCATGAAGGACATCCTTGCCGCAGGCAAGAAGCCGGTGGAGTCCCTCGACCTCGCCGCTCTCGACATCCCGGCCGCTGCCGGTACCACGACGGTCACCGGAACCTCTCGGCCCGATCTGCTGACTCGCAAGGGTCAGATGATCGACGCGTCCGACCCCGCAGCCGCTGCCGCTGAGCTCGTCGCCGCCCTTCGCGGCGCCGGCGCGCTCTGAGATCCCGAGACAAGAGAGAAGACAACGCACATGAGCGTGAACACGTGGATCATCGTCGCGGGTGACCCGGCCATCGGGAACCTGATCGACACCGCACGTTCCCTCGGCGGATCGGTCTCGGTCGCCGTCGTCGGCCCCCGTGCCGTCGCCGACACGGTCGCCGCTGCCGGCGTCGACAAGGTCGTCTGGTTCGGCGAGCCCGGCGCGGTTCCCGCGGAGGCCTACGCCACCGTGGTCGCCGACGCCGTCGCCGCCGCCACCCCGGGCCTGGTGCTGGCCGCCAACCGCGCGAGCGACCGGGTGCTGCTCGGTGCGACCGCAGCCCGCCTGCAGGCGCCGGTTCTCGCCGCGGTGTCCTCGATCACGGCCGACGGCGCCGGCCTCGTCGCGAACTGCTCGGTCTTCGGCGGTATCGCCGAGGAGACCGTCACGGTCACCGGCCCGCTGGCGCTCCTGCTCGAGGGTGGGCCCGTTCCCGCCGCGAGCACCACCGTGCCCGTCGAGGAGCTCCCCGCCACGCCGCTGGGGATCACGGTCGTCGAGACCAAGCCCTCGTCGTTCGAGCAGGTCGACCTCGGTGCCGCGCCTCGCGTGGTCGGCATCGGTCGGGGCCTCAAGACACAGGAAGACCTCGCCCTGATCAACGCCCTCGCGGACGCCGCCAAGGCCGAGGTGGCGTGCTCACGGCCCGTCGCCGAGGGCCTCGACTGGCTCGGCAAGGACCGGTACATCGGTGTCTCGGGTGCGCACATCACGCCCGACCTGTACTTCGCGATCGGGATCTCCGGTCAGCTCCAGCACATGGTGGGCGTCCGCGGCGCCAAGACGATCGTCGCGATCAACACCGACCCGAACGCGCCGGTCTTCAAGGAGGCCGACTACTGCCTCGTCGGCGACCTCTACGCGCTCGTGCCGGCGCTGACTGCGGCCCTCAAATGACGGAGTCTGCCGTGACCGAGGCCGCAGAGCCCGACTTCGACGTCATCGTGATCGGGGCCGGCATCGCCGGCGCCATCACCGCGTACCAGCTCGCCACCCAGGGACGCTCCGTCGTCCTGATCGAGCGGGGCGAGGCGCCCGGCGCGAAGAACCTGTCCGGCGGCGTGCTGTACTGCCGCGGGATGCAGGAGGTCTTCCCCGACTTCCTCACCGAAGCCCCGGTCGAGCGACGCATCACGCGCAACTACATCAACTTCCTCAACGCCGACAGCTCGATCGGGATCGACTACAAGGACACGCGCCTGTCCGACCCGGTCAACGCGGTCACGGTGCTGCGCGCCAAGCTCGACCCGTGGCTCGCCGAGAAGTGCGAAGAGGCCGGGGTGTTCCTCATGCCCGGCGTCCGCGTGGACAAGGTCCTCACCGAGGACGGTCCCACCGGCAAGCGGGTCGTCGGCGTCAAGGCCGGCGACGACGAGCTGCGGGCCCACGTGGTCGTCGCTGCGGACGGCGTGAACTCGTTCATCTCGCAGGAGGTGGGGCTCCGCACGAAGGAGCCGCTGAACCACCTGGCGATCGGCGTCAAGTGCGTCGTCAACCTGCCGCGCGAGACCATCGAGGCGCGCTTCAGCGTCACCGGTGACGAGGGTGCCGCCTTCGCCATCGTCGGCGACTGCACGCAGGGCATCGGTGGTGGCGGTTTCATGTACACCAACACCGAGTCGATCTCCGTCGGCGTCGTGCTTCGGCTCGACGACCTCACCGCCAAGAATAAGTCGACGACCGACATCCTCGACTACTTCCTGGCCCACCCGTTCATCGCCCCCTACCTCGAGGGCGGCGAGGTCGTCGAGTACGGCTGCCACCTCGTGGCCGAGGGCGGGCTCGCCATGCTCGGGGAGATCTCGATGGACGGCCTCGTCGTCGTCGGGGACGCCGCCGGACTCACCCTGAACACCGGTCTCACGGTGCGCGGGATGGACCTGGCCGTGGCCTCCGGGGTTGCTGCCGCCAAGGGCATCGGTGCGGCGCTGGACAGCAAGGACACGTCCAAGGTCGGCCTCGCCGGGTACCGCGAGGCGCTGTTCGCCTCCTACGCCGGCAAGGACATGGAGACCTACGCCAAGGCTCCGGCCTTCCTCGAGACCGAGCGCATGTACAAGGAATACGGTGAGCTCATCGGGAACGTCCTGTACGGCGTCTTCAATCTCGACAACTCGCCTCGCGAGCACCTCCTGAAGGTTGCCATGAAGGCGTTCAAGAAGTCACCAGTGAAGATCAAGCACCTCATCAAAGACGGCCTTGCGGGGGTACGAGCACTGTGAAACCACTTTCTGTCCCGGAACGTCTCGCCCGGAACCGCTTCGAGCTCGATGAGGAAGAGAGCCACATCGAGGTCAACCAGGAGGTCGTCAAGGCCACCGGGTGCGGCCGCGCCATCGTCGCCTGCTGCTCGGCCCACGTCTACACCGAAGAGGCCGACGGCTCGCTCTCCGTGGAGTACGCCGCCTGCCTCGAGTGCGGCACGTGCCTTGCGGTGGCCGCACCCGGCGCCCTGAAGTGGCACTACCCGCGCGGCGGGTTCGGCATCCAGTTCCGTGAGGGCTGAGCACCGAGCTCCAGCGCTCTGATCCACCGCACTGCAGAACGGCCCGGTACCCCTCGTGGGTGCCGGGCCGTTCTGCGTGGTGATCGGTGCTGGGTTCCAGAGACACGAAAGCGGCGGCAGGACCGTCTGAGGTCCTACCGCCGCTCTGCGCTCCTGCGCCCGATCACGTCCGGGCGCAGGAGCGCATCTGTTCGAACCAGCCCTACAGGCCGACCTTCTTGATGACAGCCGTTCCATCGATGACGACGACGCCGTCCTGGTTGGTCACGACCGTCTTCAGCTTGAGGATCCGCTTGTCGTCACGCTTCTCGGCGACGGTCACCGTCGCGGTCGCCGTGTCGCCGATCTTGACCGGGGCCTTGAACGACAGCTCCTGGCCGAGGTAGATCGAGTTCGGCCCAGGCAGCTGCGTGCCGAGCACCGCGGAGATGAGCCCGGAGACGAGCATGCCGTGGGCGATGCGCTCCTTGAACATGGACTCGCGGGCGTACTCGGCGTTGATGTGCACCGGGTTGAAGTCGCCGGTCAGGCCGGCGTACGTCACGACGTCACCCTCGGTGATCGTCTTGGAGAACGACGCCGTGTCGCCTACCTTGATGTCGGCAAAAACCAGTTCTTCCATCGGAACTTGCACTCCCTCATCGGTCTGGACAAACGTGGGAAATCCGCCTCGCCCGCGTGTGCGGGCGAGGCGACTGCGCGCGCGGTGAACCGTGCGAGCAGTGAAACCGCGCGAGCGGCGATCAGCGAAGCGCGCCACCCGCGATGACCATGCGCTGGACCTCGGACGTGCCCTCGTAGATCTCGCAGATCTTGGCGTCGCGGTACGCGCGCTCGACCGGGTAGCTCTCGGTGTAGCCCACCCCGCCGTGGATCTGGATGGCCTTGCCGGCAACCCGGGTGGCGACCTCGGAGGCGAAGAGCTTCGCGATCGCGGCCTCACGCGTGTAGGACAGGCCGGCATCCTTGCGCCAGGCCGCCTGGTAGACGAGCAGCCGGGCTGCCTCGACCTCGGTGACCATGTCGGCGATCATCCACTGGATGGCCTGGAGACGGGCGATCGGCTTGCCGAACTGCACGCGCTCCTTGGCGTAGGCGACCGACGCGTCGATCGCACCCTGCGCGATCCCGAGCGCCTGGGCGGCGATGCCGATGCGGCCGCCGTCGAGGGTCATCATCGCGATCTTGAAGCCCTTGCCCTCCTGGCCGAGCAGGGCGTCCTTCGGGACCCGGCAGTTGGAGAAGTACAGCGGCGTCGTGCTGGACGCCCGGATCCCCATCTTGTGCTCGCGCTCGCCGACGGTGAAGCCCGGGAGGTCCTTGTCGATGATGAAGGCGCTGATGCCCTTGGTCCCGGCGGCCTGGTCCGTCATGGCCGTGACGATGTAGACGTCGGCGAACCCACCGTTGGTGATGAAGGTCTTCGTCCCGTTCAGGACGTAGGAGTCTCCGTCGAGCACGGCCGTGGTCGTGCCCGCGGCGGCGTCGGTGCCGGCGCCGGGCTCGGTGAGGGCGAAGGCACCCAGCGAGGCACCCGAGGCGAGGTCCGTGACGTACTTCTTCTTCTGCAGGTCGGACCCGAAGGCGAAGATCGGCCACGTGCACAGCGAGCTGTGGGCCGAGACGATCACGGAGGTGCTGGCACAGGCGCGGGCGAGCTCCTCGAGCACGATGATGTAGCTGACGTTGTCGGCGCCCGCGCCACCCAGCTCCTCGGGGAACGGAACACCCAGCAGGTTGAGCTCGGCCAGCTTCGGGATCAGCTCGGCCGGGAAGCGGTGGTTGCGGTCGATCTCGGCGGCGATCGGAGCGACCTCGGCCGCCACGAACTCCTTGACCATTCCCTGAATGAGGAGCTGCTCTTCACTGAGTTCGAAATTCATTCTTCATTCCTCCGAAAGACTCGTCATCCCGGATTCGGGATGCACTTCCATGGGTGAAACTCTTGCGGACCGCCGTCCGGTGCACACAGGTGCCATGCTCCGAACCGACTACCCGTGGGGATCGCGCTGATTCCAGGCTACCGCTCACGACCCGGGCGGATCTGGGACCCGATCACGCGACGGCATCGAGGTCGAACGGCTCCGTGGGGTCGTCGTCGTCGCCCTCGTCCGATGCGTCACCGGGGACGGCTGCGGACAAGTACATGGCCTGGTCAGCGAAGATGCGGGAATCCATGATCTGCAATGTCGGCGAGATGATCGGCTCGAAATCCATCTGCGCGAGGATGTCTCGCTCGAGGTCGATCCCGGGGGCGATCTCCGTGAGCACGACGCCCGCGGCGGAAAGCTCGAAGACGGCCCGCTCGGTGATGTACAGGACCGGCTGTCCCACGCTCTGCGCATACTCGCCGGAGAAGGTGATCTGCTCGACCTGCTTCACGAGCTTCTTGACCTTGCCCTCCTTCACGATGGTGACCCGTCCCTCGGCCACGTCGATCGTGAGGCCCGCAGCGGTCAGCGTCCCGCAGAAGATGACCTTCTTCGAGTTCTGCGTGATGTTGATGAACCCGCCGCAGCCCGCGATGCGCGGACCGAACTTGCTCACGTTGATGTTGCCCGAGCCGTCCATCTGGGCCAGCCCGAGGAACGCGGCATCGACTCCGCCACCATCGTAGAAGTCGAACTGGTAGGGCTGGTCGAGCAGGGCCTCGACGTTCGTCGACGCGCCGAAGTTGATGCCGCTCGCGGGGATCCCGCCGACTCCACCGGCCTCGACCGTCAGCGTGATCTGATCGGCGGTTCCCTCCTCGTTGGCCACCATGGCGACACCCTCGGGCATGCCGATCCCGAGGTTGACGACGTCACCGGCGTTGAGCTCGAACGACGCGCGACGCGCGATGATCTTCCGGGCGTCCATCGGCATCGGGTCGAGACCGTCCACCGGGACGCGAACCTCGCCGGAGAACGAGGGGTCGTAGAACTCCACGAACGTCTGCCACTGCTGCTCGGGCTTGACCAGCACGACGGCGTCGACCAAGATCCCCGGGACCTTGACCAGCTTCGGGTCGAGCGAACCGGCCGAGACGATCCGCTGGACCTGGGCGATCACGATGCCGCCCGAGTTGTGGGCCGCCTGCGCCATCGAGAGGCTCTCGACCGAGACCGCCTCCCGTTCCATGCTGAGGTTGCCCTTCTCGTCGGCCGAGGTCGCCCGGATGATCGCGACGTCGATCTTGAAGCCCTTGTAGAACAGGCACTCCTGCCCACCGAGCTCGATCAGCTCGACCATGTCCTCGGTGGTGACGGCGTTGAGCTTGCCGCCCTCGACCCGCGGGTCGACGAAGGTCTTGAGCCCGACCTTCGAGACGGTCCCCGGCTTGCCCGCCGCGATGTCTCGCATCAGCTGGGCCAGGGTGCCCTGCGGAAAGTTGTAGGCCTCGATCTTGTTGTCGACGGCCAGCTGACCCAGCTTCGGCGCGAGGTTCCAGTGCCCGCCGATGACCCGGCGCACCAGGCCCTCGTGGCCGAAGTGGTTGGTGCCCATCGTCTTGCCGTCGCCGATGCCGGCGCAGAAGACCAGTGACAGGTCGCGCGGGTGACCCTGCGCCAGGAACGCGGTCTCGACCGCCTCGGTGATCACCTCGGCGTGGGCGGCTCCGGCAAATCCGGTGACTCCGACGCAGGCGCCGTCAGGGATCATCTCGACGGCTTCTTGGACGGTGACTACTTTGACCTTGATCATGGTTCCTCGTCTTTGCTGCTTCACGATGTGGGTGCTGCTGACCGTGCTGTTCTGCAGGAGCGCGCGGGGCTGCCCTCAGATGCGAAAAGGGGGAGCGGAACCAGGCGGAACGTCCCTGGCCCCGCTCCCCCTCTCATCGCGCTGTCGCTACAGATTCCTCGTCGACTCAGACGAAGTTGAAGATCGCCTGCAGCGGGATCAGGATGAGCACCGTCGAGGTCTTCAGCAACGTGATCGCGAAGATGTCCTTGTAGGACTGCTTGTGCGTCAGGCCGGCGATCCCCAGCAGCGTGATGACCGCACCGTTGTGGGGCAGCGTGTCCATCCCACCCGAGGCCATCGAGGCGACCCGGTGGAGGAGCTCGGGCGAGAGGTTCGCCCGGTCGGCCCACGCCAGGTACTCCGCACCGAAGGTGTCGAGCGCGATGCTCATGCCGCCCGAGGCCGAACCGGTGACGCCGGCGAGCACGTTGACGGTGATGGCCTCGGAGTAGAGCGGGCTGCCGCCGGCGTTGATGCCGGTCAGCGCCTGAGCGATCGACTGGAAGCCGGGCAGCGTCTTGATGACGTTACCGAAGCCGACCTCAGAGGCCGTGTTCATCACAGCGAGCAGGGACCCGATCGCGCCGAGGTTGATCGCCTTGGCGACGTTCCCCTTGATGCGGCGCGGGTTGATGACGAAGGCGATGATGATCCCGACGACGAGGGCGATCATGAGCGCCCAGTTGTTCATCGTGCCGACGACGCCGCCCTCGATCATGTTGTACGGCTCCGCCGTGACCATGTCGACGATGTCCCAGCGCGGGAACACGAACTTCTGCAGCACGAGCGTGAGCACGAGGACCGACACGAGCGGGACGGCGGCGAGCAAGGCGTTGGGCAGGTTGCGGTCTTCGACGACCTCGGGCTCGTTCTTGTGCCCGACGCCGTAGCCCTCGCCCTTGGCCTGGGCGCTCTTCTTGCGCCATTCGAGGTAGAACATCCCGACGGTGAGGATGATGATCGCACCCAGGGTTCCGAACACCGGCGCCGCGTAGAGGTCCGTGTTGAAGAACTTCATCGGGATGGAGTTCTGGATCTGAGGCGTGCCCGGCAGGGCGTCCATCGTGAAGGTGAAGGCACCGAGCGCGATCGTGGCGGGCACGAGCCGCTTGGGGATGTCCGCCTCCTTGAAGATCGAGGCAGCGAACGGGTACACGGCGAAGGCCACCACGAAGAGGCTGACGCCACCGTAGGTGAGGATCGCGGCCGAGAGCACGACCGAGAGCATGGCGCGCTTGGCGCCCAGCTTCGCGACGATCGCCCGCGCGATCGCCTTGGCAGCGCCGGACTCCTCCATGACCTTGCCGAAGACGGCACCGAGCAGGAAGAAGGGGAAGTACACCTTGATGTAGTTCGCCATGTTCGGCAGGAAGATCTCCGTGTACGTCGGCAGGATCGACATGCCGGAGAACACCGCTGCCAAGATCGCCAGGACGGGCGCGAAGAAGATCACCGAGAAGCCTCGATAGGCCATGAACATCAAGAGCCCAAGGCTCAAGAGAATACCCAATACTCCCATAACAGGAACACCTCCGAAAGAATACAACGATTGTTATCTACCTAGGTCGAGCACGTGAGGATCTATCGTTCGATCACCCGAGCCGCACCTCGCCCGTCACCGCTGCCAGCGTGACGAGTTGCTTCATGTGGGTGTTCCTGCTTTCGGTTGAGGGGGCGACACCCCACCCGCGCGCGCGACCAAGGGCTCGGCGAGCGGGTGGCGGCGGTGGTGGACTGCCGGGAAAGGGAAGGGGAACCGTGGCCTAGATGAAGCTGCCACCGTTGATATCGAGCACGGCACCGGTGATGTAGGCCGACGCGTCGGAGGCGAGGAACAGGGCGGCGTCCGCCAGCTCCTTCGGCTCCGCGAAGCGGCCCATCGGGATCGAGGCGATGAGCGCTGTGAGCTGGTCCTCGGGGTACTTGTTCATCATGTCGGTGTTGACGTAGCCCGGGGCGAGCGCGTTGCACGTGATGCCCTTGGACACGTTCTCCACCGCGGTGATCTTCGTGAGCCCGACGAGGCCGGTCTTCGACGTCCCGTAGTAGCCGGTGCCGAAGATGCCGACGCGACCGGTCAGGGACGACATGTTCACGATGCGCCCGTAGCCCTGCGCACGCATGGACGGCAGCACCGCCTTGGTGCAGATGAACGGACCCGTGAGGTTGACCGCCATGACGGCGTCCCAGTTCGCGAGGCTGCCCTTGTGCAGCAGGCCGTCCCGGTTGATCCCCGCGTTGTTGACGAGGATGTCGACGCGGCCGAATCGTGCTCGGACGGCCTCGACCATCGCGTCGACCTCGTCTTCCTTGGTGACGTCCGCAAGGAACAGCTCGGCGTCGACACCCGCCGCACGGAGCTCGGCGAGCGTCGCCAGGGCCTTCGCCTCATTGAACGGAACATCATTGATCGCGATCTTCGCGCCCTCGCCCGCGAACGTCTGGGCGATGGCCTTGCCAATTCCCTGGCCGCTTCCGGTGATGAGAGCGACTCTGTTCTCGATCTTCACTAGGCTGCACTTCCTTCATTGAAGCTCGCACCGCTACTCATCGCCCCTTGCCGGAACAACGAGGAATCCATGACCTTCAGGGTGCTCGAGATGGCTGGGCGGAAGGCCATCAGGCTCAAGATGTCCTTTTCCAGCTCGACACCGGGAGCGATCTCCTCGAGCACGAGCCCCTCGTCACCGAGGCGGAAGACAGCCCGCTCCGTCACGTACAGGACGCGCTGCCCCTTCTTGCGGGCATAGCTCCCGCTGAACGTCACGTGCTCGACGTCGAGCATGAACTTGGAGATCTTGCCCTCTTGCTCGATCACCAGGGCCTCGTCCTCTATCGCGACCTTGAGGCCGCCGGCGGTGAAGGTGCCCGAGAACACCAGGGTCTTCGCCGTCTGCGAGATGTTGATGAAGCCACCGGCACCGGCGATCCGGGTGCCGAACTTGCTGACGTTCACGTTTCCGTGCCGGTCGAGCTGCGCCATACCGAGGATGGCGATGTCCAGCCCGCCGCCGTCGTAGAAGTCGAACTGGTAGGGCGCGTCGAGGATGCAGTCCGGGTTGAACGCCGCACCGAAGCTCAGCCCACCGGCGGGGACCCCGCCGATCGGCCCGGACTCGACCGTCAGGACGAACTGGTCGAGCACACCCTCCTCGGCCGCCACGGCTGCGACCCCCTCCGGCACCCCGATCCCCAGGTTCACGATCGCGTTCTCCGCGACCTCCATGAGGGCCCGGCGGGCGATGATCTTCCGCGCGTCGAGCGGGATCGGTGCCAGCTCGTCGAGCGGCAGCCGGATCTCGCCGCTGTAGGAGGGGTTGTACTGCTCACCGAAGCTCTGCATGTGGAACTCCGCGCGGCTTGCGACCACGACCGCGTCGACGAGGATCCCGGGGATCTTGACGTCACGCGCGTTGATGTTTCCGACCTGGACGATCCGCTCGACCTGGACGATCACGATCCCGCCACTGTTCTTGGCGGCCTGCGCCACCGACAACCCCTCGAGGGTGCCCGCCTCCCGCTCGAACGAGATGTTGCCGTCCTCGTCCGCAGAGGTGCCGCGAATGAACGCGACGTTGATCGGGAACGAGCGGTACAGGAGGTACTCCTCACCACCGACGCTCGTGAGCTCCACCAGGTCCTCGGTGGTGATCTCGTTGAGCTTCCCGCCCCCATTGCGCGGGTCGACGAAGGTCTCGAGCCCGATGTGGGTGAGCGAACCCGGTCGCCCCGCCGCGATGTCACGGAACAGGTGGCTGATCACGCCCTGCGGCAGGTTGTAGGCCTCGATCTGGTTCGCCACGGCCATCGCGCCGAGCTTCGGAGCGAGATTCCAGTGGCCGCCCACGACCCGCTTCAAGAGACCCTCGTGCGCGAGGTGGTTGAGGCCACGCTCCTTCGAGTCACCCTGACCCGCCGCGTAGACCAGGGACAAGTTGGCCGGGGTACCCGTCTCGAGGAAGCGGCTCTCGAGGGCCGCTGTGAGCTCCTCGGGGTGCCCGATCCCCACGAAGCCGTCAATCGCAACCATGTCGCCGTCTCGAACGAGCGCGACCGCCTCGCCTGCGGTCAGGACTGCCTTCTTCATTGCGTGTTCCTCTGTCTTTGGCCGAGGTCGTCGGCGCGCGCGCCGGTTGACCTCGCGGAACTGGCGTCAGTTCCGTTCGGTAGAACGTCGAGTTGTCTGCATGGCGGCACAGCAGTGCCCTTCAACGGGCAGGGAATCAGCTGTTCGCTCGGTGCTTGAGTCGGAAGTTTGCTTGGCACGACTGCAACGGGGCCAATTTCCCGATAGGGCTGCGGAGCTACTTCAGTTCGTACTCACATCGAAACGTTCTCGATCGCCGGGAAATCCCGGCGAGCGCCAAGGAGATGGCTCTCGTCCTTCTGTTCGTTCAGAAGATGGTTCACGACAGAAACGTTTGACAGTCCACGCCTGCTCAATTTCACGCACGACGCACGACAGCCCATGTGAGCATCCGAAGAGATGCTCGATACGACACTTCCTTCGAGTCCGGGACCACCCATCACTTCACGATGGTCCGACCCGTTCCACGTCCGAACAGCGCTGTTCTTCCGCGTATCAATTCTCTTGCGCTTGATTTCGATGAACCAGGACGTTGGTCCTGGTCAATCGACCCTTGAATCGATGCATCGCACCAAGCCGAGCCACGGTTGAGAAACCAACCAGGCAATGAATCTCGCGTCGCGCCACTGTGCCGGAAGACCGCCGAGCTCGACGGGATCCGCCCCAAGCCGCAGGTGGTGCCGGGATCGGTGCGACGAACGTCGTATCCGACCCGAATCGACGCCCCAACCGAACCAGCAGCGCCGACTTACCTAATGAGAGTACCACTGCGGAGTATGTCAAACGTCACTAGGAGATCAAATCCGCCCAAGCCGCCTCGGTGGGGTCGCGGCGCGTCCGCAGCGGGCTCGAGAAGCGCCCGCCGGGGACTTCTGTCCCAGGCCACGCTGCCAGCCCATCGCCTCAAGGAGGACCCCGACGACGTCGACCGGCAGCCGCGGGCCGGCCGAACGTGCCAAGCAAGGGACACCGATCGTGGCGGGTCACGACGAGCTGAACAACGACGAGATGGAGAACAGGCCGGGGCAGATGCCCGCCCGGTCGTCCCCTTCAGAGACAGAGACCAATCCCAGGCGGTCCAGCTCGCGCAGGCCCCGCGAGGGCCGAGCAGGCCGCGTACTGGGCGGCAGGCGTGCGGGTGCCGGGCCGCCGGGCCGCCGGGCCGCCGGGCCGCCGGGCCGCCG
>NZ_SDWW01000056.1 GCF_004168625.1 Pengzhenrongella frigida
CTGACCCGCGACGACGAACTCGCCGACGCCTACCGCCAATGGCTTCAGGCCGCTTGACACCTATAGGAGCATCACGCACGCAGGCAGCGGTCGGAAGCGTTGTCCGGCACCGGTCGCAGGCCCACGCGGGCGCCGTCGTCGGGCGTGAGGGGAAGTCGCCGTCGGACCCGGTCGCAACCCACACGCACGCCGCCGTCGGGCGCGGCGTGCGATAGCCCCGTTGGCGCGGCGCGAGACAACCGCCGTCGGGCCCGGCGCGCGACAACCGCCGTCGCGCCCGAGCGCACCCCGCCATCGGGCCTCAACCCGACGCCGACGTCGCGGGGTCAGACGGCGCCGGGGAACCCCGTCTGGCGCCAGGCCTCGTAGACCGCGAGGGCCGCCGAGTTCGCGAGGTTGAGCGAGCGCCGGCCCGGGATCATCGGTATGACCAGCTGGTCGGTGATCCGCGGGTCGGCCAGCACCTCGGCGGGCAGGCCGGTTGGCTCGGGTCCGAACAGCAGGATGTCGCCGGGCTCGTAGACCACGTCCGTGAACCGTCGGGTGGCCTGCGTCGTGAAGGCGAAGACCCGCGCCGCCGGCATCGCTGCCAACGCAGCGTCGAGGTTGGCGTGCACGACGACGTGCGCCAGGTCGTGGTAGTCGAGCCCCGCCCGGCGCAGCTTCGGCTCGGACAGGTCGAAGCCGAGCGGCTCCACGAGGTGCAGCTCGGCGCCGGTCACCGCGGACAAGCGGATCGCACTGCCGGTGTTCTGGGGGATGCGGGGTTCGAAGAACATGATGCGGAGCACCCGACGATGGTCCCACCCGCGCGCGGGTGATCCCGCCGGGCGGGTGGCGCCCGGTGACCGGGCGATAGCGTCAGGGCATGCCATCCTGCGAGGTCGTCGTCGTCGGAGCCGGACTCGCCGGGCTCGCGTGCGCGCTGCGCCTGACCGCGGCCGGGGGTCGAGGCCGTCGTGCTCGAGCAGGCCGACGCCGTCGGTGGGCGCGTGCGGACGGACGTCATCGACGGGTTCCGGTGCGACCGCGGCTTCCAGCTGATCAGCCCCGCCTACCCCGAGGCCCGGCGCGCCCTCGACCTGCCCGCGTTGCGCCTGCAGCCGCTGCCGGGCGCCGTCGTGGTCGCATCGGGATCGGGTCCGCACGTGCTCGGCGACCCGCGACGCACCCCGGCCGGCCTGCTCGGCCGCGCACTGGTCGGCGACCTCACCGCGGTCGGTGGGCTGCGCGAGAAGGCCGCGTTCGGTCGGTGGGCGCTGCACAGCGCGGTCCGGAACCCGGCCGGCCTGCTCGCGGCGCCCGACGAGCCGTGGGGGG
The DNA here is from genome assembly GCF_004168625.1 of Pengzhenrongella frigida. Classification (GTDB taxonomy): domain Bacteria; phylum Actinomycetota; class Actinomycetes; order Actinomycetales; family Cellulomonadaceae; genus Pengzhenrongella; species Pengzhenrongella frigida. The sequence continues at coordinate 1,321 of NZ_SDWW01000056.1, forward strand.
AGGCGTTCGACCGCCTCGGGCTCGACGCCGGGCTCCGGCACGCGGTGCTCGAGCCGTTCCTGGCCGGGGTCCTCGCCGAGTCCGACGGGTCGACCTCGCGGCGGTTCGTCGAGCTGCTCATCCGATCGTTCGTGCGCGGCCGGCCGTCGGTGCCCGCTGGTGGGATGCAGGCGATCGGCGACCAGCTCGCGGCTGCACTGCCCGCCGGTTCCGTCCGGTGCGACGTGCGGGTGGACGACGTCGGCTCGCCCGCCGGGGGTGCCATCCGTCAGGTCCGCACCACCGCGGGCGTGATCGGAGCCCGGGCGGTCGTCGTGGCGACGGACCCGACCTCGGCGGCGGCCTTCACCGGGCTGCCCGTGCCGCGGGTGCGCCCGCTGACGACGTTCTGGCACGTCAGCGCGGAGCCGCCGGCCACGCACGGCGCGCTGCACCTCGACGGTGACCACCGTGGTCCGGTCGTCAACACCGTCGTGCTGAGCAACGCCGCCCCCAGCTACTCGCCGGACCGCCGCGCACTGATCGCCACGACCATGCTCGGCCTGCCGTCCGGCGACCCAGACGACCCGCGCTCCGAGGCGGCCGTCCGGCGCCAGCTCGCGCAGATCTATGGGGTCGAGACCTCGCGCTGGGAGCTCGCCGCGACCCACGCCATCCCGCACGCGCTGACCGCGATGGACCCACCGTTGGACGTGCACCGACCGGTCGCGCTCGGCGACGGCCTGTTCGTCGCGGGGGACCACCGGGACTCGGCCTCGAGCCAGGGTGTGCTGGTCTCGGGCCGCCGGGCGGCCGACGCCGTCCTGGCGCACCTGGGGTGCGCGGTGCCGCCGCGGCCGGCGCTCGACGCGCTCGCCGGCACCCGGCGCTGACGCGCGCTCGCCGGCACCCGGCGCTGACGCGTTCGCCGCCGACTCGGCCCAGCCCGGCCCGGTCCGGGCCCGTGGTCCCGGGTCGCTACCGTGGACCCGCACAGCTCGCCCCCCGAGAGGACCCCCGCAGATGTCGATGCCCGCGTTCCAGCCCGCCGATGACCGGTACGCGTCGATGACCTACCGTCCCGCGGGGCGCAGCGGTCTGAACCTGCCGCAGCTGTCGCTCGGGATGTGGCACAACTTCGGCCATGCGAACCCGTTCGAGACCCAGCGCGCGGTGCTCCGCCGGGCGTTCGACCTCGGCATCACGCACTTCGACCTGGCCAACAACTACGGCCCGCCGTACGGTTCGGCCGAGGAGAACTTCGGTCGGCACCTGGCCGCCGACCTGCGTCCGTTCCGCGACGAGCTGGTGATCAGCTCGAAGGCCGGGTACGACATGTGGCCGGGACCGTACGGCGACGGCGGGTCGCGCAAGTACCTGCTCGCCTCGCTCGACCAGTCGCTCAAACGGATCGGCACCGACTACGTCGACATCTTCTACTCGCACCGCCCGGACCCGTCCGTGCCGATCGAGGAGACGATGGGCGCGCTCCACACCGCGGTCCAGCAGGGCAAGGCGCTCTATGCCGGCATCTCGAACTACTCGCCGGCCCAGACCCGCGAGGCCGCCCGCGTGCTCGGCGAGCTCGGCACACCGCTGCTGATCCACCAGCCGTCGTACTCGATGTTCAACCGGCACGTCGAGAAGCCCCGGCCCGCCGCCCCGGCCGGCCCGGATGCAAGCCCGGACGCGAGCGCGTCCGCCGGCGAGAGCCTGCTGGACACGGTCGGGAACCTCGGGATCGGGATGATCGTGTTCTCGCCGCTCTCGCAGGGCCTGCTGACCGGCAGGTACCTCGGCGGCCAGATCCCGGCGGGTTCGCGGGCCGCCGTCGGGCACTTCCTCAAGGCCGAGCGGATCGACGACACCTACCTCATGCGGGCGCGGGCGCTGAACGAGATCGCCGCCGGTCGCGGGCAGTCACTCGCGCAGCTCGCGCTGTCGTGGGTGCTCCGCGACCCGCGCGTGACGTCGGCGATCATCGGGGCGAGCAGCGTGGCCCAGCTCGAGGACAACGTCGCGGCGCTGGCGAGCGGCCCCCTCACCGCCGACGAGCTCGCCGCGATCGAGCCCTACGCCGTCGACGGCACGGCCCGGTAGCCCGGCGTCGGCCCGGGAGCGCTCCGGGCCGATCGGGCCTGGGTCGACAGGTCAGCCCAGGCCCTGGACGAAGGCGCTGACCAGGTCGTCGACGGGCGCCCCGAGATCGAGAACCGTCCCGCGCTCGTCGGCCTCGAGCGGCTCGAGCGTGCTCAGCTGGGACTCGATCAACGACGCCGGCATGAAGTGGCCGGGACGGTTGGCGACGCGCGCGGCCAGCACAGCCGGGTCCCCGGTCAGGTGCAAGAAGACGACGTCGGGCGCGGCCTGCCGCAAGACGTCGCGATAGCGCCGCCGCAACGCCGAGCAGCCGACGACGGCGCCGGAGTCGGCGTGCCCGGCCAGCCACGCGCCGACCGTCACGAGCCAGGGCGCCCGGTCGTCGTCGTCCAGGGGGTGACCCGAGGCCATCTTCGCGACCGACGCCTCGCTGTGGAACGAGTCGGCGTCCGCGCACGGGAGCCCGAGCCGGTCGGCCAGGGCCTGGCCGACGGTCGTCTTGCCGGACCCGGACACCCCCATCACCACGACGAGCGGTCCGTGGTCGGTCGGGTCGGTCGTCACTCGACGCTCGATTCGACCGGGATCGTGGCAGGCCCGAACGCCAGCTCCATGGCCTCCTGGGCCTCGTCGACGATCGCCCGCATCGCGAGCTCGGCCCCGATCGCGTCGCGGGAGGCCACGGCCGAGGCGACGTCGGCGTGCAGCCGGATGGCCGCGGGCTCCGGTTGCGCCGGCATCATGTCGTGGTGGGTCCGGCCGGTGAGCACCTCGCCGACCACGGACGCCAGGGCGGCGAACATGTCGTTCCCCGACGCCTCGAGCAGCGCGCAGTGGAACTCCTTGTCGAAGCCGAGGTACGCCTCGAGGTCACCGCGGCGACCGGTCACGGACATGCCGATGACCGCCGCCGTCAGTCGCCCGCACTGCTCGGGATCGGCGTGCGCGGCGGCGAGCGCGGCTGCGATGGGTTCGACGCCGTGGCGAAGCTCGCTCAGCGAACGGAGTTGACGCGCCCGGTCGGACCCGGCCAGGCGCCAGCGGATCAGCCGAGGGTCGAAGACGTTCCACTCGCTGCGTGGTCGCACCGTGACGCCGATCCGGCGGCGGGTGACGACCAGCTCGAGCGACTCGAGCACCTTGACGACGTCGCGGGCCACGGTCCGCGAGACGCCGTGCTGCAGGGCGATCTCGTCGATCTTCAGCACCGTACCGACGGCGAGCTCCCCCGAGACCAGGGCGGGCCCGAGCCGGGACAGCACCATCTCGTGGAGGCCGGTCAGCGTTTCGTGGTCGTCGTTGCTCACATCGACCATCCTGCCCCACCCGGCGGGGAGTGTCATACCAATTCCCGCCGTCGTTTGCTTTCGTAGCATGAATGCCGCAGGGTGAGCCAGCGGCCACCGCTGGCCCGATCCCCGTCCGGGGACCTCAGTGCCGAGGAGCACCCCATGAGAGCGATCGTCATCCACGGCAAGCAGGATGTGCGCGAGGACGAGGTCGCGACCCCGGTCCCGGGGCCCGACCAGGTGCGCGTGCGGATGGCCTACGCCGGCATCTGCGGCTCGGACCTGCACTACTACTTCGAGGGCGCGAACGGCGCGTTCGTCGTGCGCGAGCCCCTGGTCCCCGGCCACGAGGTGTCCGGGACCGTGGACCTCGACCCCGCCGGCACCTACCCGCCCGGCACCCCGGTGACCGTGCACCCGGCGACCTTCGGCCGCTGCGAGCCGGGCCTGGAGGCCCACCGCCACCTGTGGCCCGACGGCGCCTATCTCGGCAGCGCCTCGACCTGGCCGCACACCCAGGGCGGGATGAGCGAGTTCCTGCTCGTGGCCCGCGACGCGATCCGGGTGCTCCCGGCGACCCTGCCGCTGCGCCGGGCCGCGCTGGCCGAGCCGCTGGCCGTGGTGCTGCACGCGATCGCGATCGCCGGCGGCGTCGCGGGCAAGAAGGTCCTGGTGTCCGGGTCGGGCCCGATCGGGCTGCTCGCCGCGGCCGCGGCCCTGGCCCATGGCGCGGCCGAGGTCGTCTCGACCGACATGCTCGCCGGCCCGCTGCGCCGGGCCGCGGCCCTCGGGGTGCACCGCACGGTCCAGGTCGGCCAGGTCGGCGCGGACGAGCTGCCGACGGACTACTTCGACGTCGCCCTGGAGTGCTCGGGCGCGGCGCCGGCCATCAACGCCGCCATCGCCGCGGTCCGCCGCGCCGGGATCCTCACCCAGGTCGGCATGCTCGGCGCCGGGACCCACCCCATCGCGCTCGCCCCGCTGATCTCCAAGGAGATCCAGCTGCGCGGCAGCTTCCGGTTCAACGACGAGATCGACGAGGCCGTCCGGCTGCTCGACCAGCTCCCCTGGATCGAGCAGGTCATCACCCACGAGGTGCCTGCCGCCTCGGCCACCGAAGCCTTCGCGACCGCCAAGGACTCCGACCGCTCCGGCAAGGTCGTCGTCGCCCTGTGGCAGCCGGCGGTGACTGCCTGACAGCACCCGCCCCGACCCCTTCCGGGCGGTCCACCCTCGGCCTCACCGGCCCGTTCCCCTGCACGACCTTCCACCTGCACGACAAGAGATAGGGCAATGATGACCGATCTTCAGATGTCTTGGGTGCTGTCGACACCCGCGCTGCTCGGGGTCGCCGTCGCGGCGATCGGGCTGCTGCTCGTCCTGATCATGAAGCTCAAGGTGCACGCGTTCCTCGCGCTCATCATCGTGAGCCTGTTGACCGCTGTCGCCACGGGCATCCCGACGGCCAGCCTCATGCCGACGCTGCTCGCGGGCTTCGGCGGCACGCTCGCGAGCGTCGCCCTGCTCGTCGGCCTGGGCGCGATGCTCGGCCGGATGCTCGAGACGAGCGGTGGGGCGCAGGTCCTCACCGATGCGCTCATCCGCCGCTTCGGCGAGCGTCGCGCGCCGGCCGCGCTGGCGGTGGCCTCGCTGATGATGGGCTTCCCGATCTTCTTCGACGCCGGCCTCGTCGTGATGCTGCCGATCATCTTCGCGGTGGCCCGCCGCCTGGGCGGCTCGTTCCTGCTCTACGCGTTCCCCTCGGCCGTCGCCTTCTCGGTCATGCACATCTTCGTGCCGCCGCACCCCGGGCCCGTCGCGGCCACGGGTCTGCTGGGGGCCGACGTCGGCCTCGTGCTCATCTTCGGCCTCCTCGTCGCGCTGCCCACGTGGTACTTCGTCGGGCACCTGTTCGGGCGGTACGTCGGCCGCAAGTACGACATCCCGGTCCCGCTCATCCTGCGCGGGAGCACCGGGAACTACACCGAGTTCGCGTCGGCGCCGAAGGTCGGCACCATCCTCACGCTCCTGCTGCTGCCGCTCGGCCTGATCTTCCTCAACACCGGCCTCAACATGGCGGCGACCGCGGAGATCGTCTCGCTCGACGACACCTGGGTGCAGATCCTGCGCGCGCTCGGGGAGACGCCCGTCGCCCTGCTGATCACGGTGGTCGTCGGGATGATCCTGCTCGGCTGGCGCAAGGGCAAGTCCGCGAGCCTGACCGAGTCCGTCGTCGACAGCGCGCTCGGTCCGGTATCGGCCGTCATCCTCATCACCGGCGCGGGCGGCATGTTCGGTGGGGTGCTCCGCGCGAGCGGCATCGGCAACGCGATCGCCGAGTCCCTGGACGCCGTCGGCCTGCCGGTCGTGGTGGCCGGCTTCGTCATCGCGGCGGTCGTGCGGGTCGCCCAGGGTTCGGCGACCGTCGCCCTGACGACCGCGGCTGCGCTCATCTCGCCGGTCGTGCTGGACAACCCGGAGTTCAACCCGGTCCAGCTCGCCGCGATCGTGCTCTGCGTCGCGGCCGGCTCGGTGTTCGCCGGGCACGTCAACGACTCGGGGTTCTGGCTGGTGAGCCGGTTCTTCGAGATGGACACCAAGACCACGCTGAAGACCTGGACGGTCGGCCAGATGCTGGTCGGGATCGTGGGCTTCGTCTTCGCGCTCACCATCTACCTGGTGGCCGGCGCGTTCTGAGCACCGAACAACAGCTCTAACGACGGAGGGCGGCGGGGCCAACTGGCCCGGCCGCCCTCTGTCGTTGGTCTGTCGTTGGTCTCAGACGACCGTGGTCAGCTCGACGGGCTCGGCCGGCCGAGCCAGGTGGATGCGGGTGCGCCAGGTGAGCAGGGCCCCGCCGATCGCGGCGGAGGTCAGCGAGCCGATCAGGACCGCGGCCTTGACGTGCTCGCTGTGCGGGGACGTCTCGGCGAAGGAGAGCTCGCCGATGAGCAGCGAGACCGTGAAGCCGACGCCGGCCACGACCGAGACCGCGAACAGGTCGGGCCACCGCACGGACGGGTCCAGGTTCGCTCCGGTCAGCTTGACCAGCAGGAACGTGGCGATGAGGATCCCGATCGGCTTGCCCAGCACCAGGCCGAGCGCGACCCCCTGGGCGGCGGGGTCACCGGCGGTGCTGGCCAGGTCCTCCGGGCTCAGGGACACCCCGGCCGCGAACAGCGCGAACACCGGCACCGCCAGGCCGGCGGAGACCGGGCGCCACAGGTGCTCGAGGTGCTCGGCGATGCTCACGCTCTCACCGGCACGGGCCAGCGCGGGGACGGTGAAGCCGAGGATCACGCCGGCGATCGTGGCGTGCACCCCCGAGGCGTGCATGAACCCCCACGCAGCCACGGCGAGCGGGACCAGGATCCACGCGGTCATCCCGCGACGGCGCACGAGCACGGCGAACACGCCGATCGTCGCGAACGACGCGGCGAGCCAGGCGAACTGCAGGCCGTCGGCGTAGAAGACCGCGATGACCACGATGCCGAGCAGGTCGTCGACCACGGCCAGGGTCAGCAGGAACGCGCGCAGCGCCGTCGGCAGCCGCTTGCCGAACACGGTCAGCACGGCGACCGCGAACGCGATGTCGGTGGCGACCGGGACGGCCCAGCCGTCCATCGACCCACCGTCCGAGAAGGTGTTGATGAGCGCGTAGATCGCGGCGGGTGCGGCCATGCCGCCGACCGCGGCAAGGATCGGCACGATCGCGGTCGAGGGTCGGCGCAGCTGGCCGTCGACCATCTCGCGCTTGAGCTCCAGGCCGACGACGAAGAAGAAGATCGCGAGCAGCCCGTCGGTGGCCCACTGCGCGACGGACAGGTCCAGGTGCAGCGCCGACGGGCCGATCACGATGTCCCCGAGCGCGAGGTAGCTCGCGCTCCACGGCGAGTTGACCCACACCAGCGCCACCACCGCCCCCAGCAGCAGCAGGACCGCGCCGGTGTTCTCCGCCCGCAGGTCGTCCGCGAAGTTGCGCTCCCCGCCGGGGGTCAGACGGTTGTACAGGGTGGTCTTCGGGCGACTCGTCATGCGTTGTCCTCAGTCTGGGTGCGATTGGCGCCGGTACGGTGCAGGCCCTCGAGATAGGCCTGGACGACGGCGGTGTCCTGGTCTCCCAGGCCGACTGCCGTCAGGTCGGTGAACACGTGCCGGAGCACGTCGAGCAGCGGGGTTGCGGTGTCGGACCGCGCAGCTTCGGCCGTGGCGAAGGTCAGATCCTTCACCATGAACTTCGCCGGTCCGGACGGGCTGTGGTCATGGGCCACGAACCGGTGGGCCTTGACCTCGAGGATCCGGCTGCCGGCATACCCGCCGCCGAGCAGGTCGAGCATCGCCGCGACGTCCAGCCCGGCCCGCTCCGCGAGGACCGAGGCCTCGCCGAGAGCCAGCACGGTCGCGGCCACGATCAGCTGGTTGCACGCCTTGGCGATCTGGCCTGCGCCGAGCGGTCCCAGGTGCACCGGGTTGCCGAGCGGGCGCAGCACGCGGAGCGCGAGGGCGACGTCGTCGGCCGCGGCCCCCACCATCACCGACAGGGTGCCGGCGACCGCGCCCTCCTCGCCGCCGCTCACCGGGGCGTCGACGAGCCGGGCGAGGCCGCCGGTGCGCGTCCGCACGCGCGCGTCGAGCGCGCGCACGCCGTCGGGGGAGACGGTCGAGCTCACCACGATCAGGAGCGGTCGGACCACGCCGGCCAGCAGCCCGTCGAGTCCGTCGAGCACGGCCTCGACGTCGGGCAGGTCCGGGACCATGACGATCACGACGTCGACGCGGGCGGCGAGCTCACGGGCCGTGGCGTGCCACGTCGCCCCGGCCTGGACCAGGGGCTGCGCTGCTGCGGCTCGGCGGGCCGTGATGTGCAGCTCGAAGCCGGCGTGCAGCACGTGGCCGGCCATCGGGCGACCCATCGTCCCGAGACCGATGAAGCCGACGGGCACCGGATCGCGGGCGGCGTCAAGCATGCGCGGCAGGCGTCGTCGCGACGGTCCGCGACGCGGTCAGCGCGGCGAGCGCAGCGCGGGCGACGGCCAGGCGGGTGGGCACGTCGGCATCCTTCGGCCGGACCGAGACCTTGACCGCGAGGCGCGGGACGTCGCCGGCGGCGCGGAGCGTGGCGACGATCTGGTCCGGTCCCAGCAGCGAGCCCGACGAGAGGGCGAGCGCGAGGTCGTCGCCGCGTGGGGGGATGTGCGCATCGCCCCAGGCCGGACCCCACGGCGTCGCGGTGTCGCTCGCTCCCGAGAACACGAGCGCCCGGAGCAGCCCGGCCGCGGCGGCCGCCTGCACGTGGTCGACGGCGGTCCGCGCGTCGCGGCCCTCGATCGCCGAGCGTCCCCAGTTGATGCTGAGCCCGAGGCGTGCGACGCCGGCACCGTCGTCGCCCGCGTCGACCGCGCGGACGGCGGCGATCTCGTCCTCGAGGGACCAGAAGCCCTTCGAGGCAACCTGCCCGGCCACGTGAGCGTCGCAGTGCTCGACGAGCAGCTCGGCGCCCGCGAGGTCCCAGGTGAGGATCTCGGCGAGGGACCGGGTCAGCGCGTCCTGCGAGCCGGCTCCCGGCCCGGGTGCGCTGTGCACCTGGATGCCCACGACCCGTCGTCGGCCGTGCTGCTCCGCCAGCAGGAGCGCGAGGTCGCGTGCCCGGGCGACGTCGGCCAGGGCGCGGCCGCGCTCGGTCTCGTCGGTGGCGGCGAGGCCGTACCCGGGCGCCGAACCGAGGCGGCCCATCACGGTCGGGATGCACGTGACGAGCAGGTCCCACTCGGGTCGGACGTTCCGGGTGAACCAGGAGGGCTCGAGCACGGGCGCGCCAGGCAGGGGGAGCGGGAGCTCGAGGCCGCCGACGCCGAGGTCGGCGACACCGGCGTAGAAGGCCTCTTCGGCCGCTGGTTCCGCGGGCGCCATCGCGTAGGCGCCCAGCAGAAGGTCACAGGGGGCGGTCATGGATCCTCCGTCATCGCAGGTGTTCCGTGCCGGTTGAAGCCAGTTGACCGAACCGGACGTCATCGGTATGGTTCCGCACAACGGAACTTAGTTCCATCCAACGAACCAGCGCAAGACTACCCCGAGACGCAGACGTCCGGAGCAGGACCTTCCCGCACCACCAAGTGCTCACACGCGTGGGCCGACAAAGGAGTCACGACATGCGTCGTACCAAACTCGTCTCGATCACCGCCCTGATCGGAGCGTCCGTCCTCGCACTGACCGCCTGCAGCGCAGGCACCGGCTCCGCGACCGAGGCCACCGGCGGCGCGTCCAGCGCGGCCGTGGACAGCGGCCCGGCCGAGACCGTCTTCAAGCTCGCGTTCAACCAGCCCGAGACCCACCCGCAGTACCTCGCGCTCGACGCGATGGGGGACCGGCTCAAGGAGCGCACCGACGGTCGCTACGACATCGAGGTCTTCCCGAACGAGACCCTCGGCGCCCAGAAGGAGACCATCGAGCTGGTCCAGGCCGGCACGATCGAGATGGCCTTCGTCGCAGGCCCGCTGCTCGAGAACTTCAACCCCGACTTCGTCGTCTTCGACCTGCCGTTCACGTTCGACTCGCAGGACCACCAGCGCGCCACGACCAACGACCCCGAGATCTCCGGCGAGCTGTTCTCCTCGCTCGACGACCAGAACATCCACGTCGTCGGTGCCTTCCACGGTGGCATCCGCTCGGTCTACAGCTCGGAGGGCCCGATCAACACCCCCGCGGACCTCGCGGGCAAGAAGATCCGCGTCATCGAGTCCGAGACGAACCTCGAGATGATGAAGCTCATGGGTGGAACCGGCACCCCGATGGGCCAGGGCGAGGTCTACACCGCGATCCAGTCCGGTGTGCTCGACGGCGCCGAGAACAACGAGCTCATCTACTCGAACCTCAAGCACGCCGAGATCGCGCCGTTCTACAGCTACACGCGCCACCTGATGTTCCCGGACTACGTGATCATCAACCCGGCCGTCCTCGCTGCCCTGTCCGAGGACGACCAGGCCATCTTCGCCGAGGAGATCGCGATCGCGATCGAGGAAGAGGCTGAGCTCTGGAAGGTGCAGGTCGGTGCCGCGACCGAGGCCGCCGAGGCCGCGGGCGCCAAGTTCAACGAGGTCGACGCCGACGCGTTCGCCGAGGCCCTCGCCCCCCTGAACGACGCCAAGCTCACGAACGACTTCGTTCGCGACATCCACGCCAAGGTCCGCGCCGCGGCCGAGTGACCCGACGCCTACTCGAAGAGGTCTGACATGACCGCAGTCAAGAATGCGCTCGACCGCATGCTGACGTGGATGTGCGTGGTGCTGTTCGCGGCGCTCGTGCTCGACGTCGCATGGCAGGTCTTCGCGCGCCAGGTCCTCGACAGCCCCAGTGGCTGGTCCGAGGAGCTGGGCAAGTACCTGTTCATCTGGTTGGGCCTCTTCGGGTCGGCGCTGGTGTTCGGTGAGCGTGGCCACATCGCGGTCGACTTCGCGGTGCGCCGGCTCCCCGGAGCGCTCCAGCTCGCCGTCACGGTGGTCGTCCAGCTCTCCATCCTCGCGTTCACGGGCCTCGTGCTCGTGTGGGGCGGGTACCGCGTCACCGCGCTGGCCTGGGACCAGAACCTCACCGGCCTGCCCGTGAACGTCGGCAACCTGTACATGGCGCTGCCGCTCTCCGGCGTGCTGATCGTCCTCTACACGCTCTACCACCTGATCCGGATCCTCACCGGCGCCGAGCGCGCCGTGGATCTGGACGCCGAACCCGAGCTTCTCTAAGGAGGGCTGACCCATGGACCCCGCAGCACTCGCAGCACTGATCCTGGTCGTCGGCATCGCCGTCTTCCTTCTTCTCGGAGCCCCGATCAGCGTGGGCGTCGGCTTGTCCGCGACGCTCGCCATGTTCGTCATCCTCGGCGTCGAGAACGGCGTTCTCACGGCCGCCCAGCAGGTCTTCCGGGGGATCAACTCGTTCCCCCTGCTCGCCATCCCGTTCTTCGTCCTGGCCGGCGTGATCATGAACAACGGCGGGATAGCCCTGCGGCTCATCAACGCCGCCAAGGTCATGGTCGGCAAGATGCCCGGCTCGCTGGCGCAGACCAACGTGGCGGCCAACGCGCTCTTCGGTGCCGTCAGCGGCTCGGCCGTTGCCGCCGCCGCGGCGATCGGCTCCACGATGGGCCCGCTCCAGGCCAAGGAGGGCTACGACAAGCGCTTCGCGGCAGCAGTCAACATCGCCTCGGCGCCGTCGGGCATGCTCATCCCGCCGAGCAACCTGATGATCGTCTACTCCCTGGTGTCGAGCACCTCGGTCGCCGCACTGTTCGTGGCGGGGTACATCCCGGGCCTGCTGTGGGCCGCGACCTGCATGGTCATCGTGTACGTCTACGCACGCAAGCGCCGTGAGCTGCGGTTCACGGACAAGATCAGCATCGCGCAGGGGGCCAAGACCATTCTCATCGCGGTTCCGGCGCTGCTGCTCATCGTGGTGGTGATCGGCGGGATCCTCGCCGGCTACTTCACCCCGACCGAGGGCGCCTGCATCGCGGTGATCTACTCGCTGGTCCTGTCGTTCATCTACCGGTCCATCAAGGTCAAGCAGCTCCCGGGCATCCTCATGGACGCCACCCGCACCACCGCGGTCGTCATGTTCCTCATCGGAGTCTCGTCGATCATGGGCTTCGTCCTGTCGTTCGCCAAGATCCCCGCGATGGTCTCCGAGGCGATGTTCGGCATCTCCGACAACCCCGTGGTGCTGCTGCTGATGATCGCCGTCGTCCTGCTGATCGTCGGGTGCTTCATGGACCCGACGCCGGCGGTGCTGATCTTCACGCCGATCTTCCTGCCGATCGTGATGAGCTTCGGGATCGACCCGGTGCACTTCGGGATCATGATGGTGTTCAACCTCTGCATCGGCACCATCACGCCGCCCGTCGGGCCGGTCCTGTTCGTCGGGGCCAAGGTCGCCGGGGTCAGCATCGAGGACGTCTTCAGGCGTCTGCTGCCCTTCTTCGCGGCGCTCATCGTCATGCTCATGGTCGTGATCTTCACGCCGAGCCTGTCGCTGTGGTTGCCGACCACGATCGGGCTGATCGCGCCGTAGCACCGCGTGCCGGTCGGGTGCACGCAGGCGGGGATCCCGTGCGCACCCGGCTGGTGGCCGCCCGTAGCTCTGGGCGGCAGTCCCAGCAAGAGGTCCCACAAGGTCCCGCAAGGGCCGCGAATTGCGGTGCTAACTTGTTCCGTGTGTTGGAACTGAGTTCCATCCAGCAGTACTCGGATACACGTTGACGACCACGGTCCTCGACATCTGCGGGCCTCGAGCTCGCGCTGACAGCACGCTGGTTCGGCCGACGAAGGCCAGCCCGCGCACGCCAACCAGAATGGTGAGTTTTGTGACTGAGAACCTCGTCGAGACGCCCAGAGTCGGGCCAGACGCCGTCCTTCCCCCGGTCGACCGCAAGAACCTCCGCCGCGCTGCATGGGCCGGCGGGATCGGTACCGCGCTCGAGAACTTCGACTTCACGATCTACGGCACTGCGTCCGCGATCATCTTCGGCAAGATCTTCTTCCCGAACCTTGACCCGACGGTCGGAACCATCGCGTCCTTCGGCACGCTGTTCGTCGGCTTCGGTGCCCGCCCGCTCGGTGGCCTGTTCTTCTCGAAGTACGGCGACCGCCTCGGACGCAAGTTCGTCATGGTCGCCACGCTCTTCCTCATGGGCACGGCGACGTTCGCCGTCGGCCTCCTGCCCAGCTACGCCGCCGTCGGGCTCTGGGCGCCGATCCTGCTGCTCATGGTCCGGTTCCTGCAGGGCTTCGGCGCCGGCGCGGAGCAGGCCAGCGGGATCGTCCTGCTGACCGAGACCGCCCCCAAGGGTGAGCGCGGCAAGTACGCCTCGCTCGTGTTCGTCGGGGCCGCGGCTGGTGCCGCCATGGCCGCCGTCGTGTGGATCCTCGTCCAGCGCATGTCCGACGAGGCGCTCATGTCCTACGGCTGGCGCCTGGTCTTCTTCAGCTCGATCTTCGTCACCATCGCCGCCTGGGTCATCCGCCGCAAGGTGAAGGAGTCCCCGGTGTTCGAGGAGCTCAAGACCGAGGGTGCCATCGAGAAGGAGAAGTCCCCGGTCGCGGACGTCTGGAAGCACGGCAAGAAGCACCTCGCCCGGATCTTCTTCATGAACGTCGGCGCCAACGCGCACTCGTACATCTTCCAGGTCTTCGCCGGCGCGTACCTGATCAACGAGATCGACGTGGACCCCAAGTGGATCCCGAAGTTCCTGCTCATCGGTGCGGTGTGCGCGTGCTTCTCCGCCGTGGGCTTCGGCATCATGAGCGACAAGTTCGGTCGCCGCCGGATGTACCTGTTCACCACCGGGTTCCTCTTCCTCTTCGCGGCGCCCGCATTCCTGCTCATGACCACCGGCAACCTGGTGCTCATCTGCGTCGTCATCGTGATCGGCTTCATGGTCGCCTCGCAGGGCACGGTCGGTGTCCAGGCGGCGTACTTCCCGGAGCTGTTCGGGTCCCGTTACCGCTACGCCGGCGTGGCCCTCGGGCGCGAGTTCTCGTCCGTCTTCGGCGGCGGCCTCGCCCCCCTGATCTGCTCCGCGCTCGTGCAGTGGGCGACCGGATCCTGGTGGCCCGTCGCCATCTACATGATGGTGATGATGGCGATCACGTTCGGGACCACGCTCTTCGCCCCTGAGACGGTCGACCGCGACCTGCTCATCGAGGAAGACGCCGTCTAGCGCACGCACAACCCGTCCGTGCCGGGTGGAAGGTTCCCTTCGATTCCACCCGGCACGGTGCACCACCCGCAAGGCACGACCCGCAAGGCTCGACCCGCATCGACGAACGAAGAGGTCTCCCATGGAACAGCGTTACGCCACCAGCCCGGAGCACGTCCCCGGCATGGACACCGCGGAGCTGCGGCGTCGCTACCTCGTCCAGGACCTGTTCATCGACGACTCGGTCGGGGCGGTCTACACGCACCACGACCGGGTCGTGATGCTCGGCGCCAAGCCCGTGACCGGCCCGGTCGTGCTGGGGACCTTCCCGGAGATCCGCAGCGAGTTCTTCTTCGAGCACCGTGAGGGCGGCATCGTCAACGTCGGCGGTCGCGGCACGATCGCGGTCGACGGCACCACGTACGACGTCGGGCACGGTGCGTGCCTGTACATCGGCCGCGGCGCCAAGGACGTCACGTTCACCTCGTCGGACGCCGACGGCGAACAGGGCCCGGCCCGCTTCTACGTCGTCTCCGCACCGGCGCACACCGCCTACCCGACGACGTTCGTCGAGGCCGGCGCCGGAAACGTCCGCGAACTCGGCGACGCGCTGACCTCGAACCGTCGCACGCTCAACCAGTACATCCACGAGAATGGTGTGCGCAGCTGCCAGGTCGTGATGGGGGTCACCACGTTGCACCCTGGAAGCATGTGGAACACGATGCCCGCGCACACGCACGACCGCCGCATGGAGGCGTACCTGTACTTCGACCTGCCGGCGGACGCGCGCGTCATCCACCTCATGGGGGAGCCGACCGAGACGAGGCACCTCGTGGTCGGCAACGAGGAGGGCGTGATCTCCCCGAGCTGGTCGGTCCACTCCGGCGTCGGCTCGGCGAGCTACAGCTTCGTGTGGGCGATGGCAGGCGAGAACCAGTCGTTCGACGACATGGACGGCTTCGCCATCTCCACGATGCGCTGACCTACCCGCTCGCGACTGCGCGAGTCACCCGCGACAAGAGGTTGAGGACCATGGCCACCGAGACTGTCCAGCACTATTCCACCGCCGACGACGCCAGTGCTTCCGCCGGCGCCCGTGCGACGGCGAGTGCTGGTGCGAGCGAGAAGACGTTGCTCGTGCTCGAGGCTGCGTTGACCCACTCGCGGTTCACCGAGGTCGTCGAGGCGACCGGCCTGGCCAAGGCCACCACGCACCGGATCCTGGCAACGCTCGTCAACAGCCAGTTCGTCACGGTGGACGTCGACGGGAACTACCTGCCGGGACCGAAGATCCTCTCCCTCGCGGGCGCCGCGCTGCAGCGCATCGACATCTCGGCGATCGCTCGGCCGTTCGTCGACGAGCTCGTGGCGAAGTCGCACTGCACGATCCACCTCGGGGTCGTGAACGGGGACGAGATCATCTATCTGGTCCGCGCCGACTCCGACCGGCCGTACGTGATGCCGTCCCGGGTCGGGCTCTCGGTGCCGATGCACTCCACCGGCATCGGCAAGGTCGTGCTGGCGAGCAGGTCCGACGACGAGCTCGAGCGGTTCGTCGCCCGGGCCGGCTTGCCGGCGCTGACCAGGCACACCATCACCTCGATCGAGGGGCTGCGCGCGGAGATCGCCGCGGTGCGCAGCCATGGGTACGCGCTCGACCGCGAGGAGAACGTTCCGGGCCTCGGATGCGTCGCGGCCCCGGTGCGGGATCACACCGGCACGGTCAAGTACGGCATCAGCGTCTCGACCCTTCTGATCGAGCACACCATGGAGCAGATCGAGGCGATGTCGACGCTCGCCGTCGCGACTGCCGACCGCATCTCCGCAGCCCTCGGCTACCGGGCCTGATCCGGGAGCCATTCGTCGCACCACCTCCCAGCCACGCGCAGCCCCCACCTGCGCCGGGCCGACCAAGCACGCCAAGAAACAAAGGAGCACCACCATGACCGTTACCTCCACCCCCGCCAGCTACGTCGAGAGCCTGTTCAGCCTCGAAGGCAAGCTGGCCGTCGTCACCGGCGCGAGCCAGGGCATCGGCCTGGCCATCGCCGAGTCCCTGGCCAAGGCCGGCGCGGACATCATCGGCGTCAGCTTCGACATGCCGGAGGGCGACAGCGAGGTCCGCACGGTCGTCGAGGGCCTGGGTCGCAAGTTCGTCCCGATCTGCGCCGACTTCTCGGTCCGCTCCGAGGTCACCGCCCTCGCGGCCGACCTCGCCGCCCGCAACGTCGACATCCTCATCAACAACGGCGGGACCATCAAGCGGACCCCCGCGGCGTTCCACACCGACGAGGACTTCGACTACGTCATGGAGGTCAACCTCCGTTCGACCTTCGTCCTGTCCCGCGAGGTCGGCCGGTCGATGATGGAGAACGGCCACGGCAAGATCGTCAACACCGCCTCGCTGCTCAGCTTCCAGGGCGGCGTCAACGTCCCCGGCTACACCTCCTCGAAGTCGGCTGTCGCCGGCCTCACCAAGGCGCTCGCCAACGAGTGGGCCCCGAAGGGCGTCAACGTCAACGCCGTCGCCCCCGGATACGTCGCCACCGCCAACACGAAGGACCTGCGCGCGGACGCCGACCGCAGCCAGGCGATCCTCGAGCGCATCCCGGCCGGTCGCTGGTCCGAGGCGTCCGACGTCGCCGGCGCGGTCCTGTTCCTGTGCTCGCACGCCGCGGACTACATCCATGGCATCATCCTTCCCGTCGACGGTGGCTGGCTCGCGCGATGACCGCCGCCGTGACGACTGACGCTGTGACGAGCGGTGCCGCGATGCGCATCGTCATCACCGAGTGCGACCACGACTCGTTCGAGGCGGAGCACCTCATCACCGACCCGGTCGGTGCCGAGCTCGTCCTCACGCAGTCGTTCACGGCCGACGACCTGGTGGCCAACGCCGCCGGGGCCGACGGGCTCCTGGTCCAGTACGCGAAGATCACGGCCGAGATCATGGACGCCCTGCCCCGGCTGCGGGCCATCGGGCGGTACGGGGTGGGCGTCGACTCGGTCGACATCGCCGCCGCGACCGCCCGCGGCATCGCGGTGTGCAACGTGCCCGACTACGGCACCGAGTCGGTCTCCGACCACGCGATCGGCATGGCGCTCGCCGCAGCCCGGGGCATCCCACGGCTGGACCGGGGGATCCGGGCGGGGTCGTTCGACCTCGCGGCGGTCCGCCCGCTCTACCAGACTCGCGGTCGCGTGTTCGGCGTGATCGGGCTCGGCCTGATCGGCACGGCCACCGCGCACAAGGCCGCCGGGCTGGGCTTCGAGGTCATCGGGTTCGACACCGCGGCGGAGCCCGGTGCGGCGACGTTCCACGGCTTCACCTCGGTGTCCCTCGACGAGCTGCTCGAGCGTTCGCAGGTCGTCTCGCTGCACACCCCGTTGACCGAGGTCACCCGGGGCATGATCGGCGCCGACCAGCTGGCCCGGATGCGCACGGACGCGATCCTCGTCAACACCAGCCGGGGCGGTGTCGTCGACGGCGTCGCGCTGGTCGAGGCGCTGCGCACCGGGTCCATCCGCGGGGCGGCGATCGACGTCCACGAGACCGAGCCGCTCTCGGCCGGCGACCCGCTGACCGAGTTCGACTCGGTCGTGCTCACCCCGCACCTGGCCTGGTACACGGAGGAGTCCTACGACGAGCTCAAGCGCCGCACGGTCGCCAACATCGTCGACGTCTGCGCCGGACGCGCGCCGCGCAACATCGTCAACCCCGAGGTGCTCGGGACCCCCGGACGCAACAGCGGTTGCGCCCCGCTCGCCGGCTAGAAGGAGCCACAACAGATGACCACCATGAAGGCTGTGCGTTGGATCGCGACCGATGAGGTCGAGGTCGTCGACGCCGCGGTTCCCGAGGTGCCGCCGGGCTGGGCGCTGATCAAGATCGCGTACAACGGGATCTGCGGCACCGACCTGGGGATCTTGCACGGCAAGCACCCGCGCGCCGTGCACGGGCTCATCCCCGGGCACGAGATGTCCGGCTGGGTCGAGCGCGCCGGGGCCAGCGGTCCCGAGGTCGGGGCCCTCGTGGTGGTCGAGCCGCTGCTCAGCTGTGGCGAGTGCCGGTCCTGCAAGAACGATCTGGCCCACGTGTGCCGGAACCTCGGCCTGTACGGCATCGACACCCCCGGCGGCATGGCGCAGTACGTGGCGCTGCCGCCCGAGGTGCTGCACGCGGTACCGGCCGACGTCGACCCGCGCACGGCGACCCTCGCCGAGCCGCTCGCCGTCGCGGTGCACGCCGTCGAGCTGTCCGGCATGCAGGCCGGCGACGTCGTCGCGGTCTACGGCGCCGGTCCGATCGGCGTCCTCACCGCCCTGGTCGCCCGGCACGCCGGTGCGGCCGCCGTCGTGATCACCGAGCCGAGCCCGTGGCGCCGCGAGGTCGCCGCGCAGCTCGGGTTCACCGTCGTCGCGCCGGACTCCACCATGGCGGCGACGCTCGCGCCCCTGACCGACGGTGAGGGTGCGGACACCACGTTCGACTCCGCCGCCCACCCGTCCGTGGCGGCCGAGCTCGCCGCGACCACCCGCGTGCGGGGCCGGATCGTCGTCGTCGGCGTCTACAAGCAGCCCACCGCGATCGACCTGCAGGCCGTGTGCTTCAAGGAGCAGACCGTCGTCGGCGTGCGGGTCTACACCTCCGCGAACGTGACCCGCGCGATCGAGCTGATCGCGACCGGTGTGCTCGGCCTGGAGCGGTTCCCGACCAGGTCGTTCGCGCTCACCGACGTCGCTGCGGCCTTCGAGGCCGCGACGTCCGGCCAGGACTGCCTCAAGGTCCTGGTCACCCCTCTGGCTGGAAAGGCCGACGCATGAGCACCCCGTTCGATCTCACAGGCAAGACCGCCGTCGTCACCGGTGGGGGCCGCGGCCTCGGCCTCGGGATCTCGACCGCGCTGCTCGAGGCGGGCGCCGACATCATCGTCTTCGGCCGCACCGGTGTGCCGGCCGAGCTGACCGACCGGGCCGCCGCCCTGGGCCGCCGGTCCGACTTCGTCGAGCTCGACCTCGCCGACCGCGACGCGATCGCCGTGGCGGCCGCGCAGGTGCTCCTCGAGCGCCGCGTCGACATCCTGGTGAACAACGCCGGCACCCAGGACCGCTACCCGGCGGTCGACTTCCCGCTCGAGGCGTGGGACCGCGTGCTGGACATCAACCTGCGCGCGGTGTTCCAGCTCTGCCAGCTGTTCGGGCGCCCGATGCTCGAGCGCGGCGAGGGCAAGATCGTCAACCTCGCCTCGCTCCTCAGCTTCCAGGGCGGCCTGACCGTGCCGGCCTACGCCGCCAGCAAGGGCGCCGTCGCGCAGCTGACCAAGGCGCTGTGCAACGAGTGGTCCAGCAAGGGCGTGAACGTCAACGCGATCGCCCCCGGCTACATGGCGACCGAGATGAACTCCGCGCTCCTCGCCGACCCGGACCGGCTCGCGTCGCTCTCGGCCCGCATCCCGGCCGGCCGCTGGGGCCAGCCGGAGGACATCGGCAACGTCGCGGTGTTCCTCGCCTCGGCCGCGTCCGGCTACGTGCACGGCCAGGTCCTCGCGGTCGACGGCGGCTGGATGGCCCGCTGACGCACGTCGAGGCGGCCGCCGGCCGTCCGCTCGCCCCCCGCACCAGTCCCGAACTCGCTTTCCCCTACTGAATTGGAACTCCCATGGACGTCCTGTCAGCCCTGAGTGCCGCCCGCCTCGTTCCCGTCGTCGTGCTCGACGACGCCGCCGACGCCGATGCCCTGGCCGGTGCGTTGGTCGCCGGTGGGCTGCCGGTGGCCGAGGTGACCTTCCGGACCGCCGCCGCGCAGGACTCGATCCGTGCGATGGCCGCCCGTGGGGACATCCTGGTGGGTGCCGGCACGATCCTGACCGCCGCGCAGGTCGACCAGGCCGTCGCGGCCGGCGCCAGCTACATCGTCTCGCCCGGCCTGTCCCGCGCAGTGGTCGAGCGCTGCCAGGAGCTCGGCGTGCTCGCGCTGCCCGGTGCGATCACCGCCACCGAGATCCAGGCCGCCCTCGAGCTGGGCCTGACCACGGTGAAGTTCTTCCCGGCGGGCACCTCCGGCGGTGCGCCGGCGATCAAGGCGCTGTCGGCCCCGTTCGTCGGGCTGAAGTTCGTCCCGACCGGTGGTGTCGGACCGAAGAACCTCGGCGACTACCTGTCCATCAGTGCGGTCGCCGCGGTCGGTGGCTCGTGGATGTGCCCGCGCGACCTGGTCACCGCGGGCGACTTCGCCGGGATCACGGCGCTCACGGCCGAGGCCGTCGCGCTGGCTGCCTCGCTGCGTCCCTGACCTCTGCGTCCCTGACCCCTCCTCCGGGCCGGCAGCGCGCCGCCCCGACCGCCGGATCCCGCCACACCCGGCCCCGTTGACCCCGCTGACCTAACGAAGGACCTGTGTGATGGCTGACCTGCGTATCCGACCCGCTTCCGAGTGCCGCTTCGACGTGGTGTCCCTGGGCGAGGTGATGCTGCGGATGGACCCCGGTGAGGGGCGCATCCGCACCGCCCGGTCGTTCACGGTGTGGGAGGGCGGCGGTGAGTACAACGTGGCCCGTGGCCTGCGCCGGGCGTTCGGCCTGCGCGGGGCGATCGTGACCGCGCTGGCGGACAACGAGATCGGGCGCCTGGTGGAGGACTGCATCCTGACCGGGGGCCTGGACACCTCGTTCATCCAGTGGGTCCCGTACGACGGGATCGGGCGCGGGGTGCGCAACGGGCTGAACTTCACCGAGCGTGGCTTCGGGGTGCGCGGCGCGGTCGGGGTCTCCGACCGGGGGAACACCGCGGTGTCCCAGATGAAGCCCGGGGACGTGGACTGGGACCACCTGTTCGGTGAGCTGGGTGTGCGGTGGCTGCACACCGGTGGGATCTTCGCGGCCCTGTCGGAGTCCGCGGCGGACACCGTGATCGAGGCGGTCACCGCGGCGAAGAAGTACGGCACCGTGGTGTCCTACGACCTGAACTACCGCCCGTCCCTGTGGAAGGCGATCGGCGGGCAGGCCAAGGCGCAGGAGGTCAACCGGGCCATCGCCCCGTTCATCGACGTGATGATCGGCAACGAGGAGGACTTCACCGCCTCCCTCGGCTTCGAGGTCGAGGGTGTGGATGAGAACCTGTCCGCGCTGCAGGTCGACAAGTTCGCCGCGATGATCGCCACCGCCGCGGCGGCGTACCCGAACTTCCAGGTCATCGGCACCACGATGCGCACGGTGCGGTCGGCGTCGATCAACGACTGGGGCGCGATCGCCTGGTCGCCGGCGACCGGCGTCGTGCAGGCCACCCACCGCGAACGCCTGGAGATCATGGACCGCGTGGGCGGCGGCGACTCGTTCGCGTCCGGCCTGATCTACGGCCTGCTCGACGGCCAGCCGCTGGCCACCGCGGTCGAGTACGGCGCCGCCCACGGCGCGCTGGCGATGACCACCCCCGGCGACACCACCATGGTCACCAAGGCCGAGGTCCTCAAGCTCGCCGGCGGCGGCGGCGCCCGCGTCGACCGCTAGGCCGGACTCCCTCCCACCAGGACCCGCCCGCCGAGTGGCCCGAACCCGCCCGTCCAATCCCTGTTGGACGGGCGGGTTCCGGCCACTCGGCGGGCATCGCTGTACCGGCCTCTTGGGGCTGGGCCCCCTGGGGCCGGACAGGCCGGTGGCCCCGCCTTGTGAGCGGGGCCACCGGGTCTGTCAGGTCGAGCTACGTGCGCGTCAGCGCACGTCGTCGTCGATCCAGTCGAAGGTCCGCGTGACGGCCTTCTTCCAGAGCCGGTACTGACGGGCACGCTCGTCCTCGTCCATCGACGGGGTCCAGCGCTTGTCCTCGGCCCAGTTGTTGATGACGTCCTGCTCACCGGACCAGAAGCCGACGGCGATGCCCGCGGCGTAGGCGGCACCGAGGGCGGTCGTCTCGGCGACCTTCGGGCGGATCACCGGGACGCCGAGGATGTCGGCCTGGAACTGCATGAGGGTCTCGTTGCCCACCATGCCGCCGTCGACCTTGAGCTCGGTCAGGTCCACGCCGGAGTCGGCGTTCATGGCGTCGAGCACCTCGCGCGTCTGGAAGGCGGTGGCCTCCAGGACGGCGCGGGCGATGTGGCCCTTGTTCACGTACCGGGTCAGGCCCACGAGCGCACCGCGTGCGTCCGCGCGCCAGTACGGCGCGAACAGGCCCGAGAACGCCGGCACGAAGTACGCGCCACCGTTGTCCTCCACCGTCGCCGCGAGCTGCTCGATCTCGGCCGC
>NZ_SDWW01000057.1 GCF_004168625.1 Pengzhenrongella frigida
CACCGAGCACCTGCCCAACGAGCAGGCGTCCACGACCATCGGGTTCTTCCACCGGGCCCGGGCGTTCTTCGCCGCCCACGGCATCAACCGCTTCGTGCGGGTCATCACCGACAACGGACCCAACTACACCGCCCGCGCGTTCCACCGCACCGTCACAGCGGTCGCCCGCCACCAACGCATCCGGGCCTTCACCCCGCGACACAACGGCAAGGTCGAGCGCTACAACCGGACCCTGGCCGAGGAACTCCTCTACGCCCGCGTGTGGACCAGCGAGACCGACCGCGCCGACGCGATCACGGTCTGGAACATCCACTACAACTACCATCGAGCCCACACTGCCATCGGGAACCAGCCCCCGGCCTCACGCCTCCACGCAGGCGTCACCAACGTCATGAGCCAGAACACCTAGGAGCGCTCGACAGCCAGTCCTGTGTGGTCCTGCGTGACCCAGCTAGCGACCGGCCACCCTGATGCGCCGGACGATCGGAGAACGTCATCACCGCACACCATGCCCGCCTGCCGGTGCCGGCAACTTCCGCACACCAACCCGAGCCGGCCCAGACTCTCGCAGCTTCAGTCTCCCGCCGAGACCTGCGAGCGCGGGGACACCGTGCGGCCGCACCAGCCGGTCGCCACGCTCGGGTTCTTATCGCACGGACGCTTATCGGTGCCACCCTCGTCGTCTCCTTCACCACGATCTCGCACAAGGGTGCCGCCCCCTCGGCTGAGGCCGTGACGGTGTCGGCCGGTCCGACAGTCGTCGAGGCACTCCTCGCAGTCCCGGTGGACACGTCGGTCCCCGTCAGACTCCTTGCCGGCCGGACCACCAGGAACGCCGAACGGGCCTCGCGGTCGCTCGTCCGCGAAGCGATGCCCGGTTGTGATGGCATCGCACCGGGTGAGGGGGAAAACGGGCGGGTGCCCGCCTCGGAGTTGTGCGACCTGTGGCAGCGCCCGTACAAGGACCGCGCAGATGCCGTCGTGTCGCTCGAGGCCCTCAATGATGCGTTCAAAGCGAGATTCGGCACCGACATGTGCCTGTCGTCGGCATATCGAGACCGCGAGGAACAGGCGGCCTTGCGGGCCCGGAAGGGATCGATCGCTGCGCCCGCCGGGCAGAGCAACCATGGCTGGGGTCTTGCGATCGACTTCTGTCCGTCCGTCTACACCGGCCAGCCGGGCACGTGGCTGGCCGACGTCGGGCCCGTCTTTGGGTGGTCCAATCCCGCGTGGGCACGCCGCGGTGGTAGTGGATCCTACGAACCATGGCATTGGGAGTTCACGGCCGCCGTGGCTGAAAAGGACGGTACGAGCCGCTGAAAATGGGTGTGATGCTCGAGAGCCAGGCCAAGGCCGCGACCACGTCCGGAAGTCTGTCGCGTTTGACCGCTGCCCGGTGGGGCATGGCCGGATCCACCGCTGGACGGGGAAGACGGAAGCGAGCATCACGGCAATCTTGAGGGCATTGGCAGCTGAACGCTGCTAAGTCACGCGCGGCAGCTCATTCATCTCGGTTTGGGTCCGAGACACTCGTGGCGTGTGTTGGTGCGCGATGGCTTGACGGCGGGGAATATCTGGGAAACGGCCCACAGCCCCAGTGCGACGTACAGCAGGCTGACGCCGCCGAGGACGAGCCACGTGCTCACATCCATCTCGCTCCTCCGGCCGGATCCGTGTTACCGCTAGCGTGAACGTCGAACCCGCGTGGATTAGTGCAGAGTTGACGAAGAATCACTGAAGATTCGCGAGGGGTTCAGGCTTTGAACAGGCCCCACGCGCGACCGCCAGACGGCACCGGGCGAGGCTGCACGCCCGCGACCGCCAATAAGGCCGACCCCGCCACGATGGCTCGCAGAGCCGCGAACCACAGCGCGGGCGCGTCCCGCAGACCGATCTGGATACCAACGAAGCACGCCCCGTAGATGGCCATCAGCCAAACCATCCCCAGCGCACTGGGGCGGCCCAGGTCCCCGGTCGCCGTTCCTCCCCGGACGGCCGACGCGGAAACCCTGGCATTCACAGCGACTATGCGCTCGTCGATGCACGGCCGGAGCCCGGCACCGCGACGACCGGTCGGTTCGCCGGCGGGGCCGATGGCGCGGGCGCGGGCAGACTGAGTCGCTTGAGGAGCAGGGCGTTGACCGCGACGATGAGCGAGGACCCCGACATCGACAGTGCGGCGATCTCGGGGCGCAGCACGAGGCCGAACGCGGGCGCGAAGACGCCGGCGGCGATCGGCAGAGCGATCACGTTGTACCCGATGGCCCAGCCGAGGTTCTGCCGCATCTTGCGCCGGGTCCCCTTGCCGATGCGCAGCGCGACCGGCACATCCAGTGGGTCCGAGCGCATGAGGACCACGTCGGCGGTCTCGATTGCGACGTCCGTCCCGGCGCCGATGGCGATGCCGAGGTCGGCGGTCGCCAGTGCCGGGGCGTCGTTGACGCCGTCCCCGACCATCGCCACCCGCTTGCCGGCCGCCTGCAGCTCGGCGACCTTCGCGGCCTTGTCTCCGGGCAGCACCTCGGGGATCACGGCGTCGATGCCGAGTTGATCGGCGATCCGCCGCGCGGTGGCTGCGTTGTCCCCCGTGAGCATCACCACCTCGATCCCGGACTCGTGCAAGGCGGCCACGGCGGCCGCTGCGGTGTCCCGGACCGCGTCCGCCAGGGCGATCACCCCGATCGCCTTGCCGTCCACCGCGACGAGCACGGCGGTCCGCCCGGCGGCCGCGAGCTCGTCGCGACGACCCGCCATATCGCCAAGATCGACGCTCTCGGCTGTCATGAGCCGCCTGTTCCCCACCAGCACGCGGCGGCCCGTCACCTGGGCGACGGCGCCCTGTCCGGGGACGTTGCGGAAGTCGGATGCGGAGAGCTCCGGCAGCCCCCGGGTGGTGGCGAGATCGGCGATGGCCCGGGCCAGGGGGTGCTCGGACTCGCGCTCGATGGCGGCCGCCAGAGCGAGCATCTCCTCCTCGGGCAGCCCCGACGCGATCACGTCGGTGACCTCCGGTGCACCCTTGGTCAAGGTGCCGGTCTTGTCCATCACGACCGTGTCGATTCGGGCGGAGGTCTCCAGCGCGGTCGCGTTCTTGAACAGCACCCCCCGCTGCGCGCCCAACCCGGTGCCGACCATGATCGCCGTCGGCGTGGCCAGACCCAGTGCATCTGGGCAGGTGATGACCACGACCGTGATCGCGTACAGCATCGCGGTCTGCACACTCGCGCCGGACGCGAGCCACACCAGGAACGTCGCGCTCCCGCCGATGAGCGCGACCAGCACGAGCCAGAACGCCGCCCGGTCGGCCAATCGCTGCCCCGGGGCCTTGGAGTTCTGCGCTGCTTGCACCATGGCCACGATCTGGGCCAGCGCAGTGTCGGCACCGACCTTGGTCGCCCGCGCCCGCAGGGTGCCGGTCGTGTTGATCGAGGCGCCGATCACCTCGGCGCCCGGGGTCTTGGCCACCGGTAGGGACTCCCCCGTGACCATCGACTCGTCGACGTCGGACTCGCCCTCCTCCACGATGGCGTCCACGGGCACCTTCGCCCCCGGGCGCACCAGGAGCAGGTCACCGACCTGGACTTGCGCCGTGGGCACTTCGACGGTCTCGCCGTGGCGCAGGACCAGTGCGGTCGAGGGCGCGAGTTCGAGCAGTGTCCGAACCGCCTCGCTCGCCCCGCCCCGCGCGCGCATCTCGAGCCAGTGCCCCAGCAGCACGAACGACGTGAGCACGGTGGCAGCCTCGTAGAACACCTCCCCGCCGCCGGTCAGGGTGATCACGACGCTGTACAGCCACCCGGTGCCGACCCCGACCGCGACCAGGACCATCATGTCCAGCGTCTTGGCTCGAAGCGCCCAGAAGGCGCCGTCGAAGAAGATCCACGCCGAGTAGAAGATCACCGGCAACGACAAGAGCAGCGAGAACACATCGTCGCGCAGTCCGAACGGAGCCGGGACCGTGAATCCCAGGACCTCCCGCCCGATCGGCGACCACAGCAAGATCGGCATGGACAGCACCACCGCCACCAGGAAGCGGTTGCGCATGTCGCGGACCATGCCCTCCATCGACATATCGCCGTGGCCCCCGCCATGACCCATCACCTCATGCGGCGACGCGCCCGCCATTGCCGGACCTGCGTGGGCGTCGTGACCAGCGTGCTCGACGGCAGCGTCGCGCTCGGCTTCAGCGGCGTGGGTATCGCGCCCCGCGTGCCCCGCGTGCTCGACGTGCTCGACGTCGGCGGAATGCTCGACGTGGTCGGAGTGCTCGGCGTGGGCGACGGGCGGCAGGGTGGTGGTCACGCCGGACGGCTCAGCCATGGGGTCGCACACGTGCTCCGGCACGGACTGCCCGGCGCAGTGGTACCCGCAGTCGCGGATCCAGTCCGCCAGCTCCGCGACGGCGGTGCGGTCCGCGTCATAGGTGACGCTCGCGGTCTGCGAGAGAGCATTCGCCTCGACGACCAGCACTCCGGGCCGGCGCATCAGCGCATCCTCGACACCGCGTTCCGACGTCGCCCAATGCAGCCCACCGACCTGCAGGACTGTGGTCCGAGTGTTCATGTCAGATTCCGTTCGGTAGTTCGGCTAGGACCCACCGTCGCGGCGGGGTCCCTCATCAGCCGATTCGGCGGCGGCGAGCACCTCGCCCTCGGGTGGTTCATCGGCAGCATCTTCAGCGCAAGTCGACCTGGTTTGATCAGCTCCGGACCAGTCGGGCTATCGCGGCCGATGCTTCCTTGAGCTTGGCTTCCTGCTCGTCGCCACCCGCTCGCGCGGCGGCCACCAGGCAGTGGCTCATGTGCTCCTCCAGCAGCCCGAGGGCCATGGCCTGCAGCGCTCGCGAGGCTGCCGCGACCTGGGTGAGGACGTCGATGCAATACGTGTCCTGCTCGACCATCGCGGCGATCCCGCGGACCTGACCCTCAATGCGGCGCAGCCGGTTGAGCTGGGCACGCTTGGATCCTGTCTCCCCGGTCATCCCGGGCTCCTTCCATTCTCGGTGCGGCCTACCGGCGGTCGACTGCCGGGGGCGGAATGTCCGCCCCCGGCGAAGATGCCGCTAGGACACCGCGGCGCTGGCGAAGCTCTCGGGCTTCGCGGCGAAGGTCGCCGCACAGTGCTTGGAGCAGAAGTAGTACGTCCGGCCGGCGTGCTCGATGCTGGCTGCGGCCTTTGCGGGGTCGACGGTCATGCCGCACACGGGGTCGGTCACTTTCGGGGACTTCTCTGACATGTCTTGCTCCTCTTCTCGATCACGTCCGACGCCCACCACCGGATCGGTGGGTGGCACGCTGACGTCGTTGGGAATGTCTGCGGGCGTGAAGGCCCGCAGCCGGTTGGCGTGGGCGACCACGGACAGCGAGGACAGCGCGATGGCGCCTGCGGCGATCATCGGGCTGAGCCGCAGGCCGAACGCCGGGCAAAGGACGCCCGCGGCGATCGGGATGCCGATGGCGTTGTACGCGAAGGCAGCGAAACCAGGCTCTGGCGGGTGTTGCGCATCGTGGCCCGGGACAGGTCGATCGCCGTCACCAGCCCAGACAGCGCACCGGAGATCAGGGTGATGTCCGAGGACTCGATGGCGACGTCGGTGCCGGTGCCGGTGCCGATCGCGGAGCCGACATCAGCCTGGGCTAGGGCCGGGGCGTCGTTGATGCCGTCCCCGACCATGGTTATCCCCGTGACGGCGTAGCTGGCGGTTGTCATGATCGATCCTCTGGTGCCTCTCGGGCGGGCGAACGTCGCCGTCCGCCCCCTCGCCGCATACCCCGGTGGGGTATCTACTTAGAGTGAAGCCCTCGCGGATGTTCGTTGTCCACCGAGACGCTGAAGATTCGGTGAAGATTCGAACGACGATCGCGAAGCAGGTCGACCACGTCATGGGAGTGAACCGCCGTCCCGCTCCGACGTCGACGATCCTTGAAGCCTTGGCCCCACCAGGTCTGCTGCGACTCAGCTCCGCCGTGCGAGTCCGGCCCGTCGATCATCACTACGGGCGGGCGGGTGACGGGGGAGGCGGATCAGGAACGTCGCGCCCGCTCCGGGACCCCCGCTCGTCGCCGTCAACGTCCCGTCGTGGGCCTCGACGATCGCCCGCGCGATCGTCAGGCCGATCCCGGTCCCGGCCGTGGTCCGGGTGCGGGACGAGTCGGTGCGGTAGAAGCGTTCGAAGATCCGTTCAGCGTCCGACGGATCGAACCCTCCCCCGGTGTCCGTGACCTTCAGCATCGCGACGCCGTCATCCGCGGTGTCCCGCTGCGGACCTACGACCACGCGCACCTCGCGGCCCGCAGGGGTGTGTCGCAGCGCGTTGTCGAGCAGGTTCGCAAGCACCTCGGCGATCCGTTGAGGGTCGACCCGAACCTTCGACGGCTCGCCCACGATGTCGAGCTCAAGCCGCACCCCTGCCGCTACGAACCTTGCCGTCGCTGCCAGCACGGCGTCGCTCGCCAGCGAAGCCACCTCGACCACGCGGGGGCGCAGATCGAGCTGGCGTTCCTCGGCCCGCGACACGGCGGCCATGTCAGCGACGAGGTGCTGCAATCGCGCGGTTTGGTCCACCAGTGTGTCCAGGGTGACGACGTCCGCGGGCAGGACCCCGTCGATGACGGCCTCCACGGTCGCCTCGAGCGAGGCCAGGGGGGTGCGTAGCTCATGGGCCAGGTCCCCGATAAGGCGCCGCCGGGTGGATTCGGTCTCGGCCAGCCGACCGGCCATCGAATTGAACGCGTCGGCGAGCTGGGCAAACTCGGGACCGATCGCGGGGGCCTCGACCCGAGCCTGCAGATTTCCACGCGCAATTCGGTCCGCTGCGACGGCTACCGCGGCCACCGATCGCCCCAGGCGTTGCGCGACGAGCCACGAGACGGCGAAAGCCACCAGCATTCCCACCGGAATGGCCACCCCCAGGGAGAGCACAATCGCGTTCGCGAATGCCCCTTCCACCTGAGCGCTGACTCTCTCCTCAAGGGGCGCACCCGGGGCCGTCCGCAGGTGCGAGCCGAAGATCTGCGGCGCGACGCCCAGTGCGACGCCGAGCACAGTCACCGCACCAGCAAGCACCACAAGCCCCAACGACACCATCAACCGCCAGGCGAAACTGAGCGGTGCCCTCCGCTGACCCGGCTGCCGCGCCCTCATGTACGGCGGCCGTCGTGGTCCGGAATCCGCTCGCGCTCCCGGTATACGGCCACGATCCGAACGAGCGCCCCTCGCTGAGCGGGATTGGTCTCCGGATCGATCTCGCCCTCGGCGAAGCGTCGGTCGAAGAACTCGACCGCGGAGTCCTGCCCGGACCGCGGTGGCGAACCCGGCAGAACTCGCGACCGGCCCAACGATGCCGCCAGGCAGGCGATCGAAACGAACAATCCGAGCCACACCACGTCCACCACGTACACCGATTCCACGTTGCCGCCCAACCACTCGCTCATGTCCGGTCCATTCGCTCGCTCCTTGCTCTCGCAGCGGCCGTTGGTACATCTCGGTCTCGTCCCGGCGAGC
Organism: Pengzhenrongella frigida; assembly: GCF_004168625.1. Lineage (GTDB taxonomy): Bacteria > Actinomycetota > Actinomycetes > Actinomycetales > Cellulomonadaceae > Pengzhenrongella > Pengzhenrongella frigida. Next base: position 7,504 of record NZ_SDWW01000057.1, read on the forward strand.
GACCTGCCCTCGCGACCCGGGCGCAGCGAGATCGGCAGACTCCTCAGCCGGGCCCCATCCGGTACCCGACCCCGCGCACGGTGCGGACATAGCGGGGATCGGCGACGTCGTCGCCGAGCTTGCCCCGGACATGTCCGAGGTGAATGTCCACGAGCCGCTCGTCGCCGAACCAGCCCGCCCCCCAAACCCGTTCGATGAGCTGCGCACGGGTGAAAGCCATGCGCGGACGCGACGACAGAGCATCCAGCAGGTCGAACTCGATCGGCGTGAGGGCGACGGATGCACCGGCCAGCCACACCTCGCGCGGCTCCGGGTCAATCATCAAATCGCCGAACCGCCGCTGCGGGACGCTGTCGGCGGGCTCGGCGGGAGTTCGGGGCCGACGCAGCAGCGTGCGGATCCGGGCGACGAGCACGCGGGACGAGAACGGCTTGGTCATGTAGTCGTCGGCTCCGACCGACAGCCCGATCAGGGTGTCGAGCTCCTCGGCCCGAGCGGTGAGCATGATCACGTAGGCGTCGCTGAAAGTTCGCAGCTGCCGGCAGACCTCGATCCCGTCAATCCCGGGCATCATCACGTCCAGGACGACGACGTCGGGCTGGGTAGTGCGCGCGAGCTCGAGCGCCTCGAACCCGTCTGCCGCCGTCACGACGTCGAACCCGTCGCGTTCGAGGTACGCCGCCACAACCCGGACCAGCGCCGCCTCGTCATCCACGACCAGGGCGCGGACGCGGGCCGTCACGCCTGCCGGCGTTTCCGGCGAGGACCCGACGTCGTTCCCCGATTTCGCCATGCTCAGCTATTCCCCCACCCGCCCATGGTGCCCATACCGCCGAAGCGGCGGTCCGCCGCGTTGCCCGAACGTGGGTCGCTCCTCATCATCGGCCCATAGTGCTCGCTTCGGTGGTCCTGGATGATGCCGGTGCCTGAGCCCACCGGGCCCGGGCCCAGACCCCACACCCCGACGGCCAAGATCGATCCGAGCAGGACCGCACTCGCGACCGCCAGGGCCGCAATCAGCCATCCGCGCCGGCCCTGCCGCGTTGTCGTGACGGTGGTCATCGTTGGGCACCTCGCGCCGAAATCAGCGCTGCGCGGTGAGCCTGGTACGTGTCCAGATCGATCTCGCCCTGCGCGAGTCGGCGGTCAAGGATGTCCATCGGGGACTCCTGCATCGCTGACGCCGGCGGCGGCGAGGCCGTCGTGGTGCCGGACTCCCCGTGGGAGGGGAGCAGCCGGATCACCAACCAGATGATCAGCGCGATCAGTGCGATCCAGAACAGACCCATGAAGAGCCACATCCCGGCACCCATTCCTCCTTCATACCAACCCATCATTTCCGTCTCCTTCACTCGTCCGGCGTTTTCGGTACAGCACAACCCTCGCGGTGCCACGCGAGGATCCCGGCGAGGAACGACAAAGATCTGACAAAGATCCGAATCCCGCGTCGACGACCGCAGTGCGAGGAGTCGGCGAGTGGCACGCCCGAGAGCTCAAAACCCGCGATCGCCCCCCAACCTGGCCTTCGCGCCGAAGTGCGAGTCGGCTACCTCAGGCCGCCAGATCCCAGGGTGCTGAGTGCTGCCCGCAGGAGCCTGTCCGCCTCGTCTGCAACCTCCTTCATGCCCGGCTCGTCGCTGAGTTCGGTCAGGGTCGCAGGATCGATGGCCTGGATGACAGTTTCACCAGCACCGGGACTGCGGCGTACGACGACATTGCAGGGCAGCAAGACGCCGATCGCGGGGTCCGTAGTGACCGCTCTGTACGCCAACCGGGGGTTGCAGGCGCCGAGGATCAGATAGTCGCCAACCTCGTGCGCCGCGTCCGGACCAAGCTTGGCGGCGAATGTTGCGTTGACATCAATCTCGGTCAACACCCCGAAACCCTGGTCCGCGAGGGCCGCCCGGACAAGGTTGACGGCCTCCGCAAAGGGTGTCGAGAGAGTGACCGTGTGTGCGTAGGACATGAGATTCTCTCCTTGAGCGTGGGAATCGATGTGCGACCCGAAGTCAGTCGCGGGGACCCTTTCAATGCTGCCAGGCGGGCGACGATCTCTCATCGGCGGAGGCGGCCTCCGGGTCCTCGAACTGGGCGTCCAGGGACGGTCTCTCGATCTCGACCCGACGGACGGCGCGGGCCGCCTCGCGGCGCCCTCTCCACGAAGCCGCTGGCCTCGCTCGTCCGGTTCGAGCGTGCTGATGCTGGATCGCGCTGAGGACCCGGGAGGCTCTGACCAGTTCATCAGGGACTACCTGAACGGGCGTCGTCGAGGGCGAGTGTGGCTTCACCCAAGACGTTCGGATCCTCTTGGGTGAAGCCCAACTCCTGCGCCACCGCGCCAGCCTCATCGCGAGCACAGAGTCCGCACGAAAGGCGTCAACGAAATGTCGGCGAGCACTTCGATACCCATGCGTCCCCACATCTGGAGCGGCGAACTGGCGCCTGTCACTATCGACCCGCTACCACCGCCCGGACGCCCCTCGCTGCGGTCAGTTCCCCTGCGACGTCGTTCTTGTCAACGCCACGACGGATGGTGAACGACCGCGGCGGCCCGTTGAACCCCGAGCCCGTCCGCTACGCGACCGTAGGCATACCCATCATGTCCCAGCCGTGCGCACCCTGTTGCATTCCCGGGTTGTGCGTGCCCGAGAAGCCAGCGCCGCGGGCGCACTCGGCGACGTGCTCGCCGTAGCCGGGGCCGCGCGCCACGGACTCGCTGGGTGCAAGTCCGCCCGTCGCGGACGCCGGCGAGGCTTGGAGAAGGACGATGGCTGCGATGGCCGCGGTGGCGAGGGCGCGGCCGGTCCTGGTGCTGTTCTTGCTGAACATAATGTGGACTCCTTCTTGGTGAATGGTGGACTCGGAACCGTCCAAGGGGGCGATCACCAAGCGCTCGGCGCGGGCCGTAGCGGCCGGCAGAGCACGACGCATCACTCGCTCGACCCCCTCGTTCGTCGGTACGGCACCAGAATTGCGCGCCAACCCGTTGGTCCCGGCGAGGAAACGACAAAGATCCGACGAAGGTCATTACCGCCGTGCTGCCTCTCTCGAGGTCACAGCCGTCAGCGCTCGAGGACGCTAGAAGTTTTGGCCCCGCACAAGGCCGGGCGTCCGGCCCCAATCGCGCACTCCGAGGCCGATGTTGATCGATTCTTCATCGATTCTCCATCGCGACTCCAGTGGCGGAGCGGCATCGTATGGGGATGAGCAATCCGAACCCTCCCGCCCCTCCCGCTGCCCCGGAACAGGTCACGACCGGCGTCGCGGTAGACGGCAAGGCGAATCGGCATCGCCGCTCGATCTGGACGGTGCTCAGCGGCGGTCTTGGGGGGATCGTCGGCCTGGCCCCCCATGTGCTGCACCACGTCGGCCCCCTGGTCGGGACCGCGCTGGTGGCCGGGGCCGGCGGGACTGCGTTGTTTGGCATCCTCGGCCTGGCCGCTTCCGTGCCGATGCTCATCAAGCTGCACCGCCGATTCTCGAACTGGTGGGCGCCGGCCATCGCGCTGGGGGTCTTCACGGCCATGTTTCTCGTCTCTTCGTTTGTGATCGGGCCGCTGATCAGTGCACCTGACGAGCCGGCCACACCCGGCGTCACCGAGGTCGACCACGACGCCCACCACTCCTGAGCACCACCGGCCGTGCCGGCCCGCACGTTTCGCGGGCCGGCACTCGCTGCTCGAGATTCAGCAGCACACCCCCGTCATGCCCAGCCACAGACCCTTTGACCAGCCTCCGCGGACCAAGCGCGTCCTGGCCGACGACGCCAGTCAGCCCGCGACGGCCACTTGTTCGATCTCGCGGGTGCGATCCGCGGGCAGCTCCGTGACCGGGTCGATCGACACCGCCCGGAATCGGCGCAGCCGCAGGCTGTTGCTGACGACGAAAACCGAGGAGAACGCCATCGCCGCGCCGGCGATGAGCGGATTGAGCAGCCCGGACACCGCGAGCGGGATCGCGGCCACGTTGTAGGCGAACGCCCAGAACAGGTTGCCCTTGATCGTCGACAGCGTGCGACGGGACAGGCGCACCGCGTCGACGGCGGCGCGCAGGTCCCCGCGCACGAGCGTGAGATCGCTCGCCTCGATCGCCACGTCGGTGCCGGTGCCCATCGCGATCCCCAGGTCGGACTGGGCCAGCGCCGCAGCGTCGTTGACGCCGTCGCCGACCATCGCCACGACCCGGCCCTGGGCCTGCAGGTCACGCACCACGGTGACCTTGTCGGCAGGCATCACCTCGGCGATGACCTCGTCGATGCCGACTTCCGCGGCGATCGACCGTGCGGCCCGGGCGTTGTCGCCCGTCAGCAGGACCGGTCGCAGCCCGAGCGCCTTGAGCTCGGCCACGGCCTGAGCGCTGGTCGGCTTGACGGTGTCCGCCACGACGACCAGTCCCCGGATCGAGCCGTCCCATCCGACCGCGACGGCGGTCCGCCCGGCGGCCTCGGCCTCGTCGAGCTGTGCGGTCAGGTTCGCGTCGAGGTCCTGCGCCCATTGCGCCGCCATCCACGCCACCCGCCCGGCCGCCACCGCGTGGCCATCCACGACGCCCGACACGCCCAGGCCCTGGCTGTTGGTGAACGACTCCACCGCAGGAAGCTCACCCAGCTTCTCGCGGGCGCCGGCGGCGATCGCACTGGCGATCGGGTGCTCCGAGGCGTCCTCGAGGGCCCCTGCCAACCGCAGCAGCTGGTCGGCGTCCGTGCCCGCGGCGGCCAGGACGTCCACGAGCCGCATCTTGCCGGTCGTCACGGTGCCGGTCTTGTCCAAGACGATCGTGTCCACGCGACGGGTGGACTCCAGGATCTGGGGGCCCTTGATCAAGATCCCGATCTGGGCACCACGCCCGGTGCCGACCATCAACGCCGTGGGCGTGGCCAGGCCCAGCGCGCACGGGCAGGCGATGATCATCACCGCGACCGCCGCGGTGAACGCCATTTCGCCACCGGCGCCCGCGCCGAGCCAGAAGCCCAGCGTCGCGACCGACAAGGTGATCACGATCGGGACGAAGACCGCGGAGATGCGGTCGGCCAGGCGTTGGACGGGGGCCTTGCCGGTCTGTGCCTCTTCGACCAGTCGCGCCATCTGCGCGAGCTGGGTGTCGGCGCCCACGCGGGTGGCCCGGACCAGGAGCCGTCCGCCGGCGTTGACCGTGGCGCCCACGACCGTGTCGCCGGGGCCGACCTCGACGGGGACGGGTTCACCGGTGAGCATCGACGCGTCCACCGCGGACGCGCCGTCCACGACCTGCCCGTCGGTGGCGATCTTCTCTCCCGGTCGCACGACGAACTCGTCCCCGACTGCGAGCTGGTCCACCGGGATGCGGGCCTCGACCCCCTCACGCACCACGCCCACGTCCTTGGCGCCCATCTCGAGCAGCGCCCGCAGGGCTGCGCCCGACTGCCGCTTGGCCCGGACTTCGAAGTAGCGCCCGAGCAGGATGAAGACCGTGACGGCGGAGGCGACCTCAAGGTAGATCTCGCCCGAGCCGGCACCCCGCTGGGGGGTGAGGCTGAACGCCATGCGCATGCCGGTCATGCCTGCCGCTCCGAAGAACAGCGCGTACAGCGACCACCCGAACGCGGCCAGGACCCCGACGCTGATCAGGGTGTCCATCGTGGCCGCGGCGTGCTTGGCGTTGGCCCAGGCGGCTCGGTGGAACGGCCAGGCGCCCCAGAGCACGACGGGAGCGGCCAGGGTCAAGGACAGCCATTGCCAGTTGTCGAACTGCAGTGGCTCGATCATCGCCAGGACAAGGACCGGAGCGGTCAGGACCGCGGACATGACCAGCCGGTGCCGCAACGGCGCCGTCTCGTCAACGGTTTGGATCTGTGCCTCCCCGGCCGCACTGTCTGCGACCGATCGGACCGGTTCGCGCAGGCGCGCGGTGTACCCGGTCGCCTCGACGGTCGCGACGGCGTCCTGGAGCGTGGTGCCCTCGGGCAGCTCGACCTTGGCCTTCTCGGTGGCGTAGTTGACACTCGCCGCCACTCCCGGCATCCGGTTGAGGCGCTTCTCGATCCGCGCGGCGCACGACGAGCACGTCATGCCGCCGATCTCCAGCTCGATCGTCTGGCTCATTGACCTGCCTCCGTCTCCATCGCATCCTGCCCGGCGGGGGACGTGTGCCCGTCTTCCTGGACGACGGCGGGTACACGTCCCCCGTCGACGGGTCCAACCAGCGCACCGATGCCGAACCCGAGGCTCAGCGCAGCCGCCAGCCCGATCCCGAACCCCGCCAGTCGTCCTGCGTCGCTCACGCCGACGCGCCGACGAGCTGGTAGCCCGCCTCGTCGACTGCCGCTCGAACCGCCGCGTCGGTCAGAGGCGCGTCGCTGGTGACCGCCACCGGGGACTCGCCGCCCTCGACCAGGGTGATCTGGACCTCGGTCACTCCGTCGAGCTTCATGACCTCCTCGGTCACCGCAGCCACGCAGTGGCCGCAGGTCATCCCGGAAACGGTGTAGGCGGTAGTGGTAGTCATGTCGATCTCCCGAATGTAAGAGGTGCCGAACTGTGCTCCGGCTTGCCCGCGATTCTGCCAAGCGAGCACTTCAAGCATACCCCCTGGGGGTATGTCCGGCGGGGGGGGTGCGAGGCGACGTCGCTCAGGGCCGAACAAGGCGACCGTCAGGAGTCGTGGCAGCAGCGGCCCGCGACCTGCAGCTCGGCGCTCTCCCCAGCGACGACCTTCTGCGGGTGCCCATGGCCACCGCCGCCGCAGCAGGAGCCCGAGGCGGGAAGCTCGACGACGACCTCAAACTTTGCGGCCGGCGGCCAGTCGGTGACGATCTCTGCCAGGCGCAGCTGCACCCGGGTGGCCTGCTCGGTGGCGTGCATCGCAGCAAAGGTCTCAGCGCTGCGATGCTCGACGAGGCCGACGTGCGCGCCGTCCGTCGTGCGCAGCAGGCGCCGCCCCTCGAGGCCGTCCGTTCCGCGCAGCTGGGTGTTGGACCAGGCGAACCACGCCTGGAACTCATCCCGTCGATCGATAGGAACCTCGGGGAAGCTGGCGATTGCGACGAACATGGTTTCCTCCAACAGTGGTACTCGTTGCGTGATGCAGGACCCCGTGAGTCAGAAGTCCGGGGCCGGACGGTTTAGGTTCGTCCGCCGACCACGTGTGTCGCGTCGAGGTCTGATGAAGATCCCATGAAGATCGAGCGCCTCGGGTCCTGCGGGCACGTTGTGACCTCGTCACGGATCTACCCTGGGGTATACCCCCTGCGGTATGCGGCGGGGGCCGGGAGTGGTCTTGCGCGTGAGAACAGACAGAAGATTCGACATGGGTAGCGGCTTTGGTATGAACGGCGGCATGGGCGGGGGTTGGATCTTCGCTCTGGTCGCGATCGTGGGGATCGTGCTTCTCGTCATCCTGGTCGTCCGGCTGGTCGGCGGCGGAACCCGGCGCGAGCCCTCCCCGAAGCCGACGTCACGCATGAACGAGCAGGCGCCCACGGGGCGGAGCCGTGCCCGCCAGATCCTGACCGAGCGGTACGCGCGCGGGGAGATCGACACCGCGGAGTACCAGGAGCGTCTGCAACTCCTTCAGGACGAGTAGTCGTGGAGCCGATCAGTCGCCGGGGCCCGGTCACCCTCGCGACCCTGACGGTCGCCGGCCGCGCAGCCGCGGCCCCGCCCGACGTGCCCGATCGCACGAACCCGGCCGACCTGCGCGGGCGGGAGCCGTCTCGGCGACGCGAGCTCACCCTGGGTGCCGGCATGAGCGCGGGGATGGGCATGCGCTTCACGATCGACGGCAAGGAGTTCGACCACCGCCGCACCGACCAGGCCGTGCGGGCCGGCGCCATGGAGGAGTGGACCATCCGGAACACCGCACCGATGGACCACCCCTTCCACCTGCACGTGTGGCCGATGCAGGTCGTCGAGCAAGACGGCGCCCCGGTCACCGAACCGACCTGGCGCGACGTCGTCAACGTCCCGGCCGGCGGCCAGACCGTCGTCCGGATCGCGTTCGACGACTTCACCGGGCGCACCGTCTACCACTGCCACATCCTCGACCACGAGGACGCCGGGATGATGGGCGTCGTCGAAGTCACCTGAGCCGGTATTCGTGGGCACAGAACACCCGTCGCCTCGCCGGCCGGCCCCATCAAGGGCCTGCCCCGCCTTCATCGAATGTTGACCGTTCTCCGGGGTCGTCCTTCATTCGTGTGGGCCACCGTTGGTCCAGGACGCACGGGTCCGGGGGTGATCCGACTCCCCCGCCGGCGCCCGTGGATGAGCGGAGCTACACGTGCGGCCGGTCCTGTTCTCGATCTTCGGACTCGATGTCCAGTCCTACGGGGTGAGCAAGGCACTGGCAGCCCTGGTGGCGGCTTACTTGCTCGCGCGGGCTTTCGAACGACTGGGATTCAAGCGGGACTCGGCGTACTCCCTGGTGATGTGGGCCACGATCTGGGGCTTCGTCGGCGCCAAGATCTACTACCTGCTCGAGCAGCCCATGTTCAGCCTCCACCATCTCGGCGGGATGGGCTTCACCTGGTACGGCGGCCTGATCGGCGGAGTCATCGCAGCGGTCGTGATCGTGCGCCGCCACCAACTCCCGCTCGGTGCCGTCGCCGGCGCCGCGGCCGTCCCCCTCACCGTCGCCTACGGGATCGGGCGGCTCGGGTGCCTGGCTTCCGGGGACGGCACCTACGGGCGACCCACCACCCTGCCGTGGGGAATGACGTTTCCTCAGGGGGTCGTCGCCACAGACGTCCCGGTGCACCCGACACCCTTGTACGAGGCCCTCGCTGCCATCGTGATCGCTGCAGCGCTATGGGCGATCGGCAAGCACTGGAACCCACCAGCGGTATTCGGTGCCTACCTCGCGCTGAGCGGGCTCTCCCGGTTCCTCGTCGAATACCTGCGCATCAACGACGTTGCACTGCTTGGCCTGACCCAGCCGCAGCTTTGGGCGCTGGGCAGTCTTATCGTCGGTGGCGTCCTGATCGCCCGCACCCGGCCACTCACCTCACCCCGACCCGATGCTGTGGCGCTGCTCGAGGCCGAGAGCGCGGGCACCCGGTCGGCGAGCTGAAGCAAGGCGAACTTCAGCATTTCTTCGTCATAGGTGCACCGATTCGCGCAGGTTGAGCGATCACACTCAACTCAACTCGACCGGCAAGACGAAATTCGCCCACGGGAGGATCCTCGACCGCCGGTCATGACCTCAACCGACCAAAGGAGATCAGTCGACCATGAACACCAACATGCAGGGACACAATCACGGCGGCAAGAGCCATCTGTACGGCATGGTCGGCATCGGGGCGCTCGTCCTGGTCGTCCTGCTCTTTGCTGGCAAGTCGTTCGGGGAGGCACTGCCCCTCGCGGCCTTGCTGGCATGCCCGTTGATGATGATCGGAATGATGTTCATGATGCGCGGTGGCAACAACGGCCACCAGCACGACAACAACGCCCCGACCGACCACCACGATCACGCCGCACCGGCCCCGTGGTCCGACGAGACCGGATTCACAGCACCCAGGGCCTCGAAGCCCGCCGAACGGAACTGACGAACCGCGGGTTCAATCCCGTAAACTCCACGGTCCTTCGGCGGCTAATTTACCCCAGGAAAAGACGGACTGGAGTTTCGCTCGCCCCGACGACAGGAATACTCCCATGGCGGCCCGAGCCGAGGACCTGATCATCGGAATCGAGGTGAACTCCCCGGCGATCAGGTTGTCGATCTCAACGTGGATTGCGGCTCATCTTCAGCGGCACGGGAGAATCGTTCGAATTGGACTCGCGCTCACCACGGGAGTCGCGTGGGCAGGGGCGGCGCCGCCGCGCGGGTGGTGGCCGATGCTCTCGCTCGGGGTCGCTTTCCTCACCCTTGCGCTGCACGGACAGGGCACACGCGAGCGATGCCTGTTCGGCGGCCTGACCGGGGCCATGTTTTATGGTTTGACCTTGCAGTGGCTCATGGATTTCAGCGTGGCCGGCTACGTCGCGATGGTCGTTCTCGAGACAACCCTGCTCACGACAGCGGTCGCCCTGATCCCGGCGCACCGATCGGGGCGATGGGCTGGTGGCTGGTGGGCACTTCCCGCCGCGCTCGTGCTTCTCGAGGCGATACAGCTCCGATTTCCCCTCGGGGGTTCCCGCTCCCTGGCCTCGCGCAGAGCCAGGCGGACGGACCGTTCGCGATGGCCGCACCGCTCGGGGGCTCGCTCCTGGTGACGGCTCTCGCCGCCACCAGCGGCGTCGCTCTGACAGCCCTCCTCGTGATGCCCGGACGGCGCCGCCGACTTGCCGCCGTCGGTGGCGCCGTCGGGATAGTTCTTGCCCCCCTCATCGTCGGTGCCGCAGTCACCACGCGGACTGTCGCGACTCTGGACGTTGCAGTCGTCCAAGGCGGCGGCCCCCGCGGTGTCCTCGCTGACCCCGCGCGAGTCACCGCACGTCACCTTGCCGTGATGCAGCAGATCGTCGGCTCTCCCGACCTCGTGGTCCTGCCCGAGAATGTCGTGGACGTCGACGGCTCCATCGCGGGCTCCCTCCCCGACCGCCAGATCAGGGCCCAGGCGCGGCGCCTCGATACCAGCGTCGTCGTGGGGATCGTCGAGAAATCGAGCAACAAATTCCGTAATGCGGCCGTGCTGTGGGGACCCGACGGCGGGAGGCTCGACAGGTACGAAAAGGAGCATCGAGTCCCTTTCGGGGAATACATCCCCGCCCGCCGCCTGCTCCAGTTCGTCACGGACGCCACGACACTGGTCCCCCGCGACGCGATCCAAGGCGAGGGAGAGGCGCTACTGAGCGCTCCCGTCGGGCCGCTGGGGGTCGTCATCTCCTACGAAGTGTTCTTCGCCGATCGGGTGCGCGAGGCGGTGACGTCCGGCGGCCAAGTCGTGCTCGTGCCGACCAACGCCGCGTCCTACCTCACGCCGGACGTTCCGGCACTCGAAGTCGCAGCGGCGCGACTTCGTGCTCGGGAGTTCGACCGGGCGGTTCTCCAAGCCGCACCCACCGGCTACTCAGCCGTCATACTGCCGAACGGCACGGTCGCCGCGCAGAGCAGACTAGGCGCCGCGACGCTGCTCCGCGAAGACGTCCCTCTTCGAACGGGTCTGACTCCCTATGCCCGCATCGGCGACCTTCCCATCATCATCCTCGCGATGGCAGTCATCGTCGCGCGACCGCTCACGACGGCCACTCGGTCGATGCTCCGGCGCCACCGACGGCGCCGTTGACCTGCGCGGCGGCTCGCCCGCACGGACCTCGAGCCCACGAACGCTGCATCTCAGACGGGCCTGATCGTCGGCGGGCATCGTCCGCGAGCAGGCCGCACTGCTTGCCCGCCCGCGGACGCGATCGATCGAGTCAGAGGCCCTGGAGGAGCTGCTCCATCTCGGTGATCTCCGCCTTCTGTGCGTCGATGATGGTCTGCGCGAGCTCAAGGGCCTGAGGGTTGACCCCTGCGGCGAGCTCCGCCTGAGACATCTCGATCGCGCCTCGGTGGTGTTCGATCATCAGATCGAGGAAGCGTCGGTCGAATTCCGCCCCGGTCTCCGCATTGAGCTCGGTCATCGCCTCTTCCTGGCTCAGCCCACCCATGTCCATCCCGCCCATATCCATCCCACCCATGTCGGCATCGGCCGCGCTCTGTTCACCCCACGTCGCGAGCCACGACTGCATCTCGAGGATCTCTGGTTCCTGGGCGGCAGCGATCCGATCCGCCAGTGTCTTGACCTCCGCGGTGCTGGCTGTGCGTCCCGCGAGGTTGGCCATCACGATGGCGCCCTCATGATGAACAACCATATTTTGGGTGAAAATGACATCGGCGTCGTTGTGGCTGTCGTCGACGGACGCGGCGGCGGACTCGGACGTCGCGCTGGAGGGGCTGCCGGCGGCCGGTTCGCTCTCCTCGCTGGCGCAGGCGGACAGGACGACGGCGAGCGCGAGTGCGCCGCCCACGGCTGTCATGCGGGTCTTGACGTTCATGGTGTTTTCTCCAAGGCTCGGTGGACAGGGCGATCGGCTCGTAGGGGTGGCGTGCGAGGTTGTGTGCGGCCAGGGACCCGTCGTGCAAGCGCACGAAGTCGCGTACTCGCACGGTGGCTCGTGCTGGCGCGCACCAAGCGGCATCGCGGGCCGGCGGTGCATGAAGGCGACGGACGCGCAGTCCACCGCTCCCAGCGAACCTGCTCCGACGCGGCCGGAGTGCGCAGGTCGGCGCCTACGGCCGGGCCCCCAGGAAAGCGAGGTTTCGCGACGAGCATGCGCCTCCAACGATTGATGTCGGCATCAACGGTCTCTTCCGCAACAGATGCGATGTGGCGACCGCCGGCCGGGCAGTCAAGATTCGTCGGCCGACCCCACACGTCGTGTCGAGATTCGATGAAGATCTGATGAAGATGACACCGGCCAGCGCAGCTGGCCCTACGCAGCCGGGGGAGCGCTTCGCCAGGTCCGGCCCGTCGAGAGGTGCGACTCAACTCAGGGGAGCGTGCCGGGCACCACGACCAGGACGACGGTCGATTCGGGGCAGCCACCGTGCAACGGACGCTGAGACCGAATGAACGACTCACGAAGGGACGCGCTGCACGGCGACCGCCACTGGTAACAAGTTTCTCTTCAGTTCGTCAAGGAACGATATCGAAACTATGAAGAGTCGCTGAAGATCCGTATCAGACCGCCTCTGCTGCTGGGCCGGTGTGTGAGGGCCACGTACCGTCGAGGAAGCGCCCCACTTCCCTCGTGCGACGGGAGATCGACGCTACCGAGAACCCACCGCTCAAGAGGAGCCCCCGCTCGTGAACCGCAATCGCAAGCCCTCGCTGACTGAACGCCAGGCACGCCTAGCGCAGATCAAGACCGAGCAGAAGAAGGCTGAGCGCAAGCGCACCTGGATCATCGCCTCCGTGGCGGGCGCCCTGGCCCTCGGCCTGATCGGCACCACGATTGCGATCGTGGTCGATCAAGGTGCCAAGAACGCCGATCTCGCCGCCCAGGCGAAAGAGCCGATCCCCGACGTCAAGATCTTCAAGGATCTCTCCCAGGACCACGTCGCCACCGAGGTCGACTACGCCCAGAACCCGCCCACCGGCGGCGCGCACTCAGCTGTCGGACAGATCTGCGGCTTCTACTCCGAACCGATCGCCGATGAGAACGGTGTGCATTCGCTCGAGCACGGCGCCGTCTGGATCACCTACGACCCCAGCCTGGCTCCCGACCAGGTCGACACTCTCCGCGACTTCGCCGCCAAGGACAACTACGTCCTGGTGAGCCCCCGCGAAGGGCTCGCCTCACCCGTCGTGGCGAGCGCCTGGGGCATTCAGCTCGAGCTCGATGCGGCGGCCGACGAACGACTGCCGGTATTTCTCGCCTCCTACGTGAATGGCCCCCAGACGCCGGAGCCCGGCGCCTCCTGCTCGGACGGAGTCGGCACCCCGGAATAGTGCCGCCGCCGCGAAGTCGGCGAAGCGGGCGCCGCGCGCACCGACTTAGGTGGGCGAGCGACCCGCCCCTCATCCGCCGGGCGGTCGTCGCCCCAAGCCTGCGACCGTCCGGCATCTGTACGCGAGATCCCGACCGCATCCAATTGGATCCGAGTTGGGCAACTCGGATCGACGCGTCCGTTAGGACCGCGACGTCACCAAAGCCTCCCGTTGAACCTTCTGCGAAGCAACGCTCAATCCACCGTGGGGGTGGTGCGTGAGCCCGGATCGGCGCCGATCGGGCCCTCTCGTCTCGGACGGGCGATCGCGGTCATCTCCTCGCGCGGCACGACCTTGATCCGCTCGCGCCCGACGGCGGTCCCGAGCGCGATCTCGTGCGCGTCCAGCACCTCCCAGTCGGCCCACTCGACCACCGGCACGCCCCGGGCGGACAGGAAGTCGATCACGGCGCTCGGGTCGGGCTCCGGTGCGGTGCGCAGCGCGGCGCCGTCCTGCTCGGTCGCGTCCTCCACCAGGTGCCGGATCGTCTCGGCGGCGTCGGACTTCGTGTGCCCGATCAGGCCGATCGGTCCGCGCTTGATCCAGCC
>NZ_SDWW01000058.1 GCF_004168625.1 Pengzhenrongella frigida
GGCTCCTGCCGTCAGCTCAGCGGCGCGCTCGTAGGCGTCACAGGCGGCGACGAAGCCGCCGCGTCGCTCGGCGCGGGCGCCTGCGGCATCCAGGGCGGCGGCGAGGGTCTCGTCCGGCCCGTCCGCCGCGGCCGCCGCGTGCCACGCCTGTCGGTCGGGGTCGTCCTGCCCCTCGAGCGCAGCGGCCAGCGCCCGGTGGGCGGCGCGCCGCTCACCGCCGGTCGCGGCCTGGTAGATCGCCGACCGCACCAGCGGATGCCGGACGTGAAGGTGGTCGCCGTCGGTGACCACCAGGCCCGAGGTCTCGGCCTGGGCCAGCGCCCCGTCGTCGAGCCCGAGGAGCGCCGCCGCCCGGCTGACCGTGCTGGTCCGGCCCGAGTCGTCGGCTGCGGCCACCAGCACGACGGACTGCACCTGCGTCGGGAGCCGGCGCGCGCGGTCGAGGAACACCCGCTCCAGGTCGGCGGTCAATGGCAGGTGGGCCGGGGTCGGCGCGTCGCCCGCGAGCTGCGCCGGACTCAGGCCGGCCGCCAGCTCGACCAGGGCCAGGGGGTTCCCGCCGCTCTGCTCGAGGAGCCGGTCGGCGACGTCCAGCGCGATCGCGTCCCCGGCGCAGTCCTGGAGCACGGCTCGGGCGGAGACCTCGTCCAGCCGGCCGACCAGCAGCGATGGCACCCCGTCGTGGGCGAAGGCCGTCGCGCTCCCGTCCCGGACGGAGAAGAGCAGGACCACGCGGTCGGCCCCGAGACGTCGGGCGGTGAAGAGCAAGGCGTCCGCGGAGGCGGGGTCGAGCCAGTGGGCATCGTCGACGACGGCGAGCACGGGGCGCTGCTCGGCGGCCTCGGTGAGCAAGGACAAGGTCCCGATCCCGACCAGCAGCGGGTCGACCCGCTCGCCGTCCTGCTTCCCGAACGCGACCCCGAGCGCGCGGGCCTGGGGGGCGGGGAGCCGGTCGAGGTGCGGCAGCAGGGGTCGCAGCAGCCGGTGGAGCGCGGCGAAGGCGAGCGGGGACTCGGACTCCAGGCCCTGGGTCCGCAGGACCCGCAGACCCGCCGCCGTGCCGACGGCGTCGTCGAGCAGCGCGGTCTTGCCGACCCCGGGCTCCCCGTGCAGCACCAGTGCGCCAGCGCGGGCCTCGCGCGCCCCGTCGAGCAGCGCCGCGAGGCTGTCACGTTCCGCGTCCCGCCCGTGCAGCACGGGTCAACGCTACGCGTCGCGGTCCCGATGCCGCGGCGGATCCCGGCACTTTGACCGGGTTGAGCACCGCGCGCCACGCGCAGGCTGGCGGCAACACCTCGTGATCGGCAGCACCCCAAGAGATGAGGAGCAACTCATGAACACCCCGACGACAACCCTTCCGGCCGGTGGCACCCTTCCGGGCGGTGGAACGCAGACCCCCCGTGAGGGGCGGCCTGCTCGCCCCGCCGACCGAGGCCACCTGGGCCGGATCACGGTGCTCTCCCTGGGGATCGGCCTGGTGACCGCCCTGATCCTCACGTTCGTCGCGTTCCCCGGCGCGGCCGAGCCTGTCGTCACGGGCGCCGGCCTGGTCGGGTTCGCCTGCGGGTGGGCGCTGCTGGCCATCCTCTCGACGAGGCTCACCGCCACGCCGCAGCGATGGGCCTGGGTCCCGGCCACCGTGATGGGGACGACGGGGGTTGCGCTGATCCTCGTCGCGCCCGACGACGGCGCACTCACCGCCGCCGGCTGGGTGTGGGCGCCCGCCATGCTCACCCTGGCGGTGTGGTCCGCCGTCCACGCCATCCGTTCGCTCGACACGAGGGCGCGCTCGTGGGTGGTGCTGCCCGCTCTGACGCTGCTCGCCCTGGTCGCCGTCGGCGGCGGCTACCAGACGCTGCGCGTGACGCTGGATTCCGCCGCGTACTCGATGCCCGGCCGGTCCGTGGACATCGGCGAGTACGCGCTGCACCTCGACTGCACCGGCACCGGCACCGGCAGCCCGACGGTCGTGCTCGAGAGCGGCCTCGGGGGGACGTCGACCCTGTGGAGCCGGATCACCGCCGAGATCAGCTCGACGACCCGCGTGTGTGCGTACGACCACGCCGGGCAGGGCTGGAGCGGGTCCGCCGACTCGCCGCGCGATGCGGCGGCCGTCGCCGCCGACCTCCACGCCCTGCTGGACCAGGCCGGCGAGGCGGGCCCGTTCGTCGTCGTCGGGCATTCCGTGGGTGGTCTCTACGCCATGACGTTCGCCGCCGAGCACCCCGCCGAGGTCGCCGGGATGGTCCTGCTCGACACCACCAGCCCGTACGGCATCGACGCGAGCCTGGCCGGACGGTCCGGCGGCGGCACCGGGCCGATGATGTTCCTCCCGTCGCTCGCCCGGATGGGACTGGCCCAGCTCATGCCGACGTCGGTGTGGTCGAGCCTGCCCGCCCCCGCTGCGGGCGAGTACCGCGCGTCGGTGGCCACCGCTCGGGGCGCGACGAACTCCGTCGACGAGGTGTCCGAGTACCCGGCGGTGTTCGCGCAGGCGCAGGCGCTCACCACCCTGGGGCGGCGCCCCCTCGTCGTGCTCACCCTGGCGGACAAGGAGCGGACCGACGCGGCCGGGTACGCGGCC
Source organism: Pengzhenrongella frigida (assembly GCF_004168625.1). GTDB lineage: Bacteria > Actinomycetota > Actinomycetes > Actinomycetales > Cellulomonadaceae > Pengzhenrongella > Pengzhenrongella frigida. Next base: position 2,585 of record NZ_SDWW01000058.1, read on the forward strand.
CAGGAGCGGTTCGCGGAGCTGTCCACCAACAGCTCGCTCCGGACCGGGGACACCACGCACGTGGGCCTGCTCGACGACCAGCACGGTGCGACCCTGTCCGTCCGGGCCATCACCGACGCCGTCGAGTCGGTCCGCACCGGGACGGCGGTGCCCCGGTCATGACCCCGCCGCGGTCGGCGACCACCCGGGCTGCCCGAGGACGACTCGTCGCTCGCCCGGGGTCGTCGGCCTCGGGCCGCTCACTCGGGCTCGTTGCCCGCGGGTCCGCCCAGGACGAACGGGGTGGTGACGCCCTCGTACATGAGGTGCGCGACCAGCCCCTCGGAAGCGTGCGGGAGGTTGTGGCAGTGGTACATCCAGATCCCGGGATTCGTGGCGACGAAGCCGAGGTCGTACGACTCGCCGTCGCTGACGTTGAGCGAGTCCACCCACCAGGGGCTGCCGGTCGCGGGCTCCCCGTCGCGTCGGAGCACCACCGCATGGTGGCCGTGCAGGTGCATCGGGTGGACCTCGCCGCTGTGGTTGGCGATGTGCACGACGACGATGTCGCCCTCGGCCACCATGTACGCCGGTACCTCGGGGTAGAGGCGACCGTTGATCGTCCACCACATGCCGGGACGGCCGTCGAGGAAGCCGGGCCGGCGCCCGATGTCGTAGTCGAACCGCCGGTCGGGTGTGCCCCAGTCGATCCCGAGATCCGCCGGAGTCCCGTACGACAGCAGGTCCACGGTCTCCGCGGGCCGCGGGACCTCAGCGGCCTCGGCGGACGCCGGCCCGAGCACGACGGCGGACCCCCCGAGCTGGACGCGGACTCCCGAGCCGTCGGTCGGCATCGTCACCTCGAGATCGGCCCGCCCCCCGGCCGTGACGAGGACCGCCGTGCCCTCGAGGAGGGTGGGTTCGTGCAGGTCCCGGCCGTCGACGGCGACCAGCCGGAACGAGGCGCCGCCGACCCAGGCCGACATCGGACCGTTCTCCGTGTTGATCACCCGCACCCGCACGCGCTGGTTCGGGGCTGCCGGTATCCGCAGGTCGTCCCGGTGGCCGTTGACCGTGGACTTCCCGCCGTACCGGTGCACCAGCGCCACAACGTCCGCGTCGGCCGGGTCCGCGTCGGGCGGGTCCGCGTCGGGCGACGTCGCCTGCTGGGGCAGCACGACGAGCGCACCGAGCACCCCCCGGCGCACCTGCTCGTGGGAGAGCTGGTGGGAGTGGTACCAGAACGTGCCGGGCTGGTCGGCGACGAACCGGTAGGTGTGCTCGGCGCCGATGGCGACCGCGTCCTGGGTGACGCCCGCCACGCCGTCGTCGGCGTTGGGGAGCTCCAGGCCGTGCCAGTGCAGGGTGACGCCCTCGGCCACGGACTCGTTCTCGAGCCGCACCTGCACCAGCTCACCCGCGGTCACGCGGAGGACCGGTCCCGGGGACTGCCCGTTGAGCGTGTAGCCGTCGACCCAGTCCCCGGACGGGGGCTGGAACCGCTCTGCGCGCGCGACCAATGTCATCTCGACGTCCGGCGCTCCTCCCTGGTCGGCGGTCAGCGCCGGCACGGCGGAGGCGGCGCCGTCGGCCGCGGGTTCCTCCCCGCCGGCGTGCCCGTCGTGCCCGTCGTGCGGCATCGACCCGATCGGGCCGCCGCCGTACTCGGCGTGCCCCATGTCCATGACGGAGTACGACGCCGGCAACCGGCTGTTGTACCAGAACACGCCGAGCAGCCCCACGATCAGGGCGGTCGCCCCGCAGGCGACCGCCAGCCGCAGCCGCTGGCGGCCCAGGTGCAGCCGCCGGCGGCCAGTGCGGCTCATCGGCGCGGGCCCCTACGCGGACGCGCGGATGCGCGCCTCGGACCCCGTCGCCGCGGCTCCGGCCGTCGGCGGGACACGACGAGCGCTGTAGACGGCGGCGCTGAACAGCAGCAGCGCGTTCAGCCCGTGCAGCGCTCCGAGAGCCGGAATCTCATGCCCGAGCAGGCCGAGGGTGATCTGCAGGGCGACCAGCAGGAGCACCAGGCCGGCCCACTTCACCGCCCCGGGGAACTTGGCGAAGAAGGACACGACGAGCAGGATCAGCGCGACGGCGGGGATGACCATCATCCCGTTCATCCCGTGGATGACGAAGCCGACCACCTCTGGGAAGACCGAGTCCTCGCTCTCCATCACCGACTGGTCGAGCACTCCCCCGTCCTCCACCCACTTCCCCAGCCCGGCGACGGCGAAGACCATCGCCATCGCCTGGATGACGACCTCGGCCGCCACGACGTAGGCCAGCACCTTGTAGACGGTCCTCATGACGTTCTCCCTCCTTCTCTCGCGGGGCTGACTCCCGAGACGGAACCCGCTCCCGGTACGAACCTCCCGACCGACCCCGGCACCCGGCCCACCCCGCCGCGGGCTCCCTCATGTGAGCACCTCCGTGCGCTCCATCGCCTGCACGATCCGGTGGTACGGCAGATCGGCGCGCTGATACACCCGGGCCACCGACAGCGGCGAGCGGGCGGCGAACAGGCTGAAGGCGACCTCGTCCTCGGGGACGAACAGCGTCAGGAGCAGCACGGCGACCTCACCTTCGTCCGCCAGCTGCCGGGCGGAGTCGAGCACCCGGTCCGCGGTCTGGTCCAGCACGTCGTCGGTCAACCCCGCGCGGTACCACTCGACGAGGTAGCGGGCGAGCTCTGCTGGCGGCCGGACGGGCATGGCTCGAACGCTAGGGCGCCGTGCCGGACGGCGGAATCGGGGGTTTCCCTACGACCTCAGCTCGACGGTCCACTGCCCGAGCTCGGCGCGCGAGCGGATCCCCAGCTTGCGGTAGACGTGCGCGAGGTTCGCCTCGACCGTCTTCGGGCTGATGAACAGGACCGCCGCCACCTCACGGTTCGTCCGGCCCGTGGCGGCGAGCTCGGCCACCCGCCGTTCGGACGGCGTCAGCTCACCGGTGGCGCTGCGCGGGCCGGCAACCCGCGCCAGCTCGGTGCGGGCACGTGCGGCCCACAGCGCCGTGCCGAGCTCGTCGAAGACCCGCACGGCGTCGCCGAGCGCCACCGCGGCGGCCCGTTTCTGCCGACGTCGGCGCTGGACCTGGCCCAGGACCAGCAGCGTCCGGGCCCGCTCGAACGGCATCGGCAACCGCTCGTGCTCCACCAGCGCGCGCTCCGCCGCCGCCCACGCCCCGTCGAGGTCACCCTGCGCGGCCAGGAGCAGGCTGCGGCCGCGAGCGCCGAGCGCCAGCGCCCACGGCCGGTCGAGGCGCCGGCCGTTGCGCTCGAGCTGATCCACCAGCTCCGCGGCCTCCGCGAGCCGGCCCGCACCGACGAGGGCCTCCACGGCGTCGGGCGCGAACGGCGCGGCCGTCGGTTCGCCGTACCCCATGACCGCTGCGGCCGCGGCCAGCGGACCCAGCGTGGTGACCGCCGCCTCGTACTCCCCCAGCGACACGTCCACGAAGCCGAGGGTGACGATCGGCCAGACCGTGACCGCCAGGCTGCTGCCCCGCTCGAAGATGTCGAGCGCTCCCCGGGCCGCCCGGCGCGCCGGCGCGGGATCGCCCGCGTAGGCCGCGACGGTCCCCTGGGCGAACAGCGCGATCGCCAGCGGAATGCTGGTGCCGAGCTCCAGCGCGCGCTCCATGGTGTCCTCGGCGATCAACCGCGCGTCGGCGAGGTTGCCGCGCCAGCACTCGACGATCACCGTGTGGAACGCCGTGAACATGAGGTCGCTCTCCTCGCCTCGCTCGAGGCAGTGCTGGCGCAGCGCGAGCAGCCCGGTGCGGGCGTCGTCGAGCTGTCCCGTCCACGCCAGCAGCAGGCTGCTGACCAGGGTCGGGCGCAGCATGACCGGGCCGGGGGTGTCGAGGTCCTCGAGGGCGAGCGCCCGTCGCAGCGGAGCCTCGTCCAGCCCCTGCCCGGTCAGGAAGCGGATCATGACCGAGGAGGCGAGCGCCTTGCCCAACAGGTCGGGGTCTGCCAGACGTTCGGCCGCGTCCACGGTGTGCTCCGTCAGTGCGAAGGAGTCGCGGATCCGGCCCAGGTTGACCAGCACGAACTGCAGCTCGACCGAGATCTCCACCCGCAGGCGCAGATCGTCGCCGGCCTCGGCGAGCGCCTGCTCGAGGTAGCCGGCCGCCTCGCGGTAGCTGTCGTCGTGCAGTCGCACCGTCGCGAGCAGGGCCAGCGCCGACGCGCGGGTTCGACCGGGCCCGAGCGTGTCGACCAGGTCTTCCACCGCCGCGCGCGCCCGCACGGGGTCTCCGGCGTCGAAGTGGTGCCGCGCCGAACGGATCCGGCGCTCCGGGGAGTCCGCGCCGAGCCGGAGCGCCAGATCGACGAGCTCCGCGGCCGTCGCGGGGGCGCCGCGGGCGCGCGCGTGCACCGCGGCCTCGTCGAGCGCCCTCACGGTCCGGGGGTCCGCCCGCAGCGCGCCCAGCGCCAGGTGGCGAGCCCGCTGCTCGAAGTCGGCGACGCACACCGCGAGGCGGCGATGCATGGCGCGCACCACGGCGGGAGGCGCCGAGGCGTAGACGCCCGCAGCGAGCAACGGATGCGTGAACCGGACGCGGTGCCCGTCGACGCGCAGCAGGCCGCAGCTCTCCGCGTCGTCGAGCATCCGGTCCACCTCGACCGGGTCGGCGTCGACGGCGAGCTGGACGAGCTCGACGGTCGGGTCTGCGAGCGCGGCGATCGCCAGCAGCGCGGGCTGCGCGGCCGCGGGCGCCGCATCGACCCGCGCCTGGACGAGCTGGGCCAGGGTTCCCGGCAGCGCGGTCAGGTCGTCCGTCGCCCCGCCGAGCTGACGGCCGCGGGCGAGCTCCAGCGCGTAGAACGGGTTGCCGGCCGAGATCTGCTGGATCCGGACCATGAACGGCCGGGGAAAGGACCGGCCGAGGCGTGCCCGGAGCACGCCGTGGAGCGCGCCCAGGCTCAACGGCCCCACGGACACCCGGTCGATCGTGCCCGGGTCGGGCAGCTGGAGGGCTGGTCCGGCGGCAGTGCCGGCTCCGGTCCGCAGCGCCCCGAGCACCCCGATCCGGCCAGCCAGGCGCCGGGCGACGAACTCGAGCGCACCGGCACTGGACCTGTCGACCCACTGCAGATCGTCGATCGCGAGCAGCACGGGACCGTCGTCGGCCAGCCGCTCGATCACCGAGAGCAGCGCGGCGCCGGTCGCCCGTCGGCCCGTGGCCGCCTCGACCGCACCGCCCCGGAGCAGGACCGCCTCGATCGCCTGCCGTTGGGGCTCCGCCAGCGCGTCCAGGACGGCCGCGTCGACGTCCGTGAGCAGGTCAGCCAGCGACACGTACGACAGGTGCGCCTCGGCGGCGGCCGGGTGGGCCACCAGGACCCGATAGCCACGCCCGCGGGCCTGCTCCACCGCGGTGAGCCACAGCGTGGTCTTGCCGATGCCGGCCTCACCCTCGAGCACCAGCCCGGCGGGCCCCACCCGGACCTCGTCGAGGAAGTCCGCTACCGCCTGGAGCTCGCCAGCGCGGCCGACCACATCGGTGGACATGCGAGAAGAATCCCAGTCGCCGCTCGCAAGCGGCAAGCCCACGCGGATCACGGACCGGGCGACGTCCGTCCGGTTGACCCCCTTACTGTTCGCGGTGTTCCGGGGTTGCGCAGAGCGCGAGGACGCGGTGGAGTCGGCGGTCCTCGAGGTCCGTCAGGGGCGGAAGGAGCAAGGTCGTGATGCCCGCCTCGACGGCCGCGCCGTCGGGCCCGGACCGGTCCCCGACCATGAGGGCGTCGGCGGGCTCGACGCCGAGCGCGCCGACCGTCCTGGTGAACATGCGCGAGTCCGGCTTCTGGATCCCCTGTTCGAAGGACAACGTGAAGACGTCGACGGCGTTCTCGAACCCGGCCGCGGTGAATGCCGGCCGCACGTCGAAGTGGATGTCGCTGAGCACCGCCACGCGCACACCGCGTCGCCGCAGCTCGAGCACGGTGCCCAGCGCGTCGGTGGCGAACGGGTTGTGGCGGGGGTCCGACTCGACCTCGTACAGCGCACGGGCCAGGTCGTCGTCGCACCCGGCGTCGTGGAACACCTCCAGGTAGGTTCGCTGGTGGTAGTCCGCGTCGCTGTCGACACCGGGGCCCTCCAACCGGTTCTCGACGCCGCTCGCGGCTCGGATCGCCGTCACCAGCCGGTCGACGTCGCCCGGACCGGCGGCTCGACCACGGTCGCACAGGGCCGCTCGAACCCACTGCCGCTCGGACAGTGTCGTGACAAGCGTGCCGCGCCAGTCGAAGATCACGGCAGCAAAGGTCACGGCCGGGCGACCCAGTCGGCGGGCAGGCACGCACAGAAGGGATGCCCGGCCGGGTCGAGGAACACCCGGTACTGGTCGGGATGCGGCTGGTGATCGGCACGGTGCGCTCCCGCCGCGACCAGCGCGAGCTCCGCCGCGTCCAGGGACCCCACCCGCAGGTCCAGGTGAACCTGCTTGGGGACCGTGCTGTGTGGCCAGGTGGGCCGTCGGTAGTCGGCGACCCGGCTCGAGGTCACCGCGATCCCCGCCAGACGGAGGACCACGAAGTCCGCGCTGACCACATCAACCTCGCCGCCGAGCACTCGCTGATAGAAGCCGATCAACGCCTCGGGATCGGCGGAGTCGAGGCTGACTTCGGCAAGGGTCGCGATCACTGACGCGACGCTACGCCACCCCGAGCCGCCTGGAGCACGCGTCAGCGACGGGGATGCTCGCGCCCCTGGCTCACCGCCCGCCACGGCCGTCACGATCGCCATCACCGCCGCCGGGCTGGCCATGCTCACGGCCCTCGGCACTGGTCTCGTGCCGGGTCTTCGTCCGCCGAGCCCTGTGATGCCGATCGGCAGGCGACCTCCAGCGGGGATCGACGTCGACCGTCAGACCGTGGGGGCCTGGTCCGTGGTGCTCGGGCTTCCCGTGCGAAGGACGCGCATCGCACCCTCGGCCGCCGTCGGCACTTCGAACCCCTCGATGTAGGCGATCGCGCGATCGACGGGGACGACGATGTCGTCGGGGCCGGTGTTCCGACGGCCCTCGAGTCGCTCGAGGGAGACCTCCCGGGAGGTCGACATGTAGTAGACCACCGGTTCCACCCCGAGCGACGCCAGGACGTCTCGATACTCGTCGCGGGCGGCGCGCGCCCAGAACGAGCTGTCCACGACCACGCGGGACCCGCCCGTCACGAGCTCGGTGAGCCGACGCTGCAGGTGCTCGGTCACCTCCCTGCCGGCCTCCTCGGCGACCGGGTGGTTCCGATACCCCCGGCGCCAGGCCTCCTCGTCGAAGGAGAGCAGGACATAGCCCTCAGCCTCGAGCCGGTGGGCGACGGTGGACTTCCCAGATCCGGCGTGCCCGCACATCAAAACCACCTGATCCATACCGCGAGGGTAGCGACGGGGGCGGACGCGCCGGGTCGGACGGCTCAGCGGACGAGGGCGGCGTCCGCCGGCACAGCTGCCCTCAGGTCCGGCGCCTCGGCCCTGTGGCGCTGGTGGCGCGCTTGTCGATACGCGAACACTCGGTCGAGCACGAGGCCACCGAGCAGCCCACCGGCGACACCGATGGCGACGGCGACCAGCGGACGTTCCCGGAACCAGGCACCGGCGGTCAGGCCGATCGCGACGGAGTAGAGCGACCAGGACACCGCGGCCAGCGCCGTGAGCGTCGCGAACCGGCGGCGCGGGTACCGGGTCGCCCCCGCGGTCATGTTCACCGCGACGCGTCCGATCGGGATGTACCGCGCCGCCAGGATGAACGACGGCCCCCGTCTGGCCAGCGCCCCTTCGGCCCAGTCGATGGTCCGTTGCCCGCGAGGGTGACGCAGGATCCAGAACCGGCGCACGTCGAGCCGCCCCCCGATCGCGTAGGCGAGCTGGTCTCCGGTGAAGGCGCCCGCGGCCGCCGCGAACAGGACCAGCGCGAGATTCGGGATTCCAGCCGACACCGACAACGCGGCCAGCGCGATGACCACGGACTCGCTCGGAACCGGGGGGAAGAAGCCGTCAAGAGCCGCGATCGCGTACAGCGCGAGGTACACCCAGGGTGCAGCCGCGAGGGCGACGATCCAGTCGTTGAGCATGGTCGTGTCCGCTTTCGGTTCGGTCGTGCCACGTCATCGGTCCGGGCGCGGGTGCCGCTCCCGGAACCGGGGTGTCCCGCTCCCGCCACCGTAGGGACGCCCACATCCAGCCGCATCAGTGATTCCCCTGGTTGGCACCCTGACAGCGTCCGGAACCCCCACCGACGCGACGAAGGCTCGCCGCCCGTGTGACCATGGCGGATGACCCACGGGACCGGGCGATGAGCGCCACGGGCGCCGAGCCCCCGCAGCTCATCGTCGCTGACGCCGCCGCATGGCGGACGTGGCTCGACGGTCATCACGACGATCCGGTCGGTGTCTGGCTGGTCCTCGCCAAGAAGGGCACCACCGAGCCGACCAGCCTCACCTACGACCAGGCCCTCGACGAGTCGCTCTGCTTCGGCTGGATCGACGGTCATGTCCGACGACGCGACGAGCACACCTACCTGCAGCGGTTCACTCCACGCCGCAAGCGCAGCACGTGGTCGCGACGCAACGTGGGCCTCGTCGAACGACTCACGGCCGAGGGCCGGATGCAGGCCGCGGGCCTTGCCGAGGTGTCGCGCGCACAGGCGGACGGACGATGGGAAGCCGCCTATGCCGGCCAGGCCAGCATCGAGGTGCCGCCCGACCTGACCGAGGCGTTGGCGGCCGACCCCGCAGCGCGCGCGATGTTCGACGTCCTCAACGGCCAGAACCGCTACGCGGTGCTCTACCGAATCGGCGCTGCCAAGCGGGCCGACACCCGCGCCCGCCGCATCGCGCAGTACGTCGCCATGCTCGCGGCGGGCGAGACGCTCTACCCGCAGAAGCGCACGCGGGAGAAGACGGCCGAGGAGCTCTAGCCGGCGGGGACCAGGCGGCCGTCGCGCAGGGGGACGACCCGGTTCGCTGCCTCGAGGACTCGCTCGTCGTGCGAAGCCACCACGATCGCCGTCCCGCCCGCGCGCGCCAACAAGATCGCGGCGAGCACGCGATCGACGTTCTCGTCGTCCTGGTGCCCGGTGGGTTCGTCGAGCACGGCCAGGCGTGGTTGCAGGACGAGCGCCCTGGCCAGCGCGGTGCGCTGCTGCTCACCGAGCGAGGTCTGCGACGCGAGCCGTGCGCCCAGATGCGTCAGGTTGAGGGTGTCGAGCAGGAGGTCGCACAGCTCGCGGCGCTCCGAGCGCGCGGGACCGGTCGACGCGTGCAGGCCGGCGGGAAGGATGACGTTCTCGCGCACCGACAGCTCTTCGACCAGGGCGAGGCGCTGCGGGAGGAGCGCGACGGTGGCCCAGCTGGCGACCTCGTCGGCCGGGCGTCCCAGGACGCGGACAGCGCCCGACGTCGGCCGCCCCAGCCCCGCGATGAGGTGGCACAGGGTCGACTTGCCAGAGCCCGAGCGGCCCGCCAACGCGACGAGCTCGGCCGCGTCGACCGCGAGGTCGATGTCGTGCAGCACCGGCGGAGCACCCGTCGGCCCGAGCCGATGCGTGACACCCGCGACGCGAAGCAGCGGTTCGGTGCTCGTCATCGTCCGTGCCTCTCGTCCGTCGGCACGGACGGCGCATCGCGACCGTCGGCCGGCAGCAGGCGGACGCCCAGACCGTCCAGCACCACCTGCGCCCGACCCTGCGGAAACAGCGCGAGCGCCTCCGGCGGCAGCTGCAGCCGGCCCGTCGAGTCGATCTGCGCCAGCGCCTGAGCCCCGGCCATCGCCTCCGTCGAGACCACGCCGTACCGGAGGTGGAGCACGCGGTCGGCGGCGGCGATGGCGCGCTGGTCATGCGTCGCAAACACGACGGCGCTGCCGCCCTGGGCGCACCGGCGGAGCTCGGCGAGCACGAGGCTCGAGGTGTCGTCATCCAGCTCGGCGGTCGGTTCGTCCGCGACGACCAGTCCGGGCGCACCGACGACGGCGGCCGCGACGGCCAGCCGCTGCTGCTCGCCACCGGAGAGCTCGCGGTTGCGGGCACCGGCGCGCGCCGACAGGCCGAGCCGGTCGAGCAGTCGCGCGCACTCGGCGAGGTCGGCGGCGCGCAGGCGTGCGGCCTGCTCGACCTGTTCGCGAGCGACCAGCCCGTCGAACAGGCTGTGGGTGGGACGTTGGGCGACCCAGGCGACGTCGTACCGACGCAGGTGGCGCAGCGCGCGCCCGGTGAGCGTCTCCGCCGACCGTCCCGCGATCCACAGCTCGCCACCGCTCTGGCGCTCGCGCAGGGCCAGCACCGAGAGCAGGCTCGACTTGCCGCTCCCCGACGGGCCCGTGACGGCGGTCAGCGCGCCGCGCGGGAACGAGGCCTCGATCCCGCGCAGAGCGTGCGTCTCACCGCTCGCGCTCGGATAGATCTTCACGAGGCGCGCGCACCGGGCCGCGGGCCCGTCCGCGTCAGTCAGCATCGCGCAGCACCTTCGCGGAGTCGGCTCGCCCCGACCGTGTCGCCACGACCGCGATCGCGACCAGGAGGCAGACGACCGCCGCGAGCGCGGCGGCGACCAGGGCGGCACCGCCGAGCCGGAGCACGAACGCGGGTTCCGCCCCTCCACCCGGATCGAGCAGCCGCGCCCCGAGCGGGGCGACGAGCAGCACCCCGACGCCGGCGAGCGCAAGCCCGAGCCCGGCCAGCAGGCCGAGCTCGATGGACCGGGCGCGTTGCGTACCTGCCCGGCCCATGCCCATCAGGGCGAGCATCAGGTCGGACGCCCGAGCCCGGCTGGTGGCCCGGTCGGCGAACATCGCGAGCGCCAGCACCGCGATCGCGGCGACGCACAGCCCGAGGGCCACCTGGAGACCGAGAGAGCGCCGGGCGGCGACGAGGTCCGGCTCCTGGGCGACCTGCGCGAGCGTCTCGGTCAGGCCCAGCTCGAGCCCGCGCGGCTCGAGCACGGCCCGCAACGCGTCCGGGTCGCCGTTCGACCACAACGACGGGAAGTACTGCCGCGGCGCCCGGCTGAAGCGCCCTTCGGTTGCCGGCGGGCGCACCCGTGGGTCCGCCGCACCGAGCGAGCCGAAGAAGCTGTCGGCGGGTACCACAATCATCGGCAGGTTGCCGGAGTGGCCGGGAAACGCGGGCACGACGTCGAGGAGCGTGATGGCGAGATCGCCGAGGTCGGTGCTGACCGCCGCACCCTCCCCCGGCCGTCCCTCCAGCGTGCCGACGCCGATCGCGGGGATCTGCCCCGAACCGCCCGCCTGCAGCCGGTCCGTCAGCGTCGCGTCAGCGCGCGTGAGCGTCGGCAGCAGAGCCTTCGACCGGGCGAGCTCGGGCCCACCGCCCCACGCGGCCACGGCCGCGAACCGTGCGGGGTCGATGACCAGCAGGTCGACGTTCTGGCGCTCTGCCGGCATCGTCACCCGGCTGCGCCAGACGATGGTGGTGCCCGCGGGCAACGGGGGGGTGCGGACGCCCAGCATCGGGCCCGAGGTGAGGACGAACGCGTCGTCGTCCGGGGTCACCTGCGCGGCACCGTCGTCGAGGAGCCACGAGACCTCGATCTCGGTGGTGGCGCTGGCGCCGGCGCGGACGGCGGCGCGGTCCTCGGCGACCTGGCTCACCGAGACCGCCGCGGCGACCGAGTAGGCGAGCAGGCCCAGCCCGGTCGACAGGATCGTGACGACCAGGACCTTCTGCGACCCGCCGACGACCACCCTGCGCAGGGCGAGCATGAGGGCCGGTCGCCGGGCCCAGGCGCCCGCGACGCCGTCGTCGGTCCGGCGACGCGTCGCCTTCCCGGCCGCGGCGAGCGTGAGCCGGGTACCGATCGCCCCCGTGGCGGCCAGGACGAGCAGGGGAACGATCAGGTCGAGCGCACTCGGTGGTCCGGCCGCGGCCGGACGAACGAGCAGGCCCATCGTGGCCGTCGCAGCGACCGCGCCGAGGACGACCTCCCACGGGACGGACCGCGAGGCGCCGTGGCGAGCGGTCAGTCGGGCTGCACGCGCCGCGGCGACCGTCGTGGCGCAGCCGACGAGCGCGATTCCGGCCAGCGCGGCCAACCCCGCGCGCCAGGCGCCAGCCGTGAGCGACGTCGTCGTGATCGCTCCCGGCGGGCCGATCGCCGCCACAGCGAGTGCCGCGAGGCCGAACCCGGCCGCCCAGCTCGCGACCGCCGTGGGCACGACCTCCAGTGCGGCGAGCCCCCCGATCGCGGCCGGGCGCAGCCCGACACCGACGGAGTGCTTCACCTCGATCGCCCGCCGGACCGTGCCCAGCGCGGCAACCGCGAGGATCGACATCAGCCCCAGGCCCGCTCCCGCGGCGCTCAGCGTCGAGGTCCAGGCGACCGTCCGATCGGCCACGTCGGTCGCGGCGCGCACCAGGTCCGGCAGGCCCGAGGCGACCTGCTGGTGCAGGCGGTCAGGCGTCTCGCCGAGCAGCGCGGGGTCGCGGACGTCCGCCTGGAGCCGGCGGATCCCGGCGACCGTGGCCGACGCCGCGGCGAGGGTCGGCACGGCCGGGGACAGCTGGCCCTCGACGGCGAAGAGCAGCGAATCACCCACCACCTTCGCGACCTCGGTGGCGGCGGCCACGTCGCCCACCAGGACGTAGGCGGGCGACGACGTGAACTCGCTGTCCTTGGGCAGGAACGCCTGGCGCAAGGCCCAGCGCCGAGTTCCGGGCGGGTCCGCGGGCAGCCGGCCGGCGCCGTCCACCGCGTAGACGCCCGCAACCTCGACCGGGGTGCTCGTACGGGAGGCACGGCTCTCCACGCCGACCTCGACGGTGTCGCCGGTCGTGACTCCGAGAGCCGTCGCGATCGGGGCGGGTAGCCACAGGGCAGGACCGATCGCCTCCGCGGGCACGCGCGACGGCCACCCGGGGTCGGCGACGAGCGCATGCTCGACGTCGTCATCGCCGAAGAGCCGGGCACGCTCGGTTCGACCGTTTGCGGCCACGAAGGGGGTGAAGACCGTCCTGCCTTCGAGCTCGACGCCGACGGAGGTCGCCGTCACCGTGGCCGGCCCGAGACCGGGGACCCGATCGAGCATGCCGCCGAGTCGGTCACGGCCCCCGAGCCCCGCGCCGCCGACCAGGCGGACGACCGGAGCCGACCCGGCGTTCGCGGTCGCGGGCACGGCAGCGAGCTGGTCGGCGAAGGCGGCGTTCCCCGAGGCCTCCGCGAAGATGGGCGCCGACGCGGCGGCCGAGCAGACCAACAGGAATGCGCCCGCGACGAGCAGGCCCCATGGCCCGTCACGCAGCAGGCGCAGGGGCGAACGCCTGACCAGCGGACCCATGGCCGGAACGTAGGGCACCGCGACGTCCGCCGCAAGGCCCCGTCCCCGGTCCCGGTCGAAACCGCGTGCGGCGCGACCGGAGCGTCGCCACCATGGGGGTCGACCCGGCACTGCTCGAATGGCTGCTCGACACCGACCCGGCGTTGCGCGGGCAGGTCGAGCGCGACCTCGCGGGCGCGCCGCAGGACGTGTGGGGTGCGACTCGCGCCCGGATCGCCACCGAGGGGTTCGGAGCACGGCTGGCCGTCGGTGGTGGCCGCCAATGGGCACGACGAAGCCGAGTGGTAGACAATTCGACGATGCGGCCCGACGCGCCGGAGGCTCCCGACGATCCTCTCAAGCAAGATGCACCGCGTCCGGCGGCGGACGATCCGGCGATCCTCGCGTGGTACCTGGCCGACGACGAACGGACCAACCGCGCCACGGATCTTCGACCCTTCACGATCGGGAATCACGTCCTCCCGCTGGTGGACGGGAGGCGCTACTTCGACCGCCTGTACACCGAGCTGGTGGCTACCAGGGCCGGTGATCAGGTGTACTTCCTCGATTTCCGTGGTGACCTGAACGAGCGCCTCAAGGGAGCCGGGACCGAGATCGGTGAGGTTCTTTCGGCGGCCGCGCACCGAGGCGTCCAGGTCTTCGGTCTGGTGTGGCGCTCCCAACCGACCCAGGTGCACCAGTTCGAGGAGGCCAACGCCGAGTTCGTCCGGCGGATCGCCGAGGACGGTGGCCAGGTGCTCCTCGACGCGCGGACCAGGCGGGGCGGCAGCCATCACCAGAAGCTGGTCGTGGTGCGCCATCCCGACGCCCCGGCGCACGACGTCGCCTTCGTCGGCGGCATCGACCTCAGCTTTGGCCGCAACGACGACGCCGAGCACCTCGGTGATCCCCAGGGGGTGAACTCCCCCGAGGCTTACGGGCCGTGCACCCCCTGGCACGACATCCAGGCCGAGGTGCGGGGTCCCGCGGTGCACGATCTCGAGCACACGTTCCGCGAACGCTGGTACGGCAGCAACGTCCTCGACGTGCCGAGCCCTGTCCGGCAGCTCTACGACCGCGCGTACCACATGGGCGCGACGACTTCGCGGCCGCTGCCCGCGCCGGTGCCCGACGACCAGGCCCACCCGGGGACTCACGCCGTGCAGGTCCTGCGGACGTACCCGGCCCGGCTCCGCCGGTACCCGTTCGCCCCGCTGGGGGAACGAGCGATCGCGCACGCGTACCGCAAGGCCTTTGCGCGTGCCCGCCGCCTCGTCTACCTGGAGGACCAGTACCTGTGGTCCCGCCCGGTGGCCGACATCATCGGCTCGGCCCTGAGGAAGAACCCCCGGCTGCAGGTCATCGCCGTCGTCCCGCGCTTCTCCCCCGACGACAGCACCATCACCCGGGTGCCGGCACTGCTCGCGCGGGGCGACGTCATCCGCGCATGCGAGGCCGCCGGCGGCGACCGCTTCGCGGTCTATGAGCTGGAGAACCACCAGGGAAGTCCGGTGTACGTGCACGCCAAGGTCGTAGTCATCGATGACGTCTGGGCGATGGTGGGCTCGGACAACCTCAACCGCCGTTCGTGGAGCCACGACAGCGAGCTGTCGATCGCCGTGCTCGACTCCGCCCTCGACCCGAGGGAGCCGCACGATCCGGCCGGTCTCGGCGACGGAGCACGCACCTTCGCCCGGGACCTGCGGCTCCAGCTGTGGCGCGAGCACCTCGACCGCAGCGCCGACGACCTTGCCGACCTCCTGGATCCGGTGGACGGCTTCACAGCGTTCGCGGCGCAGGCCGCCCGCCTCACTGCCTGGCGCGAGGGTGGGAGCCTGGGGCCGCGACCACCCGGACGCGTCACCGTGCATCGACCGCCGCCGGTGACCGAGGCCCAACGCCTGTGGGCGGTGCCGCTGTACCGCACGATCTCCGACCCGGACGGGCGGCCCGTGCGCGACCGGCTGCGGAAGAGGCTCTAGCTCCCACCGCTCACGGTCAGGCCCGGCCTCAGGGAGCCGACAGGTAGCCGATCCCGACCAGTCCGTATTCGGCGGCGAGGTGAGCGCCGAGCCCGGTCACGTCGATCCCGCCCCGGTAGCCGAGGTAGCCGTCGGGGCGGACCAGGAGATGCGCAGAGCGGGTGCCGGTGAGACCCAAGCGTCGCAGGACCAGCCCGCTCGGATCGTGCAGGACCCTGGGCCCGACATCCCGGCTGAGGCGGTGCACGGTGATGTGGCGCCGATAGCGCTCACTCAGGGCGGCCGTCGCATCGTCCGGCCAAGCCGCGAGCGGTCCGCAGAGCAGCAGGTGGAAGCCGGGTGCAGCGACACTGCGCTGGATCGTCGAGCGCCTCCCCTCGACTGTCACCGGCCCGTCGGGCAGGCGGTCCCCCGCACGCGGCCCACGCCGGGGCGCGCCGGCTCCGTCGACGCAGAGCGGGCTGGAGCGATAGCGGATGCCGAGCTGTGAAACGGTCCGGAACGCGACCGCTCTCCCGGTCGTGAACCGCAGAGCGAGCGGGAGCACGCGGGGAACCAGCTGGCCACGCACGAACCGGAGGACCGGACTGCTCGCGGTGGCGATCGTGAACGCCCGGTTGGTGAACCGCAGCACCGCGCGTCCGACCGGAGCACGCTCGGCTTCGTAGCTGTCGAGCACCGTGAGCGGGCCGGGACCGCCGGTGACGAGGGCGAGCTTCCAGGCGAGGTTCGCCGCATCCTGGATCCCGGTGTTCATGCCCTGAGCACCGGCGGGGCTGTGGATGTGAGCGGCGTCCCCAGCAAGGAACACCCTGTCTGCCCGGTAGTGCGCCGCTCCGCGATTGGCGAGCCGGAAGTTCGTCATCCACACCGGATCCCGCAGCCGCACCAGGGCGCCGGTGTGCGCGTCGCTCAGCTCCTGAACCTCGGGCATGGTGACGGGATCGGTGACCGGGGTGGTGTCGGCACGCGGTCGCATGGCCAGCATCCGCCAGGTCGCCGGGTGCCCCAGCGGGAAGAAGAACAGCATGCCGTCGGCAGAGATGAACACGTGCGCCGCGCCGGGCTGGATCCCATCCGCCTCGAGGTCGGCCAGGACGAACGTCTGCGGGTAGGACGACCCCTCGAACGCGATCCCGGAGCCGCGGCGCACCATGCTGTGAGCGCCGTCGCATCCGACGACGTACCGCGCGCGGACCATCTCCTCGTGCCCACCTCGGTGCACCAGGCGGCAGGAGACGACGTCGCTGTCCTGTGCCAGCCCGGCCAGCTCTACCCCCCGCTCGAGGCGGACGCCGGCTGCGGCCAGGTGGTCGCCGAGCACACGTTCTGTGGCCTCCTGCGACACGAAGAGCAGGAAGGGGTACGCGGTGTCGTCGAGTCCGAGATCGAACAGCGGCACCCCGATCACGCGCCGCTGAACGTGCATCTGGAGCCGCACCGCGCGGTTGCCCAGCCCCAGCAACGTGTCGCTCACCCCGAGGCCGGCGAGCATCTCGAGGGTGCGGGGCTGGATCGCCAGCGCGCGGGACTCATGGACGGCGTCGGACTGGCGGTCGATGATCCGGAACGGGACGCCGTCGGCGGCCAGGAATGCGGCGAGGGCCAAGCCCGTCGGACCCGCGCCCACGACAAGGACGTCGACGTCGCTCGTATCGTTCGCGTCGGAGGTCATCCGAACAAGCTATGCGGCCGTGCCCCGACAGGTGGGCCGAGACGCGGGGACGGCCTCGCTCAGCGACGTCGGCGATCGTGAACGCGTCCGGCGCCTTCGGAGGGGGCTCCGAACCATGTGGGCAGGTGGCGAAGCAGGTCGTTCTGGTCGGCGCCGATCCAGGCGACACGAACGCCGCGCCCGTGTCGGCTGTCTGTGCGAGCGTGGTCGCATG
The DNA here is from genome assembly GCF_004168625.1 of Pengzhenrongella frigida. Lineage (GTDB taxonomy): Bacteria > Actinomycetota > Actinomycetes > Actinomycetales > Cellulomonadaceae > Pengzhenrongella > Pengzhenrongella frigida. Next base: position 19,712 of record NZ_SDWW01000058.1, read on the forward strand.
GCCTCCATCCAGCGCATCCGTCCCGAAGGACTCGTCTCCAGCCCGGCCTTCAGCCACGTGGCCATCGTGCCGCCCGGCGCGACCACGATCTATGTCGGCGGTCAGAACGGTGTGGACGCCGAGGGTTCGCTCGTGGGCGCGGGCGACGTGGCCGCGCAGTCTGCCCGAGCCCTGGAGAACGCGAAGACCGCGCTCGCAGCCGCCGGGGCGACGCTCGGCGACGTGGTGCTCTGGACGGTGCTCTTCGTCGATGGCGTCGACCTCGCGGCCGGGTACGGGGCGATCGCCTCGGAGCTCGCGTCGGACGATCCGGCGCTGGTGACCGCGGCACGTGTGGCGGGACTGGGTGTGCCGGGCGCGCTCGTCGAGATCAGCGCCGTGGCCGCAGTGCTCCGATGAGCCGGCAATCGCCCACGCACCGATCACCCTGACCGTCCACATGCGGCCCCCGGTCAGGCAGGCAATGCTTGATCCGGAACCTGTCCGCGCGCCGCCACCGCCGCCGAGGGAGCACCGCCATGGTCAGTGATGTCGCCTCCACCGACCGAGGTGGGCGCGCACGCTCTCCGTGGCTCGTCTCGGCGACCCAGAAGCTGGAGAACCTGCAGGCACTGGATTCCGTCGCCCGCCCGGTCCAGCATGTCGTCCAAGCCGCGCTTGCCTCGTCCGGACGCGAAGGCCTGCTCCGGGGCCGACCGATCGGCCACGCCCTGCACCCGCTGCTCACCGATGCCCCCCTCGGTGCCTGGATGTCGGCAAGCGCGCTCGACGTCGTCGGCGGCCGGACAGCGAGACCCGCAGCGCGCCTACTCATCGGGCTCGGCGTGCTCACCTCGGTCCCGACGGCGCTCACCGGGCTGGCCGAGTGGGCAGCGACCGACGGCCGCGATCGTCGGGTCGGGCTGCTCCACGCGGGGGTCAACCTTCTTGCGCTCAACGCCTACATCGGGTCCTGGTCGGCGCGCGGCCGCGACGCCCACGCCTTCGGCGTCGCGCTGGCCGTCACGGGTGGCCTGCTGGTCACCGTGAGCGGATACCTCGGCGGACATCTGACGGTGGCGCGCAAGGTCGGCTCCCGTGACCCGGCGTTCACGGTGACCGACGACGACCCGGCCGCGGCCATCTAGGCTCCGAGCCCGACACCCACCCTCGCGTCGGGCTCGCGCCCGCATCCCCGCCGAGCCCGTGGCCAGGAACAGTGGTCCGACGACGCTGAGGAGCGCCAGTGGCCAGGTGGCCCGCCGACGCTCCAGGATGGGTCGACCTGTTCGGCCGACTAGCCTCGCGCTTTCATGGCGCGGTGGCGTGAGGTCGTGTCGATGACGTGAAAAGTGCTCCTGACCTGGAACGATT
>NZ_SDWW01000059.1 GCF_004168625.1 Pengzhenrongella frigida
CGCGCGGCGCAGGTCGGCGGCCGGGACCCCGCACACCTGCTCGGCGCGCTCCGGCCACCAGGCCGCGACGCTCCGCCGGACGTCGTCGGCGCCCGTGGTGCGGTCCGCCAGGTAGGGCAGGTCCGCGAGCCCCTCGGCCCACACGACGTGCAGGAGCGCGAGCAGCACCACGAGGTCGGTGCCCGGCACCGCCTGCAGGTGCAGGCCGCCGCCGTCGTCGGTCAGCGCCGCGGTCGCCGAGTGCCGCGGGTCGACCACGATCAGCCCGCCGTGCGCCCGGGCGCCGGCCAGCCGGGCCGCCGACGGCGGCATCGTCTCGGCGAGGTTGCTGCCGAGCAGCAGGATCGACTGCGCGCCGCCCAGGTCGGCGAGCGGGAACGGCAGGCCGCGGTCGACCCCGAACGCGCGGTTGGCGCCGGCCGCGGCACTGGCCATGCAGAACCGGCCGTTGTAGTCGATGTACGGAGTGCGCAGCACGACCCGCGCGAACTTGCCGAGCGCGTACGCCTTCTCGTTGGTGAGCCCGCCCCCGCCGAACACGGCGACCGACTCCGGGCCGTGCAGCGCCTGCAGGGCCTGCAGGCGCTGCGCGACGTGGTCGAGCGCGTCGTCCCAGCTCACCGGGTGCAGCTCGCCGTCCGCCCCCCGCAGCAGCGGCGTGGTGAGCCGGTCCGGGGCACGCAGCACCTGGGCGCTGGTCCACCCCTTCTGGCACAGCCCACCGGCCGGTGCCGTCCGGAGACCCGCGGTCGGGCTCGTCGGCGCGTGCCCGGCGGCCACGGTGACCGGCGCACCGACGACGCGGGCGGCGTCGTCGGGCGCGGTCAGCGTCATCGCGCACTGCAGGGCGCAGTACGGGCAGTGCGTCGCCGTCGCTGCTGCGGGGGCGGGCATTCAGATGCCTGCAGCGCTCAGGGCGGCCCCGCGGCGGCGGTACACGGCCCAGGTGGTGACGCCCATGATCAGGTAGATCCCGACGAACAACCACAGCGCGGGCTGCAGGCTCCCCGCCACCGAGTTCGAGATCGCGAACCCGCGCGGGATGAGGAACCCGCCGAGCGCCCCGACGGCGCCGGCGATCCCGATGCAGCCCGCGGCGGTCTTGCGGGACCGGGCCGCCCGCTCGGGCGTGGTCGCCCCGACCCGGAAGACCGCGGGGATCATCCGGTAGGTCGCGCCGTTGCCCGCGCCGGTCGCGACGAACAGCACGAGGAACGAGCCGAGGAAGAGCGGGAAGCTCACCGCGCGCAGGGCGCCGATGGCGCTGGTCGCGGCGAGCGCCATCACGGCGAACGACGCGATCGTCACCCGGGCCCCGCCCCACCGGTCGGCGAGGATCCCGCCGACCGGGCGGGACAGCGACCCGACGAGCGCGCCGAGGAACGCGATGCTCACGGTGACCTCGGGGAACTGGGACTTGAGCAGCGTCGGGAACGCACCGGCGTAGCCGATGAACGAGCCGAACGTGCCGATGTACAGGAACGAGATGATCCAGGTGTGGCGGTTCTGCACGGCGGCCCCGAACGCCCGGTAGTCGGCCTTCGCGAAGGTGAGGTTGTTCATGAACCGCGACGCCAGGTAGGCCGCGAGCAGGATCAGCGGGATGAACATCAGGCCCGCGCGCTCGAGCTGCAGGCCGGCGGCGCCCACGATCACCAGCGGGACGGCGAACTGGACCGCGGCGGTGCCGAGGTTGCCGCCCGCGGCGTTCAGGCCGAGCGCCTTGCCCTTCTCACGCTCCGGGTAGAAGAACGAGATGTTCGCCATCGAGGAGGCGAAGTTGCCGCCGCCGAGGCCGGCGAGGGCGGCGACCACGAGGAGCATCCAGAACGGCGTCGTCTCCGGGCGGGTGACGACCACGGCGAGCGCGCTCGCGGGCAGCAGCAGGAGCAGGGCCGAGATGATGGTCCAGTTGCGCCCGCCGAACAGGGGTACCGCGAACGTGTACGGGATGCGCAGGGTCGCGCCGACGAGGCTGGGGACCGCGATGAGCCAGAACTGCTGGTCGACGGTGAGGATGAAGCCCACCGCCGCGAGCTGCGGCACCACGATGCTCCACGAGGCCCACACGGCGAACCCGAGGAACTCCGCGAAGATCGATGGGTAGAGGTTGCGCTGGGCGATCGCCCGCCCACCGCCGCGCCAGAACGCGTCGTCCTCGGGCTCCCACCGGTCGATCCACCGCCCGGCGATGGCCGGTGGCGCCTCGAGGGGTGCCAGCGTGGCCGTGGTCGCCGGGTCGGTCGGGGTCAAAGTCTTCGGTGCCGTCATCGCGTCTCCTGCGGGTGGGTCGAGGGGGCGGTGCAGTGACCACGACGCTAGGAGCGCGGTGTTTCCGTCGAAGTGGCCTGCTGTTACCCCTGCGGAACGAGGAGCGCACGGCCGACGACGGCGCCCTGTGAGAACTCCGGCACCTCACACCTCGTGCCGGGCGGCTGTGCGCGAAAGGTTCCACGGAGGTAACCGGCGCGCTACGGCCCCGGAAACAACCCGCTCGTAGGTTCAGTGGCCACGGCCCGCGGGGTCGACCCACCTGGAGGCACGGATGACTGCTCGCCCGTTACACCTCGTCGTCGTCGGCGGTGGGATGGTGGCGCAGCGTCTCGTCGAGGCGATGCGGGACCGCGACACCGCAGGGGCCTGGCGCGTCACCGTGCTCGCGGAGGAGCCGCGGGCTCCGTACGACCGGGTCGCCCTGACCTCGTACTTCTCGGGCCGCGACCCCGAGGACCTCGCCATCGGTTCCCCCGAGCTGTGGGACGACCCGCTCGTCACGCTGGTGCGCGGTGCGGCGGTCGTCGAGCTCGACCGGGCCGCACGCACCGTGCGCGCCGCCGACGGCCGCACCTGGGACTACGACCAGCTCGTGCTCGCCACCGGCTCCCGGGCGGTCGTGCCGCCCATCGAGGGCGCCGACCTCCCCGGCGTCTTCGTCTACCGCACGGTCGACGACGTCGCCGCGCTGCGCGGCTGGGTGGAGGAGCAGTCCGCCCGCGCCGGCCGGCCCGTGCGGGGTGCGGTGATCGGCGGCGGGCTGCTCGGCCTCGAGGCCGCCGGCGCGCTGCAGGCGCTCGGCACCAGCAGCACCGTGATCCAGTTCGGCACCCACCTGATGTCCGCGCAGGTCGACCTCGGCGGGGGAGAGGCCCTGCGCCGGCTGATCAACGGACTCGGGGTCGCCGTGCGGGTCAGCACCGCCACCACGCGGATGCGGCCCAACCGGCGGGGCACCGTCGGACGCCTCGACTTCGCCGACGGCGGGCGCCTCGACGTCGACGTCGTCGTGGTCGCCACCGGCGTCAGCCCCCGCGACGAGCTGGCCCGCAGCTCCGGGCTCGCGATCGGGGCCCGCGGCGGCGTCGTCGTCGACGAGGCCTGCCACACGGCCGACCCGGCCATCTGGGCGGCCGGAGAGGTCGCGTGCATCGACGGCGCCTGCATCGGCCTGGTCGCGCCCGGCTACGCGATGGCCGAGGTCGTGGTCGACCGCCTGCTCGGCGGCTCCGCCGTGTTCCCCGGCGCGGACACCGCGACCAAGCTCAAGCTCTCCGGGGTCGACGTCGCGAGCTTCGGCGACGCGTTCGCCACGACGCCGGGCGCCCTCGAGCTGGTCCACTCCGACCCGGTGGCCGGCATCTACAAGAAGCTCGTGCTGTCCGACGACGCGCGCACGCTCCTCGGCGGCGTGCTCGTCGGCGACGCGTCGGCGTACTCGAGCCTGCGGCCGCTCGTCGGCCGGGCCCTGGGGGGCGATCCGTCCGCCTACCTGCTGCCCGAGGGGGCCGCGGGCGCCGCCGCCTCGCTGGGCGGCGACCTGCCCGACGACGCCACGGTGTGCTCGTGCAACAACGTCACCGCGGGGACCGTGCGGGCCGCCGTGACCGACCACGAGTGCCGGGACGTCGCCGCGGTCAAGGCCTGCACCCGCGCCGGGACGAGCTGCGGCTCGTGCGTCCCGCTGGTCAAGAAGCTCGTCGTGGCCGAGCTGGCCAAGGCCGGGATCAGCGTCTCCAACGCGCTGTGCGAGCACTTCGCGCTCTCGCGGGCCCAGCTGTTCGACGTCGTCCGGGTGACCGGCCTGCGCACGTTCAGCGAGATCATCCGCCGCCACGGCACCGACGCGGAGGGCCGCGGCTGCGACATCTGCAAGCCGGTGCTGGCCTCGATCCTGTCGTCGCTCGACGACGGGCACGTGCTGGACGGCGAGCGCGCGGCGCTGCAGGACACCAACGACCACGTCATGGCGAACCTGCAGAAAGACGGGTCGTACTCCGTGGTGCCGCGCATCCCGGGCGGTGAGGTGACCCCGGCCGGCCTGCTCGTCATCGGGCAGGTCGCCCAGGACTACGGGCTGTACACGAAGATCACCGGCGGCCAGCGGATCGACCTGTTCGGGGCCCGCCTCGAGCAGCTGCCCGACATCTGGCGCCGGCTCGTGGACGCGGGCTTCGAGTCCGGGCACGCGTACGGCAAGTCGCTGCGCACGGTGAAGTCGTGCGTCGGGTCGAGCTGGTGCCGGTACGGCGTCCAGGACTCCGTCGCCCTCGCCGTGCAGCTCGAGCTGCGCTACCGCGGCCTGCGGTCGCCGCACAAGTTCAAGCTCGGGGTCTCGGGGTGCGCGCGGGAGTGCGCGGAGGCCCGCTCGAAGGACGTCGGGGTGGTCGCCACGGACAACGGCTGGAACCTGTACGTCGGCGGCAACGGCGGGTTCACCCCCCGGCACGCGCGCCTGCTGGCCGAGGACCTCGACACCGAGACGCTCGTGCGGACCATCGACCGGTTCCTCATGTACTACATCCGCACCGCCGACCGGCTGCAGCGCACCGCGCCGTGGGTCGAGGAGGTCGAGGGCGGGCTCGAGGGCGTCCGCGCGGTCGTGATCGACGACAGCCTGGGGATCGTCGACGACCTCGACGCGGCGATGGCACGACACGTCGACGCCTACGAGGACGAGTGGAAGGCGACCCTGGACGACCCGGTGAAGCTGCGCCGGTTCGCGTCCTTCGTCAACGCCCCGACGACCCCGGACCCCTCGCTCGCCTACGTCGCCGAACGCGGCCAGGTGCGCCCGGCGACCGTGGCGGAGCGCACCGACTCCGCCGTGCTCGTCGCCGGCACGACGCTGGCGGTCCGGTCATGACCGCCCCGAGCGTCGCCCCCGCGACCCTCGCCACCGCCCGGTGGCTGGCCGTGTGCCGGCTGGACGACCTCGTGCCGGAGCGCGGCGCCGCGGCCCTCGTCGGCGACGAGCAGGTCGCGCTGTTCCGACTGGTCGACGACCGGGTGCTGGCGGTCGCGCAGCTCGACCCGTTCAGCGGGGCGCACGTGATCTCGCGCGGCATCGTGGGTTCGCGCGGCGCCGTGCCCACGGTCGCCTCCCCGATGTACAAGCAGGTCTTCGACCTGCGGACGGGTCAGTGCGTGGAACCGCTCGGCCGGGAACCGCTGGACCTGCGCACGTGGCCGGTCCGGGTCGAGGGTGAGGTCGTGATGATCGGCGTCGGCCCGGCGCTCGAGGCCGACCTCGACGACGACCTCGACGATCTCGACGCCCTCGACCTCGACGCCGCCGACCGTGACAGCGCCGCCGACCGGGCGGGGCCCGCCGGCGATCGGGCCGCGCCGTGACCGCGCTGCTCGGGCTCGACCTGACCGGGCGGCGCGTGCTCGTCGCGGGCGGCGGCCCGGTCGCGGCCCGCCGGGTGCGCGCGCTCGTCCTGGACGGCGCGGACGTGCTCGTGGTCGCGCCGCAGGTCTGCGAGGAGATCGCCGAGCTGGTCGGCGACCGGTCGATCGCCTGGCGCACCGCGGAGGTGGCGGAGGGGGACCTCGACGGGGCCTGGCTCGTGCACACCGCGACCGGTGACCGGGCGACCGACGCCGCCGTGGCCGCCTGGGCCGCCGCGCGCCGGACCTGGTGCATCAACGCCGGCGAGGCGAGCGTCGGCTCCGCGCGTACCCCGGCGGTGGCCCGGGTCGGTGAGGTGGTGCTCGGCGTCGTCTCGGCCGGTGCGCCCGACCCGCGGCGCAGCCGCACCGTGCGCGACGCCCTCGCCGAGCACCTGCGCTCGGGCGGTGCGGACCTGCGCCGACGGCGACCGGCCGCACCCGGCTCCGGTCGGGTCGTGCTGGTCGGGGGCGGCCCGGGCGCCGTCGACCTGCTCACCCTGCGCGGTCGGCGCGCGCTCGCGGAGGCCGACGTCGTGGTCACCGACCGGCTCGGACCCACCGCGGTGCTCGACGAGCTCCCGGGCGCGGTCGAGGTGGTCGACGTCGGCAAGACCCCGGGCCACCATGCGGTGCCGCAGCACGAGATCAACCGGATCCTGGTCGAGCGCGCGCTGCGCGGGCAGGTCGTCGTGCGCCTCAAGGGCGGCGACCCGTTCGTGTTCGGCCGCGGCGGCGAGGAGGTGCTCGCCTGCCACGAGGCCGGCGTCCCCGTCGAGGTGGTCCCCGGCGTGAGCAGCGTCGTGGCGGCCCCCGCCGCCGTCGGCATCCCCCTCACCCACCGGGGCACGACGGCGGCCTATCACGTGCTCAACGGCCACGGCGGCCTGGACGCCGCCGCGCGCCTGATCCTGGCGGAGAAGTCCGCGACGCTCGTGATCCTCATGGGGGTCGCCGTGCTCGGCGAGCTCGTGGCCGACGCCCTCGCGCACGGCGCCGACCCGGCCACCCCGGTCGCGATCATCGAGGACGGCACCGGCGCGCACGAGCGGGTCACGCGCGCGCCGCTCGACGCGATCGTCGATCGGGCCCGGCTGGCGGGGGTCCGCTCGCCGGCCGTCATCGTCATCGGCGACGTCGCGGCGCCCGGCCTGCTCGGCGGTGGTCACCCGACCGACCCCGCTGACGCCACAATGAGCCTGTGACCGAACCCATCCACCAGACCCTCGCCGGCTGCACCGTGCTCGTCACGGTGGACCGCCGCTCGGCCGAGCTCGGTGGGGCGCTGCAGCGCCGCGGTGCGGTCATCCGGTACGCCCCCGCCCTGAGCATGGTGCCGAACGAGGACGACGCCCTGCTGGTGGCCGGGACCCGTGCGCTGCTCGACGACCCGCCGGACATCGTCGTGGTCACGACCGGGATCGGCTTCCGCGGCTGGATCGAGGCCGCCGACGCGCACGGGCTCGCCGACCAGCTCACCGCGATGCTCGGGCGGGCCCGGATCGTGGCCCGCGGTCCCAAGGCGCTCGGAGCCATCCAGGCCGCCGGTCTCGCGGTCGACTGGGTCGCCGAGTCCGAGACGTCGGCCGAGATCGCCGAGGTGCTGCTCGACGAGGGGGTGGCGGGGCTCTCGATCGCGGTGCAGCACCACGGCGCCGGGTCGGAGGGGCTCGACGAGGCCTTCCTCGCGGCCGGCGCCCGGGTGCGCAGCCTCATCGTGTACCGGTGGGGGCCGCCCCCCGACCCGGACGCGCTCGAGGCCTCGGTGCGCGCGGTCGCGGCCGGTGAGATCGACACCGTGGTGTTCACCTCGGCCCCCGGATCTGCCGCCTGGCTCGCCGCCGCGCGGGAGGCCGGTGTGATCGCCGAGCTCACCGAGCAGTTCCGCAGCGGTGCGACCGTGGCCGCCGCCGTCGGGCCGATCACCGCCGGTCCGCTGCTCGAGTGCGGGATCACCCCCCTCGTGCCGGACCGCGGCCGGCTCGGCTCCCTGGTCCGCGCGATCGTGGCGCACTACGGACAGCTCCAGGGGTTGTCGACCGTCGCGGGCTCGCTGCAGATGCGCCGGCGGGCGGCGATCCTGGACGGTCGGGTGCTTGCCCTGTCTCCGTCCGGGCTGGAGGTCCTGCGCCTGCTGGCCGCCGCGGGCGGGGACGTCGTGCCCCGGTCCGAGGTGCTGGCGGTGCTGCCGGGGGTCTCGCAGGACCCGCACGCGGCGGAGGTCGCGATCGCTCGCCTGCGCGAGGCCGCCGGGAGCAAGGAGCTCGTCCGCACCGTCGTCAAGCGGGGCTACCGCCTCGACCTGGTCGAGTCGTGACCGGCGCCGCCAGAGGCGTCCCGGTGCTGCTCGGCTGCTCGCACGGCACCGACAGCGTGGCCGGGCGCGCCGCGATCCGTTCGATCCTGGCGGACGTGCGCGTGGCCCGGCCCGAGCTGGACGTCCGCGAGACGTTCGTCGACCTGCAGGAGCCCGCGGTGGCCGACGCCGTCGGCGCGGTCGTGGACCCCGGCGGGGTCGCGGTCGTGGTGCCGCTGCTGCTGTCGGGCGGTTTCCACGTGCACGTCGACATCGCCGCGTCCGTCGACGGTCGGCCCGCCGTGGCGACCGCACCCCTGGGGCCCGACGCGCGGCTCGTGCGGGTCCTGCTCGACCGGCTCGTCGGCGCCGGGGCCGGGCCCGGGGACGCGATCGTGCTCGCGGCCGCAGGCTCGACCGACCCCCGCGCCGCCGTCGCCGTCGAGGAGGTCGCCGCGGCTCTGCGGGCCGCCTGGCCGGAGGGGCCGGTCACCGTCGGGTACGGCTCCGCCTCCACGCCCCGCGTGCCCGACGCCGTCCGGGCGGCGCGCGCGGCGGGCGCCCAGCGGGTCGTGGTGGCGTCCTACCTGCTCGCACCGGGGTTCTTCCTCGATCGCCTGGGGGAGGCGGGGGCCGACGTCGTGACGTCGCCGCTCGCGCCCGACCCGCGGCTCGCGGACATCGTCCTCGACCGCTACGACGCCGGGGTCCGAGCGGTCCGGTGACCCGCCTGACCCGCCTGACCCGTCCGACCCGTCTGACTCGTCCGACCCGCCCGACCCGCGCGCTCGCGCTCGTCCTCGGTCTCGGGTTCGCCGTGCTGGCCTGCCTCGCGGTGGGCGCGCTGCCCGCGTCCGCGCACGACGTCCTGAGCGCGACCGAGCCGGCCGACGGCTCGACCGTCGAGGTCGCCCCGGACACCGTGCAGCTCACCTTCAGCGACGAGGTCGTCGCGCTCGGCACCGAGGTCCAGGTCATCGGACCGGCCGGCGAGCCGATGAGCGACGGTCCGGCGGTCGTCGTCGGGCAGCTGGTGAGCCAGGCGCTGGTGCCGGAGCGCCCGGCGGGCAGCTACACGGTCGTGTGGCGCGCGACCTCCGCCGACGGCCACCCCACCTCGGGCGAGCTGACGTTCACGGCGTCGACCGCGCGGGCGCCGGGCGTGGTGCCGCCCCCGGTCGTCAAGACCCCCACCGACGCCCCGAGCGCGACCGCGGCGCCGTCCGATGACCCGACCGACGAACCGACCGCGCCGCAGGCGCCCGACGACATCGCACCGTGGGCGCTCGCCGCCGGTGCGGGCGCGATCGTCGCCCTGACCGCCGCCGCGGTCTGGTGGATCCGCCGTCAGAGGTAGACGAGCGGGTCGAACTCGGCGAGCGGGATGATCCGCAGGCGCGGCAGGTGCACGTTGAACGCGAGCACGTCGTGCTCGAGGTCGAACAGCTCGAGACCCTGCTCGGTGAGGTTGTTGAGCACCCCGCTGGTGAACTCCCGGAACGCGATCAGGCCGACCCGGCGTTCGCCGTCGAGCAGCTTCTCCAGGTCGAGCGCGAAGTCGCCGTCGTGGCTCGCGAGCACGACGTCGCCCGGCCGGTCGCGCAGGGCGGCCAGGGTGCGCTGGATCCCGATGTCGACGACCTTCTCGTGCGACTCGCCCGACAGCGGGATCGGGGTGTAGCCGAGGGCCATGAGGGCCTGGACGAACGCCATCGGCATGGTGCCGGACGACGCGTTGAGGAAGAACAGTCCCTTGGCGGGCTGCCCCCAGCGACGCTGCGCGAACTCCAGCACCCGCTCCCACCGGGGACGCTGCTCGGGGGTGGGGCGCCCGTTGAGGATCGCCGAGCCGAGGGTCGCGTCGATGTTCTCGCCGTCGATCAGGACATACGTGGTGCGCGGGCCGTCTGTTTGCACGGGTTCCAGCCTAGGCGCGCGCAGCGGCTCCCGCGACGAGTCCGGCTCGCACCAGGGGGGCAACCTGCGTGCCGAGGAGCTCGATCGACCGGAGCACCTGCGCGTGCGGCAGCGTCCCGACGCTGATGTGCAGCATGAACCGCTCGATGCCCAGGCGGGCGTGCATCCGCAGGATCTTCGCCGCGACCTCGGCCGGGTCGCCCAGCACCAGCGAACCGGCCGGCGACCGGGCCGCGTCGAACGCGCCCCGCGTCATCGGCCCCCAACCGCGCTCGCGGCCCAGCACGGTCATCGCCTGCGCGTAGGACGGGTAGTACTCGTCCGCCGCCTGGGCGCTCACCTCACCGACGTAGCCGTGCGCGTGCACGGCGATCGGGGTCGAGGCCGGGTCGTAGCCGTGCTCGACCGCCACGCGGCGGTGCAGGTCGGCGAGCGGCGCGAACTGGTCCGGACTGCCGCCGATGATCGCGAGCGCCATCGGCAGGCCCCGCTCGGCGGCCCGCACCACCGACGGCGGGTTGCCGCCGACAGCCACCCAGATCGGCAGCGAGCCGGGCTCGGGTCGGGGGAACACGCCCTGGTCGGTCAGGGCCGCCCGGTGCCGGCCCTGCCAGGTCACCCGTTCGTCGGCCCGGATCTGCAGCAGCAGGTCGAGCTTCTCGGCGTACAGGTCGTCGTAGTCGTCGAGCGAGTACCCGAACAGGGGGAACGACTCGATGAACGAGCCGCGGCCCGCCATGATCTCGGCGCGGCCCTCGGAGAGCAGGTCGAGGGTCGCGAAGTCCTGGAACACCCGGACCGGGTCCGTCGAGCTCAGCACGGTCACGGCGCTGGTGAGCCGGATGCGCGACGTGCGACCGACGGCGGCGGCCAGCACGATCGCCGGGGCGGACGCCGCGAAGTCCGCCCGGTGGTGCTCGCCGACGCCGTAGACGTCGAGCCCCACCCGGTCGGCGAGCTCGATCTCCTCGACCACGTCGCGCAACCGCTGGCCGGGCGAGGTGACCTGTCCGGTCACCGGATCGGGGTAGGTCTCGGCGAACGTCGTGATGCCCAGCTCCATGGCAGAACCTCCTGGTGGTGATCGACGCGCGGCCCCGTGCATGGGCACCTGCTCGCAGTCCGGGCGTTGGTGGGGCATGCTGCCAGGTGCACAGCCATCGTGCTCGCCGGCGGGCGGGCGCGCCACGGTTCGTCGGGACCTCTGACCTGCAGGGACCACCCCGAGCGCGGCCACCATGGAACGACAGGTCCGGCACGCGGCCGGATCGGTGAGAGGAACAGGTCATGCGAGTACTGGTTACCGTCGCGTCGCGACACGGCGGCACCCGCGAGATCGGTGCGCGCGTCGCGGAACGGCTGCGGGCCCGGGGGCACGACGCCGAGGTCCTCGACCCCGAGAGCGTGGACTCGATCGACGCCTACGACGCCGTCGTCATCGGCTCGGCGGTCTACTCCGCGCACTGGATGCCGTCCGCGCGGGAGTTCGCGCAGCGGTTCGCCGCCGAGCTGCTCACGCGGCCGGTGTGGCTGTTCTCCTCGGGTCTCGCGACGGCGCCGGCCGCCGCGGCGAACTCCCCGGCCGAGACCCTCGCGCTCATCAAGGCGATCGACGCGAACGGGCACCGCGCGTTCGGCGGTCAGCTCGATCGGGGCGTCCTCAACTTCGCTGAGCGCGCGATCATCGCCGCTGCCCGCGGCAAGGAGGGTGACCACCGCGACATGTCCGCCGTCGACGAATGGGCAGACCAGATCGCCGACCAGCTCGGCCAGCAGACCACCACCGCCTGAGACTCATCGCACAGCGGGGCGTGCGCCGATCGGCGTGCACGCCACTACGCGGCGATGGGATGATCAGGGGGTGCCCCCCCAGACCGTGCACCCTGCCCCCGCGCGCCCCGACGTCGCCGCGCCTGCGGCCGCGCCCTACGACGCGATCCTGCTCTACTCGTTCGGTGGTCCCGACGGGCCCGACGACGTCCTGCCGTTCCTGCGGAACGTGACCCGGGGGAAGAACATCCCCGAGGCCCGGCTCGTCACGGTCGGCGCGCACTACGACCTCTTCGGCGGCCGTAGCCCGATCAACGGCCAGAACCTCGAGCTGCTGGCCGCCCTGCGCGCCGAGCTCGCGCGCCGCGGGGTCGACCTGCCGATCGCGTGGGGCAACCGCAACTGGAAGCCCTACGCGATCGACGCCCTCGCCGAGCTCCGGGAGCAGGGCGCGCACCGCGTGCTGGCCCTGGTGACCAGCGCGTACGGCTCGTACTCCGGCTGCCGGCAGTATCGCGAGCACCTCGCGCGCACCCTCGCGGAGCTCGCGGACCGGGTCGGTGGCGACGTCACCCCCGGTGACGTGCTGGCCGTCGACAAGCTGCGCCACTACTTCAACCACCCGGGTTTCGTGAGCTCCAACGCCGACGCCGTTGTGGAGGCCTACGGCGAGCTCGGCGACGCTGCTGCCGACGCGCCGCTCGTCTTCGTCACCCACTCCATCCCGGACGTGATGGAGGCGGGGTCCGGTGCACAGCGCCCCAGCTACCGCACGCAGCACCTCGAGGTTGCCGAGCTCGTCGCCGCCCAGGTGTCCGAGCGGATCGGTCGACCCGTCGAGTGGCACCTGGCGTTCTGCTCGCGCTCGGGCGCGCCGCACCAGCCGTGGCTCGAGCCCGACGTCAACGACCTGCTCGGCGACCTGGCCACGGCCGGGACGCGGTCGGTCGTGATGTCGCCGATCGGCTTCGTCTCGGACCACATGGAGGTCGCCTTCGACCTCGACATCGAGGCGATGGAGACCGCCCGCGAGCTCGGCCTGACGGCAGTGCGCGCCGGCACGGTCTCGACCCGCCCCGCGTTCGTGGCCGGCCTCATCGACCTCGTGCTCGAGCGCGCCGCCGCCGAACGCGGCGAGGACGTCGCCCGGGTGACGACCGGGGCGCTCGGCGCCTGGCCGGACACGTGCCGACCCGGCTGCTGCCGGCAGTCGGTCGACGTCGACAGCGGGATCCCGGCCGCGTGCGGCCAAGACTCAGACCCGACCCAGTGGAGTGTGCAGTGACCAAGGACAGCTCGAACCAGACGCCCATCAGCGCGGCGGACGCCGTCGCGGCGGCCCGCGCGGCGAGCGCCAAGCCGGTCGTCGACCCCAACAGTCAGATCCGCTACGCGATGTGGTCCGTGTTCGCGATCGAGGAAGCCCTGCCGGCCGACGACGTCGCGCGCGGTGGGCTGGTCGCCGAGGCGGAGGCCGCAGTCCTGGACGGCGGGGGAGACCTCGTCGTGCGCGGCTGGTACGACGTGAGCGGCCTGCGGGCCGACGCCGATCTCATGGTCTGGTGGCACGGCGAGACGATCGAAGCCGTCCAGGGCGCCTACCAGCGCCTGCGCCAGAGCGAGCTCGGCCGGCACCTGCTGCCCGTCTGGTCCGTCGCGGCGCTGCACCGCCCGGCCGAGTTCAACCGCGGGCACCTGCCTGCGTTCCTGTCCGGCGAGGCGCCGCGCGACTACCTGTGCGTCTACCCGTTCGTCCGGTCGTACGACTGGTACCTGCTGCCCGAGGCCGAGCGCCGCACCCTGCTCATCGAGCACGGCCAGGCCGCGAAGGACTACCCGGACGTGCGAGCCAACACCCTGGCCGCGTTCGCGCTCGGCGACTACGAGTGGATCCTCGCGTTCGAGGCGGACGAGCTGCACCGGATCGTCGACCTCATGCGCGAGATGCGCAACACCGAGGCCCGTCGGCACGTCCGCGAGGAGCTGCCGTTCTACACCGGGCCGCGGGTCTCGCTGAGCGACTGGGCCGACCGCCAGCCGCTCGACGACTGACCTCGATCGTCAGGCCGCCCAGGCGGCGGCGAGCCGTTCGAGGGTGTCGATGCGGGTCGCGACGTCGTGCGTCGTGGCGGTGACCAGCAGCTCGTCGGCGCCCGAGGCCTCGACGAGCCGCTCGAGGGCGGCGACGGCGGCCGGGGTGGTCGTGGCGATCTGGGTCCCGGGGAGCTGAGCGAGCACGTCGTCGAGCGCGGTGCCGCGCAGGCCTGCCAGCGTCTTGGCGGCGTCGTCGGGCGTGACGATCGGGGCGAGCCGGCCGGTACGCAGGCTGAGCGCCATGACGCGGCTCGGACCGGCGAGATGGGTCGCCTCCTCGTCGGAGTCCGCGACGATCACTGAGGCGCTCACCATCGCGTGCGGTTGCGCCAGGTCGGCCGACGGCCGGAACTCGGCCCGGAAGGCGGCCATCGCCGCGAGCGTCTGGGTCGCCCCGAAGTGGTGGGCGTAGGCGAACCGGATGCCGAGCGCCGCGGCGAGCCGGGCGCTGAACGTGCTCGAGCCCAGCAGCCAGACCTCCGGGGACGACGTCGGGGCCGGGGTGGCGGAGAACCGGCGCACCAGCACCGACGGGGCCCGCCCGGGGGACTGCTGGCCGAGGAGTCCGAGCACGTCGAGCAGCTCCGCCGGGAACTCCTCGGCGCCCAGGCCGTCCGTCGTCCGGCGCAACGCCGCGGCGGTCGCCGGGTCGGTGCCGGGCGCGCGCCCGATCCCCAGGTCGATGCGGCCCGGGTGCAGCGCCTCGAGCATCGCGAACTGCTCGCCGACCACGAGCGCCGGATGGTTCGGCAGCATCACTCCGCCCGACCCCACCCGGATCCGACGCGTCGAGGCGGCCAGGTGGGCGATGAGGACCGCCGGGCTCGTCGAGGCGACCGCCGGCATGTTGTGGTGCTCGGCCACCCAGAACCGCTCGTAGCCGAGGTCGTCGGCCCGTCGGGCGAGCCGGGTGCTGGCGGCCAGCGCGTCGGCGCTCGTCGCCCCCTCGCTCAGCGGGGCGAGGTCGAGGACGGACAGCGGGACGCGGGTGGACGGGCTGCCGGTGGAGGTGCTGCCGGTCGGGGTACTGCGGGTGGTGGGCACGCCAGGGCCAACGCGCGCCCGGGCGGAACCCTTCCCCGCAGCAGCAACCCCGCAGCAGCAACCCCGCCCGAGCCACCCCGCCCGAACTACCCCGCCGACGCCGGGGCGCGGGGCGGGACGTGCACGGTGAGCGCGGTGACCTGGCCGTCGCGCCGGAAGATGCCGGCGCTGAGCCCGGCGTCGAGACCGGCGTCGATCCCGCTCACCCTGGTCCCGTCGGCGAGGTGCGCGACGACCTCCAGCCGGTCGCCGCGGTGGTAGACGACCGGGACCTGGCAGAACGTGAACGCGATCGATCCCACCGGCAGGTCGATCGATCGCTGCGCGCCGGCGAGGTCGGTGTAGTCGAAGCTCCCCGGCTCGACCGTCCACTCCGCGTCCCGGAGCAGCACGGGCCGGATGACGATCCGTCCGTCGTCGACCCGCAGCCCCAGCTCGCCCAGGCGGGTGAGGATCTCCTCCTTGACCTGCCCGGTCATGCCGGGCTGCCGGGCGCCGTGCCCGCCCGGGGTGTGCGAGTACGGGTCGGTGGGGAAGGCGCCGTAGACCTCGGGGGTCTTGCAGTAGCCGAGTCCGGCGCGCACCTCCTCGTAGCTGGCCGCCAGGGCGTCGATGGTCGCGGCGTCGGCCTTCTCGGCGACCGCGCGCTCGAGGGTCTCCTGCACGGTGAGGAGCACCTTGGAGACCATGTGCCAGTAGATGCTGCCGAGGCCCTCGTAGGCGAAGAAGGACCCGGACCGGCCGGTGAACTGCGCGTGCAGGAACACGCCCTCGAAGATCTCCTGCAGCCGGGCGCGGTCGCGGGCGACCGCAGCGCAGGTGTCCGGGGCGCGGTTGTCCGGGTCGGCGGCGAGCAGGTCCAGCGCCCGGTCGATGTCGCGGGCGTTGTGGATCTGCGCGGCGAAGTGGAAGTCGCCGTCGACGTCGCGCACCACCACGCTTCTGTCCCCGGCGTCGACCAGGAGCCCGACCAGCGGGCAGGTGACCGCCTGCGCGGAGACGAACCGGTTGCGCGCCAGGAAGCCCGGCAGGACCTTGTCCGGGTACAACGTGTAGCTGTCCTGGTCGGCCCGGTACAGCGCCGACGACCGCAGGCTCCGGAGCACGACCACCGCTTCCGCCGGGTCGAGCAGGCCGCTGGACAGCACGGCGACCTGGCCCTCCAGCATCGGGTCGAGCCGCTGGATCCGGGCCGCGTCCCCGGTCAGCGTCAGCACGTTGTAGGAGTGGTAGAGCGCGTCCGCGCGGCGGTTGGCGCGCACGCCGGACTCGACGTACCGGTGCGCCAGGTCGAGCAGGTCCGCGATCTCGCCGGCCCCGACCGTGGTCCGTTCGCCGCTGAAGCCGCCGTACACGCGCTGGCGGTAGGCGGAACCGGCCTCGCCGAGGTCGTCCATGGCGGCCCGGCGGTGGGCGTCGTCGAACCCGCCGGTCAGGCTCGCCGCGTGCGTGCCGAGCGCGTCGTGCACCGCGGTGATCAGATCCCGCAGCTCGGCGGTGACCTCGACGTCGACCGTGAGGAGCTCGCGCAGCGTGTGCAGGTAGCGACCGACGTAGGCGAGGGTGACGACCGACAGCCCCTTGCCGACGAGGGCGTTGTTCGCGTCGTTCCACTCGGGGCGCTGGGTGTTCATCCAGATGCCGCCGTCGGGCACGAGGTTGACCAGCTTGGCCAGCAGCAGGAGCAGCAGCTTCTCGCCCAGGGTCACCCGGACGAGGCCGCCGTCGGCGTCGTGCACGAGCCGGCCGTCCCCGCCCTCGGCGTCCACCCGCGCGTCGATCACCGCGGCGTGCGCGACGTCGAACGCGATGGTCTCGTAGGGGTCGCGCACGATGGCGTCGTAGGTCGCGATCCGGTACGGCACGTCGGCGTGCGTGAACCTCGCCTCGTTCACTTGCGCCTCGAGCCGGCCCGGGTGGAAGCGGTGGGACGTCTCGAGCAGCTTGAGCACGTAGATGATCTGGTGGTCGCTCCAGTACCCGATGTTCGCCCACGGGTTGCCCGGTTCGGGGACCTCCCAGCCGATCCCCGCCCGCGAGATCCGGTAGGGGTTGTAGCCGTCCGCGGTGGTCGCGTCGAGGAAGACGGTCACCATCGACTCGACGTACTCGGGGAAGGACCAGGCGAGCGCCTCCCAGTTCTGGAAGATGTCGCGCCAGTTGCCCTGGTACTCCAGGAGCGGGTCGCCGTGCGAGTCCTGCAGGGCGATCTGGAAGGTGTTCCAGGGCCGGCTCGGGTCGCCGTGCCGGCGGCTGAAGGTCAGGGGCAGGTACTCGGTCGCCAGCCGCACCAGGTCGTCGTCGCCGTGGGCCCGGGCGATCGCGACGAGCTCGTCCGCGCGCAGCTGCGCGGGCAGAGCGTCCAGGACGTCGGCGCAGCGGCGGGCGGTCGGCCGGCTGCGCTGGGCGATGAACGCGCGCACGTCGTGCGAGTCGACCGTGTACCCGTGCGCGGGCAGCCCCCCGCGCATGGTGTTGAACAGCACGTTGGCCAGGTGGTGGGCGGTGGCGAGCTCGTCGGCGCCGCGCTGGGGGGCGTCGGTGGCCGCGAGGATCTGCTCCAGGTCGGCGCGGGTGCCCGCGAGGTCGGCCGTGAGATCGGCGGCCAGCGCCTCCGGCCGGAGCAGGCGGGCGCGCAGGGCGATCACGTCCGCGGCGTCCTGGTCGACGTCGGCCACCACTCGCCAGCGCACGCTCGAACCGGCCGCCAGGGTGAGCCGCGAGCGCACGAGATAGGCCCCGCGGGCCCCGCGCACGTCCGTCTCGGCGGTCACCGGCTCGCCGCGGCCGAAGGCCGGCACCTGCCGGGTGGAGAGCAGGTGGACGGCACCGGGGAGCCCGACCTGCCAGGCGACGTTGGCGCGCAGCGACTCGCTCGGCTCGGCGAGGTCGGTGAGGGAGGAGTTCAGCCAGACCATCGCCAGGCCGGTCCGGTCGACCTCGCAGCGCTTGTAGGCGTCGAGCAGGTTGCTGAACTCGTTCTGGATCTGGACGCCCACGCCCGCGGGGAGCAGGTTCACGAACCCGTCGAGCAGGTCGACCGCGCAGGGCCGGTCCGCGGACGAGGTGAGCTCGCAGGTGCGCACGACGCCGAACTCGCCGCTCGCCTGCCAGGTCACCCGCAGGCGCAGGGACAGGTCGGGCCGGACCTCCTCGAAGACCAGGGTCGTGCCGAGGACGTCCTTGTAGAGCGTGCGCTGGGTCGGCTGGTCGCCCGGGCGCAGCTCGGCGAAGGGCTGCCACACCGTGGTGGTGCCGTCGGGGCGGGCGACCCGGAGCACGCTCAGGCCGCCGGTGCGGCCCGCGCTCTCGGTCACCTTGTCGTCGGTGTAGTACGGGAACAGGGCGCGACCCGCGTCGCGGCGCCCTGCCGTGAGGCCGCCGGTGCTGGAGATGAAGAGCCAGACGTCGCTCGCGCTGACGACCGTCATGAAGAACGGCGGCATCTGCTCGTAGCCGGTGATCCGGTAGAACCGGCGCCCGTCGAGATCCACGTGGCGCCCGTCCACGCCCTCGACGCTGCTGCGGGCGTGCGACGGGGTGGTACCGGAGGTGTTCAGCACGGCGAAATCCTCTGCTTCGTTGCAATGGGAGCGCTCCCACCCTACTGCTCCGGAGCAGCAGGACGAACGCTGTCGTCAGGGGTACAGGCCGCGGATCTGGTGGGCCTCGGCCACGCGGCGCACCCCGATCGTCAGGGCCGCGTCGCGCAGGGTCAGGCCGTCGGCGCGGGCCGTCTGTGCCACCGTGGAGTACGCGCTGAGCATCCGGTGCTCGAGCCGCTCCTCGATCTCGCGCTCGGTCCACCAGTACGCCTGGTTGGCCTGCACCCACTCGAAGTACGACACCACGACGCCGCCCGCGTTGGCGAGGATGTCGGGCACCACGATGATGCCGCGGTCGGCGAGCACCCGGTCACCGGCCGCCGTCGTCGGCCCGTTGGCGCCCTCCACGACCCAGCGGGCCTTGACGGTCGCCGCGGTCTGGTCGGTCAGCACGCCCTCGACGGCCGCGGGGATGAGCACGTCGACGTCGAGCGCCAGCAGAGCCGGGTTGTCGATCGGGTCGGCGCCGGGGAACCCGACGACGCTGCCGGTCTCGGAGACGTGCTCGAGCAGGGCGGGCACGTCCAGCCCGCCCGCGGCGTGCACGCCGCCGTACTGGTCGCTGACGGCGAGCACCTTGGCGCCCGCTTCGGCGAGGAACCGGGTCGCGTGCGAACCGACCTTGCCGAAGCCCTGCACCGCGACGCGCACCTCGTCGAGCGTCACGCCGGCGTCGGCCAGCGTCGCGCGGGTCGCGTGCACGACGCCGCGGGACGTGGCGGTCGCGCGGCCCAGGGACCCACCCATGGCGAGCGGCTTGCCGGTCGTGACCGCCGGGATCGTGTACCCCTTGTTGACCGAGTAGGTGTCCATGACCCAGGCCATGGTCTGCTCGTTGGTCCCGATGTCCGGCGCCATGATGTCCCGCTCGGGGCCGATCATCGGCATGATCTCGCTCGTGTACCGGCGGGTCACGCGTTCGAGCTCGAGCTTGGAGTACTCCCGCGGGTCGATCGTGACGCCGCCCTTGGCCCCGCCGTAGGGCAGGTCGACGACGGCGCACTTCCAGGTCATCAGCATCGCGAGCGCGCGGATCTCGTTGCGGTCGACGTTCGGCGCGTACCGGAGCCCACCCTTGCCCGGTCCGCGCGAGATGTTGTGCTGGATGCGGTACCCGCGGAACAGCGAGGTGCTGCCGTCGTCGCGGCGCAGCGGGATCGCCACGTTGATCTCGCGCCGGCACGTGGCGAGCATGGCGTGCAGGCCCTCGTCGTAGCCGAGGATCTTCACCGCGGTCGAGAGCTGGGCCTGGGCGGTCTCCAGCGGGGACGCGACGGGTCGGGTCGGGGTGACGGCGGGGGTGACGGCGGGCGTACCGGGCACGGTCATGCGGTGAACCTCCACGAGGGTGGGCGGACTGAGCCTGGTCGGCGTCGTTGCCGGCCATTCGAGCGGGTGCCGCGCCCCCCACCCTGCCACCCCCCGGGCTACGGCTGGTACTCGAAGTGCCAGTACTCGGGGTACGCCGCCCCCGCGCGCACGCTGGCCGGTGCGACCCACCCGAAGGCCGGGCCGTTGGCCACCAGCCAGTCGTACCGCGGCGTACCGAACCCGTACACGTCCGGCCCCTCCTGCACGTCGAGCGCCAGGCCCAGGCCGTGGTTGGACGTGCCGGGCTTCGCGGCCAGCGACCCGAAGTACGCCCGGATCGCGACCTGCTCCTCGTACGAGCGGTAGGTGAGGTCCATGGCGATGGCCTCGCCGAACTGCGCGCGGAACGCGTCGTTCAGACGGGTGAGCGCGGCCGCGGCGTCGCAGCGCAGGTACTGCGGGCTGCCGATCTGGTCGGTGCCCCACGGGATCAGGCACATGGCCGACGCCGGCATGTGGCCGTTCGACCCGTCGCCGGCCGCCGTCGGGATCGAGGTCACCCAGACCGGTTCACCCGCGGCAGCCGACGACTGCGCGGGCGGAGCCGGGGTCGCGGCGGCGCGGGCTGCGTCGGCTGCGTCGGCTGCGGCCTGCGCTTCGGCGGCTGCCGCGCCTGCTGCGGCGTCTGCCGCCGC
>NZ_SDWW01000005.1 GCF_004168625.1 Pengzhenrongella frigida
TGTCCAGGGTTCCGGGGGCGGGGTTCGGGCAGGTCCCGCTGCGCAGGTACGCCACATCCGGATCCGGATCCGCACCAGCTGCTCCGGCCGGTGGGGGCGTATTTCGGTCCACACCGGCGACTTCGTAGGCGTTGCCGTCGGCCTCTCCTGCGATGTCCGGAGCCGCCCAGGCGAGAGCTGTCCAGAGCACCACGCATGCTGCGGATACCGGGCCGAGCAGCAGCCGGGAGCGTCTACCCATCGGCCGGGACCTCGTCGACCTGGACCTCGCGGACGATCCAGCCGTTCTCGCCATGCTGGAGGGCGGCCACAAGCGAGAGGGACTTCGATTCGTCGATGCGGTCGACAATCGCGCCGGTGTGATCTCGTTCGATCGAGCTGCCCTGGTCCGCGAGGAGCTCGATCGCGAAACTGCCCGGGGTGTCAGTCGTCGGCCCGTTTCGGGCTGAGCTCACGCTCACCGTCGGTCCTTCGCTGGTGTGGCCGAGGTTCGTCATCTCACTCACGTTGCCCACGACGCTCGTGCAGAACGCGCAACCGGGATCGCTCATCTTTTGCCACCCCGTGAGGTCGCCGCTGGCGTACACGTACGGGTACAGCGAGATGAAGTACGTGGCGGCGGCGATCGCACCCTCGGCGTCGTCGCGGTCCATCGCCTCGGGCCGGTCGGGGGCCGCGACCGTTGCCGGGCTCGGACTCGCACTCGCACTCGGGCTGGGGATCGGGGGTGGCGTCGTCGGACTGGTGGTCACCGTCGGGCCGGGTCCGCTCGGATTGGAGGCGGCCGGGGCCGGGGCGCCGGTGCAGGCGGCCAGCCCGACCATGAGAGCGCTGGCGACGACGGCGGTCCGCAACCGCAACCGCAGCCGCAACTGCAACCGCAACTGCAACCGCAGCCGCAGCCGTGCTCCCAGGTCGGTCCGCCGCGCGAGACTCCGCTCCGGCCTCGGCAAGCGCTGCGATGTGACCCGCGCCGTGATGGCGTCCGGGACGCATCGGCTCCCATCGGCCGCGCTGCCCGCGGGTTTCGCGACGTCCCCCCTGCGCTCCGTCATGGCGCGACCG
The DNA here is from genome assembly GCF_004168625.1 of Pengzhenrongella frigida. GTDB lineage: Bacteria > Actinomycetota > Actinomycetes > Actinomycetales > Cellulomonadaceae > Pengzhenrongella > Pengzhenrongella frigida. Next base: position 1,066 of record NZ_SDWW01000005.1, read on the forward strand.
TAGCCGAGATGTCCGGTTCGTCACCGGCTTTCGCGGCACATGTGGACGGCAGCGGTCGGAGCCTGGGGTTGACGCCCTGCGCCAGATCAGGTTGTGAGCGTGAACGCCGCCTCGGCGAAAGCCACCGTGTGGGCGTCGACGTCGGCGGCAGTGGTCGCGGGGCTCATCAGCGCCATGTTGTGAAACGGCGTCAGCAGGACGCGCCGGTTGAGGGCCTGCAGATGCAGGTACTGCTGAAGCGGGAAGTCGTCGGCGGCGGCGGCCTCGGCGCCGTGCCGTGGCGGCGCGAGTGAGAAGGCGTACTCGGCGCGGGCGCCGAGCTGGGTGACGTGCCACGGCAGGCCGACGTCGTCCAGGACGACTCGGACCCCCTCGGTCCACCGGGCGGCGAGCGCGATCATGGGCCCGAACGCGTCATCGGTCAAGACCTCCGAGAGGGTTGCGCGCACGGCGGCCATCGACAACGCATTCCCCGCCAGGGTGCCGCCGATCCCGCCGACGTCGATGTCCTCGAGGTCGATGCCGGCTCCGACCCGTGCCGCGAGCTCCGCGGTCATCCCGAGGGCCGCAGCGGGGATCCCGCCGCCGATGGTCTTGCCGACGACGACGGCGTCGGGCTCGAGCTCCCACGCCCGGACGGCGCCGCCCGGTCCGACGCACAGCGTGTGGGTCTCATCGAGGATCAGCACCACCCCGTGCCTGCGGGTCAGGTCGCGCAGTGCCGCGTGGAACCCCTCCTCGGGCAGTACGATGCCGATGTTCGTCATGGCGGGTTCGGCGAGCACCGCGGCGACGTCTCCGACCGCGAGGGCGGCGGCGAGCGCGGGCAGGTCGTTGAACGGCACGACGACCGTCGTGTCCCGCAGCGGGGCCGGCGCGCCGATGTTGCCGCGGCGCGCGGCGACGTTCCCGCGGGGGTCCAGGGTCGCGAAGGTCTCGTCGACGCTGCCGTGGTAGCAGTAGTCGAAGACCAGCACCTTGGGGCGGCCCGTGACCTGGCGGGCGTAGCGGATGAGGTGGCGGTTGGCGTCCGTCGCCGACAGGGTGAACTGCCATTGCGTGACGGGCGCCGGACCGCGACCGAACCGGCGCGTCAGCTCGGCCGCGACCGGTGCGGCGTCGGCCGTCGGGAGCATCGCGGTGATCCCGCGCGACGCCTGCCGCGCGATCGCCGCGACGGTCGCCGCGGGGGAGTGCCCGGTCATGGCGCCGGTGTCGCCGAGGCACAGGTCGGTGTGCTCGAGGCCGTCCGCGCACACGAACCGTGCCCCGCGAGCCTCGGCGACGTGCACGGGGTAGGCGCCGGGCCACTTCGCCATCCACGACATCGGCACGCCGAGCGGCATGTGCTCCCGGCCCGCGGCCGCGAGCTCACCGCAGCGGGGGTGGTCGGCGACGAACCGGCGTCGCTCGTCGGCGAGCGCCGCGGCGAGCGTGTCGCGGTTCACCGGAGGCACTGGCTCAGGACCCGTCGGCCGTGGTCGGCGCCGGGCCGGCGATGACGTCCTCGAGCACGTCCAACGCATCGTCGAGCAGGTCGTCGCCGATGACGAGCGGTGGGAGGAAGCGCAGCACGTTGCCGAACGTGCCGCAGGTCAGCACGAGCACCCCGCGCTGGGCGCACTCGCGCGCGATCCGGGCCGTCTCGGCAGCATCCGGTTCGAGCGTGCCCGGGTGCACCAGCTCGATCGCGAGCATGGCGCCGCGTCCGCGCACCTCGGCGATCTGGGGCGCGCGGGCCGCGAGGGTAAGCAGCCGCGGAACGAGACGGGCTTCGATCCGGCGGGCGGCCCCGGCGAGGTCGGCGCTCTCGTACATCTCGAGGGTGGCAAGGGCCGCGGCGCAGGCCACCGGGCTGCCGCCGAACGTGCCCCCGAGCCCGCCGCCGTGCACGGCGTCCATCAGATCGGCGCGGCCCGTCACCGCCGCGAGCGGGAGCCCGCCGGCGATGCCCTTCGCCATCGTGACGAGGTCCGGCACGACGCCCTCGTGCTCGCACGCGAACATGGCGCCGGTCCGCGCGAAACCGGTCTGGACCTCGTCGGCCACGAACACGACGCCGTTCGCGCGGGCCCAGGCGGCGAGCGCGGGCAGGAAGCCCGGGGCGGGAACGATGAAGCCCCCCTCGCCGAGGATCGGCTCGATCACGATCGCCGCGACCTGGTCGGCACCCACCTGCTTCTCGATCACGGCGATGGCCCGGGCGGCGGCGTCGGCTCCGCTGATGGCCACCGGCTCGCGCAGGGGGTACGACGCCGGGGCCCGGTAGACCTCGCCCGCGAAGGGCCCGAAACCGGTCTTGTACGGCATGGCCTTGGCCGTCATCGCCATCGTCAGGTTCGTGCGGCCGTGGTAGGCGTGGTCGAAGACGACCACGGCGTCGCGACCGGTCGCGCGCCGCGCGATCTTCACGGCGTTCTCGACGGCCTCCGCGCCCGAGTTGACCAGCACCGTCCGCTTCTCATGGTCGCCCGGGGAGAGTCGCGCGAGGGCTTCGCAGACCGCCACGTACCCCTCGTACGGCGCGATCATGAAGCACGTGTGCGTGAAGTCCGCGGCCTGCGCGGCGACGGCAGCGACGACGGCCGGCGCAGCGTTGCCCACGGAGGTCACCGCGATGCCGGAGCCGAGGTCGATGAACGTGTTCCCGTCGACGTCCTCGACCACTCCGCCACCCGCGCGCGCGACGTACACCGGCAGCGAGCTCGTGACCCCGGCGGCGACGACGGCCGCCCGGCGCTCGGCGAGCGCGCGCGAGCGGGGCCCCGGCACGGCCGTCACCAGCCGTCGGTGCTGGGGGAGGTCCGGACGCACGAGGGGATGGGTGGCGGAATCGGCTGTCATGTCCCGAACCTACCGGTGGATTCCGCGCATTGGGAGCCCTGGCGCGACGGAATACGTGGCGCCCGCCCGCGCGGTCCGAGGGGCGGGGCGCGATAGTCCGGAGGTCGGCATCCAGCGAATTGCCAGCCTCTCGGGGGATGATGGTTCTCCTTGTACTGCGCGGCACCCTGCGCCCGCACGGATCGGAGAACTGATGGCCTACCTGGTGGGCGTGCTCGTCATGGTCGGGGGGCTGCTGCTGTCGATCGCGCTGCACGAGGTCGGGCACATGGTGCCCGCGAAGCGGTTCGGCGTGCGCGTCAGCCAATACATGGTCGGGTTCGGTCCGACGCTCTGGTCACGCACCCGGGGGGAGACCGAGTACGGCCTCAAGGCGATCCCGCTCGGCGGGTACGTGCGGTTCGTGGGGATGTACCCGACGCCCGACGCGGTGGGGAACCCGCCCGTCCGCGGCTGGTTCAGCCGGGTCGCCCAGGACGCCCGCGAGGCCAGCAGCGAGGAGATCCACCCCGGGGAGGACCAGCGCGCGTTCTACCGCCTGTCCGCCCCCAAGAAGCTGGTCGTGATGCTCGGCGGGCCGGTGATGAACCTCGTGATCGCCACCGTGCTCCTCGGCGTCGTCCTGGTGGGGTTCGGCATCCCGACCGCCACCTCGACCGTCTCCCTCGTCACGCCGTGCGTACCCGCCTCCGGGGCGCAGGAGTGCACCGACGCGGACCCGCAGTCCCCGGCCGCCGCGGCCGGCTTCGAGACGGGCGACGTCATCACCTCGTTCGACGGCGTGACCGTCGATTCCTGGACGCAGCTCTCCGGCCTCATCCGCGCGTCCGGCGGTGACATGGTCCAGGTCGTGGTCGAGCGCGCCGACACCGAGCAGACCCTGACCGTGAGCCCGGCGCTGCTGGAGCGGCCCGTGGTCGACGCGGACGGCGTCGCGGTCGTGGACGCCGATGGCACCGCGCGCACGGAGCCGGCCGGCTACCTCGGGATCGGTCCGGAGTTCGCCCTGCAACGCCAGCCCCTGTCCGCGATCCCGGAGTCCGTCGGCGAGGCCGTGGTCGGGACGGCCGCGGTGGTCATCGCCCTGCCCGCACGCGTCGTCGACGTCGCGCAGGCGGCCTTCGGGTCCGAGGAGCGGTCGCAGGACTCGATCATCGGGCCGGTCGGCATCGGCCGGATCGCGGGTGAGGTGGCCGAGGACGGCGGCGGCGACTTCGGCCTCACCGGGCAGGTCCTGACGATGCTCAGCCTGCTCGCGTCCCTCAACATCGCGCTGTTCGTGTTCAACCTGATTCCCCTGCTCCCGCTCGACGGTGGCCACGTCGCCGGGGCGCTCTGGGAAGGTGCCCGCCGCCAGGTCGCGAAGGTGCGCGGGCTGCCGCGACCGCGTCCGGTCGACGTCGCCCGGATGATGCCGCTGGCCTACGGAGTGTTCGTCCTCCTCACCGGCGTCGGCGTGCTGCTGATCTACGCCGACATCGTGCGTCCGGTCACACTGTGAGGGTTCTGCAGACCCGAGGAGGGATACTGACCCGGTGAGCATCCCGATCAGTTTGGGTATGCCGGAGGCGCCAGCCCCGGTCTTGGCCCCCCGCCGACCCACCCGCAAGATCAAGGTCGGCAAGATCGACGTCGGCGGCGACGCCCCCGTCAGCGTGCAGTCCATGTGCACCACGCAGACCACCGACATCAACGCGACCCTGCAGCAGATCGCCGAGCTGACCGCCGCCGGCTGCGACATCGTGCGCGTCGCCGTGCCGACGCAGGACGACGCCGACGCGCTGGCGACCATCGCCCGCAAGTCGCAGCTCCCCGTGATCGCGGACATCCACTTCCAGCCGAAGTACGTCTTCACCGCGATCGACGCGGGCTGCGCGGCCGTCCGGGTCAACCCGGGCAACATCCGCAAGTTCGACGACCAGGTCAAGCAGATCGCGAAGGCCGCGTCCGACGCCGGCGTGTCGATCCGGATCGGCGTCAACGCCGGCTCGCTGGACCCGCGCCTGATGGCGAAGTACGGCAAGGCCACCCCCGAGGCGCTGGTCGAGTCCGCCGTCTGGGAGGCGTCCCTCTTCGAGGAGCACGGCTTCCACGACTTCAAGATCTCCGTCAAGCACAACGACCCCGTGATCATGGTGCGCGCCTACGAGCTGCTCTCCGAGCAGGGCGACTGGCCGCTGCACCTCGGCGTCACCGAGGCCGGTCCGGCGTTCCAGGGCACGATCAAGTCCGCGACGGCGTTCGGCGCGCTGCTCAGCAAGGGCATCGGCGACACCATCCGGGTCTCCCTGTCCGCGCCTCCGGTCGAAGAGGTCAAGGTCGGGATCCAGATCCTGCAGTCGCTCAACCTGCGGCCCCGCAAGCTCGAGATCGTCTCGTGCCCGTCGTGCGGTCGGGCCCAGGTCGACGTCTACTCCCTCGCCGAGCGCGTCACCGCCGGCCTCGAGGGGCTCGAGGTGCCGCTGCGCGTCGCCGTCATGGGCTGCGTCGTCAACGGTCCCGGCGAGGCGCGCGAGGCCGACCTCGGAGTGGCGTCGGGTAACGGCAAGGGTCAGATCTTCGTCCGGGGGGTGGTCGTCAAGACCGTCCCCGAGGCGATGATCGTCGAGACCCTGATCGAGGAGGCGATGCGCCTCGCTGAGTCGATGGAGCCGGTCGCGAACGCGGGGCCGGTCGTCACCGTCTCCTGATTCCTGGCCCCTGCCTGACCACTTCGAGGCCCCCGCGCCGGGGAAATCCGGACGAAACACACAGGTGGGGATAAGGGTGGGCTGACCAGGCCATGGTGCACAATCGTTCCATGGGACGCTGGCGCGAGGCCACGCTCGACGCAACCGCAACCGGTGGACGCATGCTCCACGACGCGGACCTGCCGGCAGCGGCGAAACTCTGCGCCCGGTTGCCGGTGGAGTCGGTGCTCGCAGCCAACCGGATCGACGCAGTCCTGCGGTCCGGCCTGAGCACCTCCGGCGGTCAGCTGTGGGGGTTCGAGACCGATGGCGAGCTCCGAGCCGTGTGCTGGGCCGGCGCGAACCTCGTCCCCGTCGTGCCCCCGGGCGCCGAGAGCGCGCTCGACGCGTTCGCCGCGCTCGCCCGTGCGCAAGGACGCCGCTGCTCCTCGATCGTGGGGGAGTCCGGCGCCGCGCTCGGGCTGTGGGCCCGGCTGTCCCCGGTCTGGTCGCGTCCGCGGGAGATCCGGGCGAACCAGCCCTCGCTCGCGATCGACCACGAGCCCCTGGTCGAGCCCGACCCGTTCGTGCGGCGCTCCCTGGCGGCCGAGTACGACCTCATCCTGCCGGCGTGCGTGCAGATGTTCACCGAGGAGGTCGGCTACTCGCCGGCGTCGGGCGTGAACGGCCCGTACGAGACCAGGGTGCGCTCGCTCATCGCCGAGGATCGCTCGTTCGTCCGCTTCGTGCGGGGGACCGACGGGGTCGAGGTGGCCTTCAAGGCCGAGCTCGGCGCGGTCGCCGGCGGGGTGGCGCAGGTCCAGGGGGTCTGGGTGGCCCCGGCGCTCCGCGGCCGCGGGCTCTCCGAGCAGGGGATGGCCGCGGTGGTCGCGATGACCCGGGCCGACGTCGCGCCGACCGTCTCGCTGTACGTCAACGACTACAACACCCGGGCGTTGGCCGCGTACTTCCGGGTCGGTTTCCGTCAGGTCGGGACGTTCGCCACGGTGCTGTTCTAGACCCGGTGCTGTTCTATCCCTACCGGAGCAGGCGGGACAGGCGCCGGTCGGCGAGCGGGTGTCCGCCGGTCTGGCAGGTGGGGCAGTACTGCAGGGTCGAGTCGGCGAACGCGACCTCGTGCACGGTGTCACCGCACGGCACGCCGTCCCAGCCGGGGCACGGCTGACCGGTGCGGGCGTGCACGCGCATCCCGCGGCGCTTGGCGTCCTTGAGCTCAGCGGCCGGCTTGCCCGACGACGCCACCACCGCGTCGGTGAGCACCTCGACGATCGCGTCGTGCAGGAGCGCCGTCCGGGCCGGGTCGAACGTGCGGGTGAGCGCGAACGGGCTGAGCCGGGCGGCGTGCAGGATCTCGTCCGAGTAGGCGTTGCCGATCCCCGCGATCATCGACTGGTCCCGCAGGAGGCCCTTGATCTGCTGGTTGCGGGCGGTCAGGAGCTCGCCGAGCCGCGCGGCGGTGAACTCGGGACCGAGCGGCTCCACGCCGAGGGTCGCGATCGCGCGGATCGCGTGCGGGTCGTCGACCACATGGACAGCGAGACGCTTGCGGGTGCCGGCCTCGGTGAGGTCGAAACCGGCGTCGTCGGCCAGGCGCACCCGCAGCGCGAGCGGTGACTTGCCCGGCCGGACCGGCGTCGCGGGCACGTGGTCGTGCCAGCGCACCCAGCCCGCCCGGGCCAGGTGGAACACCAGGTGCGGGCCCGGGTCCCCGGGCGGGCCGGTGGACGCGTCGAGCCACTTGCCGTGCCGCGCCACCCCGGTGACGGGACGTCCGACGAGGTCGGCCAGCGCCGGGGAGTACGTCTTGAGCGCGCTGATCGAACCGAGGTCCGCGGCGCTGATGACACGACCGGTGGTTTGCTCGCGCAGGAACCGCGCGAGCGCCTCGACCTCGGGAAGCTCCGGCATCCCCCCATCGTGGCGCACCGGGGGCGGGAAGCCCCACCCGGCACGGCCACTAGGCTGGCCCCCATGCTGCTGCGGATGTCAACCCTGTTTGTCCGGACCCTGCGTCAGGACCCGGCCGACGCCGAGGTAGCCAGTCACCGGCTCCTCGTGCGCGCCGGCTACATCCGTCGTGCCGCCCCCGGGATCTACACCTGGCTCCCGCTGGGCCTGCGGGTGCTGCGCAAGGTCGAGGCGGTCGTGCGCGAGGAGATGGACGCCGCCGGGTCGCAAGAGGTGCACTTCCCCGCGCTCCTGCCCAAGGAGCCCTACGAGGTCACCGGCCGCTGGACGGAGTACGGGCCGAACATCTTCCGGCTCAAGGACCGCAAGGGCGGGGACTACCTGCTGGCGCCGACCCACGAGGAGCTCTTCACGCTCCTGGTCAAGGACCTGTACTCGTCCTACAAGGACCTGCCCCTGACGCTCTACCAGATCCAGACGAAGTACCGCGACGAGGTCCGCCCCCGCGCCGGGCTCATCCGCGGCCGCGAGTTCATCATGAAGGACGCCTACTCGTTCGACGTCGACGACGCCGGGCTCGAGGCCTCCTACCAGACGCAGCGGGACACCTACCGGCGGATCTTCGACCGGCTCGGGCTCGAGTACGTCATCGTCGCGGCCACGTCCGGCGCGATGGGCGGGTCGCGGAGCGAGGAGTTCCTCACCCCGACGGCGATCGGCGAGGACACCTACGTGCGCTCGGCCGGTGGCTACACCGCCAACGTCGAGGCCGTCACGACGCCCGCGCCGCCCGCGATCGACTTCTCCGGCGCACCCGCCAGCCACGTCGAGGACACCCCGGACACGCCGACGATCGACTCGCTCGTCGCCGTCGCGAACGAGCGCTTCCCGCGCGCCGACCGGCCGTGGACCGCCGCGGACACGCTGAAGAACGTCGTGCTCGCTCTCGTCCGACCGACGGGGGAGCGCGAGCTGCTCGTCGTCGGGCTCCCGGGCGACCGGGACGTCGACCTCAAGCGGCTCGAGGCGGCGATGTCGCCGGCCGAGGTCGAGACCGCGACCCCGGCGGATCTTGCCGCCCGGCCCGACCTGGTCGCCGGCTACATCGGACCGGAGAAGCTCGGCGAGAACGCCGGCCTCGACGCCAAGGGCGCCCCGCTGGGCGTGCGCTACCTGCTCGACCCGCGCATCGTCAGCGGCACGCGGTGGATCACCGGCGCGAACTCGGCCGGTCAGCACGTCTTCGACCTGGTCGCCGGGCGCGACTTCCTGGCAGCCGCGCAGGACGGCGCCACCAACACGGTCGAGGCCGCCGAGGTGCGCGCCGGGGACGAGGCCCCCGACGGGTCCGGACCGCTCGAGCTCGCCCGCGGGATCGAGATCGGTCACATCTTCGCGCTCGGACGCAAGTACGCCGCGGCGCTCGGCCTGACCGTGCTGGACCACAACGGCAAGGCCGTGGTCGTCACGATGGGTTCCTACGGCATCGGCGTCTCGCGCGTCCTCGCGGCGCTCGCCGAGGCCCACCACGACGACGCCGGCCTCGCCTGGCCGCCGCAGGTCGCGCCCGCCCACGTGCATGTCGTGGCGACCGGGAAGGACCCGGCCGTGTTCGAAGCGGCGGAGTCGCTCGCGGCCACGCTCTCCAGCCGCGGGATCGAGGTCCTGTACGACGACCGCAAGAAGGTCTCGCCCGGGGTCAAGTTCGCCGATGCCGAGCTGCTGGGAGTCCCGCTGGTGGTCGTCGTCGGACGCGGGCTCGCCGAGGGTGTCGTGGAGGTTCGACCGCGTCGCGCGGGTCCCGACGGACCCTCGGCCGAACAGGTGCCGGTCGCCGAGGCGCCCGACCGGGTCGCCGAGCTCGTGGACGGGCTGCTCTCGAGCTGAGCTGTCGTTCAGCTCGCGGTGCGCTCCGGCAGGCCCGGGAAGCTGGGTACCGGGGCGCCCCAGGCGACGGCGGTCGCGGTCGCCTCGGTGAGCCCGTCGAGCAGGACGGCCCGGGACTCGGCGTCGGTGGCGGTCAGCAGCGCGGCATAGGTCGCCGCCAGGGACAGCTCGAGCGTCTGCGCCTGCGCGACGGCGGCCGCGGGGTCGTCGAGCCCGGCCGGGAGCGCGTAGGCCGAGCGTCGCGGGTCCAGCCCGGTGCCTGCGATCTCGAGCAGCGTGGCCCACTGGTCGGCGCGGGCGCGGTGCACCGCGGCGCGGTCCGACGCATCGGTGCGCGCGGCGTCGGACAGCTTGGCGGCGATCACCTCGTACCCGTAGCCGGCCTGATCCTCGCCGGCGACCAGGTCGCTCAGGGCGCTCAGGCCGGGACCGGTCGGCGCCGACGTCGGGGTGCTCACCTCGGGCACCGCGGGGCCCTCGATCGCGGTTGCCGCGGCGAGCTGGCGCGCGAGCAGCAGGCGGGCGGTGGCGACAGACCCGAGCAGCCGCGCCAGCGGTCCGTCCGGGATCGACGCGGCGTCCGCCCGCGCGCTGGCCGCGGCCTGCGTCAGCTGCGTGACGACCGCGGCGGGCGTGGTCCCGACCGGGTCGACCGTCCCGGGCACGGCGCTGCTGGGGTCGGCGCTGCTGGGGTCGGCGGTCGGCTCCGCGGTCGGCTCCGCGGTCGAGCTGTCGCCCGGGCCGAGCTGGTCGAGGTGCTCGGTCGCCTGCGTGACGACCGCTGCGCGGATCGCGGTCACGGGGTCGGCGGGGTCCGCCCCCGGTGCGCCGGCCAGGACCATCAGGCCGACGGAGTCGGCGCTCGCGCGCTGGCGGGCGGACTCGGAGGAGTCCGGGCTCGGCGCGGTGGGCGCGGGGGTCTCGAGGCGCAGGCCGCACCCGGCCACCAGGCCGACGAGCGTGAGACCTGTGACGAGGGCGAGCAGGCGGGAAGCGACGCGGGGCCGGCGCGCCGGTACCGGGCGTTCGGCTGCGCGCCGACACGGGGAAACGAGCGGCGAGGTCATCGCCCGTGATCTTGCCATGCCGATCCCACGCCTCGGACTCGGTAGGCTAGGGCCGAAAGTTCAACAACAGGGTCGAATCCACGCAGGGGTTGCCCGCTGGAGCCGACGGGAGATACGCATGGCGAAGCCAGCAAGCATCGAGCGGGTTCGCACGGTGGTCGAGCCCGTCGTGGTCGCAGCAGGACTCGTCCTCGAGGACCTCGAGGTGAGCCCGGCCGGGCGTCGCACGGTGGTTCGCGTCACGATCGACCTGGGGGACGACGCCGTCGGCGGCCTCGACCTCGACACCGTCGCCGAGGTCGCCCGCGCGGTGGGCGACGCGCTCGACGAGACGTCGCCGGTGAACGGCGAGTACACCCTCGAAGTCAGCACGCCGGGGACGTCACGTCCCCTCACGGAACTGCGCCACTTCAAGCGGGCCCGCACGCGGCTCGTGCGGCTGACGCTGCGCAACGGGTCGGCCGCGTTCGGCCGGCTCACCGGGGTCGAGGGCAGCGACATCGCCCTGAGCCCCGTCGACGCGGCCACCGGCCGCGACGTCGAGGGCGACCCCATCACCATTCCGCTCGCGGACATCGCGAGCGCATCAGTCGAGGTCGAGCTCTCCCGGGCACGAACCGGCGAAGACGACGCCGACGGAAAGAGCTGACATGGACATCGACATGACGACGCTGCGAATGCTGGAGCGCGAGCGCGACATCAGCCTGGACGTGCTGGTCTCGGCCATCGAGCAGGCGCTGCTCTCGGCGTACCACCGCACACCCGGGGCGCGGACCAAGGCCCGGGTGGTCGTCGACCGCAAGTCCGGGCACGTCACGGTCTGGGCGACCGACGACGTCCTGACGGACGAGGACGGCGTCGTCCATGCTCCCGGGCCGGAGTACGAGGACACCCCGGAAGGCTTCGGCCGGATCGCGACGGCGACGGCTCGCCAGGTCATCGTGCAGCGCCTGCGCGACGCCGAGGACGACCAGGTGCTCGGCAACTTCCGCGGCAAGGAGGGCGAGGTCCTCGCCGGGGTCATCCAGCAGGGCCGGGACCCGCGCGTCGTGCTCGTCGACGTCGGCGGGACCGAGGCCGTGCTGCCCGCCCACGAGCAGGTGCCCACCGAGAAGTACGTGCACGGCGAGCGGCTGCGCGGCTACGTGCTCGACGTCGGCCGCGGCCCGCGCGGCCCGCAGGTCACGCTCTCGCGCACCCACCCCAACCTCGTGCGCAAGCTGTTCGAGCTGGAGGTGCCGGAGGTCGCCGACGGCACCGTGGAGATCATGTCGATCGCGCGGGAGGCCGGGCACCGCACCAAGATGTCGGTGCGCACCAAGGTCCCCGGGCTCAACGCCAAGGGCGCCTGCATCGGGCCGCTCGGCTCGCGCGTGCGGGCGGTCATGTCCGAGCTGCACGGCGAGAAGATCGACATCGTCGACCACAGCGACGACCCCGCCGAGATGGTGGCGCACGCGCTGTCGCCGGCGCGGGTGCTCTCGGTCACCGTCGTCGACCCGGTCGCCCGGGCCGCGCGGGTGATCGTGCCCGACTTCCAGCTCTCGCTCGCGATCGGCAAAGAGGGGCAGAACGCCCGCCTCGCTGCCAAGCTGACTGGCTGGCGGATCGACATCCGGTCCGACGCCGCCGCCGTCACCGACGCCGGCGGGGAGGCCGCTCCCGGTCAAGCCCGGTGAGCGGGAGCGGTAGACTGACCGCGGCTGGGCCTCGCGCCCGGCACTCCAGCGCTGGTACGCCGGGGCCGATCACGGGCCCGGTGCGCACGTGTGTGGGGTGTCGGTCCACCGGGTCCAGGTCCGTGTTGGTGCGTGTGGTGGCGACCGAGGGTGCGGGAGATTCTCCCGAGCTCGTGGTCGACACCGGGCGTTGCCTGCCGGGGAGGGGTGCGTGGTTGCACCCCGATCTTCAGTGCCTCGAGCTCGCCGAACGTCGTCGGGCATTCCCCCGGGCCCTGCATCTCGCAGGTCCGGTGAATGCTCCCGCGGTGCAGGCGTACCTCGTCGCCCTGCAGGCGCTCTAGAGCGGTGCCGGTTCCACAGCCGGCCACCGATGACTTACCGACAGCGACACGAAAGCGGGTTGGAAGCCGATGGCTGCCCGATGAGAATCCAGCGATGAGTACCCAGCGATGAGTACCCAGTACTAACGACGGCCTGACCCTGTCCGGGCGGGCCGAGACAGGAGAGTTGTGGCTAAGGTCCGCGTATACGAGCTCGCTAAAGAGCTCGGTGTGGAAAGCAAGACGATCATGAACAAGCTGGGCGAGCTCGGAGAGTTCGTCCGCTCGGCATCCTCGACCATCGAGCCGCCGGTCGTGCGCAAGCTGCGCGACCTGTACCCGGCCGGTGCGACGACGGCTGGCGCTGCTGCTCCGGCGGCACCCAAGCCCGGCGCCAAGCAGCCAGCCCCCCCGGCACCCGTCGCCCCGGCGCCGGCTCCGGTAGCGGTCTCCGCTCCGGCCCCGCAGGCCCCGGCTCCCGCCGCGCCTGCGCCCGCCGTCGCGCCGGCCGCCTCGGCCGCGCCCTCTCCCGGCCCGCGCCCCGCCCCGGCAGCTCCGGCTCCCGCGGCACCGGCGTCGGCCGCAACCCGCCCGGGTGCACCCCGTCCGGGCAACAACCCGTTCGCGCCCAGCCAGGGAATGCCGCGCTCCGGTCGTCCGGCCGCGCCGGAGTCCCCGGCCGAGCCCGCTGCACGCCCGAGCGGCCCCCGCACCAGCGGTCCGCGCCCCGGCAACAACCCGTTCGCGCCGAGCCAGGGCATGCCCCGGCCCGGTGAGCGTCGGGTCGACCCGGCGGCAGCCGCGGGTGCTCCCGCTGCGTCGACCGAGCGTCCCGGCGGACCCCGTCCGGGTGGACCCCGCCCCGGCGGACCCCGCCCGAGCCCGGGCATGATGCCCCAGCGCACCGCGGTCGGTCGCCCCGGTGACCGTCCGGCTCCGGCCGGTCGCGGCGGCGGCGCTGCTCGTCCCGGTGGTGGCGGCGGCGGTTACGCCGGTCGTCCCGGCGGTGCCGGTGGTGCGCCTGGTGGCGCGCCCGGTGGCGGCGGTTTCGCCGGTCGTCCCGGTGGTGGCGGTCGTCCCGGTGGTGCCGGTCGCGGCAGCACGCAGGGCGCCTTCGGTCGCGCCGGAGGCCGTCCCGTTCGTGGACGGAAGTCGAAGCGCGCCAAGCGCCAGGAGTTCGAGCAGATGCAGGCCCCCTCGCTGGGTGGCGTGCAGGTTCCGCGCGGCAGTGGCACCACCCCGGTGCGCCTGCGTCGCGGTTCGTCGCTGAACGACTTCGCCGACAAGATCGACGCCAACCCCGCCAGCCTGGTCACGGTGCTGTTCCACCTCGGTGAGATGGTGACCGCGACGCAGTCGCTGGACGAGGACATGTTCGGCACGCTCGCCGCCGAGCTCGGCTACGTCATCGAGATGGTCTCGGCCGAGGAGGAGGACCGCGAGCTGCTGGGGGCCTTCGACATCGACCTCGACGCCGAGCTGGCGGACGAGGACGACTCTCAGCTCAAGGCCCGTCCGCCCGTCGTGACCGTCATGGGCCACGTCGACCACGGTAAGACGAAGCTCCTCGACGCGATCCGGCAGACCGACGTGGTGGCCGGTGAGGCGGGTGGCATCACCCAGCACATCGGTGCCTACCAGGTCCGCACGGTGCACGAGGGCGTCGACCGCGCCGTCACCTTCATCGACACCCCGGGTCACGAGGCGTTCACCGCCATGCGTGCACGTGGTGCGCAGGTCACCGACATCGCGATCCTCGTGGTCGCGGCCGACGACGGCGTGATGCCGCAGACGATCGAGGCGCTCAACCACGCCCAGGCCGCCGGCGTGCCGATCGTGGTCGCGGTCAACAAGGTGGACAAGGAGGGGGCCAACCCCGACAAGATCCGCCAGCAGCTCACCGAGTACAACCTGGTGGCGGAGGAGTACGGCGGCGACACGATGTTCGTCAACGTCTCCGCGAAGCAGAACCTCGGCATCGACCAGCTGCTCGAGGCCGTGCTGCTCACCGCAGACGCCTCGCTCGACCTGCGGGCCAACCCCGACAAGGCCGCGCGAGGGGTCGCCATCGAGGCGAACCTCGACAAGGGCCGCGGTGCGGTCGCGACCGTGCTGGTCCAGCAGGGCACGCTCAAGGTCGGCGACGCGATCGTGGCGGGTACCGCTCACGGACGCGTCCGGGCGATGTTCGACGAGCACGGCGGCAGCGTCCTCGAAGCCGGACCGGCTCGCCCGGTCATGGTCCTCGGGCTCGCCTCCGTCCCGGGCGCCGGCGACACCATCCTGGTGGCGCCCGACGAGCGGACCGCGCGGCAGATCGCCGAGAAGCGTGAGGCCGCCCAGCGGGCCGCGCTGCTCGCGAAGCGTCGCAAGCGGATCAGCCTCGAGGACTTCACCCAGGCTCTCCAGCAGGGCAAGGTCGAGACTCTCAACCTGGTCCTCAAGGGTGACGTGTCGGGTGCCGTCGAGGCGCTCGAGGACTCGCTGCTCAAGATCGACGTCGGCGAAGAGGTCGAGCTGCGCGTCATCCACCGTGGGGTGGGCGACATCACGCAGAACGACGTCAACCTAGCCACGGTCGACAACGCGATCATCATCGGGTTCAACGTCAAGTTCGGCGAGCGCGTCGAGGACCTCGCGGACCGCGAGGGTGTCGACGTGCGCTTCTACCCGGTCATCTACCAGGCGATCGACGACGTCGAGTCGGCCCTCAAGGGCATGCTCAAGCCGGAGTACGAAGAGGTCCAGCTCGGCACCGCCGAGGTGCGCGAGGTGTTCCGGTCCTCCAAGTTCGGAAACGTCGCCGGCTCGCTGGTACGGACCGGTCAGATCGTCCGCAACTCCAAGGCGCGGGTGCTGCGCAAGGGCGTCGTCGTCGGGGACAACCTCACGGTCGAGTCGCTCAAGCGCTTCAAGAACGACGCCACGGAGGTCCGCGAGGGCTACGAGTGCGGTATCGGGCTCGGCTCGTTCAACGACGTCGAGATCGACGACGTGATCGAGACCTTCGAGATGCGGGAGAAGCCCCGCAAGTAGTACGAGGGCGCAGAGCCCGGGTGACGACGTGATGTCGTCACCCGGGCTTTCCTCTCGGTTGGATATGAGTTGAGCAGGCACGAGAAGGAGAACAAGTCATGGCTGATCACGCACGCGCGCGCAAGCTCGCGGATCGGATCCAGGTGATCGTGGCCCAGATGATCGATACGCGGATCAAGGACCCGCGGCTCGGATTCGTCACGGTGACCGATGTGCGCGTCACCGGCGATCTGCAGCACGCCTCGGTCTTCTACACCGTCCTGGGTGACGCCGAGGCCCGCGCCGGGTCGGCGGTCGCGCTCGAGAGCGCCAAGGGGTTGATGCGGTCCGAGGTCGGCAAGCAGACCGGGGTGCGGCTCACGCCCTCGCTCGAGTTCGTCCTCGACGCCGTCCCTGAGACGGCCGCCAACATGACCGCCGCCCTGAACGAGGCCGCACGTCGCGACGCCGAGGTGGCCGCCCTGGCCGCCGGGGCCGTGTACGCGGGCGACGCCGACCCGTACAAGAAGGCACCGGTCGACGACGACGAGTCGGACGAGGACGAGGACGCCTGACCCCTCGCCCCACCCCGAAGGCCCGAGCGGTGACGTCCAGGAACGGACGCCACCGCTCGGGCCTTTTCGGTGCGGTGTGGCTCAGACGGTGGCCGGTGACCGGGCCGGGATCGGGGTCCCCGGGCCGGTTCGGACCGCGGCGCGGCCGGTGGTCCGGGGGAGCCAGCGGGTCGCGACGGCTCCCACCGCCAGCACCGCAGCACCGGTGAGGATCGCGGTGCGCAGGCCTTGGTCGTAGCCGGTCGGGGTGAGCGTGCCGCCGCCGGCCTGGAAGACGGCGACCAGGACGGCGACGCCCAGCGCGACGCCGATCTCGCGGATCGTGGCGTTCGTCGAGCTCGCCGTCGCGTGGTCGTCGGGAGCCATGTCGGAGAGCACCGCGGTGGCGCTCGGCGCGAAGGTCAGCCCCATCCCGATGCCCGCCAGGACGAACCCGGGCACGAGATCCACGTACGGGGTCGAGGCCCCGACGCTGAGCGCGAGCCAGGTCAGGCCCAGCGCCTGGAGCGCGAGCCCGGTGCCGAGCAGCACCCGCACGCCCACCCGGGGGGCCAGCAGCCCGGCGATCGGGGCGACGACCATCGGCGCTGCGGTCCACGGCAGCGTCCGGATCCCGGCCTCGAGCGGGGTGTAGCCGTTGACGACCTGCAGGTACTGGGCGAGCAGGAAGACCGCCCCGAACATGCCGACGCTGAAGGCCAACGAGGTGATGTTGGCCACCGAGAAGCTGCGTGAGCGGAACAGTCGCAGCGGTACGAGCGGGTGCACCGCGCGGCTCTCGTAGCCGACGAACGCGACGATCAGCGCCGCCCCGCCGACGAGCGCCGCGACCACGGTGGCCGAGCCCCAGCCGAGCTCGTTGGCCCGCACGATTCCCCAGACTCCCGCCAGCACGCCCGACCCGACCAGGGTGAGGCCGACGACGTCGAGCGGCTGACGCCGACCGTGGGACTCGGGCAGGGCGCGCAGGATCAGCGGGACCGCGAGGAGCGCGACGGGGACGTTGAGCCAGAAGATCGCCTGCCACGAGAAGCCGTCGACGACCGCACCCCCGATGACGGGCCCGAGGGCGACGCCGAGCCCCGAGACGCCGCCCCAGACACCGATCGCCATCGCGCGACGCGACGCCGGGACAGCGGCTGCCAGCAGCGTCAGCGACAGCGGCATGATGGCGGCGCCCCCGACCCCCTGGATCGCGCGGGCGGCGATGAGGGCCCCGGCCGAGGTCGCGAGCGCGGAGCCGATCGAGGCGAGGGTGAACACGGCGATCCCGCCGAGGAACACCCGCCGTCGACCCCAGCGGTCACCGAGCGTGGCGGCGGCGAGCATCAGGGTGGCGAACGTGAGCGTGTAGGCGTTCACCATCCACTGCAGCTGCTCGATGCTCGCGCCCAGGTCGGCCTGGATCACGGGCAGGGCGCTGGTCATCACGAGGTTGTCGAGCGTCGACATGAACATCGGGATCGAGGCGGCGGCGAGGGCGACCGCTAGAGGCACGGCGCGGCGCGGGCTCGCGGTCGGGCGAGGGGGCGGTGCCTGGTCGGTCGGTGCGGTGACAGTCATGAGAGCTCCTGTATGCATCGGATGATTACTAACTCGACCGACGGTAGGCATCGACTGATAACATGTCAAGGATGAACGAGGAACTGGTTCGACGGATGACCGCAGGGGAGCGCCGGGAGCAGATCCTGCGGGCCGCCCTGACCGTGTTCGCCGCGGGGGGCTACTCCGGTACGACGACGGACCAGGTCGCGCGCGCGGCCAGGGTCTCCCAGCCGTACGTGGTGCGCCTGTTCGGGGGCAAGCAACAGCTGTTCGCCGAGGTCTACGAGCGGGCGAGCCGTCGCGTCCTCGAGGCGCTGGCCGCGGTCGCGCCCGGGCCCGAGGCCACGCGCGAGATGGGGGAGGCCTACGTGGGCCTGCTCGCCGACCGTGACCTGCTGCTGCTCCTGCTGCACGGGTTCGCCGCGGGCTCCGAGCCGGAGATCGGCCGGCTCGCCCGCCACACGCTCGGCGAGTCCTACCGCCTCTACCGGGAGCGCACCGGCGAGGGTGAGGACGAGGCGCGGGTCTTCGTGGCCCACGGGATGCTCATCAACGTCATGCTCGCGGTCGGTGCGCCCGAGCATGCCGGCGAGGACCTCGCGCTCGACGCGCTCACGGTGTGCACGTTCGGCAGCGGGCTGCCGGTCGCCCTCGCGGGTGCGCGCGCGGAGGTCGGGCGATGACCGCCGCGGCGTCGCGCCCGCGGTCCGCACCCGGCGAACGGCCGCCCCGCCGCCCGACCGCCGCCGACGGTCTGGTCGTCGTCGACAAGCCCGCCGGCTGGACGAGCCACGACGTCGTGGCGCGCATGCGCCGGGTCGCGGGCACGCGCAAGGTCGGGCACGCCGGCACGCTCGACCCGATGGCCACCGGTGTCCTCGTGCTCGGCATCGGCCGGGCGACCCGGCTGCTGACCTACGTGGTCGGTGCGGACAAGGAGTACGTCGCCACCATCCGGCTCGGCGTGGCCACCACGACCGACGATGCGGAGGGCGAGCTGCTCACCGCCGCCGACGCGTCCGCCGTCACCCGCGCGGCGATCGACGCCGGCGTCGCGGTCCTGACCGGCCCGATCGAGCAGGTCCCGAGCTCGGTCAGCGCGATCAAGGTCGACGGCCAGCGTGCCTACGCCCGGGTCCGCAACGGCGAGCAGGTCGAGCTGGCCGCGCGGCCCGTGACCATCTCCCGGTTCGAGGTGCACGAGGTGCGCCCGGTGAGCCTGCCGGGCGATGCGATGCCCGCCGGCGCGATGCCCGACGGCGAGATCGTCGTCCTGGACGTCGACGTGACCGTGGTGTGCTCCTCGGGCACCTACATCCGGGCGCTCGCCCGCGACCTCGGCACCGCGCTCGGTGTCGGCGGGCACCTCACGGCGCTGCGCCGGACCCGGGTGGGCGGGTACGGGCTGGCGGGATCCCGCACGCTCGACGAGCTCAAGAACCTCCCGGCGGACATGCCGCTCGACGTGCTCTCGCTCGCGGACGCGGCCCGGGCGACGTTCGTCGTGCGCGATCTCACCCCCGAGGAGGCCGCGGCGCTGTCGTACGGCAAGCGGATCGACGTCGGCGAGCAGCCCGTCGGCGAGACGGTGGCCGCCATCGCGCCCGACGGGACCCTGGTCGCCCTGCTCGAGGCGAGCGGGCCGCACGCCCGTCCGGTGCTGGTGTTCGCACCCGCCTGACGTCGGGCGAGCGGGCCGCGCCGTCGGGCGTGGCAGTCTTGTCCTCGCCTCCGCCCCATCTCCGTGAGCGGACGCCCACACACACCGGGAGTGATCGTGCATCGCTGGACCGACCTTTCCCAGGTCCCCACGGGATTCGGGCCGTCGGTTGTCACGCTCGGCAACTTCGACGGCGTGCATCGCGGGCACCGCAGCGTGCTGACCCGGATGGTCGCCGACGCGCGCGCCGTCGGGGCGCAGGCCGTGGCGGTCACGTTCTCGCCGCACCCCGCGCAGGTGCACCACCCCGACACCGCTCCGCCGCTGCTGACGGGCGTCGACGACCGGCTCGCGCTGCTCGAGCGCACCGGCCTCGACGCCGTCCTGCTGCTGCACTACACGCTCGACTTCGCGCGGCAGACGCCCGAGGAGTTCGTCAGCCGGTACCTCGTGGACGCGCTCGGTGCGCGGACCGTGGTGGTCGGGCGCGACGTCCGGTTCGGCTGGGGCAATGCCGGTGACCTCACCACGATGACCAAGCTGGGGGAGCGGTACGGGTTCACGGTCGAGGTCATCGAGGACCTCGCGGCCGAGCAGGAGCCTTCCGACCTGCGTGGCAACACCCCGCAGGACGAGCGGCTGCGGCATGTCGCCGACCCGCTGCACCGGCGCTGGTCGTCGACCTGGGTCCGTGAGCTGCTGATCGAGGGCCGGGTGACCGCGGCCGCCACGGTGCTGGGCCGCCCGCACCGGGTGCGCGGCGTCGTCGTGCACGGCGACGCCCGCGGGCGCGAGCTCGGCTTCCCGACGGCGAACCTCGGCCCCGAGGTCGCCGGGATGGTCCCGGCCGACGGCGTCTACGCCGGCTGGCTGCGCCGGCTCGCTCCGCCCGCCGGGGGTGGGGCGGTGGCCGACCCGGCCGACGTCGTGCTGCCCGCGGCGATCTCGATCGGCACCAACCCGACGTTCGACGGGGTCACGCAGCGGATCGAGGCCTACGCGCTCGACCGGACCGATCTGGACCTGTACGGCGAGGAGGTCGCGTTCGAGTTCGTCGCTCATCTGCGGCCCACCTTGCGCTTCGACTCGGTCGACGAGCTCGTCGTGCAGATGCGCGAAGACGTCGATCGGGCGCGCGACCTGCTGGCCGATGCGGGTGGCCCGCCGACTGACTGGTAACATCGGGTCGCCGTCAGATCGGCCGCGGACCCAGAGCGCTCGGGTGGATATGCCCCAGAGCACCGCGCAGCGAGACAACTAGGAGAGCCGTGCCCCTCGAAGCAGCCAAGAAGCAGTCCATCATGACGGATTTCGCCACGCACGAGGGCGACACCGGATCCCCGGAGGTCCAGATCGCGATGATGACGCAGCGCATCACCGACCTGACCGCGCACCTCCAGGAGCACAAGCACGACCACCACAGCCGTCGGGGCCTGCTCCTCATCGTGGGTAAGCGTCGCCGCATGCTCAGCTACCTCAAGCGCATCGACATCAACCGGTACCGCGCCCTCATCGGGCGCCTCGGCCTGCGTCGCTAGTCACGCCACACCAGCCCGGACCTCACCGAGGTCCGGGCTGGCCCCGTGTGGGGCCTCGCGCCCCGCGCACACGGAGTTGGAGAAACCACGCGTCGTCCCGGCCCGTGGAGGTCCTCGGTAGTGGCTCGCGAAGGCACGGCTTTCGCGGACCTCGATCGAAGATCGCCGCGGACTGTCGGCGCCTTCACGAAAGAGGAGGGTACCCATGGAGGGTCCCGAGATCGAGTTCAGCGAAGCCATCATCGACAACGGCAAGTTCGGGACGCGCACCGTGCGTTTCGAGACCGGCCGCCTCGCCCGTCAGGCCGCCGGCTCCGCCGTCGCGTACCTGGACGGCGACACCATGCTGCTGTCGGCCACGACGGCCGGCAAGTACCCCAAGGACCAGTTCGACTTCTTCCCCCTGACGATCGACGTCGAGGAGCGGATGTACGCCGCGGGTCGCATCCCCGGCTCGTTCTTCCGCCGCGAGGGCCGCCCCTCCACCGAGGCGATCCTGGCCTGCCGCCTGATCGACCGCCCGCTGCGCCCCACGTTCGCCAAGGGCCTGCGCAACGAGGTGCAGGTCGTCATCACCGTCATGGCACTCAACCCCGACGACGCGTACGACACGCTCGCGATCAACGCCGCGTCGCTGTCGACGCAGCTCTCCGGCCTGCCGTTCACCGGCCCGATCGCCGGCGTGCGCATCGCGCTCGTCGACGGCCAGTGGGTCGCCTTCCCGAAGTACACCCAGAAGGAGCGGGCCGTCTTCGAGATGGTCGTCGCCGGTCGCGTCGTCGGTGACGACGTCGCGATCATGATGGTCGAGGCCGAGGCCACGAACGACTCGTGGAACCTCATCAGCGAAGGCGCCACCGCGCCGACCGAGGCCGTCGTGGCCGAGGGCCTCGAGGCCGCCAAGCCGTTCCTCAAGGCGCTCTGCGACGCGCAGGCCGATCTGGCCGCTCGCGCCGCCAAGCCGGTCCGCGAGTTCCCGCGCTTCCTCGACTACCAGGACGACACCTACGCGGCCGTCAAGGCCGTCGTCGAGGCCGACCTCACCGTGGCGCTCACCATCGCGGACAAGCAGGACCGCGAGAACCGCCTCGACGAGATCAAGGCTGCGGCGCTCACGCAGCTCTCCGGCGAGTTCGCCGGTCGCGAGAAGGAGCTGTCGGCCTCGGTTCGCGCCCTGACCAAGGCGCTCGTGCGTCACCGCGTCCTCACCGACGGCGTGCGCATGGACGGCCGCGGGCTCGCGGACATCCGCACCCTGTCGGCCGAGGTCGAGGTCCTGCCGCGCGTGCACGGTTCGGCGCTGTTCGAGCGCGGCGAGACCCAGATCCTGGGCGTCACCACGCTGAACATGCTCCGCATGGAGCAGCAGCTCGACACGCTCTCCCCGGAGACGCGCAAGCGCTACATGCACAACTACAACTTCCCGCCGTACTCGACCGGTGAGACCGGTCGCGTGGGTTCGCCCAAGCGTCGCGAGATCGGACACGGCGCGCTCGCCGAGCGGGCCCTCATGCCGGTGCTGCCCACGCGTGAGGAGTTCCCCTACGCGATCCGCCAGGTCTCCGAGGCGCTCGGCTCCAACGGCTCGACGTCGATGGGCTCGGTCTGCGCCTCGACGCTGTCGCTGCTCAACGCCGGTGTCCCGCTCAAGGCGCCCGTCGCCGGCATCGCGATGGGCCTCGTGTCCGACGTGTTCGAGGGCAAGCCGCGCTACGCGGCCCTCACGGACATCCTCGGCGCCGAGGACGCGTTCGGTGACATGGACTTCAAGGTCGCCGGAACCCGCGACTTCATCACCGCGATCCAGCTCGACACCAAGCTCGACGGCCTCCCGGCCTCGGTCCTGGCTGCCGCGCTGACCCAGGCGCGCGACGCACGGCTCGCGATCCTCGACGTCCTGGCCGAGGCCATCGACGTCCCGGACGAGATGTCCCCGTTCGCGCCCCGCGTCATCTCGGTGAAGGTCCCCGTCGACAAGATCGGCGAGGTCATCGGCCCGAAGGGCAAGATGATCAACCAGATCCAGGAGGAGACCGGCGCCACGATCTCGATCGAGGACGACGGCACGGTCTACATCGGCGCCACCGACGGACCGTCGGCGGAGGCCGCCCGGGCGGCGATCAACGCGATCGCCAACCCGATGATGCCGGAGATCGGCGAGCGTTTCGTCGGCACCGTCGTCAAGACGACGCCGTTCGGCGCCTTCATCTCGCTGTCCCCGGGCAAGGACGGACTGCTGCACATCTCGCAGATCCGCAAGCTGGTGGGCGGCAAGCGCGTCGAGAACGTCGACGACGTGCTGTCCATCGGCCAGAAGGTCCAGGTCGAGATCGGTGAGATCGACCCGCGCGGCAAGCTCTCGCTGCACGCCGTCGTGGACGAGGACGCGGCCGACGCGGCCCCGGCCGACGCCAACGCCTGACGTGCCACTCGCATTCGAGCTCGTCGCGCCCGGTGATCCGGGCAGCGAGCTCACCGCCGGGCAGGACGGCGACGCGATCGTGCGTCGTTCCGTCCTGCCCGGCGGGGTGCGGGTCCTCACCGAGCTGATGCCGGGCGTTCGCTCGGCCACGGTCGGTGCCTGGGTCGGGGTGGGGTCGCGCGACGAGCGCGACGGCCACCACGGCTCGACCCACTTCCTCGAGCACCTGCTGTTCAAGGGCACGACCCGTCGCTCCGCCATGGACATCGCCGAGGCGTTCGACGCCGTCGGCGGCGAGGCCAACGCCTCGACCGGCAAAGAGCACACCTGCTACTACGCCCGGATCCTCGATGACGACCTGCCGATGGCGGTCGACGTCATCACGGACATGGTCAGCTCGCCGCGGCTCGACGCCGACGAGCTCGAGACCGAACGTGGCGTGATCCTCGAAGAGCTCGCGATGAACGACGACGACCCGTCCGACGTCGTGCATGAGCTGTTCGCCACCGCCGTGCTGGGGGAGCACCCGCTCGGCCGGCCCATCGGTGGCACCCCCGACACCATCAAGGCCGTGCCCCGCGCCGCCGTGTGGGAGCACTACCGCGAGCACTACAACCCCCGCACGCTCGTCGTCACGGCCGCGGGCAGCGTCGACCACGACGCGCTGTGCGCGCAGGTGCTCGGCGCGCTGACCGACGGCGGCTGGGACGCGTCGTCGTCGTCGGCCCCGACCGCCCGGCGCGTCGGGGTGGACGCACCCGACGCGATCGCGGGCATCCCCACCCAGGGTGCGCAGGTCACGGTGCGTCGCACGACCGAGCAGGCCAACGTGATCATCGGTGGCACCGGGCTGGTCGCCACCGACCCGCGGCGGTACACGCTCTCGGTCCTCAACGCGGCGCTCGGCGGCGGCATGTCGTCGCGGCTGTTCCAGGAGATCCGCGAGAAGCGCGGGCTGGCCTACTCCACCTACTCGTTCGCGTCCGGCCACGCCGACACCGGCATCTTCGGCCTGTACGCCGGGTGCGCCCCGGCCAAGGTCGACCAGGTGACCTCGCTGCTCGAGGAGGAGTGGGAGCGCCTCGCGAACGACGGCATCACCGCCGGCGAGCTCACCCGGAGCATCGGGCAGCTCTCAGGCGGCCTCGTGCTCGGCATGGAGGACTCCGGCGCGCGGATGAGCCGGCTCGGCAAGGCGGAGCTGGTCTTCGGCGAGCTCACCAACCTCGACGAGTCGCTCGAGCTCATCCGGGCGGTCACGGTGCAGGACGTGCGCGACCTCGCGGCGGACCTGGCCGCCCGCCCACGCTCGGTCGTCCGCATCGGCCCGTTCGGCGACTAGGGTTTCGTGCCGTGAGCGCGCAGAGCCTGTCGAACGACCAGCCGGACCCCGACCGCACCCGGGTCGTGGTGCTCGGGGCGAGCGGGCGGATGGGACGGACCGTGGTCGCCGCCGTCGAGGGCGCGCCGGACCTGACCCTGGTCGCCGCGCTCGATGCCGGCGACGAGCTCGCGGTGCTGCCGTCGCTGCGGGCCCAGGTGGCGGTCGACTTCACCGTCCCGTCGGCGACCGAGGCGAACGTGCACGCGCTGATCGATGCGGGCGTGCACGCCGTCGTGGGCACGACCGGGTGGACCGACGAGTCGCTCGAGCGCGTGCGCGCGCACCTGACCCGCGCGCCGGGGATCGGGGTCGTGATCGCCCCGAACTTCGCCCTCGGCGCGGTGCTGGCCATGACCTTCGCCGCGACCGCCGCCCGGTACTTCGAGTCGGCCGAGGTCATCGAGCTGCACCACCCCGACAAGGTCGACGCCCCGTCGGGCACTGCTCGGCACACCGCCGCCGCGATCGCCGCCGCGCGCGCCGACGCGGGTCTCGGCGCGGTCCCCGACGCGACCACCACCGCCCTGGAGGGTGCACGGGGCGCCGACGTCGACGGCGTGCGCGTGCACAGCGTCCGTCTGCGGGGGCTGGTCGCGCACGAGGAGATCCTGTTCGGCAACCCGGGGGAGCAGTTCACGATCCGGCACGACTCGTTCGACCGGGTCTCCTTCATGCCGGGGGTGCTCCTCGCGGTGCGCGCCGTCGGCGGTCGGCCGGGCCTGACGGTCGGCCTCGATCACCTGCTCGACCTCGGCTGACCGGCCATGACCGCGATCCGACGGCGCTGGCTCCCTCGGCTGGGGGCCATGGCCCTGACCGGGCTGCTCGGGCTCTACGTGGCCCTCGTCGCGTCCCGCGCGGTCGCGCTGATGCGCACCGGCGAACCGGTCGGGGTGGCGCTCGGGGTCGCGTTCCTCGTGCTCCCCGTGATCGCGATCTGGTTCGTGGTGCGCGAGTGGCGGCTGGCGGTCGCGGGCCAACGGATGGCGGACGAGCTCGCAGGGCAGGGCGAGCTCCAGGTCGATGACCTGCCGCGCTCGCCGAGCGGGCGCATCGACCGGGCCGCCGCGCGGGTGGCGTTCGAGGACGTCCGGCGCGAGGCCGAGGCGAACCGTGGCGACTGGGCCGCCTGGTACCGGCTCGCGTTTGCGTACGACGCCGCGGGGGACCGCAAACGCGCCCGGGAGGCCCTGCGCCGCGCGGCCGGGCTGCACCGCGCGGGCTGAGCACGTCAGGTCGGCGAGTACCGCTCGGCGACCTACAGCTCGGCGGACCAGCGGTGCTCGGACACGGTGCGGTCCGGGGTCGGGCCGGTAGCGAGCTCCCGGGTGGTGTCGTCCGGGCCGAGACCGGACGAGCGCAGGAACTGCGCTCGTGCGGAGTCGCCGTCGAGGACCCAGGCGACGAGATAGGTCGCACCGTCCTGCCGCAGCAGGTCGACCGTGGCCGCGAGGAGCCGCGAGCCGTGGCCGGTGCGCTGAGAGCGCTCCGCGACCTCGAGCGCCAGCAGCTCGCCGCCGGGGGCCGCGAGCGGCGTCGCCTCGTCCGCCGACAGGGGCCGCACGGACGCGAAACCGACGACCGTGGCGCCCTCGCACGCGGCGAGCACGCGGTATCCCGCCCCGGGCGGCGTGCGGATCGCGGCCGCCCAGCGCGCCTCGAAGACCGCCGGGTCCAGGCTGTCGAGGGCCGCCGATCCGAGCACGTCGGCATGCCCGGACCGCCAGGCCGCGAGCTGGATCTCGGTGATGGACACCTCGTCACCGGGTACCGCCGGGCGGACCGAGACGTCGGCGTGCTCGCTGAACAGGGCCATCAGCGGGCCGGGACGAGGGAAGGAGGCATGGGCACGGGGGCAGGCTATCCCAGCGCGCGCAGGCCGGCGGCGGTCGCTGCCGCAGCGATCACCACGACGATGAACGGCGCGCGCAGGGCGAGCGCCACGGCGGCCACGACCAGCGCGGGCAGGCGCGCGTCGAGCACGACGTGGTACCCGGAGGTCAGGGTCTGCACCGCCACGAGCGCCGCGAGCAGCGCGACGGTCACGAGTGACGCGGTGCGAGCGACCCGCGGGTCGGCGAGCCAGTGCTCGGGCACGAGGTGGCCGACCAGCTTGAGGGCGAAGACCACGCCCGAGGCTGCCAGGAGGGCGAGCCAGGTCATCGTCCCGGTGCTCACGAGACCTCCCGCAGATCGGCGGCGGCCTGCTGCCGGGGCGTCTGGGGCCGGGTCCAGCCGATCACGACCGCCACGAGGGCGGCCGCGAGCACGCCGACCCCCGGGGGCGTGATCGGCGTCAGCCCGAGGGCGACGACGACGGCCGCCAGCGCGGTCAGCTGCGCGGTCCGCCCGGCCAGGCGCGGCCACACCAGGGCGAGGAACGCGGCCGGCGCCGCGGCGTCGAGCCCGTACCGGCGAGGATCCCCGAGGGCGTCGCCGAGCACGGCCCCGGCCACCGTGCAGGCGTTCCAGGCCACGAACACCCCGATCCCGGTCCACCAGAACCCGGCCCGGTTCGCGAGCGGCGTCGGCTGCGCCGTGCCGACCGCGGTGGACTCGTCGATCGTCAGGTGGGCCGCGAGCGGGCGTCGCCAGCCGGTCGCACCCAGCAGGGGGGCGACCCGCACGCCGTAGAGCGCGTTGCGCGCCCCGAGCAGCCCGGCGGTGGCCACGGCCGCCAGCGGCGTGCCGCCCGCGCCGAGGACACCGATGAACGCGAACTGCGAGCCGCCCGAGAACATCAGGGCGCTCAGGGCGATCGTCTGCGGCAGGCTGAGGCCCGCGGCCACGGCGAGCGCGCCGAACGAGACGCCGTACAGCCCGGTCGCCACGGACACGCTCACGGCCTGCCGGACGGCGGTCCGGGCGCGGGGATCGTCGATCACGCGGGTCAGGCTATCGTCGCCGCGTTCCTGACCCCCTCGCGGTCCAGACGTCCTTACAGCGCCACGTACACGCTCTCGAGGTACTCCTCGATGCCGGCCTCGCCGCCCTCGCGCCCCAGGCCCGAGGACTTCACGCCACCGAACGGCGCGCTCGCGTCGGAGACCATGCCGCGGTTGAGCCCGAGCATCCCGGCCTCGATCTGCTCGGCGACCCGGAAGGCGCGCCCGATGTCGCGCGTGTAGGCGTAGGCGACCAGCCCGAACTCGGTCGAGTTCGCCATGGTGAGCGCCTCGTCCTCGTCGGCGAACGTCACGATCGGTGCGACCGGCCCGAAGACCTCCTCACGCACGATCCGCGAGTCGGGGCTCACCCCGGTGAGCACCGTGGGCTCGTAGAACCAGCCGGCCCGGCGGGGGCGGTCGCCACCCGTGGTGACCCGAGCGCCGTCGTCCACCGCCTCGGTGACCCACCGGTCGACCCGGTCGACGGCCTTCTCCTCGATCAGCGGGCCGACCGTGGTGCCCACGGACGCCCCGTGCCCGACGACGAGCGCCTCGAACGCGGCCGTCAGCCCCGCCGCGAACTCCTTCGCGACCGACTCGTGCACCAGGAACCGGTTCGCCGCGACGCAGGTCTGACCGGCGTTGCGCATCTTGGCGGCGACCGCGCCGGTGACCGCGGCGGGGATGTCGGCGTCCTCGAACACGAGGAACGGCGCGTTGCCGCCGAGCTCCATCGAGGTGCGCAGCACGCCCTCGGCCGCGCCGCGCAGCAGCACGCGGCCGACCTCGGTCGAGCCGGTGAACGAGAGCTTGCGCAGCCGGGAGTCGGCCAGCAACGGTTCGACCAGCCGGCTCGACGACGACGTCGGCACGACGTTGATCACCCCGGTGGGCAGCCCCCGCTCGGCGAGCTCGGCCCGGACGACCTCGGCGAACAGCGCCGTCGTCAGCGGGGTGAGCCCGGCCGGCTTGATCACGACGGTGCACCCCGCGGCGAGCGCGGGGGCCACCTTGCGGGTGATCATCGCGATCGGGAAGTTCCACGGCGTGATGAGCAGCGCGGGGCCGACCGGCCGGCGCAGCACGAGCTGGCGGTTGGCACCCGACGGCGCGGTGCGGGTCAGCCCGTTGATCCGCACGGCCTGCTCGGAGTACCAGCGCACGTACTCCGCGGCGTAGACCACCTCCGCGCGGGACTCGGCCAGCGGCTTGCCGCCCTCGGCGGTCACCAGGGCCGCGAAGTCGTCGATCCGGGCGATCAGGGTCTGGAACACGGCCCGCAGCAGCTCGCCGCGTTCCCGCGGGGCCACGGCGCGCCAGGCGGGCAGGGCGGCATCGGCCGCCGCGAGGGCCGCGAGCCCGTCCTGCGGGGTCGCGTCGGCCACGTCGAAGAGGATCTCGCCGGTGCCGGGATCGCCGACGGGGAACGTCCCGCCCCCGGTCGCGGGGCGCCAGGCCCCGTCGATGAGCAGGCCGGTCGGGAGGTGTGCCGCCACGGTGGGGGGCAGGGTCGGCGTCGACATAGGCGTCAGTATTGCCCCCCGGCGCCGCCAGCGCCGCACGAATCCGCCCGAAGCTGCCCGAAGCCGCACGACCTAGGATGACCGGCATGACTCGACCGGTGCGGACCCAGTACGAGGACCTGCTGCGACTGGTCCTCACCGACGGCACCCCGAAGGCGGACCGCACCGGGACCGGGACCCGGAGCGTGTTCGGCCACCAGATGCGGTTCGACCTGGCCGAGGGGTTCCCGCTGGTGACGACCAAGCGCGTGCACCTGAAGTCGATCGTGTACGAGCTGCTCTGGTTCCTGCGCGGGGACTCGAACGTCGCGTGGCTGCAGGAGCACGGCGTGAAGATCTGGGACGAGTGGGCGGGGCCCGACGGCGAGCTCGGCCCGGTCTACGGGGCGCAGTGGCGCGCGTGGCCGACGCCCGACGGACCGGTCGACCAGATCACCCAGGTGCTCGAGACGCTGCGCACCGACCCGGACTCGCGCCGCATGATCGTCTCGGCCTGGAACGTCGCCGAGATCCCGAAGATGGCGCTCGCGCCGTGTCACGCGTTCTTCCAGTTCTACGTCGCGGACGGCCGGCTGTCCTGCCAGCTCTACCAGCGCAGCGCCGACCTGTTCCTCGGGGTGCCGTTCAACATCGCGAGCTACGCGCTGCTCACCCACATGGTCGCGGCGCAGACCGGCCTCGAGGTCGGCGAGTTCATCTGGACCGGCGGCGACTGCCACATCTACGACAACCACGTCGACCAGGTGCGCGAGCAGCTCTCCCGGGAGCCGTACCCGTTCCCGACGCTCGAGCTGACGCCGGCCCCGTCGATCTTCGAGTACTCCTTCGAGGACGTGACGATGCGCGACTACCGGCACCACCCGGCGATCAAGGCCCCGGTCGCGGTATGACCGCGCCGCACCTGGCGCTGATCTGGGCCCAGGCCCGCCCGGCCGACGGCGGCGGTGCGGTGATCGGCCGCGACGGCGGCATGCCGTGGCACCTGCCCGAGGACCTGGCGCACTTCCGCGCCCTGACCACCGGGCGGCCGGTGATCATGGGACGGTCGACCTGGGAGTCCCTGCCGCCGCGGTTCCGGCCGCTGCCCGGTCGCGCGAACATCGTCCTGACCCGCCGGGCCGGCGCCACCTTCGCGGGCGCGGCGGTGGCGGCCGACGTCGACTCGGCCGTCGCGCTCGCCGGCGCGCTCACCCCGGGCACCGCCTGGGTGATCGGCGGTGCCCAGCTCTATGCCGCCACCATCGCCCGGGCCGACCGGCTCGAGGTCACCGAGCTCGACCTCACGCTCGAGCCGGCTGCGGGGGATGTCCGCGCACCCGAGATCGGCGACCACTGGCGCGTGGTGGCGACCGAGCCCGCCGCCGTCGGCCCTGCACCGGCGTGGCACACGTCGAGCACCGGACTGCGTTACCGGTTCGTCTCCTACGAGCGGGCGACCGCCGCCGGCTGACACCCGCCCGGGGTGGCGCGCGGTAGTTTGGGGACCATGCCGGCCGCCACGACCCCCACCTCCCCTGCCCGCCCGTCGGTGCCTGCGCGCCCGTTCGGCGCGGTGCTCACCGCGATGGTCACCCCGATGACGGTGGCGGGCGAGGTCGACGTCGACGCGGCCGTCCGGCTGGCGACGCACCTCGTGGACCATGGGCATGACGGCCTGGTGCTCAACGGCACCACCGGGGAGTCGCCCACCACGCACGCGCCGGAGAAGGCCGACCTGATCACCGCCGTCGTGGCCGCCGTCGGCGACCGGGCCGTCATCGTGGCCGGGGCCGGCTCCAACGACACCAAGCACGCCGTGCGGATGGCCGAGCAGGCCGCCGCCGCGGGGGCGCACGGCCTGCTCGTGGTGAGCCCGTACTACTCGCGGCCCTCGCAGGAGGGCGTCTACCGGCACACGGTCGCCGTCGCGGACGCCACCGGCCTGCCGGTCATGCTCTACGACGTGCCCGGCCGCACGGTCGTGCGGTACGCGCCCGAGACCCTCGACCGGCTGGCGGCCCACGACCGGATCGTCGCGGTCAAGGACGCGACCGGGGACGTCTTCGCCGCCGCCCGCACGATGGCCCGCACCGACCTCGCCTTCTACTCCGGTGACGACGCGCTCAACCTGGCGTTCCTCGCCCATGGCGCGGCCGGCGTGGTGAGCATGGCCGGGCACCTGGTCGGCGACGAGCTGGCGGCCCTCGTGCGTGCCGTGGATGCGGGTGACCTCGTCGCGGCGCGCGCGGTCTTCGTCTCGATGCTCCCGGCGATCGACGTCATCTGCGGGTCCGGGAACGGGGTCGTGCGGTCGAAGACCGCCCTCGAGCTGCTCGGGCTGATCCCCGGCCGCACCGTGCGGCTGCCGCACGTCGAGGCCGACCCGGACGAGGTCGAGGTGGTCCGTGCCGCCCTGCTCGCGGCCGGCCTGCTGCCCGCGACCTGACCGGCCCGGGAACCGCCGTGTCGCACCCGCACCCCGAGCTCGGTCCGCCGCCCCCGCTCGCCGAAGGGGCACTGCGCATCGTCGCCCTGGGCGGGCTCGGCGAGATCGGTCGCAACATGACCGTGCTCGAGCACGCCGGGCGGCTGCTCGTCATCGACTGCGGGGTGCTCTTCCCGGAGGACACCCAGCCCGGCGTCGACCTGATCCTGCCGGACTTCAGCTACCTCGACGGCCGGCTCGAGGACATCGAGGCGATCGTGCTCACGCACGGTCACGAGGACCACATCGGTGCGGTGCCGTACCTGCTGCGCCTGCGCGGTGACATCCCCATCGCCGGGTCCCAGCTCACGCTCGCCTTCCTCGAGGCCAAGCTCGCCGAGTTCCGGCTCGACTCGCTGACCATGGAGGTCGCCGCCGGGCAGACCGAGCGGTTCGGCCCGTTCGAGTGCGAGTTCGTCGCCGTCAACCACTCGATCCCGGACGCGCTCGCGGTCGCGGTCCGCACCGCCGCGGGGACGGTGCTGCACACGGGTGACTTCAAGATGGACCAGCTCCCGCTCGACGGCCGGCTGACCGACCTGCGCGCGTTCGCGCGGCTGGGGGAGGCGGGAGTGGACCTGTTCATGGTCGACTCCACCAACGCGGAGGTCCCCGGCTTCGTGGCCCCCGAGCGCGAGATCGCTCCCGTGCTCGACGTCGTCTTCGCGGCGGCGACCGGTCGGATCGTCGTGGCGTCGTTCTCCTCGCACGTACACCGGGTGCAGCAGGTGGTCGACGCCGCAGCGCGCCACGGTCGCCGGGTCGCGTTCGTCGGCCGGTCGATGGTCCGCAACATGACGATCGCGGGCGCGCTGGGGTATCTCACCGTCCCCCCGGGCGTCCTGATCGAGCAGAAGCTCGCCGGCAGCATGCCCGACGACGAGATCGTGCTCATGTGCACCGGCTCGCAGGGGGAGCCCATGGCAGCCCTCGCCCGGATCGCGACCAAGACCCACCAGCGGATCTCGGTCGGCCCGGACGACACCGTGATCCTGGCGTCCTCGCTCATCCCCGGGAACGAGAACGCGGTCTACCGCGTGATCAACGGCCTGACCCGGCTCGGGGCGAAGGTCGTGCACGGCGGGAACGCCAAGGTGCACGTCTCGGGGCACGCCTCCGCGGGGGAGCTCCTGTACTGCTACAACATCGTCCGGCCCCGCAACGTGATGCCGGTGCACGGTGAGGACCGCCACCTGGTCGCGAACGCGGCGCTCGCCGTGCTCACCGGGGTCCCGGCGCAGAACGTGGTCGTCGCGCAGGACGGCGTCGTGATCGACCTCGCCGACGGGCTCGCCCGGGTGGTCGGCGCGGTGCCCTGCGGCTACGTGTACGTCGACGGCTCGAGCGTCGGGGGGATCACCGAGGCCGAGCTCAAGGACCGCCGGATCCTCGGTGAAGAGGGCTTCATCTCGATCTTCGCCGTCGTCGACACCGCCACGGGCCGGGTGCTCGCCGGCCCGCACATCCAGGCGCGCGGGTTCGCCGAGGCCGACGAGGTGTTCGACGAGATCCTGCCCCAGGTCGCTGCGGCGATCGAGGGGGCGACGGTGGGCGGCGCCGCCGACGTCCACCAGCTGCAGCAGGAGGTCCGGCGCGTCGTCGGGAAGTGGGTGTCCTCGCAGCTGGGGCGCCGGCCGCTGATCGTCCCGGTGATCGTCGAGGCGTAGCGCCCGAGCGCCGTCGACCGGGACCGGGCGAGGAACGTGGAGCTATTTGCGGGTGTCCTGAGCGCCGGTGCGAGGTGCCGCGGGTACCTTGGCACCATGGCCACCCGTGCGACTCCTTCCGGGCGATCCGCCCCAGCGCCGCGTGCGCGGACCACGACGGCCCGTAGTGCGGCCTCGGGCGGTTCGCCGACGCGCCCGGTCAAGCGTGCACCGCAGCCCGATCGGCCCGTCCAGTCGGCGCTGCCGGTGCGCGTGATCCGCGGCATCTGGATGGGCTGTGCCCACCTCATCGGCGGCACGGCGCGCCGGATCGGCCGGGACGCGCGCGACCTGGACCCTGCGCACCGCCGGGACGGCATCGCGTTCGCGCTGGTCGGCCTCGCGATCGTCGTGGCCGCGCGGGAGTGGGCGGGACTTGCCGGCTCCGCCGGGAACGGCATCCATGCAGCCGTGGCCGGCACGTTCGGACGCGTCGGGCTGGTCCTGCCGCTCGTGCTCATCGCCCTCGCCGTGCGCCTCATGCGGCACCCCGATCGCACCCAGGCCAACTCCCGGGTCACGATCGGTCTGTCCGCGATCGGGCTCGCCGCCTGCGGCCTGGTGCACGTCTCGGCGGACCTGCCCGATCCCGCCGACGGGCTCGCGCCGGTCCGCGATGCCGGCGGGGTCATCGGGTACCTGATCGGTACCCCGCTCGCGAGCGCGCTGACCTCCTGGGTGGCGGTCCCGCTGCTCGTCCTGCTCGCCTTCTTCGGGGTGCTCGTGGTCACGGCGACCCCCGTGAACCTCATCGGCACCCGGCTGCGCGCCGGCTACGACCGGCTCACCGGCAACACCGGCACGGACGACGACGCCGACGACGGTCCGCTCGTCATCAACGCCGGGCACACCGCGACCGACGAACCCGAGAAGCCCGCGAAGCGGGGGATCCGGCGTGCCCTGGCGGGCCGGCGCAAGGCGGTGGCCGTCTCGGACGCCGACCTGCTCGACGCCTATGAGGCTGACGAGGCGTTCAAGCGCGCGGCGGTCGTCGAGGCCGCGCGTGTGGCCGAGGAGGAGGCCGAGCCGGCCCCCGACACCACCCCGACCGCGATCCTCGATCGCGCCTCCAAGCCGGCCGCCCGGGACCTCGTCGCGCCCCCCACGACCGGCGTGCCGCGCGGCGAGCAGCCGATGCTCGAGGGCGACATCGTCTACTCGTTGCCGTCCGACGAGGTGCTCGGCAAGGGCCCGCCGCACAAGGTCCGCTCGGCCGCCAACGACCGCATCGTCGAGGCCCTGACCACCGTGCTCGACCAGTTCGAGATCGACGCGCACGTCACGGGGTTCATGCGCGGCCCGACGGTCACCCGGTACGAGGTCGAGCTCGGCCCGGCCGTCAAGGTCGAACGGGTCACCGCCCTGAGCAAGAACATCGCGTACGCGGTCGCGAGCGCCGACGTGCGGATCCTGTCGCCGATCCCCGGCAAGTCGGCGATCGGGATCGAGATCCCCAACACCGACCGCGAGATCGTCTCGCTCGGCGATGTGCTGCGGTCGTCCGCGGCCCGGCGCAGCGAGCACCCCATGGTCATCGGCGTCGGCAAGGACGTCGAGGGCGGCTACGTCGTGGCCAACCTCGCGAAGATGCCCCACCTGCTCGTGGCCGGTGCCACCGGCGCGGGCAAGTCGAGCTTCGTGAACTCGATGATCGTCTCGATCCTCATGCGCTCCACCCCCGACGAGGTCCGCATGGTGCTGGTCGACCCCAAACGGGTCGAGCTGACGATCTACGAGGGCATCCCGCACCTCATCACGCCGATCATCACGAACCCGAAGAAGGCCGCCGAGGCGCTCGAGTGGGTCGTGCGCGAGATGGAGTCGCGGTACGACGACCTCGCCCTGTTCGGCTTCAAGCACCTCGACGACTTCAATGCCGCCGTGCGCGCGGGCAAGGTCAAGCCCCTGCCCGGGAGCCAGCGCAAGATCGCGCCGTACCCCTACCTGCTCATCGTCGTCGACGAGCTCGCCGACCTCATGATGGTCGCCCCGCGCGAGGTCGAGGCCTCGATCCAGCGGATCACCCAGCTGGCCCGCGCGGCCGGGATCCACCTCGTGCTGGCGACCCAGCGTCCGAGCGTCGACGTGGTCACCGGCCTGATCAAGGCGAACGTGCCCTCCCGGCTCGCGTTCGCGACCTCGTCGCTGACCGACTCGCGCGTCGTGCTCGACCAGCCCGGCGCCGAGAAGCTCATCGGTCAGGGCGACGCGTTGTTCCTGCCCATGGGCGCGGCGAAGCCGATGCGCACCCAGGGGGCGTGGGTCACCGAGAGCGAGATCCACGCCGTCGTCGAGCACGTCAAGTCCCAGCTCAAGCCGGTCTACCGCGAGGACGTCGCCGTCGCGGTGGTCCGCAAGCAGGTCGACGAGGACATCGGCGACGACCTGGACCTGCTGCTGCAGGCGGCCGAGCTCTGCGTCACGACGCAGTTCGGCTCGACCTCGATGCTGCAGCGCAAGCTGCGGGTCGGGTTCGCCAAGGCCGGCCGGCTGATGGACCTGCTGGAGTCGCGGGAGATCGTCGGGCCGTCCGAGGGTTCGAAGGCCCGCGAGGTGCTGGTCGGGGTGGACGATCTGGCCGCGACGCTCGCGATGCTGCGCGGTGATCCCGAGCCGGTCGGCGAGCGCACGTACGACCAGGCGGAGCTCACGGCCCGGATGCCCGCGGTCGCCACCGACTACCACGACGAGGTCGAGGACTGACCGTCCGCCTCGACCGCCCGGCGGGGGCGGTGGCGGTGACCGGCGGATGGAACGCCTACGCTGGTCGGGTGGTCAAAGCAGCCCCTTCCCAGTGGAACGTCGCAAACTACGTGACGATCGGGCGCATCGCGCTCGTCCCCGTCTTCGCGGCAGCGCTGCTCGTCGACGGCGGTCAGTCGGTCGGGTGGCGGCTGATCGCGACCGCGATCTTCGTCGCCGCCGCGCTCACCGACAAGGTCGACGGCTACCTCGCGCGACGCCACAACTTGGTCACCAACCTGGGGGCGATCCTCGACCCGATCGCCGACAAGCTGCTCATCGGCACCGCACTCGTCATCCTCTCGGCGTTCGGCGAGCTGCCCTGGTGGGTCACCGTCGTCATCCTGGCCCGCGAGCTCGGCATCACCGTGCTCCGGTTCGTGCTGCTCCACCGCCAGATGAACCTGCCGGTGTCCCGTGGCGGCAAGTGGAAGACGGTCCTGCAGTCGGTGGCGATCTCGATCTACCTCCTCCCGCTCAGCGAGCTGCCATCCTGGGCCCAGGTCGTCGCCGGGATCGCCATGGGGCTCGCGGTCACGGTGACCGTGGTGACCGGCGCCGACTACGTCCGCCAGGCGATCGCGCTGCGTCACCGCGCGCCGACCCGCTGACGCGCGGAGTCGTCCCCGTGCCGCCCCTGATCCATCCGCTCGCGCGCGAGCTCCTCGCGGCGCTGGTGGCCCATGGCTGGACCGCTGCGGTGGCCGAGTCGCTCACGGGTGGTCTCGTGACGGCCACGCTCGTGGACGTGCCCGGCGCGTCGCGCTCCGTGCGCGGCGCCGTGGTCGCCTACGCGACCGACCTCAAGGCCGGGCTGCTCGGGGTCGACCCGGACCTGCTTGCCGCGCGGGGCGCGGTCGATCCGGAGGTCGCAGCGGCGATGGCCACCGGCGTCCGCACCGCGCTGGGGGCCGACGTCGGGCTGTCCACGACCGGGGTCGCCGGGCCCGAGTCGCAGGACGGGAAGCCGCCCGGCACGGTGCACGTCGCCATCGCCACCCCGGCCGGTGTCAGGGTGGCCTCGGCCGTCCTGCCCGGCGACCGGGCGGCTGTGCGGGCCGCGACGCGGGACCTCGTCCTGGGACTTGCGATCGAGGTTCTTGCCGGTACGGGAACAGGCGAGCCGCTCGACTCGTTGGATGAATTGTGATGCAGAACAGACCGACCAACCGCGCACCCGAAGTTACTGTCCGTGGCCCGGGGTACGGTAGGAATCTCCCCACCAGGGGACACGCCAACGCCACTGTGGCGACTCGCCGGTCCGCCGGACCGAGCACAGCAGTGGTGGCGGCGCTCGAACGGGACACGAAAGGGGGACGCCCCATGGTTGTACTTCGCCGTGAGATCGGTGATGTGCTGCGGGATGCCCGCCAGCGACAGGGTCGAACCCTTCGTGAGGTGTCCTCGGCCGCTCGGGTCTCTTTGGGTTACCTGAGCGAGGTTGAACGGGGTCAGAAGGAGGCGTCGTCGGAGCTGCTCGGCAGCATCTGCGTCGCGCTGGCGATCCCGTTGTCGATCGTGCTTCGTGAGGTCAGCGAGCGAATTGCCGTGGCGGAGGGCCTGTCGATCCCCGACACCGTCCCCGTCGAGCTGTCG
Organism: Pengzhenrongella frigida; assembly: GCF_004168625.1. Lineage (GTDB taxonomy): Bacteria > Actinomycetota > Actinomycetes > Actinomycetales > Cellulomonadaceae > Pengzhenrongella > Pengzhenrongella frigida. The sequence continues at coordinate 38,522 of NZ_SDWW01000005.1, forward strand.
GCGTCGTTGCGCGGCTCGGGTGAGTCCGGTCTGGGTCGTGGTCGCCTTCGGGGCGAGCTCGCGCCTGTCGGCTGAGTCTTCCTCGGGCGGGCTCATTGCGGGCCGCCTCACCTCGCTACGCGGGGTTGGCACGTCGGGCAGTAGTAGACGGGCCGGTCAACGGGTGGTTGGAACGCGCGTCCGACCCGGATCCTCGTACCGCACCGCCGACATGGTGCACGGCCTCGTCCGTGCACCATCGTCGTGCGCCCGGGCGTGGTGTCACCCGTGGCCGTGGGTGACCGTGCCTCGACCGAGCGGGCCATCAGCGCTCGCGCGGTGAGCAGGATCGCCCCGAGGTCGTCGATCCGGTCCACCGGGGTCCACGGCCACAGTCGCCGGGCGAAGAGCGACTCGGCGGTGTAGATCGTCCCGATCCCGGCCGCGACCCGTTGATCGAGCAGGACCTCCGCGATCGGCGCCCCGCCCCGCACGGCGATTCTCGCCAGCGCCTCGGCCAGGCCGGACGTCGGAAAGTCGGGGGCGAGCAGGTCCGGGCCGAGGTGTCCGATGAGGTCGTGCTCGTCGCGGGTCGCGACGACGTCGAGCATCCCGATGCGGGTGCCGACCGCCGTCCACGTCTGTTCGCCCAGCACGACACGCACGAACGGCCCGCGCGCGGCGGCGGCGGGTGCTCCGGTCCGGGCGAGCGCCCACGAGCCCTCCATGCGCAGGTGCGTGTGGAGCGTGCGCCCGTCGTCGAACCGCGTGAGCAGGTGCTTGCCGTACGAGACGGTGCCGAGCACGGTGCGGCCGACGAGGACCACCTCGGCGGCCGTGGGCCATCGCAGCTCGGCGCGGGTCAGCACCCGGCCGGCGATCCCCTGGTCGAGGCGAACGGCGGTCCGCCGCAGGATGTCACCCTCCGGCACGGAGCCCCCTGCGCGGCCTCATGGCTGCCCCCGCAGACGCAGGCCACGTGGCGTCGGCGCGAAGCCGGCTCCGGTCAGCGCGCGGCCCAGCGGGTTGTGCAGGCTCGCCCCGCCCAGCAGCGCCGTGCCGTCGCCGCGCTGCACGGTCATCCGCCCGAGCCGACCCGTCCGGGCCGTCCCGGCCAGCAGGCTCGCGGCGGCGGCGAGCAGGGCGTCGTCGGCGCAGAAGGACAGCAGCGTGCGTCCGCCCCGTTCGACGTACAGCACGAGCGCACCGTCGACCAGCACCACCACGGCGCCGGCCTTGCGCCCGGGCCGGTGGCGGGCGGCGTCTCCCGCGCCGGGCGGGTCGCTGGCCGGTCCCGCGCCGTCGGCGGCACCGGTGAGCAGCGGAACCGGCCAGGCCAGCGCCGCGCCGTAGGGGTTGGCCGGGTCGGTCGCGGCGAGCAGCACGGCAGCGGCCGGCCCGCCGCTGGTCTCGCCGTCCGGATCTGCGGCCTCCTTCGCGTCGGCACGGAGCTGGTCGACGGCGCCGGGCAGCGCGAACTGCGAGCCGCCGAGGTGCTCGACGAAGTACCCGCGGCGCACCTGCCCGGCCTGCTCGAGGGCGGCGAGCACGCGGTAGACGGCGCCGAACTGCCCGGAGATCCCCTCGGCGGGCGCGACCGCCCGGGTGACGATGCCGTGCCGGTCGAGCAGCTGTGCGGCCAGCGCGTGCGCGCGGACGGTCGGGTCGACTTCCCGCGCCGGCAGCAGCGACCAGCGACCACCGGCTTCCTGCCCGACCCCCAGCACGGCCGGGCGCGCCTGGCCGCCGCGCAGCCCGAGCCGCGAACCGCGCACCAGCGCGCGGGCGCGCGGTGCCGTCGGATTCGGCCGGTGCGTGGTGCCCCGGCCGCCGCCGGAGCCGAGGCGGGCCCGCAGCGGTGTCAGCCCGTCGTTGGTCACGTACCCCGCCCACACGAGGTCCCAGACGGCCGTCACGAGCGAGGTCTGCGAGAAGCTCACCGGCGCGCTCGGCACCGCATCGACCGCCGCGTCGCCCGTGCCGGGGGTCGAGGCGCCGGCCAGCAGCGCCTCGACCCGCGCCGCGAGGCCCCCGAAGAAGTAGGCGCCGCCATCGGCGAGCGCGGCCAGGACGGCGCGGTGCACCGGGGTGTCGATCGCGCCCCCGCCCGCCAGCTCGGTCGGCGTCCGCAACGTGAGATCGGCCGTGCTGGCCGGGTGCAGGCTCACCAGTCCGTCCCGCGCGGCGAGCGGGGCATGTCCGGCCCAGAGCACCTCGCCGGCCGCGGTCAGCTCGTCGAGCATCGCCGGCGAGTAGTCCCGGACGCGTGCCGGCAGCACGTGCGTCTCGAGCGCGGAGGCCGGCACAGCGACACCGGCGAGCTGTTCGACCGCGCGCGCGACCCCCTCGACGCCGCGCAGCCGCCCGACCCCCTGCCACCGAGGCAGGAAGACGCCGAGCGCCCGGGCGTCGACGGGTTCGACCTCGGCGCGCAGGGCCGCCAGGGAGCGTCGCCGCAGGCGCCGCAGCACCTCGACCTCGCAGAACTCGTCCCCGGTGCCCCCGAGCACGTCGGGCCGCAGCCGTCCGGACGCGAGCACCCCGGCCGCCTCGAGGCGCCGCAGCGCGTCGGTCGCGACGGCGATCCCGATCCCGAACCGCCCCGCGACCTGCGCCGCGGGGAACGGCCCGTGCGTGCGCGCGTGGCGGCGCACGAGGTCGCCCAGCGGATCGGGCAGGACCTCCGTGAAGACCTCGGGAACACCGACGGGCAGGGCCACCCCGAGGGCGTCGCGCAGCCGCCCCGCGTCCTCGACCGCCGCCCACTGCTCGGCGCGATCCGGGGCGAGCCCGCCGATCCGCACCCGGATCACCCGGCGGGCGGCCTCGAGCTCGGTGAGCCATGCCTCGACCCCGGCGCGGACGTCCTCGCGCGTGCGCGCCGCGACGTCGGCCGTCGGCAGCGGGCCCTGCCGGCGCACGAGGTCGGCGACGTCCTCAAGGTGCCGGGCCTGGCGGTCCGGGGCCAGGCCCGCGAGCTCGGCCTCGGTCTGCAGCACCGCGACCGGATCGAGCAGGTCTGCCAGCTGGGACGCCCCGCCCTGACCGAGCAGCTCGGCCAGCAGCGTCGGGTCGAGCGTGAGCGCGGCAGCCCGGCGCTCGGCGAGGGGTGCGTCGCCGTCGTACAGGAACTGCGCGGTGTACCCGAACAGCAGGGACTGGGCGAACGGCGACGGCGACGACGTCGTGACCTCCACGAGCCGCACGCGCCCCGCCGCTACGTCCCGCATGAGCTCGGTGAGCGCGGCGACGTCGAAGTCGTCCTGGAGGCACTCGCGCACGGCCTCGAGCAGGATCGGGAAGTCCGGGTACTGCGCGGCCACGCTCAGCAGCTGGGCCGAGCGCTGGCGCTGCTGCCACAGCGGCTGGCGGCGGTCGGGCCGCCGTCGGGGCAGCAGGAGGGCGCGCGCGGCGGCCTCCCGGAACCGCGCCCCGAACATCGCCGACCCGCCGAGCTCGCCGCGGACCGCGTCGGCCACCTCGTCCGGGTCGATCAGCAGGTCGGCCGCGTCGACGGCGGGGCCACCGTCGCTCGTCCACGCCTCGGCCTCACCCCCGGCGAGCATGTCGGGCAGCCGCAGCACGATCCCGTCGTCGGCGTGCATCGCGGCGGCGTCCACGCCGTACCGCTGGCGCATCCGGGCGGCGATCACCAGGGCCCACGGGGCGTGCACGCGCGCCCCGTACGGCGAGTGCACCACGACCCGCCAGTCGCCGATCTCGTCGCGGAAGCGCTCGACGATGATCGTCTGGTCGTCGGGCACGTGCCCGGTCGCCTCGCGCTGCTCGCGCACGTAGGCGAGCAGGTTGTCACCCGCCCACGCGTCCAGGCCGGCGCGCTCCACCGCGGCGCGCGCCCCGTCGGCCGGCAGGTGACCCAGCTCGCGCACCCAGGCTCCCATGGCCCGGCCCAGCTCGGCCGGCCGGCCGGGGGAGTCGCCCTTCCAGAACGGCAGCCGGCCCGGGACCCCGGGCGCGGGCGTGACCAGGACCCGGTCGGGCGTGATGTCCTCGATCCGCCAGCTGCTCGAGCCGAGCGTGAAGGTGTCGCCGACCCGCGACTCGTAGACCATCTCCTCGTCGAGCTCGCCCACCCGCTTGCCGCCGCGCGGACGCCCGGCCGACCGGTCCTCGTCCGCCGGTACGTCGACGCCCCCTGGGACGGGCGCCCCGCCGGACGCGAGGAACACGCCGTACAGGCCGCGGTCCGGGATGGTGCCCCCGCTGGTGACCGCGAGCCGCAGCGCGCCGGGCCGGGCCGTGAGCACGTCGGTGGTGCGGTCCCACACGACCCGGGCCCGCAGCTCGGCGAACTCCTCGCTCGGGTAGCGACCCGACAGCAGGTCGAGGACGGCGGTCAGCGTCGCGTCCCCGAGCCCCGTGAACGGGGCCGCGCGCCGCACGACGGCGGCGATCTCGGTGACCGTCCAGTCCTCGACCGCGACCATGGCCACGATCTGCTGCGCGAGCACGTCCAGCGGGTTGGCGGGCACCGCCAGCCGCTCGATCTCGCCCCGCCGCATCCGGCCGGCGACCACCGCGGCCGGGACGAGGTCGCCGCGGAAGGTCGGGAAGATGACCCCGCGCGACACCGCGCCGACCTGGTGGCCCGCGCGTCCCACGCGCTGCAGCCCGCTCGCCACGGACGGCGGTGCGCCCACCTGCACCACGAGGTCGATCGCACCCATGTCGATACCGAGCTCGAGCGACGACGTCGCGACGACCGCCGGCAGCCGCCCCGCCTTGAGCTCGGTCTCCGTGCGGGTCCGCTCGGCGCGGCTCATCGACCCGTGGTGGGCGCGCGCGAGGATGCGGGTCGCGTCGGACGTGTCGATGCCCACGGCGGTGCCCGACTGGGCCGGCGCGGCGGCGGGCCGCAGCGTGCCGGGATCGGGCACGTCCTCGCCCTGCCGGGTGGCCCAGACCTCGTTCATCCGCGCCGTCAGGCGTTCGGCGCCGCGCCGGGAGTTGGTGAACACGAGGGTCGAGCGGTGCGCGGCCACCAGGTCCACGACACGCTCCTCGACGTGCGGCCAGATCGACGGCCGGGCGGGGGACCCGGCGGCCGGTCCGGACAGGTCGATCTCGCCGCCGATCTCGCCGGCGGGCCCGCCGGGGAGCGCCGCGGTGGCGAGGTCGGCCAGGTCGGGCACGGGGACGACGACGTCGACCACGATCTGCTTGGTGGACGGCGGCTGCACGACGACGACCCGGCGGCCCCCCTCGGTCGGGGTCCGTCCACCGCCGAGGAACGCGGCGACCGCCTCGACCGGCCGGATCGTGGCCGACAGCCCGATCCGTTGCGCGGGCGCCGGGAGCAACGCGTCGAGCCGCTCGAGCGACACCGCGAGGTGGGCCCCGCGCTTGGTCCCGGCGACCGCATGGATCTCGTCGAGGATGACCGTGCGCACCCCGGCCAGGCCCGCGCGCGCCGCGGAGGTCAGCACGAGGTACAGCGACTCCGGGGTGGTGATGAGGATGTCCGTGGGGCGGGTCGCGAACGCCCGCCGCTCCGCCGGGGGGGTGTCGCCGGTGCGGATCCCGACGGTCACCTCGGGGACGGTCAGCCCGAACCGGGTCGCGGCCTGCCGGATACCCACGAGCGGTGAACGCAGGTTGAGCTCGACGTCGGAGGCCAGGGCCTTGAGCGGCGACACGTACAGCACGCGGCAGCGGTCGGCCGGGTCGGTGACCACCGGCAGGTCGGGTCCGGGGGCGATCAGGCCGTCCAGCGCCCAGAGGAACGCGGCCAGCGTCTTGCCCGAGCCGGTCGGCGCCACCACCAGCGCGTGGTCGCCCGCCGCGACCGCCGCCCAAGCCCCCGTCTGCGCCGTCGTCGGCCCCGCGAAGGCACCGCTGAACCAGGCACGGGTCGCGGGGGAGAAGCCCGCGAGCGGGTCGAGATCAGGGTGCGAGGTCACCTGCTCATTCTGCGGTGCGGCACCCACACGTGGGGAGCGAGCATGGCAGGGTGGGCTCTATGCGGCATCGGGAGTTCTGGGCGCTGGTCGAGGAGGTCTTCGGCGCGGCCTACGGTCGCACGCTCGCCGCCGACCAGGTCCTCGGCGCGCTCGGCAACCGCACCGCCGCCCAGGCGATCGAGGACGGCGACGAGCCACGCACCGTGTGGCACGCGCTGTGCGACGCGCTGGAGGTGCCCGAGGCGCGGCGCTGGGGCACCGACACCTACCGTGCGGCCCCACCGCGGGGGTGATTCGACCGTGGCCCCGTCGGCGGCAGCGACCGGTACCCGTGCGAGCTGGTGGGGACCGACGCTGCGCGACATCGGCGAGGGGCTGCTCGCGGTGCTCTCGTCGGCGCTCGGGCTGGGGGTCGCCCTCCTCGTGCTCGACGGCGCGGGTGCGCAGTCCTGGTGGGACATCCTCGCCGCGGCGGTGCTCATCGCCATCGGTGACCGGCTCGTCCGGCCGTTGCTGCGCCTGCTCGCTGTCGCGCTCGGCATCGTCGGAGCGCTCGTCGCGGGTCTCGCCGCCCAGATCCTGATCGCGTGGGTCGCCCTCAACCTCGTGCCGGGCCTGACCGTGCGCAGCTGGGGCCAGGTGCTGCTCCTGCTCGTGGTCGCCTCGGGGGTGATGGCCGGTGCGCGGTGGCTGGTCGGCGGGAACGACAGCGGGTACGTGCTCGGCGACGTGCTGCGCACCGCCAGGTCGCGTGCGCGACGCCGGGACGCGCCCGGCCGCGACGCCCCCGGGCTGCTGATCGTGCAGCTCGACGGCGTGTCGCGCGAGGTCCTCTCGCACGCGATCGACGCGGGGCTGGTGCCGACGATGACCCGGTGGCTGCGGCTCGGGACCCACCGGCTCGTCGGCTGGTGGGCCCAGGTCCCCGCGACGACCCCGGCGAGCCAGGCCGGCCTGCTCCACGGGTCGAGCCTCCAGGTGCCGGCGTTCCGCTGGTGGGACAAGGACCTCGACCGGATGGTCGTGACCAACCGCCCGGGGGACGCGGCGCTCGTCGAGCGGCGGCTGAGCGACGGGCACGGTCTGCTGGTGCACGGCGGCGCCGCCGTCAGCACGATGTTCACCGGCGATGCCCCGACGGCGCTCGTGGTCATCAGCCGGGCGCACGGTCGCCGGGGGTTCGGGCCGGGCAGCGCCTTCGTGCGGTTCTTCTCCAGCCCGTACGTGCTGACCCGCACGCTCGGGCTCACGTTGGGCGAGATGGTCAAGGAGGTCTACCAGGGTCGCCAGCAGCGCGCCCGCGGCGTCGCCCCGCGGGTCTCGCGACGCGGGGTGTACGTGCTGCTCCGCGCGATCAGCAACGTGCTGATGCGCGACCTCAACACGGCGCTGGTCGCCGAGCAGCTCCTCGGCGGCACCCCCACGGTGTTCGTCGACCTCGTCGACTACGACGAGATCGCCCACCACGCCGGTCCGGTCCGGCCGGAGGCGTTGCGGGCGCTCGAGGGGATCGACCGGGTGCTCGCCCTCCTGGCCGAGGTCGCCGAGCACGCTCCGCGTGACTACCGGATCGTCGTGCTGTCCGATCACGGGCAGTCGTTGGGGGAGACGTTCGAGCAGGTCGAGGGCTCGCCGCTGACCGACGTCGTGCGCGAGCTCATGGCGGGAACCGCGCGTGGCGTCGACGCCACGACGGAGCAGTCCGATGCCGGTGAGGCGTGGAGCCCGCTGAACGCGCTGCTCAGCGGGACGGGCGGGGCGCGCCTCGCCGACCGCACGGGGCCGGCGCGACCTGCCGGCGACGCGCACGCACTGCCGGAGGTCGCCGTGATCGCCTCGGGGAACCTCGGGATGCTGTGGTTCCCGCGGCTGCCCGGGCGCGCCACCCTCGACGAGATCACCGCCCGCTGGCCCCAGCTGGTGCCCGGCCTGCTGGCCCGTGCGACCGTCGGCGTCGTGGTCGTCCAGACGAGTGACCACGGTCCGGTCGCGCTCGGGGCGAAGGGCAGCAGGCTGCTGGCCGACGACGTCCCGTCCGGGCCGGCGGTCCAGGGTGACGACCCGCTCGCGCCGTACGGGCCCCGGGCTCGACCGGACCTGCTGCGGGTCGCCGGCCTGGCGCACACCGGCGACGTCATCCTGATCTCCGCGGTGGACGACCGCGGCTCGGTGCACGCGTTCGAGGGGCTGGTCGGCTCGCACGGGGGGCTCGGAGGCGCGCAGAACGACGCGTTCCTCCTGTACCCGGCCTCCTGGGCGATCGACGAGACCCTGCCGGGCGAGGACATCGGGGACCAGGCGCTGATCGGCGCCGAGGCGGTCTACGCCCAGCTGGTGCACTGGCAGCGCGACCTGGGGCTGCGGCCATGAGCCGGGGCGAGGTCGGCCGACGTCGGCCCTGGCCGGCCCCGCGCGGCCGGGGCGCCCCCGAGAGCCCGCTGCTGCGCGTGACCTGGCTCGGGCACTCGTCGGTGGTGCTCGACCTCGACGGCGTGCGGCTGGTCACCGATCCGCTGCTGCAGCGCCACGCGGGCCTGCTGCGCCGGCGCGGGGACCGCCCGGACGAGGTGGAGTGGGAGCGCAGCGATGCCGTGCTGCTCTCGCACCTGCACCACGACCACGCCGAGCTCGGCTCGCTGCGGCTGCTGGGGCAGATCCCGGTCCTCACCGCGCCCTCGAGCGCGCGGTGGCTCGTGGAGCGCGGGCTGCGGGGCGTGGGGCTGCGCAACACCGACTGGTTCCGCGTCGAGGCCGGTGGGACCGGTGCGCTCGACGAGGGACCGGGGCACCCACCGCCGCACGGCAGCCACGGGGTGCGGATCCGCCTGTGCCCCGCGGTCCACGGCCATCGCCCGATGCCGCACCGGCCGAACGCCGCCAACGGCCACCTGATCCGGGGGGAGTCGACCTGCATCTGGGTCGCCGGGGACACCTCGGTGTACCCCGGAATGCTGCACCTGCCCGATCTGGCCGGCGCGCCGGTCGAGGTCGCCCTCGTGCCGGTGGGGGGCTGGGGCCCGCGCCTGTCGGAGGGGCACATGAGCCCGATCACGGCCGCCCGGGCGTGCGCGATGGTCGGCGCCCGGTTCGCGGTCCCGGTGCACTGGGGCACGCTCCATGCGCCCGCCTCGACCCGGTTGCCCCCGGGCTGGATGGACCGCGCGGGGGATGCGTTCGCGGTGGCGCTGGCACGCGAGGCGCCGGAGTGCGTCCCGGTCGTCCTGCGACCGGGGCAGAGCTGGACGGCCACGCTCCGTCCGGCGGAACCGTGAGAGCACGTCGTGGAGAGCGGGTCGGTGTGTCGCCCGGCACAACGTGTGCTTTCGAACAGATGTTCGGCTAGCCTATGCACAGGCGAAGACAGCGACGGACTCTCCACACCCGTGGAGACGTCCTCGATGGATGTCGGTGGTCGGGCATAACGTCGCCTCCAGCACAGACCAGCCCCAGTCCAGCGCAGCTCCGGCTGCCACCCCCAGTCACGCGAGGTACACCATGGCCGCTCCCCAGGACCGCGAAAAGGCTCTCGAAGCCGCTCTCATGCAGATCGACCGCCAGTTCGGCAAGGGCTCGATCATGCGCCTCGGTGACGAGGGGCGCTCGCCCGTCGAGGTCATCCCTACCGGCTCCATCGCGCTCGACATCGCGCTCGGGATCGGCGGGCTGCCGCGCGGGCGGGTCGTGGAGATCTACGGACCGGAGTCCAGCGGCAAGACGACGCTCGCCCTGCACGCGGTCGCGAACGCCCAGCGGGCCGGCGGCATCGCCGCCTTCATCGACGCGGAGCACGCGCTCGACCCCGAGTGGGCTGAGAAGCTCGGCGTGGACACCGATGCGCTGCTGGTCTCCCAGCCCGACACCGGTGAGCAGGCCCTCGAGATCATGGACATGCTGATCCGCTCCGGTGCGATCGACATCGTGGTCATCGACTCGGTCGCCGCGCTGGTCCCGAAGGCGGAGATCGAGGGCGAGATGGGCGACAGCCACGTCGGGCTCCAGGCCCGTCTCATGAGCCAGGCGCTGCGCAAGATCACCGGTGCGCTCAGCGCCTCGGGCACCACCGCGATCTTCATCAACCAGCTGCGCGAGAAGATCGGCGTGTTCTTCGGTTCGCCCGAGACGACCACGGGTGGCAAGGCCCTGAAGTTCTACGCCTCGGTCCGCCTCGACATCCGCCGGATCGAGACCCTCAAGGAGGGCACCGAGGCGGTCGGAAACCGGACCCGGGTCAAGGTCGTCAAGAACAAGATGGCTCCGCCGTTCAAGCAGGCCGAGTTCGACATCCTGTACGGCGTCGGCATCTCCCGTGAGGGTGGGCTGATCGACATGGGGGTCGAGCACGGGTTCGTGCGCAAGTCCGGGTCGTGGTTCACCTACGAGGGTGACCAGCTGGGGCAGGGCAAGGAGAACTCTCGGGCGTTCCTGCGCGACAACCCCGACCTCGCCGCCGAGCTGGAGAAGAAGATCAAGGAGAAGCTCGGCGTGGGCGCCACCCTCGACGCGCCGGCGGGCGACACCCCTGTCGTCGACTTCTGATCGGCCGTCGGCCCGGTGAGTGAGCCCGACCCCGAAGCCGTCGCTCGGGCCGTCGCCCTACGACTGCTGACCCGGGGACCCCGGAGCAGGTCGCAGCTCGGTGCGGCGATGGCCCGTAACGACGTGCCGACCGACATCGCGGAGACGGTGCTCGACCGGTTCACCGAGGTCGGCCTGATCGACGATGCGGAGTACGCCCGCATGCTGGTGCGGGCGCGGCACGAGGACCGGGGGCTGGCACGCCGGGCGCTCGTCGTCGAGCTGCGCCGCAAGGGCATCGACGACGACGTGGCGGCCGGCGCCCTCGAGGCCGTGGACGACGACCTCGAGGCGTCCACCGCGCGCGACCTCGCCCGGCGGCGGCTCGCGGGCAACCGCGGTCTGGGCAGGGAGGTCCGGATGCGCCGCGTCGTGGCGATGCTCGGGCGCAAGGGGTACTCCTCCGGGCTCGCGGTGCAGATCGTGTGCGAGCTGTTGGCCCAGGAAGCGGCCGCGACGGGGTCGGATCCCGCCGGTGACCAGGACGATCGGGCGGATCTGTCGGGTCGCGAGTTCTTCGGCGACGATTGAGGCCGTACGGTCAGGGCCTGACGTCCGCCTGAAGGAGAACCACATGGAATTGGCCCAGAGCGCGATCGTGGTCGGCCTGCTGCTGGCCTGCCTGGTGGCGCTGCTGCTCGTGCAGCTCGCGCGCCGGGAGGCGACGGCCCGCCGCGAGCAGGCCACGCTGGACGTCGCGGCCATCCGGAAGGACGCGCAGGCGGCGGCGCTCGAGATCGAGAAGCGTGAGGCGCGGCTGGCCGCGCGGGAGCGTGCGCTCGGGGAGGACCAGGGGGAGCAGGCGGCCGTGGCCGCCGCCCTTCGGAGCCGTGAGCTCGCGCTGGCCGAGGCGGAGCGTCACAGCGCCGAGCTGCTGGCTGGGAACCGCGCGGCGGCGCTGGTCCAGCTCGAGAGCATCGCCGGCCTGAGTGCCGCTGACGCCCGCGCCGAGCTCGAGAGCCGCATGCTCGAGCAGGCCACCCGGGACGCCGAGGCGGCGGTCCGTCGAGCGGAGGCCAGGGCCCGGCAGACGGCCGACGAGCGCGCCCGCCGGATCGTGGCCACGGCCGTGCAGCGGCTCGCGGTGCCCACGAGCGCGCAGAGCGTGGTGGCTGTCGTGTCGCTGCCCTCGGAGGACATGAAGGGCCGGATCATCGGCAAGGAAGGCCGCAACATCCGCACGTTCGAGGCACTCACGGGCGTCAACGTGCTGATCGACGACACCCCGGACTCCGTGATGCTGTCCTGCTTCGACGCCGAGCGCCGCGAGATCGCGCAGGTCGCACTCGAGTCGCTCGTCTCGGACGGGCGGATCCACCCGCAGCGGATCGAGTCGGCCTACGCCGAGGCGGTGGCCGGTGCGACCGAGCGTGCGGTGGCCGCCGGGCACGAGGCCGCCGAACGCGCCGGGGTGCCGGGGCTGCACCCGGAGCTCGTGGCGACCATGGGGCGGCTCCGGCTGCGGACCTCGTACGGCCAGAACGTCCTCGCGCACCTCGTGGAGAGCGCGCAGATCGCGGCGGTCATGGCCGCGGAGATCGGGGCCGACGTCGAGCTGGCTCGTCGGTCCGCCTTCCTGCACGACATCGGCAAGGCGCTGACCGCCGAGGTCACCGGCCCGCACGCGATCGTGGGCGCGGACCTCGCCAAGCGCTGCGGCGAGCCGCCGACGGTGGTCAACGCCATCGCGGCCCACCACGACGAGGTGCCGCTCGAGTCGGTCGAAGCCGTGCTGGTCCAGGCCGCGGACGCGTGCTCCGCCGCTCGCCCCGGCGCGCGCCGTGACGAGCTCGAGCAGTACGTCGAGCGGATGGACAAGATCGAGAGCCTCGTGGCCGAGCACGCCGGGGTCCGCCGGGTGCTGGCGATGTCCGCGGGCAGGGAGGTCCGGGTGCTCGTCGAGCCGGAGACGGTCGACGACACCCAGATGCCCGGCCTCGCGGTGGCGATCGCCAAGCACATCGAGGCCGACCTGAGCTACCCGGGCGAGATCAAGGTGACGGTCATCCGGGAGATCCGGGCCAGCGCGACCGCCGGGTAGGCGCGACCGCCGGGTAGATCGCGACCGTCAGACCCGCGGTGCGATCGGGCCGCGGGAGGTCCGCGTCGAGCGCTTCTGGATCCAGACGGCGAGCCGCGACAGCGTGATGTTCACCACCAGGTAGATGGTGCCGCCGACGACGAACAACGCGATGAAGTACTGGTTGCCGAAGTACTGCGCGTTGTTCTGGATCGACTTGAGCAGCTCTGCGTACCCGACGATGAAGCCGAGCGAGGAGTCCTTCAACAGGACCACGAGCTGGCTGATCAGGCTGGGCAGCATGATCCGGACCGCCTGCGGCAGCAGGATCGAGAACAGGGTCTGGGTGCGGGACAGGCCGACCGCGTAGGCGGCCTCGGTCTGCCCCTTGGGCAGTGCGGCAAGACCGGCGCGCAGGATCTCCGCGATGATGGCCATGTTGTAGACGGTGAGCCCGAACACCACGGCGCCGAACGCGTCCCAGCCGAAGCCGAGCAGACCGAAGAACATCATCAGCAGGACGGGCAGCCCGCGGAACAGCTCGATGATGACGACCGCCGGCAGCCGCAGCCAGGCGTGCCTGGCGGTGCGGAGCAGGGCGAGCAGGAGTCCGGCGACCAGCGCCAACGGAGCGGCCACCGCGGCGGCCCGGAGGGTCGCACCCAGGCCCTTGAGGACCATGGAGGTCCAGACGTCCGCGGCGCTCTGGTTCTTCGGCGGGTCGAAGAGCACGTCCCAACGGTCCAGCTCGAAGACCCCGCGCCCGGCGGCGTACCAGACGGCCAGGGCGACCAGGGCGAGCACGAGCGCGCCGCCGATGATCGAGCCGATGCGTTCGCGGCGGCGGGTGATCGGACCGGGGGAGTCGTACAGCAGGGAGCTCATCGCGCGAACGCCACCTTTCGCTCGACGACGCCGGCCAGGATGCCGGCCGGGATGGTGATGGCGAGGTAGAAGAGCGCTACCCCGACCAGGACCCAGACGGTGTCCGCCGGGTTGGCGGTGGCCAGTCGGCGGCCGCTCGCCATCAGCTCGACGGTCGCGAAGCCGGCGGCGACCGAGGTGTTCTTGGCCAGCGCGATGAACACGTTGATCAGCGGCGGGATCACGGTGCGCACGGCCTGCGGGAGGATGACCAGCGACAGCGACTGGCCGAAGGTCAGCCCGATCGCCCTGGCCGCCTCCGCCTGGCCGAACTGGACGCTGTTGATCCCGGATCGGACCGCCTCGCACACGAAGGCCGCCGTGTAGGCGGAGAGCGCGATGACGGCCGTCCAGAACCCCAGCGGTGCCAGGATCCCGAACTGCGGGGCGACGAACACCAGGAAGAAGAACACGATCGTCAGGGGCGTGTTGCGCAGGAGCTCGACGTAGGTCGTGGCGAGCGCCCGTAGTGGCGTGAGCGGGGAGACCCGGAACGCCGCGAGGAAGAGCCCACAGATCAGGGCCAGAATGCCGGAGACGAGGCTCAGCTTCAGCGTCATCAGGAATCCGGTCAAGTACGCCGGGATGTTGTCGAAGATGACGTTCACCGGTGCGGGCCTCCTCTTTGCTCATACGTGGGTGCTTCGGGAGGGTGCCCCCACGTCGCGGGCAGGCACCGTGGGGTGCCTACCCGCGACGAATCCTGCGGGACTGGATCAGTAGCGGTCGACGGCCGGGGGCTCCGGCGTCGGCAGGACGGTCCCTGCGGTGGCCTCCCACGCCTCGGTCCAGCTGCCGTCGGCGAAGGCCGCTTCGAGCGTGTCGTTGATCCACGTGCGGAACTCGTCGTCCTCGAGGCCGAGGCCGATCCCGTACGGCTCCTCGGTGAACGGCTCACCGCGGACCTCGAGGTCCTCGTTGTCCGCGGCGAAGCCGGCGAGGATCACGTTGTCGGTGCTGACCGCGTCGACCTGGCCGTTGCGCAGCGGCTCCAGGCACTCGGAGTAGGTGCCGAACGGCACGACCTCGGTGTCCGGGAAGTTCGCGAGCAGGTTGGCCTCCGGGGTGGAACCGGCCACCGTGCAGACCTTCTTGCCGGCGAGGTCGTCGGGACCCTCGATGTCGGTGGTCGTGGTGAGGGTGAGGATCGACTGGCCCGCGAGGTAGTACGGGCCGGCGAAGGACACCTCCGCCTTGCGCTTGTCGTTGATCGTGTAGGTCGCCACCACGATGTCGACGTCACCGGACTTGATGAAGGTCTCGCGGTTGGCGGAGACGGTCTCCTTCCAGGAGATCCCGTCCTCGTCGATACCGAGGTTGCTCGCGATGATCCGGGCGATCTCGACGTCGAAGCCCTCGGGCACGCCGTCGGGCCCGACGAGCCCGAACAGGGGCTGGTCGAACTTGGTGCCCACGGTGATCTTGCCGGCCTCGGCGAGCTTGGCCATCGTGGACCCCTCGGGGAACTCGGCGACGTCCGCGGTGCTGGCGGCCGGTTCGGGCTCGGTGTCGTCGCCCCCGCTGCACGCAGAGAGGGTCAGTGCTGACACAGACAGTAGGGCGATGAGCCCTGTTGAGCGGAGTCGCATTGTTGTCTCCTTGTTGAGTGTGATCGACAGATCCGAACAGGTGCTGGTTTAGTGGGTGAGGATCTTCGAGAGGAAGTCCTTGGCGCGATCGGACCGCGGCGCGGTGAAGAACTCCTCCGGGCCGGCCTCCTCGACGATCTGGCCGCCGTCCATGAACACCACGCGGTGGGCGGCCTTGCGGGCGAATCCCATCTCGTGGGTGACGACGACCATGGTCATCCCCTCCCGCGCGAGGGAGACCATCACGTCGAGGACCTCGTTGATCATCTCGGGGTCCAGGGCCGACGTCGGCTCGTCGAACAGCATCACCTTCGGCTGCATCGCCAGCGCGCGGGCGATCGCCACCCGCTGCTGCTGGCCGCCCGAGAGCTGGGCGGGCAGCTTGCCGGACTGGTCGGCGACGCCGACGCGTTCGAGCAGTCGCATGGCCGCAGCCTCCGCGTCCGCCTTCTTCATGCCCTTGGCCTTGATCGGCCCGAGGGTCACGTTCTGCAGGACCGTCTTGTGCGCGAACAGGTTGAACGACTGGAAGACCATCCCGACATCCGCCCGCAGCCGGGCGAGCGCCTTGCCCTCGGCCGGCAGCGGGGCACCGTCGATCGTGATGGTGCCGGAGTCGATCGTCTCGAGGCGATTGATGGCGCGGCAGAGCGTGGACTTCCCCGACCCGGACGGGCCGATGACCACCACGACCTCGCCTCGGTGGACGGTCAGGTCGATGTCGCGCAGCACGTGCAGGGCTCCGAAGTGCTTGTTCACCTTCGACAGCACGACGAGCGGTTCGCCCGGCACATCCTCGCGGCCGGGGGGTGTGGCGACGGAGGACGTTGGTTGGGCCATCTAGTGAACCTAGGCGGTTTTTGTTTCTCGCAGTACTTCGGGCAGTCACGAATCGGCAACATCCCGGAAACATGGGGGGCCACGTACCCTTGGTGGCGATGCCCACGACGACCGCGCCCACCGCTGCGCCCACCTCCGTACCGAGCCCCGGACCGGCGCCCGCAGCGCCCTCGACGACGGTGCTGCGTACCTACGTCGTGCGCACGCTGGGCTGCCAGATGAACGTCCACGACTCCGAGCACATGGCGGGGATGCTCGAGCAGGCGGGGTACGTGCCCGCGGCGCGGGCCGCCGACGGTTCCGAGCCGGCCGTCGCCGACATCGTGGTGATCAACACCTGCGCGGTGCGCGAGAACGCCGCCGGCAAGCTCTACGGCAACCTCGGCCAGCTGGCGAGCATCAAGCGGGACTGGCCGGGCATGCAGATCGCCGTCGGCGGCTGCCTCGCCCAGAAGGACCGGGAGGGCATCGTCGAGCGCGCGCCCTGGGTCGATGTGGTCTTCGGCACGCACAACCTCGATGCGCTGCCGGTGCTCCTGGAGCGCGCGCGGCACAACCAGCGCGCCGAGGTGGAGATCGCCGAGTCGCTGCAGGTCTTCCCGTCCACGCTGCCCACCCGGCGCGAGTCCGTCTACGCGGGCTGGGTGTCGATCAGCGTCGGCTGCAACAACACCTGCACGTTCTGCATCGTGCCGTCGCTGCGCGGCAAGGAGCGCGACCGGCGGCCGGGGGAGATCCTCGCCGAGGTCCAGGCGCTCGTCGACGCCGGCGCCATCGAGGTCACGCTGCTGGGCCAGAACGTCAACAGCTATGGCGCCGAGTTCGGCGACCGCGGCGCGTTCGCGAAGCTGCTGCGGGCGTGCGGAGCGATCGAGGGCCTCGAGCGCGTGCGGTTCACCAGCCCGCACCCGGCCGCGTTCACCGACGACGTGATCGACGCCATGGCGGCCACCCCGACCGTGATGCCCCAGCTGCACATGCCGCTGCAGTCCGGCTCGGACCGCGTGCTGCGCGCCATGCGGCGCTCGTACCGCTCGGAGAGGTTCCTCGGCATCCTCGACCGGGTGCGGGCCCTCATGCCCGACGCCGCCATCACCACGGACATCATCGTGGGGTTCCCGGGGGAGACCGAGGAGGACTTCGCCGAGACGCTGCGCGTGGTGGAGCTCTCCCGGTTCGCCTCGGCGTACACGTTCCAGTACTCCCCGCGGCCCGGCACCCCGGCCGCCGATCTGGCCGACCAGGTCCCCAAGGCCGTGGTCCAAGAACGGTACGAGCGGCTCGACGCGCTGCAGGAGCGGATCTCCCTCGAGGAGAACGCCGCCCAGGTCGGCCGGACGGTCGAGGTCCTCATCGCCGAGGAGTCCGGGCGCAAGGACCGCGCGTCGCACCGGCTCTCGGGTCGTGCGGCGGACAACCGGCTCGTGCACCTCGCGCTGCCGGACGGGTTGGTGGCGCCCGACCTCGAGCCCGCGTCGGTGCCCGACGTCGACCCGCGCCTCGCCGTGGATCTCGACCCGCGCCTGCCCCGCCCGGGCGACCTGGTGACCGTCGAGGTCACGCACGCCGCTCCGCACCATCTCGTGGCGGACTCGGCTCGGTCGGGCGGCGTCTACCAGGTCCGGCGCACCCGCGCCGGGGACGCCTGGGTGGCCCGGGCGCGAGCCCGGGCCGGGCAGGACGACGTCGAGCACGGGCACGGCGCCAACCCCGCACCGGGCGCACCGGTCGCGCTCGGGTTCCCCGGCCTGCGCCGCAGCTGAGACAGAAGGCTGAGCGTCAGGAAGCGCTCGGGGGCCCGGTCGGCGGGGGCGGCGAGCCCGGGAGGACGGCGTCCAGCGCCGTGAACATCTGCACCCCGGTGCCCAGACCGCAGGCCAGGAGCTGCGACAGCTGGGTGTCCGTCACGCCGTGCTCGAGGTCGACGGAGACCTCGCTGTACAGCGCCAGCTCGTCGTCCTCCTCGCGCACGTAGACCTTCGGCCAGATGCGCTCGCGGTTCCAGTCGTTCGCCGCGAGCAGGACCGACGGCCGCTGCAGGACGGGGAGGGTGCGGTGCCACCGGCCGCGGACCTGGAGGATCTCGTGGTGGTCTCCGAGCAGGAGGAACCAGAACCGGCTGCCCTCCCACATGCCGGTGAGGTCGCCGTCCTCGTCGACCAGGTACTGATAGCCCCGTCCCGCCAGGTACGCCGCGACCCGGTCGCGGGTGAGCGGGGTCGTGTGCTCGGGCGGGGTGCTCGCCACGGTCGGCTTGGGACGGGCGTTGCCGAACACCCGCGAGATCCAGCCGGTCAGCGCCTCGGGCCTCATGGTGCGGCCGCCGCGGGGTCCGGGAAGAGCTCGTCGATCGCGTCGAACAGCATGTTTCCGGTGCTCAAGCCGCAGTTCAGCAGCTGTCCGAGCTGAGCGTCGGTGACCCCGTCCTCGAGGTCCGTGGCCACCTCGGAGATCACGTGCACCATGCCGTTGTCCCGGACGCGGACGTACGCCTTGGGCCAGATCCGGTCGGCGTTCCACTCGTTGCAGGCCTCGAGCACGACCTCGAGCCGCTCGATGGCGGCTTCCCGGTTCCACTGCCCGCGGATCTGCAGGATCTCCGAGTCCTCCCCGAACAGGAAGAAGTAGAAGAGCCGACCGCGCCACAGCCCGCCGAGGTCGCCGTCGTTGTCGAGGAAGTAGCTGAACTCGTGCTCCTCGAACCACGCGATGATCCGCGCGACGGACAGCGGGGTGGGGACGTCGTCCAGGAGGGGGGTGCCACCGAGCTCGCGCAGGATCAGGTCCTCGACCTGGGCGTGCAGGTCGGTGTCCGACAGCTCCGGCCGGGCCGGGTCGATCGGCTCGTCGGCGGGCTCGGGCTTGCGCCCGGGCCAGTGCCGACCGCTCCCGCGACCACCTCGGAACAAGCCCATGACGGCACCCTACCTGCGCCGGTCCGGAGGTGGCCGGTCGTGTTGGTGACCGGTTACGGTCGGGGCGTGCTCGCCATCGCTGCTCTTGTCCCCGACACCGCCCTGCTCGTCCCGGGGGCCGCCGGGCGCGCGTCCGTGCTCCCCGAGGTCCGCCGCGCCGCCGTCGACGCGGCGGGGGAGCTGGTCAGGGCTCGCCCGGACCGCGTGGTGGTGGTGTCGCCGGGTCCCGCGGACCGTCGCCTCGCTGCCCCCCTTCGCCCGAGCCTGGCCGCCGCCGGGATCGACGACGCGACCCTCGGCTGGTCGATACCCGACGCGGGCGCGGGTGCGGGCGAGATCGTCGTGCCGGCCATCGGCGCCGGGGTCGCGCTGCTGCTGCTGGCGCACGCCGGGTGGACCGGGCCGGTGACCGTGGCGGAGGTCGCGTCGTCGAGCACCGACCCGACGCGGGCCGCGGCCCTGCGCGCGCTCGGCGCGGAGCTCGTCGCCGGCCCGGACCGCACCGCACTGCTGGTGGCCGGCTCACTGGGCGCCCGACATGGGCCGCACGCCCCCGCCGCCGAGGACGATCGTGCCGCGCCGTTCGACACCGCGACGCTCGCGGACCTCGCGCTCGGGGACCCGCTCGCGCGCCAGCGGCTGGCGCAGATCCCGGCCGAGCTCGCGGCCGAGCTCCTGGTGTCGGGGTGGGCGCCCCTGCAGGTGCTGGTCGGCGCCGCCGGGGACGCGGCGCCGTACGCGGCCGAGGTGCGCCACGCCTCCGCCCCGCTGGGGGTCACCTACGCCGTGGCCGTGTGGCGGGGGGTGCAGCCGTGACCGCCGTCGCGGGCACGCTCGCGGTCGCCGTCGTCGGCCCGACGGCGACCGGGAAGTCCGACCTCGGTCTGGCGCTGGCCGAGCGCCTCGGCGGCGAGATCGTCAACGCCGACGCGATGCAGCTGTACCGCGGGATGGACATCGGCACCGCGAAGCTCACCGAGGCCGAGCGCCGCGGCGTGGCCCATCACCAGCTCGACGTGCTCGACGTCGGCGAAGACGCCTCGGTCGCGCGCTACCAGCTCGAGGCCCGGCGCGACCTGGCCGAGATCGCTGCCCGGGGGGCCCGGGGCGTCGTCGTCGGCGGATCGGGGCTGTACGTCCGCGCGCTGCTGGACAAGCTCGAGTTCCCGGGGACCGACGCCGCGATCCGGGCCCGGTTGGAGGAGCGGGCCGAGCAGCACGGCCCGCGTCTGCTGCACGACGAGCTCGCGCGCCTGGACCCGGCCGCCGCGATCGCCATCGGGCCGGCGAACACGCGCCGGATCGTGCGCGCGCTCGAGGTCATCGAGATCACCGGGCAGCCCTACACCGCCAACCTCCCCGAGCAGGTCTATGTCGTCCCGGCCGTGCAGATCGGTCTCGACTGCGATCGGGCGGTGCTGGACGAACGGGTCGAGCGCCGGGTGGAGCGCATGTGGGAGAAGGGGCTGGTCGAGGAGGTGCTCGGCCTGCTGCTGCACGGGATGGGGCGGACCGCGGCCCGCGCCGTGGGGTACGCCGAGGTGATCGCGATGATCCGCGGGGAGGGGGACGAGGCAGCCGCTCGCGCGGCCGTCGTGGCCAACACGCGGCGGCTCGCGCGCAAGCAGATGACCTGGTTCGGCCGGGACCCGCGCGTGCACTGGCTCGACTCGCGCGACCCGGACCTGGTCGAGCGCGCCCTCGAGGTCGTCGCGGCTGCCGACCAGGGGTCGAGCGGGGACGAAGCTGCCGGTGGAGCGCGCCGTACGCTGGGCGCATGACCAGCCCCGCGACCCTGACGAACGGGCTCCGTTTCACCAAGGGGCACGGCACCGAGAACGACTTCGTGCTGCTCGACGACCGGGCCGGGCTGCTCGACCTGACCCCCGCGCTCGTGCGTGCGCTCGCGGACCGGCGGGCCGGCGTCGGCGGTGACGGCGTCATCCGCGTCGCCCCGACCGCGTCCCTGCCGGAAGGGGCCGCGATCCTCGCGGTCGACCCGAGCGCGGTCTGGTTCATGGACTACCGCAACGCCGACGGTTCGGTCGCCGAGATGTGCGGCAACGGGGTGCGCGTGTTCGCGGCCTACCTCGAGCGGCTCGGGCTCGCCGTCGTCCCCGAGGGGCAGCTCGGCTCCGGCGCCACCCTCGCGGTCGGCACCCGCGCCGGCGTGCGCCGTGTGCGGCGCGAGCCGAACGGCTGGTACGCCGTCGACATGGGGCCCTGGCACCTGTCCGGCGGCGCGGAGGCGGCGCTGGCCGGCACCGATGTCGCGGTCGCGGTCGCGGGCCTCGACTCGGTGCGCCCCGCGCTGCGGGTCGACGTGGGCAACCCGCACGTCGTGCTCGCCCTGGCCGATGCCGGTGAGCTGGAGGGGGCCGATCTCACCCGGGCGCCCGAGGTCCGCCCGGTGCCCGACGGCGGAACCAACGTCGAGCTGGTCGTGCCGCTCGGCGAGGAGCTGGCCGACGACGGCGCGGTGGTCGGCCGGGTGCGGATGCGCGTCCACGAGCGGGGGGTGGGGGAGACCCGGTCGTGCGGCACTGGGGCCTGCGCGGCCGCGCTCGCGGTCCGGACCTGGGCCGGCGACGGCGCGCCCGACGTCTGGCTGGTCGAGGTCCCGGGCGGAACTGTCCGGGTGCGCCTGCTGGCCTCCGGTCACGTCGAGCTGGCGGGTCCGGCCGCTCTGGTCGCCGACGGCGAGATCGACCTCGACGCCCTCACAGTCGGCGCGTGCTCCTGACGCCGGCCGACCTCGACGTGCCGCTCGGGGCGCGAGCGACAGTGATCCAGTTCGCGAGCACGTTCTGTGCGCCGTGCCGTGCCACCCGACGGATCCTCGACCGGGTGGTCCAGACCACGACGGGGGTCGTCCACGTGGAGCTCGACATCGCGGACCACCATGCGCTCGGCGAGCGGCTCGGGATCGTGCACACCCCGACGGTGCTGATCTTGGACGCGGACGGGGTGGAACGTGCCCGCGCGACCGGCGCCCCGACGCTCGCGCAGGCGCGGGCGGCGATCGACGCGGTGGCCCGGCGGACCTAGGTCAGGCGCTGCTCGCCTCGACCCGCAGCACGCGGAATCCCTTGACGCTGGCCGACCTGGTCACGGTCGCCGCCGCACCGAGCTGGTCGGCGAGCCACGCCTGCAGCGAGTCGGCACCGAGGTTGCGCTGCACGACGAGGTGCGCGCTCATGCCCGGGACCAGCCGCGGGAGCCAGTGCAGGAGCATCGCGTGCAGCGCCTCCTTGCCCACCCGGATGGGCGGGTTGGACCAGATCGCGGCCAGCATGACGTCGTCGGGCACCTCGTCGGGCGTGACCGCGGTGATGTTGTCGAGCCCGAGGCGCTCGGCGTTGCGACGGACCAGGTCGAGGGCGCGTTCGTTGACGTCGACGGCCCACACGCGAGCGTGCGGTGAGCGCAGCGCGAGGGTCAGTGCGATCGGACCCCAGCCGCACCCGAGGTCGAGCAGGTCGCCGCTCGGGGGCGGCGCCGGCACGGAGGCCAGGAGAGCACGGGTGCCCTGGTCGAGCCGGAACGAGGAGAACACGCCGCCCGCGGTCTCGACGGTGACCTCGCGCTCGGCGAGCCACACGGTGATCTCGCGCCGTTCGGCCGGGGACGCCGGCTGGGCGGTGAAGTAGTGGTCCCCGGCAGCCTCGTCCATGGGCGGAACCCTACGCGGGTCACGCCCGTAGAGAATCGGCTCGTCGATCCGCGCCTCGGCATGACACGCTGGGCGGCAGGCTAAGAAAGAGGTAGCACGTGACCCACCCCGAGACCGGTCCCACGCCCGACGCTGCGCTTCCCCCGACCCGTGCCCCGCAGGACGTCGCGGGCGACGTGGTCGCCCGGGTCCTCGCCCGGGCCGGCACGGCGCTCGACGCCGGGGGCACGGTGCACTCGTCCTACGACGGCCAGCAGTTCGACCTCGAGGCGCGCACGTCGCTGCGTCGGGTCGGTGGCCTGTCGACCGAGCTCGAGGACGTCACCGAGGTCGAGTACCGCCAGCTGCGGCTCGAGAAGGTCGTGCTGGTCGGCATCTGGGGCCAGGGCACCGTGCGTGACGCGGAGGTCTCCCTCGCCGAGCTCGCGGCGCTCGCCGAGACCGCCGGCTCGGAGGTGCTCGACGGGATGCTGCAGCGTCGGGCCAACCCTGACCCGGGGACCTACCTCGGCAAGGGCAAGGCCGACGAGCTCGCGGGCATCGTGGCCGCGACCGGCGCCGACACCGTGATCGTCGACGGCGAGCTCGCACCCTCCCAGCGCCGCTCGCTCGAGGACATCGTCAAGGTCAAGGTCGTCGACCGCACCGCCCTGATCCTGGACATCTTCGCCCAGCACGCCAAGTCGCGGGAGGGCAAGGCGCAGGTCGAGCTCGCCCAGCTCGAGTACCTCCTGCCGCGCCTGCGTGGCTGGGGTGAGTCGATGTCCCGGCAGGCGGGTGGTCGGGTCGCCGCCGGTGCCGGGATCGGCTCGCGCGGACCCGGTGAGACGAAGATGGAGATCGACCGGCGCCGCATCCGCACCCGGATGGCCAAGCTGCGACGCGAGATCGCCGCGATGGAGCCCGGCCGAGCGACGAAGCGGTCGTCCCGGAAGCGCAACGCCATCCCCTCCGTGGCCATCATCGGGTACACCAACGCGGGCAAGTCCTCGCTGCTCAACCGCCTCACCGGCGCCGGGGTCCTGGTGGAGAACGCGCTGTTCGCCACGCTCGACCCGACCGTACGCCGCGCGGAGACCGCCGACGGGCGGGTGTACACGCTGACCGACACCGTCGGCTTCGTCCGCTCGCTGCCGCACCAGCTGGTCGAGGCGTTCCGGTCCACGCTCGAGGAGGTGGCGGACGCCGACCTCGTGCTGCACATCGTCGACGCCTCGCACCCCGACCCGGAGGGTCAGATCTCGGCGGTCCGGCACGTCCTGGCCGACATCCCGGGGGCGTTCGACGTCCCCGAGGTCATCATCCTCAACAAGGCCGACATCGCCGAGGCCGACGTCATCGCCCGCCTGCGCTCGCAGGAGGTGCACTCGATCGTCGTGTCCGCGCACACGGGGCAGGGCATCGACGAGCTGCTGGCGCTGATCGCCGACCAGCTGCCGCGCCCCGGGGTGGAGGTCGACCTCGTCATCCCGTACGACCGCGGCGATCTGGTGAGCCGGGTGCACCGTGAGGGCAACATCCAGGCCGAGGAGCACACGGGGGCGGGCACGGCGCTGCGGGCCCGGGTCGACGAGGCGCTCGCGCGCGAGCTCACCGAGGCTGCCGTCCCGACGGTCTGAGGCCGCGGGGACGCGCCTGTCCACACCCCGGGTCCGGCAGCGGCGGGACCCGCCGGTCGCCCGCACTAGGCTGACGCGGTGCCAGAACCGATCCCGCCAGCTGCGACCGGGGCACCGATCGACGAGCTGCTCGACCTGGCCGTGGCCGGCCTGGGGGGCAAGCGCCGCGAGGGCCAGCACGCGATGGCCCGGGCCGTCGCCGTGGCGATCGACGCCGGGGAGCACCTGCTCGTCCAGGCCGGCACGGGCACCGGCAAGTCGCTCGGCTACCTCGTCCCGGCCGTGCACCACGCCGTCAGCGAGGACGAGCGGGTGATCGTGTCCACCGCGACGCTCGCGCTCCAGCGCCAGATCATCACGCACGACCTGCCGCTGGTGGTGACCGCGGTCGGACCGCGGCTGCCGCGGCTCCCGCGGGTGGCGGTCCTCAAGGGCTGGCACAACTACCTGTGCCTGCAGAAGGTCGCCGGCGGGTTCCCGGCGGACGAGCCCGGCACCCTGTTCGACCTGCCGGGAGACCACGCCGGGGCCGCCGAGCATCCCGCCCCGGACGACGACCCGGCTGCGGCGCCCGGCCGGTCCGGAGCCGCCGGGCGCGCGGCGAACCTCGGCGCGCAGGTCGTACGGGCACGTGAGTGGGCGCAGGAGACCGAGTCGGGCGACCGGGACGACCTCGTCCCCGGCGTCAGCGACCGGGCCTGGCGGCTGGTGTCGGTGACGTCGATGGAGTGCCTCGGGCCCAAGTGCCCGAAGATCACCGAGTGCTTCCCGAACCGCGCGCGCACGCTGGCCAAGGAGTCCGACATCGTGGTGACGAACCACGCGATGCTCGGGATCGCCGCGTCCGGGTCACCCGGGGTGCTGCCCGAGCACGAGGTGCTCGTGGTGGACGAGGCCCACGAGCTGACCGATCGGGTCACCGCCCAGGCGACCGCCGACCTGTCCGTCGCGACGATCGAGCATGCCGCCCGGTTGGCCCGCCGACACGGCGGTGTCGCCACGACCGACCTCGACGCCGCCAGCATCGCGTTCGGCTCGGTGATCGCCGAGCTCCCCGAGGGGCGCTTCCGGGACGGCCTGCCCTCGGCCGCCGAAACGGCCGTGGCGGCCGTACGGGACGCGTCCCGCGGGCTCCTCAGCGCCCTCAAGCCGGTCGGCGCCCCGCCGCAGGCCGCGGCCGACGGCGGGCTGAAGATGGCGGCGTCGGCCATGACGACCCTGTTCGAGACGGCCGAGCGGATGGCGGCGGGGCCGCGGGCGGGCAGCGACGTGCTGTGGTGCTCGCGGGACGACGACGGCGGCTCCGGCCGGCGGGGGAGCGGAATGTCCCGCCTGCATGCGGCCCCGCTCGCCGTCAACGGGCTGATCCGGACCCACCTGCTCGCGGGGCGCTCCGGCGTGCTGACCTCGGCGACGCTGGCGCTCGGCGGCTCGTTCGTCCCGCTCGCCCGGTCGCTCGGGCTCGATCCCGCCGCCGAGCGGACCGGTGACGGGGTCGTTCCGCCGTCCACCACGATTCAGTCCACCAAGGTGCCGGCCGGCGGCGAGGACGCCCCGACCCCGTGGCGCTCCCTGGACGTCGGCAGCCCGTTCGACTACCCGCGCCAGGCGATCCTCTACATCGCCAAGCGGTTGCCGGCACCGGGGCGCGAGGCCGCCACCGATGCGCAGCTCGACGAGATCGCCACCCTGATCACGGCCGCGGGCGGCCGCACGCTCGGGCTGTTCTCGTCCCGGCGAGCGGCGACCGCCGTCGCCGAGGCGATGCGCGAGCGGCTCGACTTCCCGGTGCTCGCGCAGGGGGACGACCAGCTCCCCACGCTCGTGCGGGCGTTCGCCGACGACCCCGCGACCTGCCTGTTCGGCACGCTGTCGTTGTGGCAGGGCGTCGACGTCCCCGGTCCGTCGTGCCAGCTCGTGCTCATCGACCGGATCCCGTTCCCGCGCCCCGACGACCCGGTGCGGTCCGCCCGGTCGGACGCCGTCGAGGCGGCCGGTGGCAACGGCTTCATGCAGGTCTCCGCGACCCACGCAGCCCTCCTGCTCGCCCAGGGCGCCGGTCGCCTCATCCGAGGCACGGCCGACCGGGGGGTGGTGGCGGTGCTGGACCCCCGGCTGGCCACGGCCCGCTACGGCGAGTTCCTGGCGCGCTCCCTGCCCGACTTCTGGCGGACGACCGACCGAGCGGTCGCGGTCGCGGCGCTCGAACGGCTCGCCGCACTAGCCTGAACCCCTACGCATCTGGAGGACCTTGTGAGTGAGACCTACGACAGTGACGACGTCGGCCGGGGCACCGGACCCACTCCTGATCGGCGGACCACGAAGCTCGCCGTGGTCGGCGCGGGGGCGGTCGGCGCGACGGTGGCGTATGCGGCGCTGATGCGGGGAGCTGCCCGGACGGTCGCGCTGTACGACATCGACAAGGCGAAGGTCGAGGCCGAGGCCGCCGACCTGGGCCACGGGATCCAGTTCATGCCGATGGCCGAGGTGGTCGGCTCGAACGACATCGCGGTCTGCGCGGACGCGGACGTCGTCGTGGTCACGGCCGGGGCCAAGCAGAAGCCGGGACAGACTCGGCTCGACCTGGCCGAGGCCACCATCGCGCTCACGCGCATGATCCTTCCGCCGCTGGTCGAGCAGGCCCCCAACGCCATCTTCGTGATGATCACCAACCCGGTCGACATCGTCACCTATGCGGCCCTGAAGATCTCCGGGCTGCCGCGGGCGCAGCTGTTCGGGTCCGGCACGGTGCTCGACTCGTCCCGGCTGCGCTACCTGATCTCGCAGCACACGGGCGTCGCCGTGCAGAACGTGCACGCCTACATGGTGGGTGAGCACGGGGACAGCGAGTTCCCGCTGTGGGCCTCGGCCTCCATCGGCGGGGTCCCGCTGCCGGACTGGCGCGGGACCCGCAGCTCGGGGCCGCTCACGCCGGAGATCCGCGAGGGCATCGCGCGGGAGGTCATCGAGTCGGCGTACAAGATCATCGCCGGCAAGGGGGCGACGAACTACGCCGTCGCCCTGGCTGCCTCCCGCATCATCGAGGCGATCCTCAAGGACGAGCGCCGGGTCCTGCCCGTCTCGAGCCTGCTCGACGACTACTACGGCATCAGCGACATCTGCCTGTCGGTGCCGACCGTGCTGGGGCGCACCGGAGCCGAGCGCGAGCTCGAGGTCCCGATGTCCTCGGACGAGATGGCCAAGCTGCACCGCTCGGCCGAGGCCCTCAAGGCGGTTGCCCGCCGGTTCGGGTTCTAGCGCCTGGCTTCGACGGGCTGACCCCGCTGACTAGCCCTGCGCTCTGAGGGCCCGGATCAGCTCGTCCTTGCGCATCCGGGACCGGCCTTCGATGCCGGTCTCGGATGCGCGCTCGCGCAGGCTCGCCATCGTCCAGTCCTCGAGTGGCCCCGCGTCCGCCCGGTCGGCCTGCGGTGCGGCCCGCAGCGCTGCGGCGAGGCGCTCGCCGTGCGCTGCGGGGCCGGGGTCGCGCATCCGTCCTGGCATCAGAGCTTGCGCAGCACGCTCACGACGCGACCGAGGATCTGCGCCTCGTCACCGTCGATCGGGGAATACGCGGGGTTGTGCGGCAGCAGCCAGACGTGGCCGTCCGTGCGCTTGAAGGTCTTCACCGTCGCCTCGTCGTCGATCATCGCCGCGACGATCTCGCCGTTCTCCGCCACCGGCTGGCGGCGTACGACCACCCAGTCGCCGTCGCAGATCGCGGCCTCGATCATCGAGTCGCCGGCCACCCGGAGCAGGAACAGGTCGCCGTCGCCGACCAGCTGGCGCGGCAGCGGGAACACGTCTTCGACGATCTGCTCGGCGAGGATCGGGCCACCGGCCGCGATCCGTCCGACCACCGGCACGTACGAGGGCGTGGGTGAACCGTCCTGGGCGGCGAGGTGCTCCTCGCCGAACGCCTCCGCGGGCCTGGCTGCGGGCGACTGCCACGCCTGGATCGGGCGGGAGTCGTCCGGGTGCATGACCTCGATCGCCCGGGGGCGGTTCGGGTCGCGCCGCAGGTAGCCCTTGCGCTCGAGCGCGGTCAGCTGGTGCTTGACGCTCGACGGGCTGGTCAGCCCGACCGCCTCGCCGATCTCGCGCATGGTCGGTGGGTAGCCGCGCTTGGCCACCGACGACCGGATCGTCTCGAGGACGAGTCGCTGCCGCGCGGTCAGGCCGTCGCCGTCCGGCGCACCGTCGGGCAGGGCGTGCACCGACGCGAGCGTGGCGTCGCTCGCGGGCGATGCGGGTGGCACCTGCCCGCCGCCGGGGGTCTTCGCGTCTCTGGCCACGGTTCTCCTCCTTCTGGTCGAGTCCACCTCTGACCGGGCGTGTGGGTGGCTCGTGGTGCGCTTGCTTCCGTAGCCACAGCCTAGAAGAACCAGGCCGTGCTTTCAAACATTTGTTCGAGCGTGTCTCGACAAGTGTCGGTGCTACGTGCTAAACATCGTACAGACGTTCGACGCACAGGTGTTCGATCCGGGCCCGGGGAGGCGCGGGTCTGGGGTTTTGAGAGGAGCAGGACATGAGCACAGCACTGAGCTACCCGACGGGGTTCGCCGCGGGGGACTCCCTCACACTGACGACCCGGGGGCGCCGCGTGCTCGGTGCTGTCGCGATCGTGCTCGCGTCCGCCGTCGTCCTGATCGGCGGCCGGGCCGTCGCCAGCGCCCCGACCGAGGCCGTTGCGGTCGACACCTACACGGTTGCGGCCGGGGAGAGCCTGTGGGCGATCGCCGCCGACTTCACCGCCCCTCACGAGGACGTCCGCGACACCGTCGGGGACCTCGTCGCCCTCAACGGTCTCGCCGGCGCGGGCCTGCGCGCGGGGCAGCAGATCCTGGTCCCCGCCTCCTGACCCGCGCGAAGCACGCTCGCTCGTGCGAAGCCCTGCTCGCCCTTCCCGGCCCGCTCCGAGGGACCGCTCCTCGTCGCCACCTTGCGTCCCGGCGCGACGACCTCTAGGTTTTGGCGCAGATGTGGCCGAGAGTCACTCGTGGCCGAGCGTCGCCGAGCCCCCAGGCAGTACCCGGGACGGGCGTCTTGGCCAGGTAACCGAAACCGGGAGGCGTGCCGTGCACTGTCCGTTCTGCCACCACTCCGACTCGCGCGTGGTGGACTCGCGGACGTCGGACGACGGCACCTCCATCCGTCGTCGTCGGCAGTGCCCGCAGTGCAACCGCCGTTTCACCACCGTCGAGACCGCGAGCCTGTCCGTCGTCAAGCGTTCCGGGGCCACCGAGCCGTTCAGCCGCGAGAAGATCGTCAACGGCGTGCGCAAGGCCTGCCAGGGGCGGCCGGTGAGCGAGGACGACCTCGCCCTGCTGGCCCAGCGCGTGGAGGAGAACATCCGCAGCGCGGGCAGTGCCGAGCTCGACGCGTACGAGATCGGCCTGACGATCCTCGGCCCGCTCCGGGACCTGGACGAGGTCGCCTACCTGCGGTTCGCGAGCGTCTACCAGGGGTTCGATTCGCTGGAGGACTTCGAAGCCGCGATCACGCTGCTGCGGGCCGAGCACGAGGAAGCCGCACGTGCGGCTGAGGGTGCCCCGGCCGAGTCGGAGCTCGACGTGCTCGACGGAGAGTCGACGCCGGCCGCCCCGTAGCTTCGGACGAGGTCAGCGCCGATCTCGGATCAGGGTGGATCTCGAGTCAGCACTGACCGCGGGGCCGCGACGACGCGCGGCCCACGATCAAGCCGTGTTCAGAGCCGTTCGAGCTTGGCGCTGTCGAGGGCGACGCGGCGGCGGTCACCCGCGCCGAAGTCGACGATGACGGCACGATCTCCGTCAAGGGCGACGACTCGACCGAGGCCGTGTCGCTCGTGCGAGACGCGGGCCCCGACGGGGATCGGCTTGATTGCCGCAGCTGCCGCCTCTCGGGCGGCATTGAACGGACTGTTGGGCAGGTGCCGGCGGCGACCGGTGGGCTGGGAGGACATTACTACCATCATCCTCCTGTTCGGGCGCCCGCGGAACCAGCGACGCGACGAGGGATCAGTTTGGCCCGATTCACGCGTTCACCTGCCCGCGGTTGGCGAGAACGCCCTCGCGGACGACCCGGCGCAAGACCTTGCCGATCGGCGATCGGGGGAGCTCGTCGAGGATGACGAGCTCGCGCGGGATGGCGTACCGGGCCAGGTGCTGCTCGCACCAGGCTCGGACCGCTGCGAGGTCGACGCCCGCGGCGGCATCCGTGGCCGACAGGACGACGGCGGCGACCACGCGCTCGCCCTGCTCGCCCGCAGGCACCCCGACGATGGCGACGTCCTCGACCCCGGGCATGCCGCGCAGAAGCTCCTCGACCTGCGACGGGTAGACCTTGAAGCCGCCGGTGATGATCATCTCCTTGGTGCGGTCGACGAGGGTGAGCGAGCAGGCCTCGTCGGCCACGACGACGTCGCCGGTGCGAAGCCACCCGTCAGCAAGCAGGACCGCAGCGGTCTCGTCAGGGCGGCCCCAGTAGCCGGCGAACACCTGCGGCCCGCGCAGGAGCAGCTCACCGCGTTCGCCGGGTCCGACGTCGTGGGTCGGGTCGTCGACGTCGACGATCCGGATCTCGGTGCTGGGGAACGGCAGGCCGAGCGTGCCCGGGGCGCGGTCCACGCTGCAGGGGTTGCCGACGGCCAGCGGGGAGGTCTCGGTCATGCCGTACCCCTCGATCAGGAGGCCACCGGTCTGCTCCTCCCAGCGCGCCGCGGTCTCGGCTGAGATCGGCATCGCGCCGGCGAACGCGATCCGGACCGTGCTCAGGTCGGCGCCGCGCTCGGTGGCCATGGCGGCGATGCGGTCGAACATCGGAGCGACGCCCGCCATGAAGGTCGCGGGGAGCCGCTTCTGCGCCGTCAGGACCGCCGACGGGGCGAACTTGGGGAACGCCACCATCGTCGCGCCGATCCGCACGCTGAAGGTCAGGCACAGGGTGAGTCCGAACGCGTGGAAGAACGGCAGGATCCCGTAGACCGTCTCGGCTCCGGGGCGCAGGTTGGTCCACGCGTCCGCCTGGACGGCGTTGGCCACGAGGTTGCGGTGGGTGAGGATCGCGCCCTTGGGGGTGCCGGTGGTGCCACCGGTGTACTGCAGGAGGGCGATGTCGCTGGACGCCGGCTGCGGGTGGTCGGCGGCGACCGGCTTCGCGCGGCGCATGAGCGTGTGCCAGTCGAGCGTGCCGGCCGGGACCGGCCCCTGGAGCTGGGTGCGGAGCGTCTTGGCCTTCTGCACGGGCAGGCGCAGCAGGAACTGCTTGGCGAACGGCATGTCGGCGGCGAGGTCGACGACGGCGATCGCCCGCACGGCGGTGCGCTCCTGCACCGAGACGACCGACGGTGCGGTCTTCTGCCAGCAGATGACGACGACCGCACCCGAGTCGATCAGCTGGTGGGTGAGCTCGTCCGCGCTGTACACCGGGTTGTGCTCGACGACGATGGCGCCCAGGCGCAGCACCGCGTAGAACGCGACCACGTGGGACGTGCAGTTGGGCAGGGCGATCGCGACGCGGTCCCCGGGGACCACCCCCAGGTCGCGCAGCGCGCCGGCCGCGCGGTCGACGTCCCGGGCCAGCGCCCGGTAGGTGAGTCCACGGCCGAGGAAGTCGATCGCGATCCGGTCACCGAACCGCTCTGCGGCGCGGGTCAGGGCCGCGCCGAGGGCCTCGTCGGGCACCTCCACGTCCGCCGGTACGTCGGGGGTGTAGGAGGCCAGCCACGGGCGGTCCGCAAGAGGAAAGTTCACCGCACCAGCCTAACCTACGGACCCGTAAGTTACTAGGACGTAACTTACGATTCTCGGCCGTGATTCTGCGGCCCGTGAACCGGTCCTACAGGTCGCTCGACCGCGCGGCCCAGAGGTTCACCCCGGCATCGACGGCGTGCTCGTCGATCCGGGCCAGCTCGTCGGAGTCGAAGTCGAGCCGTTCGAGGGCGACGAGGTTCTCGTCGAGCTGCGCGACGCTGCTCGCGCCGAGCAGTGCGGACGTGATCCGCGGGTCCCGCAGCGCCCAGGAGATCGCCAGCTGCGCGAGCGACTGCCCGCGGCTGGCGGCGATCTCGGCGAGGGCCTCGATGTGGCCGAGATTCTCGGCGGTGAGGAAGCCCTGGCTGAGCGACCCGCCCCGGGCCGCGCGCGAGTCGGCGGGCACCCCGCCCAGGTACTTCGACGTCAGCATGCCCTGGGCGAGGGGGGAGAACACGATCGTGCCGAGGCCCGCCTCGCCGAGCACGTCGAGGAGCGAGCGGCCGCCCGCCTCGGCGTCCGGGTGCTCCACCCAGCGGTTGAGCATCGAGTAGGACGGCTGGTGGATGGTGAGGGTCAGGCCGATCTCCCGGGCCACCTCGAGCGCCTCGAGCGTGCGGTGCGCGTTGTACGACGAGATCCCGGCGTAGAGCGCTCGTCCGGAGTCGACGGCGGTCTTGAGGGCACCCAGCGTCTCGGCCAGCGGGGTGGTGGGGTCGAACCGGTGGCTGTAGAAGATGTCGACGTAGTCGAGCCCCATGCGCTTGAGCGACTGGTCCAGCGAGGCGAGCAGGTACTTGCGCGAGCCGCCCACGCCGTACGGACCCGGCCACATGTCGTAGCCGGCCTTGGTCGAGATCACGAGCTCGTCGCGGTACGGCGACAGGTCGCTGCGCAGGATCCGGCCGAAGTTGTCCTCGGTGGATCCGGGCGGCGGGCCGTAGTTGTTGGCGAGGTCGAGGTGGGTGATCCCGCGGTCGAACGCGTGCAGGATGATCTCGCGCTGGCGGTCGAGCCCGTTCGCGGCACCGAAGTTCTGCCACAGCCCGAGCGAGATCGACGGGAGGTCCAGCCCGCTGCTACCGGTACGGCGGTAGGGGAGCGAGGCATATCGGTCGGCGTCGGCGAAGTACATGCCGCCGACCGTACGCCAGGTGGGCGCGGGAGCCGCTCCCGGGCGCCATTACGCTGGTCGACGTGCCGAAGCCAGTGATCGTCGACGTCGCGCCGCTCGCCGCCGCTCGCCCCGTTCTCTCGGGCGACCTCGCCGGAGCGGCTCAGGCCGCCGCAGCGATCGGTCCCTTCGACACCGTCCTGTTCGATCTCGACGGAACGTTGACCGACCCCGAGGTCGGGATCACCAGCTCCTACCGCTACGCGCTCGCGGCCGTGGGACACCCGACGCATCCGGACACCGACATCTCCTGGGTGATCGGACCGCCCCTGGCCGAGAACCTCACGCTGCTGGGCGTGCCCGACGCGGATCTGACCGTGGCCATGGACGCCTACCGTCGCCGCCATCTGGACGTCGGCCTGTACGAGGCCGAGCTCGTCCCCGGCATCATCGAGCTGCTCCGCGCGCTCGACTCCGCCGGCGTGCGACTCGGGCTCGCGACGGCCAAGCCCGTCCTGGAGGGCACGCTGACCCTCGAGCACTTCGGGCTCGCCGACTACTTCACGGTCATCGGCGGCAACACCGACGACGGCACCCGGAGCAAGGCCGACGTCGTGGCCGAGGCCCTGCGTCTGCTCGGCGGTCCGGAGCCGGCGCGCGTGGCGATGGTGGGGGACCGGCGCCACGACATCGAGGGTGCCGCTCAGAACGGGGTGACGTCCGTCGGCGTAGCGTGGGGCTTCGCGGTCGACGGCGAGCTGCTCGCCGCGGGCGCGGACCACGTCGTCGAGTCGGTCGCCGAGCTCGCGTCGCTGCTCTGGGGCACCACCGCACGTCACTGACCACCGGCACCGACCAGGTGCAGGGAAATGGCCGCACCACCGCGGTCGGCACGACTCAAGAAGGAGGCACCGGGATGTCGCAGCAAGAACACGAGGACGCCGCAACGGACGGTGGCGTGAGCGAGGACGCCAAGGCGAAGTTCCGCGAGGCGCTCGACCGGAAGAAGGCCGGGCAGCACAAGACGGCCGACGGCCAGAGCAACACGGGCAACGTGCACGGTTCGGAGACCTCCGGGCCGGCGCAGCGCACCTTCCGCCGTCGGGCCGGATCGGCCTGATCGGCTCGTGATCGTCGTCGCTCCGGTGCCTCGCAGGACGCGCCGGAGCGGCGACGATCAGTTGTGCGGCGACGCTCAGCTCGGCGGCACCGTGGCCGTCAGGACAGCAGGCGCAGACGGACCGTCTGGGACATCTGCGTGAGCTCCTCGACGGCGTCGGAGGTGATCTCCGCACTGACGTCGGTGACCACGTACCCGAGCTCCCCGCGGGTGGCGAGCATCTGACCTTCGATGTTGACCCCGTGGCTCGCGAGCACCGCGTTCACCGCGGCGAGCACACCGGGTGTGTTGCGGTGCAGGTGGGCGAGCCGGTGGATGCCCGTGGTCTGCTCGAGCGCGAGGTTGGGGACGTTGACGCTGAGGGTCGTCGTCCCGGTCGCGACGTAGTCACGCAGCTTGTTCGACGTGAACTGACCGATGGCCGCCTGCGCCTCTTCGGTCGATCCGCCGGTGTGCGGCGTGAGGATGACGTTCGGCAGGCCACGGAGCTCGGACTCGAACGCGTCGCCTCGGCGCTTGGGCTCCACCGGGAAGACGTCGACGGCGGCGCCGGACACGTGCCCGGACTGGATCGACTCCGCCAGGGCGGCATAGTCGACGACGAAGCCGCGCGAGAGGTTGAGGAACACGGCGCCGGGCCGCATCTGGGCGAACTGCTTGGCGCCGAACAGGCCCGCGTTGCCGTCCCGGCCGTCGACGTGCAAAGTCACGATGTCCGCCGCGGCGAGCAGCTCGTCGAGCGTCTCCATCCGCTGGGCGTTGCCCAGGGCGAGCTTCTCGGCGGTGTCGAAGAACACGACCGACATGCCGAGGTTCTCGGCGAGCACGGACAGCTGGGTGCCGATGTTCCCGTAGCCGATGATCCCGAGCGTGCGCCCGCGGATCTCGTGCGCTCCCTCGGAGGTCTTGTCCCAGACGCCGGCGTGCATCGACTTGTCGAGCACCGTCAGGCGGCGGGTCAGCGCGATCATGTCGGCGAGCGCCACCTCGACGACCGACCGGGTGTTGGAGAACGGCGCGTTGAACGCGGCCACACCCCGCTTGGCGGCCGCCGCGAGGTTGATCTGGTTCGTGCCGATGCAGTAGGCGCCGACGGCGATCAGATCGGGCGAGCAGGCGAGGACCTTCTCCGTCACATGGGTCTTCGATCGGATCCCCAGGAGCTGCACGCCCTGGAGGGCGTCGATGAGCTCGGACTCGTCGAGCGCACCGGTGCGCGTGATCACCTCGATGCCCTGTGCGGCCAGGATCGACTTGGCGAACGGGTGGAGGTTTTCGAGGAGCAGGGCGCGTAGCACGACCCCATGGTGCCCCCGCGGGCGCGCTCCGCCAAGTGAGTCCCGGCCCTCGGACCGTTCGGGGACGTCCCGGCGGTCCGTGAGTCAGAACAACCGGTCGCCGGTGGAGGGGGTGTGAAAGCCGTCCGGCAGCTCGGCGTGGTGCACGACCCGCAGCTGCCGGGTCGGGCGCGTCATCGCGACATAGAGGTCGCCCGCGCTCGCGGCACCCACCTCGGAGGGCTCCACCAGCACGACGACGTCGAACTCGAGCCCCTTGGCCTCGCGCGGCGTGAGCAGGATGAGCGGAGCGTCGAGCACCGTCGCGCCGGAGCCCAGGTGCTCGTCCAGGCCGGCGGTGCGCAGCGCGTCGCGGACCGTCGAGATGCGCGCGCCGGGCGCGATGATCGCCACCCGGCCGCCCTCCGCGCCGGTGGCGAGTGTGGCGAGCGCCACATCGGCGCTCGCGGCCACGCGACCGGCGAGCCCGGCGTCGTCGGGCACCGCCTCGACCACCAGGGCGTCGTCGACCTCGCGGGCCGACGTCAGGGAGCTCACCGGCAGGTGGGCCGCGCGGGCCACGCGTTGCGCTGCCTCGGCGACCGCGGCCGGGGTGCGGTAGTTGACCGTGAGCTCGGTCAGTCGCCAGGCACCGCGCAGCAGCGGTTCGAGCATGCCGGCCCAGGAGCGCGCGCCGGTCTGGGTCGAGGTCTGGGCGACGTCGCCGACGATGGTCATGGACCGGGTCGGGACCCGGCGCAGCAGCATCCGCCACGCCATGGCCGACAGCTCCTGGGCCTCGTCGACCACCACGTGCGCGTAGGTCCAGCTCCGGTCGGCCGCCGCGCGTTCCGCGGTGGTCAGGCGCGGACCGGTGTTGGCGAACCGATCGGCGAGCAGCTCGGCGGAGACCAGGCCCTCGTTGCCCGAGGAGGCCAGGACCCGACGGGCGTAGTCGAGCTCGGCCGTGCGGTTCGTCGCATCGAGCCGCGCCTGGACCCGGGCGGCCTGGTCGTCCTCGCCGAGCAGCTCGGCGGCCTCGTCGAGCAGCGGCACGTCGGCCGGGGTCCACGGGGAACCCGCCGGGCGGGCGAGCAGCGCCCGCTCGGCGGCGCTCAGGCCGGGGGCCGCCGCGGCGAGCCGGGCCGGTTTGGCGAAGAGGTCCTCGATCAGCTTCTGCGGGGTCAGCGGCATCCAGGCCAGGTTCAGGGCGATCCGGATCCCGCGGTCGGAGCGGAGCTCCTCCAGCACGTCGCCCCGCTCGTCGGCGGCCAGCGGGTACCCGAGCTGGGTGACGTACTGCTCGGCGAGCCGCGAGAGCATGTCACGCACGAAGGTGACCCGCGCGAGGTTGTGCGGGCGGTGGTTGCGACGGGCCCGGACGATCGCCTCGGTGACGTCGTGCGGGGTGATCACGACGGTGTTCCCGTCGACCTTGAACTCCTCGGGCCCGGCCGGGACCCGCTGGCGCTGGCGGACCGCGCGGGCGACCACCTGCGCGAACCCGGCCCGCCCCTTGATCTCGGCGACGGTCTCGGACTCGACCCCGGTCGCCTCCAGGCGCGGGTACAGCTCGGCGATCGTCGTGGTGACCACGCCGGTCTCGCCGAGCGAGGGCAGCACCTGGTCGATGTACCGCAGGAAGACGCGGCTCGGTCCGATCAGCAGCACGCCGGAACGCTCGAGCAGGCGGCGGTGCGAGTAGAGCAGGTAGGCGGCCCGGTGCAGCGCCACGGCCGTCTTGCCCGTGCCGGGCCCCCCCTGCACGACCAGGGCGCCGGCCAGATCGGCGCGGATGATCGCATCCTGCTCGGCCTGGATCGTGGCGACGATGTCGCCCATCCGGCCCGTCCGCCCGGCAGCCAGCGCCGCGAGCAACGCACCCTCGCCGGTGAGCCCGGACAGGTGGTCACCGGTCTCGTCGGAGCCGGGTGCACCGATCGCGTCCAGGTCAAGGACCTCGTCCTCGATCCCGGTGACCGCACGTCCGCGGGTGATCAGGTGGCGGCGCCGGACGATGCCGTCGGCGTGGGCCGCCGTCGCCCGGTAGAAGGCCTGGGCTGCGGGCGCACGCCAGTCGGTCAGCAGCGAGGAGTGGTCGGCGTCGGTGAGCCCGATCCGCCCGATGTAGCGCTGCTCGCCGTCGGTCAGGTCGAGCCGCCCGAACGCGAGGCGGTCCTCGACCGCCTCGAGCTGGGCGATCCGGTCCTCGTAGAGGGTCGCGAAGGCGTCCCGCTCGCTCCGGTTCTGCGGGGAGCCCGACGGGCCCTCGCGCCGCACCTCGCGCAGCCTCTCCCGGGTCTGGGCGCGCAGTGCGTCGAGTCGGTCGTACAGCCGGTCGACGGTGTCCTGCTCGCCGCGCAGCTCGGACTCTCGTCCCGCCATTGCTACTGCTCCTGCCCACCTGCGTTCGCGGCCGCTTTCGACCGTCCGCCCACCTGGGCGGCGTCCATTATCCGCTCTCGACGGGGCCGCGCGCACGCCAACCGATCCGTCGACCGTAGGATCTGGTTCGCAGCGCAGGTGCGGGAAGGATCCGATCCCGGGTGGCGTTACCCCAAGGTCCGCCGGTTGTGCGCACGCCCTCGGGCGTCGCGGTCGGCTGTTGGTGGCCGTCGGAACGGAAAGAGGGACCATGCTGGATCCGAGCGAGATCTACGACGTCGAACCCGACGCCGCCGAACTGCTGAGCGCCGCCGCGACCGGGCTGACGCATGCCGGCCCGATCCTGGTGCACGCGGTGCGCGGTTTCGTGGACGCGGGCAGTGCGGGGCAGCTGGCGGCCTCGCACCTCGCGTCCGAGCTGTCCACCACGAGGCTGGCGACGTTCGACGTCGACCAGCTCCTCGACTACCGCTCGCGTCGTCCGACGATGACCTTCGACTCCACGACGTGGAGCGCCTACGCCGAGCCCGAGCTGGTCCTCGACCTGGTCCGGGATGCTGCCGGGGTCCCGTTCCTGCTGCTGCACGGCCTGGAGCCCGACATCCAGTGGGAGCGGTACGCGGCATCCGTCCGTCAGCTGATCGAGCGCTTCGACGTGCCCCTCACCGTCGGGATCCATGGCATCCCGATGGGGGTGCCGCACACGCGACCGCTCTCGGTGACCGCGCACGGGACCCGGGCCGAGCTCATCGTGGACCACACCTCGTGGTTCGGGTCCGTGCAGGTCCCGGCGAGCGCGAGCGCACTGCTCGAGTTCCGGCTCGGGCAGTCCGGTCATGACGCGATGGGTTTCGCGGTGCACGTGCCGCACTATCTCGCGCAGTCCCCGTTCCCCCAGGCGAGCATCACCGCGCTCGAGAACCTGCAGACCGCGACCGGGCTCGACCTGCGCGTGTCCGCTCTGACCGAGGCTGCACGCGAGGCCACGGCCGAGATCGAGCGTCAGGTGGAGGCCTCTCCGGAGGTGAGTGCGGTCGTCCACGCGCTCGAGGAGCAGTACGACAGCTTCGCCCGGTCGATCGGGCGCACCAACCTGCTCGCCGACACGTCCGAGATCCCCACGGCGGACGAGCTCGGTGCGGAGTTCGAGCGGTTCCTGGCCCAGCAGGGTCCGGACGGCACCACGCACTGACGGTCCGGGCCGGCCGCGCTGACGGCTCCCCGACATCTCGGCGCGGATCGCGCGGGAGAATGGGGCCGTGCCAGATCCCGCTGTGACCGCCGAACGCGTGGGGCCCGCCCCGCGTTCGCCCGCAACCGGCCGGCGGGCGCCGTGGCGTGCGTACCTGGTCTGGGGTACGGCGGTCCTGGCGTACATGGTGGCGATCCTGGACCGGTCCTCGCTCGGGGTGGCGGGACTCGAGGCCGGTGAACGGTTCGGGGCGAGCGCCTCGGTGCTGTCCCTGTTCGTCGTGGTTCAGCTCGTCGTGTACGCCGGGCTCCAGCTGCCGGTCGGCCTCATGCTCGATCGCGTGGGGCCGCGGCGGCTGATCGCGACCGGTGCCGTGCTGATGGCGATCGGACAGCTCACGATGGCGCTCGTGACCACGATCGGCCCGGCGCTCGGTGCGCGCGCGCTCGTCGGCGCGGGCGACGCCCTCACGTTCGTCTCGGTGCTTCGCCTCGTGCCGTCCTGGTTCCCGCCCCGGCAGGTGCCGCTCCTCACGCAGCTCACCGGGATCCTGGGGCAGTTCGGGCAGGTGGCCGCGGCCGTGCCGCTCGTGCTGCTCCTGCACGGTCCGGGGTGGCCGAGCGCGTTCGGGTCGGCCGCGGTGCTCGGCCTGGTGATGGTGATCATCGTGCTCGTCGTCGTGCGGGATGCGCCCGCCGCCGGTCGCCGGCGCCCGGCCGCGCTCCCCGCACGCGCCTCGCTCGCGCCGCGACCCTCGGCGCTGCGGGCGACGCTCTCCGAGCCCGGGACGTGGCTCGGCTACTGGACACACTTCGTCGCGCAGTTCTCGAACATCGTGATCGTCCTGCTCTGGGGATTCCCGTTCCTCGTCGAGGGGCAGGGACGTACGACGGCGGAGGCGAGCGCGCTGTTCACGATCAACGTCGTGAGCGCGATCGTCGCCGGACCGCTGATCGGCGAGTTCACCGCGCGCTGGCCGGCGCGTCGGATGCACCTCGTGCTCGGGGTCGCGTTCGCGATCGCGGCGGCCTGGCTCGCCGTCCTCGTGCCGTCGGGTCCGCGACCGCTGTGGGTCCTGACGGTGTTCATGGTGGTCGTCGCCGTCGGCGGCCCGACCTCGTTGGTCGGCTTCGACTTCGCGCGCAGCCACAACCCGCCCGAGCGGCTCGGGACGGCAACCGGGCTGATCAACGCCGGCGGGTTCGTGGCCGCGCTGGGCACCATGCTCGGGATCGGCCTCGTGCTCGACGCCGTCGGCGCCGATCCGGGTGGTGCGTACTCCCTCGACGCCTACCGGCTCGCGCTGTCGGTCGTGGCGATCCCCTGGGGTATCGGTGTGGTCGGGCTGAGCCTCGGCGCGCGATCGGACCGCAAGCACCGGGCCGCGCGGGCGCATGCGGCGCAGGCGGCTGAATCCATGGCGTGACGAGGGCCGTCGTGAGACGATCTGCCGGTCGGAGTCGCTTCGGGCTCCGGCGCAAACGGGGTCGGGCAGCGGGCCCGGTCTTCGAAGCCTCAGATGGACAGAAGGACACAGAACATGGCACAGGGTGCTGTCAAGTGGTTCAACGCTGAGAAGGGCTTCGGGTTCATCGCGCAGGATGGCGAGGGTCCCGATGTCTTCGTGCACTACTCCGCGATCGAGAGCCAGGGTTACCGCTCGCTCGACGAGGGCCAGCGCGTCGAGTTCGAGATCACTCAGGGACCGAAGGGCCCGCAGGCAGAGCAGGTTCGCCCGCTCTGACCACACACCACCAACCGACGAGGCCCCATCCGCAACCGGGTGGGGCCTCGTCGGGTGTACGGCGGGATCAGGTCGGCGGGGCCGGGGCATCGGATCGGGGCACGGCGTGCCCGACGAACGTGGCGAGCTCCTTGCCGTAGAGCAGTCGCGTGGGGGCAGGCAACGACCGCACGGCCCGGGCCAGGTCTGCCGAGCCGAGCAGTCCCGTCCGGTCGCAGCCCGCGAGCACGAGGTTGCCGTACCGCCGTCCCTTCAGCTGGCCCGGCTCGGCGATCGCCGCGACGTCGGTGAACGTCGCACGCAGGGTGGCGATCTCCGCACGCGCCCCGTCGAGGGGCGGACGGTCGGCGCAGTTGGCGAGGTAGATCCCGCCCGGGCGCAGCACTCGTGCCACGTCCTGGGTGAACTCGAGGGTCGTCACGTGGTCGGGGGTGGCCGAACCGGCGAACACGTCACGGATGATCACGTCCGCGCTCGAGGACGGGAGCCCGGCGAGCTCGGCCCGCGCGTCCCCGGTCCGCAGCTTCAGCAGCGGCGCGCGGGGGAGGTCGAACCAGGTCCGGACCAGCTCGACCAGGGCCGCGTCGAGCTCGATCGCGAGCTGGTGCGAGCCGGGCCGCGCCGCCTGCACGTACCGCGCCATGGTGCAGCCGGCCGCACCGAGGTGGACCACCCGCAGAGGTTCCCCGGGTGTGCCGTGCCGGTCGATGACGGCGGCCATCTGCTGCATGTACTCGAAGTCGAGCCGGGTGGGGTCCGCCAGGTCGAGGTGCGAGCTCGGCACCCCGTTGAGCACGACGGTGACGCCGGTCGGGTCGTCCCGGTTCCGGTGCAGCTCCACGGTCCCGGTCGTGACCTCGACGGGCCCCTCGGGCAGCTCCGGGGCGGATGTCAGTGCCCGGTGGGACGCTGGTCTCGCTCGACGGCTTGAGGAACCGCTGCGATCGCCCACGTCCCCACGGTAAGGGGTCTGGGGTCCGGGGTCGGACAGGCCTTGACGAACTCGAACACCTGTTCGACACTAGGAGGAGGAGGTACTGCCATGAACCGCATCGTCCACACCGCGCCGCTCCCCGCCACCGCCGTCGACCTGATGACCCGTGCCGACGCCGAGCTGCTGGCCGCGCAGTTCTCCTCCGAGGCGGGTGAGCGGTTCGTGCACGCGCACCTCGCCGGGCTGCGGGCCGCATCTGCAGTGCTCGCGGTGCGCGGACGGCCGACCGGTCGACGTGCGGCCCGCACCGTGTGGGAGATGCTCACGGCGGTCGCCCCCGAGCTCGAGGACTGGTCCGCGTACTTCGCTGCCGGTGCCGCCGGGCGGCGGGCGGTCGAGGCAGGTCGAGCGGACGCGGTCGACGGGGCCCGGGCGGAAGCGGTGCTGTGCGCCGCGGAGGACTTCCTCGATGAGGTCCGCGCCCTGCTCGAGGCGATCCCGGCGACCGGTGACGAGGGTGGTCGTCAGCGGCTGCTCGCGGTGCAGGCCTCATGACCGGGCACGGCGTCCTGACCGGGCACCGATGAGTCGCACCGCCCGGTCGCCGCTCGTCAAGCGGGACTGGGGTGCGACCGAGGACGGCTGCTCGATCCTGCACGTCGACATGGATGCGTTCTTCGCCTCCGTCGAACTGGCGCGTCGACCGCACCTGAGGGGTCGGCCCGTGATCGTCGGCGGGTCCGAACGCGCCGTCGTGCTTGCGGCCACCTATGAGGCCCGCGCATTCGGCGTGCACTCCGCGATGCCGATGCAGATCGCCAGGCGGATGTGTCCGCAGGCCGTGGTCGTGCCCCCGGACATGGCCGCCTACCGCGAGGTCTCGACGGCGGTGATGGAGGTCCTGAGCGAGGTCACCACGCTCGTGGAGCAGGTCAGCGTGGATGAGGCGTTCCTGGACGTCTCGGGTGCGCGCCGCCGGCTCGGCCC
The DNA here is from genome assembly GCF_004168625.1 of Pengzhenrongella frigida. Taxonomy (GTDB): domain Bacteria; phylum Actinomycetota; class Actinomycetes; order Actinomycetales; family Cellulomonadaceae; genus Pengzhenrongella; species Pengzhenrongella frigida. The sequence goes on from NZ_SDWW01000005.1 coordinate 81,063, forward strand.
GCCGACGGCGATCGCCGCGGGGATTCGCGAACGGATCCGCGCGACCCACGGCATCACGTGCTCCGTCGGCATCGCCGGCACGAAGTTCGTGGCCAAGCTCGCCTCCGAGCACGCCAAGCCCGACGGTGTGCTGCTCATTCCGCGCGCGGCGACCGTCGAGTTCCTGCGGGCGCTCCCGGTGGGCGCGCTGTGGGGGGTCGGCGAACGGACCGAGGCCGCGCTCGCGCGGTGGGGTCTGCGCACGGTCGCCGAGCTGGCCGACAGCGACGTCTCCACGGTGCAGCGCGCGGTCGGCAAGGTCGCGGGCGCGCACCTGCACGACCTCGCGTGGGGGCGCGATCCACGTCCGGTGTCACCCGGACGGATCGAGAAGAGCATCGGCGCGGAGGTCACGTTCCCGGTCGACGTGGCCGACCTCGCGGTCGTCCAGACGCAGGTGCTCGCGCTCGCGGACCGGTGTGCCTCCCGGCTGCGGTCCGAGGGGATGGTCAGTCGCACGGTGAGCATCAAGGTGCGGACATCCGACTTTCGCACCCTGACCCGATCGCGCACCCTGCCGACGCCGACGGACGTGGGCCGCGAGATCTTCCTCGTGACCCGCGAGCTCCTTGCCGGGGTCGACCTGGAGGGGCTTCCCGTGCGGTTGGTCGGGGTGCGCACCGAGGGCCTCTCACCCGCGCACGCGACGCCGCAGCAACCGACCTTGGAGGAGGCGACCGCCGAGTCCGGACACGGTCGCCGCGACGCGGAGCGCGCGATGGACCTCGTCCGGGACCGGTTCGGGACCGGATCGATCCATGCCGCGTCATCGACCGCCCCGAAACCGGTCATTTTGGAGGGTCATCGCCCCATCAACTATCGCCGCAGCGAAACGGGACCTATCCTGGATGTGACAAGTCCCAGCGGGTAATGCGGAGGTAAAATGCCTCTCTCCGAGTACGAGCAACGTGTACTGGAGCAGATGGAGCGACAGCTCACATCTGACGACCCCCGGCTCGCGAGCACCTTGCAGTCCCGTGGTTCCCGCGGGATCGCTCGGTGGGTCATCGCTGGCGCGGGTTTTACTGTGGGTCTTTTGGTGCTCGTGGCGGGGGCGGCGTTCTCGCAGCTGTGGCTCGGGGTCATCGGATTCCTGCTCATGTTTGCCGCGGGCGTCTTCGCGTTCGCGCTCCCGCGGCAGTCGGGACCGATCGGGGTGGTCGACGCCAAGGGTGGCGTGGCGCCCCGAAGTGCAGCCAAGCCCAAGAAGGCCGCCGGTGGGTTCATGCACCGGTTCGAGGAGCGATGGGACCGTCGCCGCGACGAAGGTCGCTAGGTCGCCGTCGTGAGGTCGCCGTCGCTCGGCAGCCTGTGAGGCAGTCCTGAGTCGGAGGTAGTCCTTGAGTCGGCGGGATCGGTCGTGACCCGGGCTGACATTGTGGTCAGGTCGAGTCATGGTCAGGTCACGTCCTGGTCAGTTCACGTCACGTCCTGGTCAGTCACGTCACGTTGAGGTCTCGTCGTGGTCAGTTCAAGTCGTGGTCAAGCCGACGGGACCGTGACCGTGACCGGGTGGGTCAGTTCGTGCAGGACGATCGTGACGCGGGCGTCGAGCTCTCCGTGGTCCCACGGCGAGGGAGACGGCGCATAGCGATCGTCTTCGACGGCACGGGCGAGCTCGCGCAACGCGGCCTGCGACTCGGGGCGCATCGGGCCGCCGGTCCGCCGGGCGAGCTCCGCGGACACGAGCTCGACGACCTGCCGCGGCGTGCGCGAATCGCTCCAGGTGATGCCGGCCGCGCCGAGGCGGGAGCGCAGGCGTTCCCAGGCGATCTCTGAGCCCAGCCCGGTGGTGGCCTGCGACCGGCGTCGTCGGACGAGCCAGGCGATCAGCCCGCCCACCAGGATCGTTGCGATGGTCCCGGCGCCGATCGCGATCCGCCGGTCGGCGTCGTCCGCCCGCACGACCGCCCCCGTCGACGGAGCCGTGGTGGGAGTGGTGGTCGGTGCGGCTCCGGCGCCGGTGGGGTTCTGCTCCGGGATGGGCGCATTGTTGGTGCCCGCGAACGGGTCGGCCCAGCGCGGGGGAGCGCCCGACTGGACGGCGGGGGTCGGTTCGAACCGGACCCAGCCGGCTCCGGGGAAGTAGAGCTCGGGCCACGCGTGCGAGTCCCGCCCGGTGACCACCTGTTCGCCGTCGACTCCCAGGGAGCCGGGCAGGAACCCCACGGCCAGCCGTGCGGGGATGCCCAGCGTGCGCGCCATCACCGTCATCGCGGTGGCGGACTGGACGCAGTAGCCGGTCTTGCTGCCGAGGAAGTCCCAGACCGCGTCGTCGCTGCGTCCGGCGGGCACCTGCGTCGAGTAGGTGAACTCCTGGGTGTTGCGCAGGTAGGTCTGGAGTGCGAGCGCCTGGTCGTACCGGTTCGTCGCCGCGTCCACGACCTCGGCCGTGGCGGCCGCGATGTCGTCGGCGTGGGACGTCGACGGGACCACGAGGTACTGGTCGAGGTCGGACGGGTAGTTCGTGGGCGTCCTGCGCAGGCTGTCGGCGGACAGGGAGAGGATCTCGACCCGGATCGAGTACTCCATGCCTGGCCGAGTGGTCCCCCCGCGGAGCACCTCGTCGCGTTCGGCGTCGTAGGTGAACTCGTCGTCGGCCTCCACCGTGCGGGGCATCACCGGAACCGGCAGGTGCTTCTCGCGCAGGCCGGCGATCCGCACGCTCACCTCCGACACCGTGGGTGCTGCCTCGTCCGGAGGGCGGTTCGCCAGGTCGCGTGCCGGCCAGAGCAGGGTGCTGTCCGGTTCGACGGACGACGGCCGATCGTCGCGCAGCCAGTTCTCGCCGTCGAAGTCGCGCAGGGTGAACACGCGGAGCGGACCGATGGCGGCCGGCTCGGCGAGGTAGGTCAGCTCGACCTCGTTCGACCGCGCGCCCAGGCTCTCGCGCAGGTCGAGGTCCTGCGCGAGGCGCAGCGACCCGACCGAGACGGAGCCGAGGTCCGGCAGCCGGACGCTGGCCCAGCCGGGTGCGAGGGCCACGAAGGGGCCGGCAACGATCGCGGCGACGGCCACCGTCGCCGCGCCGGCGACGGCCGCGCCCGTGCGGCGACTCGCGTCCCGGCGCCCTCGTGAGCCGCGGGTCCCGGGCGGGGGCGCTGCCGTCAGTGCGAGCAGCACGACATAGGCGAGGGCGGTGCCCACGAAGGCCCAGGCGCTGGTGGCGCGGTCGAGGGCGATCCCGGGGAGCCACAGTGCGAGCAGGACGAGCCCGGACCAGGCGGGAGCGGCGAGCCCGAGCGCCACGAGGTCCACGAGGAGCAGGACGAGCAGCGCGCCACCCACCACGATGAGCTCGAGCTGGGCGGTCGCGTCGACCGGTGGCTGGGACGCGTCGATGTAGGTGAGCCCGGCTCGGATCGCGTCGCCCAGGCGTGCCAGCGAGGCGGTGGTGGGCAACGCCTGGAAGCGACCGGGGGGGCTCGCATAGGCGGCGAGGACGCCGAACATCGTCGCGACGAGCCCCACCACGGTGGGCGCCCACCGCCCCCGGGTCACGGCGCGGACCCCGGCGAGGAGAGCCGCCAGGACGGCGACGGCGAGAGCGGCGACCGGGAGCCATCGCCCGGGGGCGATCAGCTGCTCGAGCGAGTAGAGACTCCCGAGCACGGCGAGCCCGCAGAGCCCGCTCGCGACCCAGCTGCGCAGTCCCCGCGGGATGTCGGTCATCGCTCGGTCCCGAGCAGGCGGCGCCAGCAGGTGTCAAGGTCTTCGCCCGGGGTGGCGGAGCAGGCTCGCCACCCCGCCCGACGCAGGTCAGCGAGGGTGCGCTCGGCGTCGCGACGCTCGGGGCCTGCCGTGGCCGGGATCCGCACGATCGCGAGGGCGTCGCAGACATCGCTCACGCGGGCGAGGGCGTCCCGGTCTGCCGCGGACAGCGCGCCGACGACGGCGAGGACGAGGGGGGAGCCGCCGCCGGGTGCCGTCAGCTCGTGGGCGGCGGCCCGGAGATCCTCGGACGCGGCGGCCGCCGTCGGCGCCGGCTCGAGGTCGACGGTCAGGTCGAGCAGCTCGACCCGGGCCGCGCCGGCCGAGCCGTCGCGCAGGTGGTGCAGGCGCAGGGCCGAGGTGATGCCGGCCGCGTCCTCGCTCGCGCGCCCACCGAGCAGGCGGACCGGGTGGCCGGCCCCGAGCAGCGCGATCCCGATCGATGCCGCCAGGGAGACCGTCCACTCGATGCCCGTGCGGTCCGCCGGCAGGTCGACGAGCACGCTCGCGGGACGCAGCCCGGCACGTTCGTCGCTGCGAACCAGCAGCTCGCCCCGCCGGGCGGAGCTGGCCCAGTGGACCCGGCGCAGGTCGTCGCCGACGCGGTAGTCGCGCAGCGCGGCGTCGTCGCTCGACGGTGTGCGTGCGCCGATCGCGACCCGTTCGGGCTCGCCGACCAGCGAACCCCGGGGTATCGGCAGCTCGACGACCTCCGGCCAGACCGCGACCTCGGCCTGCTCGCCCAGCGTCGCGCGGGTGCGCAGCACACCGAACGGGTCCGTCCGGCGCACCACGAGCGGCCCGAGCGGCCATCGTCCGCGGCGGGTCGGCGCGATGGGGTAGGTGAGCGTGATCTGCCCGGCGGCCCGAACGACGCTGGCCCGCAGCGTCAGCCCGCCCGACAGCTGGGTGGCCGCCTGCTCCCCGAGCTGCAGCTCGGCGAGCCGGGCGCGACCCGAGGCGTCGGACGCCCGGATCTCGACGCGCGCCGTGGCCGGGGACCGCACGGAGACCGGGTTGGGGTGGGCGGTGCGGATCACGCGCAACGGGTGCCGACCGCCGGTCGGGTCGATGGCCAGCAGCCAGCCGGCGCCGATCGCGACGACCAGGGGGCCGATCAGGCCGAGCCGCGCCAGGTCGGTCGAGCCGATGCCGATGCCGAGCGCGGTCAGGACTGTGCCGCCGACGGCGAGGCCCCAGCCGCGGGCCGTCGGGCGCAGCCACGGGATCCGGGGGATCCGTCGTCGCGCGCTCACCTCTCGTCCACCCTCGCTCGCGGTGCGGGTCAACCCGTCGCCCGGCGGCCGCGGGTGCTCGCCTCGACGGGGGGCAGCGCGGTGCGCGCGACGACGGCCCGCAGGACATCGACCGTCGTGCGACCCGCGAGCCGCGACTCGGTGCTCGGGAGCAGCCGGTGCGCGAGGACCGGCTCGGCGAGGGCCTGGACGTCGTCGGGCAGGACATGGTCGCGCCCCTCCATGGCGGCGAGGGCCTTGGCTGCACGCAGCAGCTGGATGGCGGCGCGGGGGGAGGCGCCTAACCGGAGGCCGGTGTCGTCCCGGGTCGCGCTCACGAGATCGACGATGTACCGCTTGACCGCCGGTGAGGCGTAGAGGCGTCGGGCGGTCGCGATCAGGCGGGCGACGTGCGCCGCGTCGGTGGCGGGGTGCAGCTCGGTGAGGGGGTCGGCGACCTCCTGGCGGTCGAGCATGTCCAGCTCCGCCTCCCGGTCCGGGTAGCCGACGGTGAGTCGCGCCATGAACCGGTCCCGCTGCGCCTCGGGCAGCGGGTACGTGCCCTCCATCTCGATCGGGTTCTGCGTCGCGATCACGAGGAACGGGCGGGGCAGCGGGTAGGTCACGCCATCGATGGTCGCCTGCGCCTCCTGCATGCACTCGAGGAGCGCGGACTGGGTCTTCGGCGAGGCGCGGTTGATCTCGTCGCCGATCACGATGTTGGCGAAGACCGGGCCGGGTCGGAACTCGAACTCGTGGGTCTGGGCCCGGAAGATGTTGACCCCGGTGAGGTCGCTGGGCAGCAGGTCCGGGGTGAACTGGATCCGTCCGACCGTGCAGTCGATGCTGCGCGCGAGGGCCTTGGCGAGCGTCGTCTTGCCGACCCCGGGCACATCCTCCAGCAGGAGGTGTCCCTCACCGAGCAGGACGGCGACGGTGAGCCGGACCAGCTCGGAGCGACCACTGATCACTCGTTCGATCCCGGCACGGACCCGTTCGGCGGTCTCCACGAGCTCGTCGAGCTCGGTGGTGGACGGTACGGCCTGAAGCATGTCGACTCCTTCGGCGGACTGAGTCGAGCCTAGGGGACCGCGGACGGCTGAGCGACGGGTTGAGCCGGGGCTCGCGCGGGCCACCACGTCGTTCCACCATTCGGCTCCCCACTTCCCTCCACCACCTGTGTCCACGACGTCGCTCCACGCCCGGTGCAGGCGGGGATCAGGCTCCACCGGGCGGGTGCGGAGCGGCGTTCGGGTGCATGCCGGCGGCAGCTTTTGGGTCAGGGGGTCCCTTTGGCTCGATCTCGGGAAATTGGGGGGCCAATTTCCCTCCACTTTCCTCTACCGCTGCCACCTGCGACGACGTGCGTCCTCCTGGGTGAATGACACTCGGGAACCGTTGACGGTGGAGGGAAGTGGAGTACTGTGGGGCCACTTGGTGAGGGATGGACAGTGAAGGGGGTCGGCTTCGATGAGCGACTTCCTCGGCGGTGGGCAACCCACGTTCTTGGGCACGTACACCCCGCGGCTGGACGACAAGGGCCGCCTGATCCTTCCGGCCAAGTTCCGGGGTCAGCTCGCCCCGGGGTTCGTGATGACCCGCGGGCAGGAGCACTGCCTGTACGTGCTGCCGTTCGAGGAGTTCCGTCGGATGCACGACACGATCGGACAGTCGTCCGTGACGGACAGGGAGGCGCGGAACTACTCGCGCGTGTTCCTGTCCGGGGCGACCGATGAGCTCCCCGACAAGCAGGGCCGGATCTCGATCCCGGCTCCGCTGCGGACCTACGCCGGCCTCGATCGCGATGTGGCCGTGATCGGCGTCGGGCGCCGGGTGGAGATCTGGGACCTCGTGGCCTGGGAGACCTACCTGGCCGCCGAGGAAGGAAACTACGCGGACGCCGCCGAGGGGGTGTCGACCAACCGCACTCTCTAGACCTGCTCGTGGCGCCGGTGGCGCCGCACGGTGAGATCTCCTCCCGCCCGCTCTGGCGCACTTCCCCGGTGCCAGAAGGTCGGTGGGGGATCTGGTCGTACGGCTCCGACTCCGCACTCGAACGACGCACCACCGCTCGCCCCAGCTCCACCCCGCACCAGCCCAGCCAACCCGTTCCAGCCCTGCCCAGACCAGCCCCGAAGGAGGACCGATGACCGAGCCGCGCGACACCGCTGACCGGCACACCCCGGTCATGCTCGCGCGCTGCGTCGAGCTCCTCGCGCCGGCGCTCGAGGTGCCGGGTGCCGTCATGGTCGACTCGACCCTCGGGATGGGTGGGCACACCGAGGCGATCCTGACGGCGTTCAGCGGCGTGCGGGTGATCGGGCTCGACCGGGACCGGCAGGCCCTGGAGCTGGCCAGCCGTCGGCTGGCCTCGTTCGGCGATCGGTTCACGCCCGTGCACGCGATCTACGACGAGATCGGCGACGTCGTGCGCCGCCAGCTCGGTCTGCCGTCGGTCCAGGCCGTCCTCATGGACCTCGGCGTGTCGTCGCTGCAGCTGGACGAGGCCGAGCGGGGGTTCTCCTACGCCCACGATGCGCCGCTCGACATGCGCATGGACCCGACCACCGGTCTGACGGCGGCGGACGTGCTCAACACCTACGACGAGGCCGACCTCGTCCGGATCCTGCGGGAGTACGGCGAGGAGCGGTTCGCCCAGCGCATCGCGCGGAACGTCGTGGCCGCGCGAGCGCGCGCCCCGATCGCCCGCACGGGCGAGCTCGTCTCCCTGCTGCGGGCCAGCATCCCCGCGGTGACCCGCAAGACCGGCGGGCATCCCGGCAAGCGGACCTTCCAGGCGCTGCGCATCGAGGTCAACGGCGAGCTGGAGTCCCTCGAGCGGGCGCTGCCGGAGTCGATCGAGGTGCTCGCCGTGGGCGGCCGGATCGTGGTCGAGGCGTACCACTCGCTCGAAGACCGGCTCGTCAAGCGCGCGTTCGCGGCCGGAGCCCAGTCGAGCGCCCCGCTCGGGCTCCCCGTGGAGCCGGAGACGCACAAGCCGTACCTCCGGCTCGTCACGCGCGGGGCCGAGGAGGCCTCGGAGCAGGAGCGGGAGTCGAACCCGCGGTCCCAGTCCGTCCGCCTCCGAGCCGCCGAGCGGCTCCGTCCCACACCCGCTCACCTTCTGGGGAGGTCCTCATGAGTGCCCTGCCGCAGTCCTACACCCCCGGCCAGCAGGCGTTCGAGCCGGCCTCCGTACCCGATCGCGCGCGCACCGAGGTGCCCCGGCTCCGGCTCGTCCGGGCCCCCCAGCACGCCCGCACGCGGGTGCCGTTCGTGCTGTTCTGCATCGCGATCCTGCTGGCGGCACTCCTCGGAGCGCTCGTGCTGAACACCTCGATGGCGCGCGGCGCGTACGTGGCCCACGACCTCCAGATCAGCCTCGCGCAGGAGGCGCGCACCGAGCAGGAGCTGTCGTCGCAGCTCCTCGCACACATGGCGCCCGGCGCGCTCGCCGCCTCGGCGCGGGAGCTGGGCATGGTCCCGGCGCCCGAGCTCGCCTTCCTCCGACTGTCCGACGGCGCGGTGCTGGGCTCCCCGACGCCCGCCGGGGCCGGGGGATGACCCGCACGACTCCACCGGGTGCCGGCAAGCCGGCACCGCGCTCCGGCGCGCCGCGCGCGGGCCAGCCCCGGGCGAGTCAGCCGCGGGCCGGCCAGCCGCGGGTGCTGAAGCCGAGCACGTCCCGGGTGGTCGCCGGCCGCGCGCCCGCATCCGCGCGCCCCGCCCTCCGCGTGCCGCGCCCGCCGCGGGCGCCCTCGAGCCGCCCGGCCCAGCCCGAGCGACGGCACAACGTGCTCCTCGGGCTCGTCCTCGTGGTCCTCGTGGTGTTCGCCGGCCGGCTCGTCTACGTGCAGGGTCTGCGCGGCGAGGCCGTGGCCGCCGAGGCGCTGAGCGAGCGCATGTCCACCGCGCGGCTGCCCGCCGCCCGCGGATCGATCACGGACGCGGACGGGGTCGTGCTCGCGGTCTCGGTCGAGCGGTACACGATCTGGGTCGACCAGGCGCAGATCGCGCAGTGGAAGCGGACCTCGGACGGTTCGGTGCAGGCCGCGGGCGCGGCCGACGCCGCCGTCGAGCTCGCCGAGCCGCTCGGGATGGACCCGGCCGAGCTGGGGGCGCTGCTCAACGGCACGAAGGCGTACGTGGTGATCAAGAAGGATGTGCTGCCCGAGGTCTGGCGCGCCGTGCGCGAGCTCGGGATCGCGGGGGTGAACGGCGACCGCGTCCCGCAGCGGATCTATCCGGCCGCCAACGTCGGCGGGAACATCATCGGCTTCGTGAACGGCGACGGGGTCGGCCAGGAGGGCCTCGAGAATTCGCTCGACGACGTGCTCACCGGGACCGACGGGCGGTACACCTACGAGCGCGGGCTCGGCGGGCAGGAGATCCCCGGCGGCAAGCGCGAAGAGGTGCCCGCCGTGCCCGGCCAGGACGTCCAGCTGACGATCCTGCGGGACCTGCAGTGGAAGGCCCAGGACGAGCTGGACAAGGCCGTCGCCGCCACGGGGTCCGACTCGGCGAGCCTGGTCGCGATGGACGTGCAGACCGGCGCGATCCTCGCCCTGGCGGACTCGGGCACCGTCGACCCCAACAACCCGGGGACGACGAGCGCCGAGGCCCGGGGCTCGCGCGCGCTGCGCAACGTCTTCGAGCCCGGGTCGACCGCGAAGGTCATCACGATGGCGGCCGCGATCGAGACCGGCATCACCGGACCGCTCGACCACTGGGAGGTCCCGTACCGGTACACGACGGCGAACAACCAGACCTTCAAGGACTCGCACGAGCACGACCTGCTCCACCTCACCACGACGGGCGTGCTCGCGCAGTCGTCGAACACCGGCACGGTGATGATCGGGGAGAAGCTCCCGCAGCAGGTCCGCTACGACTACCTGGCCAAGTTCGGCTTCGGGGCCAAGACCGGCCTCGAGCTCGTCGGCGAGTCGGCCGGGATCCTGCACCCGTCCGACGCCTGGGACGGCCGCACGAAGTACGCGGTGCTCTTCGGCCAGGGCGTGTCCGTCAACGCCGTGCAGGCGACCCAGGTCTTCGCCACCATCGCGAACGGCGGGGTGCGCATGCCGGCCCACGTCCTCAAGGGCACCACGGCGCTGGACGGCACTTACGTGCCCGCCGAGACCCCGGTCGGCACGCAGGTCGTCTCGGCCGAGACCGCGGCCACCGTGCTCAAGATGATGGAGAGCGCCGTCGACGAGGGCACCGGCTCCGCCGCGGCGATCCCGGGGTACCGCGTGGCGGGAAAGACCGGCACCGCGCAGTCCTGGGGCGCGGGCGGCACGACCGGCATCACGGCCTCGTTCATCGGGGTCGCGCCCGCCGACAACCCCCGCATCGCGGTCAGCGTCATCATGAACAACCCGCGCACGTCGGAGTGGGGCGGGACGGTCGCCGCACCGGTGTTCAGCGAGGTTGCCGGGTACGCGCTGCAGATGCTCAAGGTGCCGCCGAGCGGCTCCGTTCCGGACCTCTTCGCCACCACCTACGAGTGAGCGGCCAACCCGGGCCCGGCGGAGTCCACGGTAGATTCACCCCCATGACACCCCCCTTGGGTCGGATGCGCCCACTGCATCCAGCAACCCACGGGATCGACGACCTCACGAGCCGGTTCGGCCTCGAGATCGCCCCGAGCGCCGGTGCTCCCACCACTGCCGGCGTCGCACTCACGGGTGTGACGGTGGCCAGCTCGGCAACCGAGCCGGGTGACCTGTTCGTCGCCCTGCAGGGCCTCAAGGCCCACGGCGCGACGTACGCGGCCCAGGCCGTCGCGGCCGGCGCCGTCGCGGTGCTGACCGACGCCGTCGGCGCTGCCGCGTGCGCCGCGATCCGACCCGCGCTCGGTGTGCCGGTCCTCGTGGCAGCCGATCCGCGGGCCCTGCTCGGCGACATCGCCGCCTGGGTCTTCGGTGCTCCGGCGCAGGGCCTGGTCACCGTCGGGGTGACCGGGACGAACGGCAAGACGACGACCACCTACTTCGTCGACGCGGCGCTGCGCCGCCTGCACCCGACCACCGCAGTGCTCGGCACCGTCGAGCTTCGCATCGGTGACGACGCGGTCGAGAGTCCGCGGACCACCGTCGAGGCGCCGGCGCTGCACGCGCTGCTGGCCCTGGCCCGCGAGCGGGGCGCGACGGCGGCGAGCCTCGAGGCCTCGAGCCACGCGCTCGCGCTCGGCCGGGTGCACGGGCTCACCTTCGACGTCGTCGGCTTCACCAACCTGCAGCGCGACCACCTCGACTTCCACGGCACCATGGAGGGCTACTTCGCGGACAAGGCTCGCCTTTTCGCGCCCGAGCAGGCACGCCGCGGCGTCGTCGTGGTCGACGACGCCTGGGGGCGCCGCCTGGTCGCCGAGGCTCGCATCCCGGTCGAGTCCGTCGCGACCCACGTCGGAGCGCCCGAGGGGGCCACCGCCGACTGGGCCGTCGTCGATGCGACCATCGGCCTGGACGGCGTCGGCTCGACGTTCACCCTGCGCGGGCCCGACGGCGAGTCGCACGCCTGCTTCAGCCCGCTGCCGGGCCTGGTCAACGTGTCGAACGCGGCGCTCGCGATCGTGCTCGCCTACCGCGCGGGGGTCCCGTTCGACGAGGCCGTCGCCGGCGTCGGCTCGGCGCACGCGATCCCCGGCCGGATGGAGCGCGTGATCGAGCGCACCGGCGGCTGGCCGCTCGCCCTGGTCGACTACGCGCACACGCCCGACGCGCTCGAGCTCGCCCTCCAGGCCGTGCGGCCCATCACCCCGGGCCGGTTGTTCATCGTCTTCGGGTCCGACGGCGACCGGGACATGGGCAAGCGCCCGATCATGGGGGCGACCGCCGCGCGGCTCGCGGACGTGCTCATCGTCACCGACGAGAACCCGCGGTCCGAGGTGCCGGCGCAGATCCGTGCCGAGATCCTCGCGGGGGCCCGGGAGCAGCGGCCGTCGGGGACCGACATCCTCGAGGCGACCTCGCGCGCCGAGGCGATCCGCACCGCACTGAGACTGGCTGACGACGGGGACACGATCATCATCACGGGCAAGGGCCACGAGCCGACCCAGGAGATCGCCGGGGTGTTCCACCGGTACAACGACCGCGACGTGCTCCAGGCGGCAGTGCGCGACGCCCTGGCGGCAGCCGAGGCGGTCGAGTGATCGCCCTGACCGCGGCCGAGGTGGCCGCCGCGACCGGCGGACGGCTGTTCCCGCCGACGCTCGACGGCTCGCTGATGGTGCACGGTCCGGTCGTGGTGGACTCCCGCCAGGTCGCCACCGGATCGCTGTTCGTCGCGCTGCCCGGGGAGCACTCCGACGGCCACGACCACGCCGCCGCCGCGATCACGCGCGGCGCGACGTTGGTGCTCGCGGTCCGCGAGCTCACCGGCCCGGACGGCCCCGTGCCGAGCGTCGTCGTGCCCGACGTCGAACGTGCGCTCGGCGACCTGGCCGCCGCCGTCCTGCTCCGGCTGCGGACCGACGACGAGCCCGGCGCGACCCACCTGAGCGTGGTGGGCGTGACCGGCTCGGTCGGCAAGACGACCACGAAGGATCTGCTCGCGCAGGTGCTGCTCCCGTCGGGGCCGACGATCACCCCCGTCGCGTCCTTCAACAACGAGATCGGCCTGCCGCTGACGGTCCTGCGCGCGGACGAGAGCACCCGGTTCCTGGTCCTCGAGATGGGCGCCAGCGGGATGGGGCACCTGACCTACCTCACCGGCATCGCGCCACCCGACATCGCCGTCGTGCTCGCCGTGGGCAGCGCGCACGTCGGGGAGTTCGGCGGGATCGAGGCCGTGGGCCGCGCCAAGGCCGAGATCATCGCGGGGCTCGCACCGGGCGGCGTCGCGGTCCTCAACGCCGACGACCCGCGGGTCGTCGCGATGGCGGTCGCCGCACCCGGTGACGTCGACACGTTCGGCTCCTCGACCGGCGCCGACGTGCGAGCCTCCGCGGTCACGCTCGACCGGGCCGGCCGCGCGTCGTTCACGCTGACCGCGGGCGACGCCGCGGCGCCCGTCGAGCTCCGGCTCGTCGGCGAGCACCACGTCTCCAACGCGCTCGCCGCGGCCACCGTCGCGCTGCGGCTCGGGCTCGACCTCGACGAGGTGGCCAAGCGGCTGTCGGTCGCCGACGCGCTCAGCCCGCACCGCATGCACGTCGTCGACCGCGCCGACGGCGTGACCGTGATCGACGACTCCTACAACGCCAACCCCGACTCCATGCGGGCCGCCCTCAAGGCGCTCGCCACCGTCGCCGGTCGCGACCGACGATCGATCGCCGTCCTGGGCGCGATGCTGGAGCTGGGCGACACCTCCCGGGCGGCGCACGAGGCGATCGGTCTCATGGTCGTGCGGCTGAACGTCTCGCTCACGGTCGTCGTCGGCGCCGGCGCGAAGGCGATCGCGGACGGCGCGCTGCTCGAGGGGTCCTGGGGCGACGAGGTCGCCTTCGCCGACGACGTGGCCGCCGCCGGGGACTTCCTGGAGACCGAGCTGATCCCGGGTGACGTCGTGCTCGTGAAGGCCTCCTACAGCTCGGGCCTGTGGCAGCTCGGCGACCGCCTGACCGCCCCGGACGCACCGCTCGCCACGGCGGCGGGGGAGACCCTCCGATGAGGGCGGTACTGATCTCGGGCGGATTCTCGCTCGTGCTGGCGCTGCTCGGCACCCCGCTGTTCATCCGGTACCTCGTGCGCAAGCAGTACGGCCAGTTCATCCGGCAGGACGGCCCGACCGCGCACTTCACCAAGCGCGGCACGCCCACGATGGGCGGCGTCGTCATCATCGCGGCCACGGTGCTCGGCTGGGCCGGCGGCAGCCTGGTGACCGGCAAGGTCCCGAGCGCCTCCGCGCTGCTGGTGCTGTTCCTCATGGTCGGGCTCGGCGTCGTCGGGTTCCTGGACGACTTCATCAAGATCTCCCGGCAGCGCAGCCTCGGCCTGAGCGCCCGCTGGAAGATCGCTGGTCAGGGACTCGTCGGGATCGTGTTCGCGGTCGCGGCGCTGCAGTTCCCGAACGAGAACTTCCGCACGCCGGCGTCCATGCGCATCTCCTTCATCCGGGACACCGGGCTCGACCTCGCGTTCGCGGGCGCGACCATCGGGCTCATCCTGTTCGTGCTCTGGGCCAACTTCCTCATCACGGCCTGGTCGAACGCGGTCAACCTCACCGACGGGCTCGACGGCCTGGCCACCGGTGTCTCGCTCGTCGTGTTCGGGGCCTACGTGATCGTCTGCGTGTGGCAGTCGAACCAGACCTGCCAGTCGATCCTGACCGCCGGGCCGCGCTGCTACGAGACGCGCGACCCGCTCGACCTCGCCATGGTCGCGGCGGCGATCACCGGGGCCTGCTTCGGGTTCCTGTGGTGGAACGCGAGCCCGGCCAAGATCTTCATGGGAGACACCGGTTCGCTCGCCCTCGGTGGGGCGTTCGCGGGGCTGTCGATCCTGTCCCGGACCGAGATCCTCGCGGCCATCCTGGGTGGCCTGTTCGTCGTCATCGTCATGTCGGACGTCATCCAGATCGGGTTCTTCAAGATGACCGGGAAACGGGTCTTCAAGATGGCCCCCCTGCATCATCATTTCGAGCTCTCCGGGTGGGGCGAGGTCACGATCGTGATCCGGTTCTGGATCATCTCCGGGCTGTTCGTCGCGGCCGGCGTCGGCGTCTTCTACGGCGAGTGGGTCGCCGGATAGTGCGCGACACCGACCCGTTCGCCGACACCGACGACCTGACCGGCACCCGGGTGGTGGTGGCCGGGCTCGGGCTCTCGGGCCGTGCAGCCGTGGCCGCCCTGGTCGAGCGTGGGGCGGTCGTGGCGACCGTCGACGCGCGGGCGGCCGACGCCGATGCTGCCGACGCCGCCCAGTTCGTCTCGTCGGGCGGGCTGGGTCGTACCGACCTCGTCGTCGCCTCGCCCGGCTGGGCTCCGTCGAACCCGTTGCTCGCCGCTGCGCTCGAACGTGGCGTGCCGGTGTGGAGCGAGGTCGAGCTCGCCTGGCGCTTGCGGGCACAGCGGTCCGGGGGCGCCGGACCGGCGCCCTGGCTCGCGGTCACCGGGACGAACGGCAAGACGACGTGCGTGGGGATGCTGGAGTCGATCCTGCGGGCGGGCGGCGAGAACGCGCTGGCCGTCGGGAACGTGGGCGTGCCCGCGGTGCGCGCCGTCGGTGATCCGAGCCTCGACGTCGTCGCCATCGAGCTGTCGAGCTTCCAGCTGCACTTCACCCGCACGATGTCGACGCAGGCCGCCGCGGTGCTCAACGTGGCTCCCGACCACCTCGACTGGCACGGCTCGTTCGAGGCGTACGCGCAGGACAAGGGGCGCGTCTACGCCCGGACCCAGGTCGCGTGCGTGTACAACGCGGCCGACCCGCTCACCGAGCGCCTCGTCCGGGACGCGGACGTCGTCGACGGCGCGCTGGCCGTCGGCTTCACCCTCGGGGCGCCCGGAGTCGGTCAGATCGGGCTCGTCGAGGACGTGCTCGTGGATCGTGCGTTCGCTCGCGCCCGGCACACCCATGCCGCCGAGCTCGGCACGCTCGACGACCTCGCGCACCTCGGCGGGGCCGACGTCGACGACCCGCGCGGTGGTTCGGTGCCCTCCCACGTCGTGGCCGATGCCCTCGCCGCCGCGGCGCTCGCGCTCGCGCACGGCGTCGCCCCGTCCGCCGTCCGGGCGGGGCTGCGGGCCTTCGCCCCCGGCTCCCACCGGATCCAGACCGTGGCGAAGGTGGCCGGCGTCGCCTACGTGGACGACTCCAAGGCCACCAACGCGCACGCCGCGGCGGCGTCCCTGGCGGCCTACGCCCCGGGAACCGTCGTGTGGGTCGCGGGCGGCCTCGCCAAGGGGACCACCTTCGACGACCTCGTGCGCAGCCGCCGGGACCGCCTGCGCGCCGCCGTCCTGATCGGGGTCGACACCGAGCCGCTGCGCGGGGCGCTCGCCCGACACGCGCCCGAGGTTCCCGTGGTCGTGATCGATCCCGGGGAGACTGGGGCCGTGATGTCTCGCGCCGTGGTCGCGGCCCACCGGTTCGCCCGGGTGGGCGACACGGTGCTGCTCGCACCGGCGTGCGCCTCGATGGATCAGTTCACCTCGTACGCCGAGCGGGGGGACGCGTTCGCCGCGGCCGCCCGGGCGCTCGAGGTGCACCGATCGTGATGCGGGGGCAGGGATGACGCAGACCGCCGGCTTCTCGCGGGCCGCTCCGTCGCGCGCGCAGCGCACCCCCGGTACCCGTGCCCCGGCCCAGCGTGCGAGGTCCGCCCGCGAGCTCGGCTCGCGGCTCGGGCAGTGGAACAGCGTCGTGACGAGCTACTACGTGCTCACCGGGGCGACGACGATCCTCGTGGTCCTCGGCCTGGTGATGGTGCTGTCGAGCTCGAGCGTCGAGTCGCTCGCCGACGGCAAGTCCGCGTACGCCGAGTTCGCCAAGCAGGCCCGGTTCGCGCTGCTCGGGCTGCCGGTGCTGTGGCTCGCATCCCGGCTCCCGGTGCCGTTCTACAAGAAGGTGGCGTGGCCGGTGCTCGGTGCGGCGGCCGTCCTCCAGCTGCTCGTGTTCACGCCCCTCGGCATGGAGGCCGGGGGAAACCGTGGGTGGTTGGCCATCGGCTCGATCGTCATCCAGCCGGCCGAGGCCGCCAAGGTCGCGCTGGCGCTCTGGCTCGGGGTGGTGCTCGCGCGCAAGCAGCCGCTCCTGCACGAGTGGAAGCACGCGATCATCCCGGTGTTCCCGGTTGCCGGCGCGATCGTCGGCCTCGTGCTGCTCGGCAAGGACCTCGGGACCGCGCTCGTCTTCATCCTGCTCGTCGCCGGCGCGATGTACATCGGGGGAGTGCCGATGCGGATCTTCGGCGTGGCCGGGGCGCTGGCCGCCGTCGTGGTCGCATTCCTGTCCACGACCAGCAACCGGACCGCCAAGATCTCGTGCTGGCTGAGCAACACCTGCGACCCCACCGACGGGGGCTACCAGACGCTGCACGGCACCTGGGGCCTGGCCACCGGCGGCTGGTGGGGCCTGGGGCTCGGGCAGAGCCGCGAGAAGTGGTCCTACCTTCCCGAGGCGCACAACGACTTCATCTTCGCGATCATCGGTGAGGAGCTGGGCCTGGTCGGCACGCTGCTCGTGCTCGTGCTCTTCGCGCTGCTCGCCCTCGCCATGTCCCGGGTGATCCGCCGCCACCCGGACCCGTTCGTGAAGATCACCACGGCCGGGATCGCGTTCTGGCTCATCGGCCAGGCGCTGCTCAACATCGCCGTCGTCATCGGCCTCGCCCCGGTGATCGGTGTCCCGCTCCCACTCGTCTCCGCTGGAGGATCCGCCCTCATCATGTCCATGGCAGCAATCGGCATCGTCATCTCGTTCGCGCGCTCGGAGCCGGGGGCGACGGAGGCGCTGGCGGCGCGACCCGGGGTGGTGCGCCGTTCGCTGGCCGTGATCGGCCGGGCGCGGCCACCGGCCGGCGCCGGGACGCGGCCGGGCACGGTGCGGCCCGGGTCGTCGCGGCGATGACCGCTGCGTCGACGACATCCCTGGGTTCGGTGCTGCTCGCCGGGGGCGGGACCGCAGGTCACGTCAACCCGCTGCTCGCGGTCGCTGAAGAGCTGCAGCGCCGGGACGGCACCACCCGCCTGACCGTGCTCGGCACCGCGACCGGGCTCGAGGCCGAGCTGGTCCCGGCCCGAGGCCTGCCGCTGGCGCTGGTCCCGCGGGTGCCGCTGCCGCGACGCCCGACGCTCGACTGGTTCCGCCTGCCCGGTCGCCTGCGGGCCGCGGTGCGCGCAGCCGGTACCGCGATCGACGACTGCGGTGCGCAGGTCGTCGTCGGGTTCGGCGGCTATGTCTCGACCCCCGCCTACCTCGCGGCCCGGCGCCGCGGGATCCCCGTCGTCGTGCACGAGGCCAACGCCCGCCCCGGCCTGGCCAACCGGCTCGGTGCCCGCTGGGCCGCGCAGGTCGGGGTGACCTTTCCGGACACCCACCTCCCGCACGCCCAGGTCGTCGGCATGCCGCTGCGCGCCGCGGTGGCCGATCTGGTCGGCCGGCTCACGGACGATCTCGCGACGACCCGCACGCAGGCGCTGGACACCCTCGGGCTCGCCCCGGGTCGGCCGGTCGTGCTCGTCACGGGCGGCAGCCTCGGCGCCGCCCACCTCAACGCCACCGTCGCGGCGGTGGGTGGCGAGCTCATCGCGGCCGGCGTCCAGGTGCTGCACCTGACCGGCGCGGGCAAGGGGCAGGCGGTGCGCGACGTCGTCGCACGCGTGCCCGCGGAGCTCCGGGAGCACTACCACGTGCGCGAGTACCTGGCCGAGATGGAGCACGCCTACGCCGTCGCCGAGGTGGTCGTGTGCCGGTCCGGCGCGGCGACCGTGAGCGAGCTCGCGGCGCTGGGCCTGCCCGCCGTGTACGTCCCGCTCCCGATCGGCAACGGTGAGCAGCGCCTCAACGCCGGACCCGTCGTGGCCGCCGGTGGCGGTCTGCTCGTGGACGACGCCGACCTCACGCCCACCTGGCTGCGCACGCACCTGCTCCCGCTCGTCCAGGACGCGGGCGCCCTCACGGCCATGGGCCGCGCCGCGGCGTCGGTCGGGGTGCGCGACGGAGCCGCCCGGGTCGCCGACCTGGTCGAGCGCGCCGCGGGGGTGGCGCGATGAACGTGCCGCTGACCGATTTCGGGCGGACCCATCTCATCGGCGTCGGCGGCGCCGGGATGTCGGCGATCGCGGCGCTGCTGGTCGCCCGCGGGCTCGACGTGACCGGGTCGGACGCCCGGGAGGGCGCTGCGCTGGCCGGCCTGCGCGCCGCCGGCGTGACGGTCTGGGTCGGCCATGACGCCGCGCACGTCGACGGCGCAAGCACGGTCGTCGTGTCGACGGCGGTGCGCGAGTCCAACCCCGAGCTCACCGCGGCCCGCGCCCGCGGCCTGCGCGTCCTGCACCGCTCGCAGGCCCTCGCCGCGCTGATGGCAGGTCGCCGATCGATCGCCGTGGCCGGTGCGCACGGCAAGACGACCACCTCCGCGATGACCGCGGTCGCGCTGGCCGCGGCCGGGCTCGACCCGTCGTTCGCGATCGGCGGCACGGTCCTGTACGAGCTGCCCGCGGGGGCGTCCGCGACCGGCAACGCCGCGCCGGCCGGACCGCTCGGCGGCGCCCACGACGGGCGTGGCGAGGTGTTCGTGGCCGAGGCCGACGAGTCGGACGGCTCGTTCCTCGCCTACGCCCCCACGATCGCGGTCGTGACGAACGTCGAGCCCGACCACCTGGACCACTACGGCACCCGGGCGGCCTTCGAGCGGGCGTTCGAGGAGTTCGCCGCCAGGATCGTCGACGGCGGCTGCCTGGTCGCCTGCGCGGACGATGCCGGCGCGGGCCGGCTCGTCGGTGCCGCCCGCGCCCCGCTCGCGGCGCGCGGTGCTCAGGTGCTCACCTACGGCGAGGACCCCGGCGCCGACGTCGTCGTCAGTGACTACCGGTCCACGGCCGGCGCGGGGTCCACGTGCGTGCTGCGCACGGCCCACCCGCTCCTGCGGGGCCCGGGCTCGGGTCTCGGCGCCGACGTCGTGCTCGAGGTGCGGCTGACGCTCGCCGTGCCCGGCCGGCACAACGCGCTCGACGCCGCCGCCGCCTGGACCGCCGTCCGGCTCGTCGGGGTCGATCCCGACGCCGCGGCCGCCGGGCTCGCGGCCTTCCGGGGGACCGGACGACGGTTCGAGGACCGGGGCAGCGCGGCCGGGGTCCGCGTCGTCGACGACTACGCCCACCACCCCACCGAGGTGGCCGCCCTGCTCGCCGCGGCGCGCCCGGTGGCCGCCGGTGGCCGGGTGCTCGCTCTGTTCCAGCCCCACCTCTACTCCCGCACGCGTGCGTTCGCGGCCGAGTTCGCCGCGGCCCTCGACCTGGCCGACGTCGTCGTGCTCACCGACATCTACGGCGCGCGCGAGGACCCGGACCCCGCGGTCACCAGCGCGCTGATCACGGCGCAGGTCCCGACCCGGGGCAAGGCCACGTTCGTCCCCGACCGGATCGCCGCCGCGCGGACGATCGCCGAGCGGGCCCGACCGGGCGACCTGATCCTCACCGTCGGGGCCGGCGACGTGACCGAGCTCGCTCAGGTGGTGCTCGACACGCTGACCGCCGCGGAAGGCTCGACGCGGTGACGCCGAGCCGCCCGGGACGGCCGGTGCCGGTTCGCCGGAAGCCCACGACGCCCGGGACGCCCAAACCCGCGGCGAGGAAGCCCGCAGCACCGAGACCCGCAGCACCGAGACCAGCAGCGGGGAAGCCCGCAGCGGGGAAGCCCGCAGCGCCGAAACCCGCAGCGCCGAAACCCGCAGTGCCGAAACCCGCAGCGCCGAAGCCCGCTGCATCCACGCCTCCCGCGCCCGGTGCTCGGCTGCCGACCAGCAACGTGACCACCTACACCGCGGGCCGGCGGGCCCTCGGGGTGCTGGTGCGACCGTCGGTGGTCTCGACCGGGTCCGCGGTCCGGTTCGCCGAACGGCTCGCTGCCCGGCGGCGGCTGGTCCGCAAGAAGGCCATCCTCGCCGGCGCGGCGGTCGTGGCCGCGCTGGGTACCGCCTGGTTGGTGCTGCTCTCACCGGTGTTCGCGCTCGACCCGGGCCAGGTCACCATCACCGGTGCCGGGACCGTGGTCGCGATCGACGACGTCAGCACCGTCGTGGACCGGGTCGCCGGCATCCCGCTGCCGCGGCTGGACGCGATCGGGCTGCGCGACCGCGTGCTGGACGTCCCCGGGGTCCGTGAGGCGAAGGTCACCCGGTCCTGGCCGCGCGGGCTGGCGATCGCGCTCGTGTCGCGGGAGCCGGTCGCCGCGGTGCCGCAACCGGTCGCGGCGACCGGCCCCGGGTCGGGCGACCCGGCCGGCTTCACCCTGCTCGACACCGAGGGCTACCAGGTCGGTTGGGCAGCCGCCGCACCCGAGGGGCTTCCGGTCGTCTCCGTGCCGATCGACGGTGAGAACGAGCGCACGCTCGCGGCGGTGCTGACCGTGCTCAACGCGCTGCCCGCGCCGCTGCGCGCCGAGGTCGCCACCGTCCAGGCGGCGAGCCAGGACACGGTCCAGATGGGGCTGCGCGACGGTGCCACGGTGACGTGGGGGAGTGCCAGCCAGGCCTCGCTCAAGGTGGCCGTGCTGCAGGCCCTGCGGGCCGCCCCCGCGACGGCCGGTGCGAGCGCGTTCGACGTCTCGGCACCGACCCTGCCGATCACCCGTTGACGCGCCGAAGCACCCCCGAATGGCGTGCCGCCACAAGATGTGACCGACACGCGCGGCGCGGTCGTTGATAGTGGGCCGCTGCGCCCTTAGCGTCACGCTCCAGAACTACTTGACATAACTCTAACCTTCTACCTCAAGGTGAAGGTTGTCACTCGCAGCAGGACGACGTACGCAGAACGAGAGGGAATGACGTGGCAGCTCCGCAGAACTACCTGGCGGTCATCAAGGTGGTCGGTATCGGGGGCGGTGGCGTCAACGCCGTCAACCGGATGATCGAGGTCGGGCTCAAGGGTGTCGAGTTCATCGCGATCAACACCGACGCGCAGGCCCTCCTCATGTCCGACGCCGACGTCAAGCTCGACGTGGGCCGCGAGCTCACGCGGGGCCTGGGCGCCGGTGCGGACCCGGAGGTCGGCAAGAAGGCCGCCGAGGACCACGCCGAGGAGATCGAGGACGTCCTGCGGGGCGCCGACATGGTCTTCGTGACCGCCGGCGAGGGTGGTGGCACCGGGACCGGTGGCGCCCCCGTGGTGGCCCGGATCGCCCGCGCCCTCGGTGCGCTGACGATCGGTGTCGTCACGCGCCCGTTCACCTTCGAGGGTCGCCGTCGCTCGGTCCAGGCGGACACCGGCATCGACGGTCTGCGGGCCGAGGTCGACACGCTCATCGTCATCCCGAACGACCGGCTGCTGTCCATCTCGGACCGCTCGGTCTCCGTGCTCGACGCGTTCCACTCGGCCGACCAGGTGCTGCTCTCGGGCGTGCAGGGCATCACCGACCTGATCACCACCCCCGGTCTGATCAACCTCGACTTCGCGGACGTGAAGTCGGTCATGCAGGGCGCCGGGAGCGCCCTGATGGGGATCGGTTCGGCGCGCGGGGACGACCGGGCCGTGCAGGCCGCCGAGCTGGCGATCTCGTCGCCGCTGCTCGAGGCGAGCATCGACGGTGCGCACGGCGTGCTGCTCAGCATCCAGGGCGGCAGCGACCTCGGCCTGTTCGAGATCAACGAAGCCGCCCGTCTGGTCCAGGAGGCCGCCCACCCGGAGGCGAACATCATCTTCGGTGCCGTCATCGACGACGCCCTCGGTGACGAGGTGCGGGTGACGGTCATCGCCGCCGGCTTCGACAGCGGCTCGCCGCACCAGCGTCGCGACGCGCGCGCGCTCGGCCAGGTCTCCGGCTCGAGCCGGCCGACGTCGGCTGTCGCGTCCGAGGACGTCCCGACCGTGGCGCAGCACCGCGCCGCGCACCCGGCCCCGACGACCAACGGCGTGCCGAGCCAGTCGCCCGCACCGTCGGCGCCCGTTCCCGCGTTCCTCGCGTCCACCCCGGACGGCGGCCGGTCGGCCGAGGCGCTCGAGGTGCCGAAGATCTTCGGCGAGGACGCGGTCCGTCGCGCCGACGACGAGCTCGACATCCCGGACTTCCTCAAGTAGTCCGGGACCCGTTCGTGCCGGTCCACCCGGCGGACCCGGAGCGTGCGGCGCTCCCCCTGGTCGAGGTCGACCTCGGGGAGGGCGTGCGCGCCGGGTTCACGATGCGCGACGGCGGCGTCAGCGTGGGCACCTACGCGTCGCTCAACCTCGGCCTGCACGTGGCCGACGACCCCGCGCACGTGGTGGTCAACCGTCGGCTCCTCGAGGAGTGGGCCGGCGGCACGGTGGCGTTCGCCACCCAGCGCCACGGGGTGGAGGTGGCCGTCGTCGACCCGGTGGTCGGCACGGATCCCGCCCCGACCTCGGTGGGGGAGTTCGACGCCCTGGTCTCGGCCACGGGGGCGGGGGTCGCCATCCTCGTCGCCGACTGCGTGCCGGTGCTGATCGCCGATCCGGTGGCGGGCGTGGTCGGGGCGGTGCACGCCGGGCGGGCCGGCCTGGCTGCCGGCGTCGTCCAGGAGGCCGTCGCCGCCATGGTGAGGCTCGGCGCCCGGCCCGACCGGATGCGGGCGGCGATCGGACCGTCGGTCTGCGGCGAGTGCTACGAGGTCCCCGCCGAGCTGCGGGCCGAGGTGAGCGCCGTCGTGCCCGCAGCCTGGGCGCGGACGTCGTGGGGCACGCCGTCGCTCGACCTGCCGGCTGGGGTCGCCGCGACGTTGGCGGTGGCGGGCGTCAGGTCCGTCGAGCGAGTCGCGATCTGTACCCTGACGGACGAGCGGTTCTACTCCCACCGCGCTCAGCGTGACGGCGGTGCGACGGGGCGGTTCGCCGGGGTGATCCGACGTACACCCCCGGATCCCGGGCGTGTCGGCGGCGATCGATGATCCGCCCTTGCTAGCGTGAACGCGCAGGATGATGAGTGCACGAGAGGAAAAGGGCGATGGCCGGAGCGCTACGCAAGACAATGCTGTACCTCGGTCTCGCTGACGAACGCGGAGACCAGGCGATCGATGACATCGAGGAGTACGAGGAGCTGGAGACGACCGTGCCGCACGAGTACGAGGCTCAGGTGACGCCGATCAGGTCGGCCGTCCCACGCTCCGCTGTTGCGGTCGCGCCGGCCGGTGAGCTGCGACGGATCACGACCGTGCATCCGCGCTCCTACAACGACGCCCGCAAGATCGGTGAGGCGTTCCGTGACGGGACCCCCGTCATCATCAACCTCTCCGACATGGACGACTCCGACGCCAAGCGGCTCGTCGACTTCTCCGCCGGTCTGATCTTCGGGCTGCACGGGGCGATCGAGCGGGTCACCAGCAAGGTCTTCCTGCTCTCGCCGGCCCACGTCGAGGTGACGGCAGAAGAACAGGCGGTCCCGGGCGAGGTCCGGGCCGGGTTCTACAACCAGAGCTGACTAGTGCGCATCTTCGCCGACCTCGCCTATCTGGTTGTTCTGGTCTTCTTCCTGCTGCTCCTGGTCCGCCTCGTGCTCGACTGGGTCCAGGTGCTCGCGCGAGATTGGCGTCCGCGCGGGATCGCCGTCATCATTGCCGAGGCGACCTATACGGTGACCGACCCGCCGTTGCGCGCGCTGCGTCGATTGATACCCCCGCTGACCCTCGGGTCGGTTCGACTGGACCTGGGATTCCTGGTTCTCATGCTGGCCTGCTCGATCTTGCTCAATGTCCTCGCGCGCGTCTGAGGCCAACGCCCTACTCAAACTCCGCTAACGTGAGCGCTGGTGGTCGGTGGGCTACCGACTGACCAGCGCTCAACTGAGCGGCACGATATGCAGAGGTGACACCGATGGCAATGCTGACCGCAGACGACGTCCTGAACAAGAAGTTTCAGGCGACAAAGTTCCGCGAGGGCTACGACCAGGACGAAGTCGACGACTTTCTCGACGACGTCGTGAACACGCTTCGCGCGGTTCAGGGCGAGAACGACGAGCTGAAGGCCAAGCTCGCCGCCGCCGAGTCGCGGATCGCCGAGCTGAGCCGTGCCGGCGCGAAGGGTGCGCCCGTCCTGGCCAAGCCCGTCGAGGACGCTCCGGCGCCCGTCGTGGCCGCTCCGGCGCCCGTCGTGGCTGCCGCTGTCGCACCGCCCGTCGCCGTCACCGCCCGTGCGAGCGAGCCGGAGTCCGCCACCGGCATGCTCGCCCTGGCGCAGAAGCTGCACGACGACTACGTGCGCAGCGGCCAGGAAGAGGGCGACCGGATCATCACGGAAGCCAAGACCCAGGGCAGCCGGATCGTGCGTGAGGCCGAGCAGACGTCCCACCAGACGCTGACGCAGCTCGAGAAGGAGCGCAGTCTCCTCGAACGCAAGATCGACGAGCTACGGGTCTTCGAGCGCGACTACCGCACGCGCCTGAAGAGCTACCTCGAGAACCTGCTCGGCGACCTCGACAACCGGGGCAGCGCGTTGCCGCCCCAGGGCGGGCAGAACGCCGGCGCCGGGAGCCTCTAGCCCGATCGAGTCACACAGCAGCACAACCCACACACCACGTCCGGATTGTCGGGCGTGGTGTGTTGTGCGTCGGGGCGCAGCCGTCTAGTGTCCTGGATCACGACAAAGGGGGACGACCGTGGCAATCCACGAAGCCATCAGCACCGAGGCGGCCAGCGACCTGCCCGACCTCACGAAGGCCGTGCGCACGTTCCCTGTCTGGGAGGGCGAGCGGCCGTGGACCGTCCGTGAGGTGCGCGAGGTCGCGGCCGAGCTGTCGGGCGAGATCGTCCGGCTCAGCTCCGAGCTCTCGGCCGCCGACGCGGAGCTCTCCGACCTGCTGCGCAACTCCGGCGACGGTGCCGGGGACGACCAGGCCGACTCCGGCTCGAGTGCGCTCGAGCGGGAGCAGGAGCTCACGCTCGTGAACAACACCCGCGACATGCTCGTGCAGGCCAACCGGGCGCTGGCCCGGATCGCGGCCGGCACGTTCGGCACCTGCGACTCCTGCGGCAAGGCGATCGGCAAGGCCCGCGTCCAGGCGTTCCCGCGAGCGATCCTGTGCGTGGAGTGCAAGCACCGCGAAGAGCGGCGCTGAGACAACTGCTCCGCCCGTGGGACACTTCTCGGCGATGTCCCACACCCCTGATGTGTCGCCCCTGCCCGAGCCGCTGGCCGGCCTCTCCGTCGACCCCCCCGGTGGGAGCGGATCTCCGTCGGTGGCGCCCCGACGCCGCCGGCAGCTGCTGATCCTGCTCACCGCCCTGGCGGTGGGGGTGCTGGCGGTCGACCAGGTCACCAAGATCTGGGCGGAGGGCACGCTCGTGATCGGCGAGCGGACCCCGCTCGTCGGCGATCTGCTGGGCCTGAGCCTGATCCACAACCCGGGCGCCGCGCTGTCGATCGCCACGGGCATGACCTGGGTGCTCACGCTCGTCGCGACGGCCGTCGTGGTGGTGGTCGTGCGCGCGTCGCGGCGGATCGGCTCGATGACGTGGGCGATCGCCTTCGGCCTTCTGCTCGGCGGCGCGCTGGGCAACCTGGCCGACCGGTTTCTGCGGGAGCCGGGCTTCGCCCGCGGGCACGTCGTGGACTTCATCGCGTACGGCAACGTCTTCGTCGGGAACGTCGCGGACATCGCGATCGTCGCGGCGGCCGGGCTGATCATCGTGGCCTCGCTGCGCGGCATCGGCCTGGACGGAAGTCGTGAGACCCGGGCACAGCCCGACCAAGAACCCACTGAAGCGGAGTCCGAGCGTGGCTGAGCTACGAGCATTGCCGGTGCCGGACGGGCTCGCGGGGGAGCGGGTCGATGCCGGGCTCGCCCGGTTGCTCGGCCTGTCCCGGACCCGGGCCGCCGAGCTCGCCGCCGGCGGCGGCGTCCGGCTCGACGGGCGCACCATGGGCAAGTCCGACCGGCTCGTGCCGGGGGCCTGGCTCGAGGTCGACCTGCCCGACGCGCCAGGCGCGGACGCCGCGACGATCGCCATCGTCGCCGAGCCCGTGCCGGGGATGAAGATCGTGTACGACGACGACGACGTCGTGGTCGTCGACAAGCCCGTCGGGGTCGCGGCGCACCCGTCGCCCGGGTGGACCGGACCGACGGTCGTCGGCGCCCTGATCGCGGCCGGCTACCGGATCTCGACGTCGGGGGCGGCCGAACGGCAGGGCATCGTGCACCGGCTCGACGTCGGGACCTCCGGGCTGATGGTGGTCGCGAAGAGCGAGCACGCGTACACGGTGCTCAAGCGCGCGTTCAAGGAGCGCACGGTCGAGAAGATCTACCACGCGCTCGTGCAGGGGCACCCGGAGCCGACGACCGGGACCATCGACGCCCCGATCGGGCGCCACCCCACCGCGGACTACCGGTTCGCGGTCATCGCGGACGGCAAGCCGTCGATCACGCACTACGAGGTCCTCGAGATGTTCCCCGCGGCCTCGCTGGTCGAGGTGCACCTCGAGACGGGGCGCACGCACCAGATCCGCGTCCACTTCGCGGCGCTGCGCCACCCGTGCGTGGGCGACATCACGTACGGCGCGGACCCGACCCTCGCCAAGCGCACCGGCCTGCACCGGCAGTGGCTGCACGCGGTCAAGCTGGGCTTCGACCACCCCGCGACCGGGGAGCGGCTCGTGGTCACGAGCGAGTACCCGGACGACCTCACGGCCGGGCTGGACCGGATGCGCGAGCCGTACCGCGCCACCGATCGGGCCGCCGACCGCTGATCGTCGTCGGGGGCCACCGCACGTGCGTGGGTGGCGGTGGCCTGTCGGAGGGCTGACCTAGAATCCACCCCATGCCGTCTTCCTCGTCCTCGGACTTTGTGAACCTGCACGTCCACACCGAGTACTCCATGCTCGACGGCGCCGCCCGTCTCGACGACCTGTTCACGGAGGTCAAGCGCCTCGGGCAGAAGTCCATCGCCATCACGGATCACGGGTTCCTGTTCGGTGCGTTCGACTTCTGGTCGAAGGCGAAGGCGCACGGGATCCGGCCGGTCATCGGCGTCGAGGCGTACCTGACGCCCGGCACGAGCCGGCTCGACCGCACCCGCGTGAAGTGGGGCGAGGCGCACCAGTCCCGCGACGACGTCTCGGGTGGTGGCGCGTACACGCACCTGACGCTCTGGGCCAAGAACACCGCCGGGATGCACAACATGTTCCGGATGTCCTCGCTGGCCTCGCTCGAGGGGCAGCTGTACAAGCCCCGCATGGACCGTGACCTGCTGCAGCGCTACGGCAACGGCCTCATCGCGACCACCGGGTGCCCTTCGGGCGAGGTGCAGACCCGGCTGCGGCTCGGCCAGTTCGACGAGGCGGTGCGCGCGGCGGGGGAGTTCCAGGACATCTTCGGCAAGGAGAACTACTACGTCGAGCTGATGAACCACGGGCTCGACATCGAGCAGCGGGTCGCCAAGGACCTGCTGCTCGTCGCTGAGGCGATCGGCGCGCCGCTGGTGGCGACGAACGACTCGCACTACACGACCAAGGAAGACCACAGCGCGCACGAGGTGCTGCTGTGCGTGCAGTCCGGGTCGACGCTCGCGGACCCCAAGCGCTTCAAGTTCGACGCCGCGGACTTCTACATCAAGAGCGGCGAGGAGATGCGGCGCACCTGGGCCGAGCTTCCGCAGGCGTGCGACAACACGCTGCTCATCGCCGAGCAGTGCGAGGTGACGTTCAACACCGACGTCAACTACATGCCGAACTTCCCGACCCCCCCGGGGGAGAACGAGGACTCGTGGTTCATCAAGGCCGTCGACGTCGGGCTGCACAACCGCTACCCGACCGGGATCCCGGACGACGTTCGCAAGCAGGCGGACTACGAGTCCGGGGTCATCACCGACCTCGGCTTCTCCGGGTACTTCCTCGTCGTCGCGGACTTCATCAACTGGGCCAAGGCGCAGGGGATCCGGGTCGGCCCGGGGCGCGGGTCGGCGGCCGGGTCGATGGCGTCCTACGCGATGGGCATCACCGAGCTCGACCCGCTCGTGCACGGCCTGATCTTCGAGCGGTTCCTCAACCCCGAGCGCATCTCCTGGCCCGACGTCGACGTCGACTTCGACGAGCGCCGGCGGGGTGAGGTGATCCGGTACGTCTCGGAGAAGTACGGCGAGGAGAAGGTCGCCCAGATCGTCACCTTCGGGACGATCAAGGCCAAGCAGGCGCTCAAGGACGCCTCGCGCGTGCTCGGTTTCCCCTACGCGATGGGGGACAAGCTCACCAAGGCCATGCCGCCCGGCGTCATGGGCAAGGACATCCCGCTGTCGGGCATCTACGACCCCAAGCACCCGCGGTACGCCGAGGCGGACGGGTTCCGCCAGGTCGTGGCGAGCGACCCCGACGCGCAGCGCGTGGTGGAGACCGCCCGCGGCCTGGAGAACCTCAAGCGCCAGTGGGGGGTCCACGCCGCCGGCGTCATCATGTCCAGCGAGCCCCTGATCGACATCGTGCCGATCATGCGCCGCGAGCAGGACGGCGCGATCATCACCCAGTTCGACCAGCCGACGTCCGAGGCGCTCGGGCTGATCAAGATGGACTTCCTGGGCCTGCGCAACCTCACGATCCTGGACGACGCGCTCGAGAACATCGTCGCGAACGGCAAGCCGGCCATCCGGGTCGAGGACCTTCCGCTGGACGACCCGGCGACCTACGCGCTCCTGGGACGCGGGGACACCCTGGGCGTGTTCCAGCTCGACGGCGGGCCGATGCGCGCCCTGCTGCGGCAGATGCACCCCGACAGCTTCGAGGACATCTCGGCCGTCATCGCGCTGTACCGGCCCGGTCCGATGGGCATGCAGTCGCACACCAACTACGCGCTGCGCAAGAACGGCCTGCAGGAGGTCGTGCCGATCCACCCCGAGCTGGTGGAGGCTCTCGAAGACGTCGTCGGGATCACCCACGGGCTGATCGTCTACCAGGAGCAGGTGCAGAAGGCTGCGCAAAAGCTGGCCGGCTACACCCTCGGCCAGGCCGACCTGCTGCGCCGCGCGATGGGCAAGAAGAAGCAGTCGATCCTGGACAAGGAGTTCGTCCCGTTCCAGGCCGGGATGCGGGAGCGCGGGTACTCCGACGCCGCCGTCAAGGCCGTCTGGGACGTCCTGGTGCCGTTCGCCGGGTACGCCTTCAACAAGGCGCACTCGGCCGCCTACGGGGTGGTGTCGTACTGGACGGGCTATCTCAAGGCCAACTACCCGTCCGAGTACATGGCCGCGCTGCTGACCTCGGTGAAGGACGACAAGGACAAGTCCGCGCTCTACCTCGGCGAGTGCCGGCACATGGGCAACTTCGTGCTGCCCCCGGACGTGAACTTCTCCTCGGCCAACTTCACCGCCGTCGGCACCGACATCCGGTTCGGGCTCACGGCGGTGCGCAACGTCGGCGCCAACGTGGTGGACGCCATCGTTGCGGCCCGCGAGGCCAAGGGCGCGTTCGAGTCGTTCACCGACTTCCTCGACAAGGTCCCGGCCGTCGTGTGCAACAAGCGCACGATCGAGTCGCTCATCAAGGCCGGTGCGTTCGACTCGCTCGGCCACACCCGTCGCGCGCTGCTGCTGGTGCACGAGCAGGCGGTCGAATCCGTGATCGGGGTCAAGCGCAAGGAGGCCGAGGGCCAGTTCGACCTGTTCGCGGACTTCGGCGGCGACGGCGACGACGACGGGCTCTCGTTCAGCGTCGAGGTGCCCGACATCCCCGACTGGGACAAGAAGCAGCTGCTCGCGTTCGAGCGCGAGATGCTCGGCCTGTACGTCTCGGACCACCCGCTGTCCGGGCTCGAGCACGTGCTGTCGTCGGCCGCCGACACCTCGATCGCGCACCTGCTCGCCGACGAGGCCCGTCCCGACGGCTCGACGGTCGTGATCGCCGGTCTCATCACGTCCATGCAGCGCAAGATGTCCAAGCAGGGCAACCCCTGGGCCGCCGTCACCGTGGAAGACATGGAGGCCTCCGTCGAGATCATGTTCTTCGGGGAGACCTACCTCGCGTACTCGACCGTGCTGGCCGAGGACCAGGTCGTGGTGATCCGCGGCCGGGTCCGCCGGCGGGACGACACGATGCAGCTCCAGGCCATGGAGGTGTCCCTGCCCGACATCTCGGCGGTCGCCGACACCCCCGTGACGGTCTCGATGTCGGTGACGCGCTGCACGCCGCCCGTGGTCGAGCGGCTGCGGGAGGTCCTCGCGAGCCACCCGGGGGTCATCGAGGTCCACCTTCGCCTCACCAGCCCCGGTCGGGCGACGATCATGCGCCTCGAGGAGAGCCTGCGCGTGGAGCGCTCCCCGGCGCTGTTCGGCGACCTCAAGGCGCTGCTCGGCCCGACCTGTCTCGCGTCGTGATCGCGCTCACGCCCGACCAGCTGGAGTTCGTCACGGTGCGGCACCTGGCGACCCTCACCACGGTGCGCCCGGACGGCACCCCGCACGTCGTGCCGGTGGCGTTCACCTGGGACGCCGACGCCGCTCGGGCCCGGATCACCACGCGGGTGACGTCCCACAAGGCGCGCACGGTCGAGCGGGGTGGCCCCGACGGCGCGCCGCTCCGGGCGGCGCTGTGCCAGTTCGAGGGCCAACGCTGGCTGACCTTGGAGGGGACGGTCACGCTGTCCCGTGATCCGGAGCTGATCGCGGTGGCCGTCGCGCGGTACGCGGACCGGTACCGACAGCTCGGTGAGCAGCCGGCGCGGGTCGTGCTGCACCTCGCGGTGGACAGGGTCATGGGAACCGTCCGCTGAGCAGCACCAGGGGCTAGGCGGGCCGGCCCCAGGGTCAGGCGACCGACGCGCGGGCCGACCCGGTCGGGGTGTCGAGCTGGACGATGTCGCCGCGGTGCAGCTGACGGCCCCGGCGCGCCTCGGCCTCGCCGTTGACCGTGACCTCGTTGTCCACCAGGAGCTCGCGCGCATGCGCGCCGGACTCGGCGAGCCCCGCCAGCTTGAGGAACTGGCCGAGCCGGATGATGTCGCCGGTGATCTGGACCGGGGTGATCGAAGCGTCGTTCATGGGTCCATCATCCCTCGCGCACCGACCTGTCCGTCCCTCGTCGGTCGCTCTCGACCGCCGTCGGCCGCTGTCGACCTAGAATTGCCCCGTGATTACCCGCCTCGACCTGCGTGGTCGCACCTTGTCCAACCGCGAGCTCGTCGCTGCCCTGCCGCGCGCCGCGGTGGACGTCGACGCGGCCACCCATCTGGTGACCCCGATCCTCGATGCCGTCCGGACGCAGGGCGCCGCTGCGCTGCGCGACCTCGCCGAACGGTTCGACGGGGTGCGGCCCGTCCACCTGCGGGTGCCGCCCGAGGCCCTCGCCGGGGTGCTGGCCGGGCTCGCGCCCGAGGTCCGCGCCGCTCTCGAGGAGGCCATCCGGCGGGTGCGCGCGGTGCACGTCGCCCAGCGA
The DNA here is from genome assembly GCF_004168625.1 of Pengzhenrongella frigida. Taxonomy (GTDB): domain Bacteria; phylum Actinomycetota; class Actinomycetes; order Actinomycetales; family Cellulomonadaceae; genus Pengzhenrongella; species Pengzhenrongella frigida. Next base: position 113,010 of record NZ_SDWW01000005.1, read on the forward strand.
CCCGCGGACTTCCGGGTCGAGCTCGCCCCGGGTGCGGTCGTCCGTCAGCGCTGGGTCGCCGTCGGTCGGGTCGGGCTGTACGTCCCGGGCGGGCTCGCGGTCTACCCGTCGTCGGTCGTGATGAACGTCGTCGCCGCCCAGGAGGCGGGGGTGCCGTCGCTCGCTGTCGCCTCACCGCCGCAGCGGGAGAACGGCGGCCTGCCGAACGCCACGGTGCTGGCCGCCTGCGCGCTGCTCGGGGTCGACGAGGTCTACGCCGTCGGCGGTGCTCAGGCGATCGCGATGTTCGCCTACGGCGCCGTCGGCTCGGAGCCGATCGACGGTGCGTGGCTGTGCGAGCCGGTCGACGTCATCACCGGCCCCGGGAACGTCTACGTCGCCGCCGCGAAGCGGCTGGTGCGCGGGATCGTCGGGATCGACTCCGAGGCGGGCCCGACCGAGATCGCGATCCTGGCCGACGCCGGCGCCGACCCGGTGCACGTCGCCGCGGACCTGGTCAGCCAGGCCGAGCACGACCCGATGGCCGCCGCGGTTCTCGTGACCGACTCCGTCGAGCTCGCGGGCGCGGTCGAGGCCAAGCTCAAGGACCGGGTCGAGGGCACGCGGCACGCCGCCCGGGTGCTGATCGCGCTGTCCGGTCCGCAGTCGGCGATCGTGCTCGTCGACGACCTCGAGCAGGGGCTCGCCGTCGTCGACGCCTACGGTGCGGAGCACCTGGAGATCCAGACCGTGGGCGCCGCCGCGCTCGCAGAGCGGGTCCGCAGCGCCGGCGCGATCTTCGTGGGTCCGTACTCGCCGGTGTCCCTCGGGGACTACATGGCCGGGTCCAACCACGTCCTGCCGACCGGCGGGTGCGCGCACTTCTCCAGCGGGCTCGGGGTGCACAGCTTCGTCAAGGCCGTCCAGGTGATCGAGTACGACTCCGCCGCGCTCGCCGAGGTCGCCGACCGGATCGTCGCGCTGGCGAACGCGGAGGACCTGCCCGCGCACGGCGAGGCCGTGCGGGCGCGGTTCTGAGCCGTGACCCGGCGCTGCACGTGACGTGGTGCGCCGTCGATGTGAGGATGGGGCCATTCCGAAGGGACAGGTGCACCACGTGAATGGGAACGCCACGATCCGGCACACGGGCACAGCCCTGCTCGCGATCACCGGGATGGAAGCGCCCGTCATCGTGCCGTCGACGGTGTTCGACGAGCAGCTCGCGTCGAGCCTCAAGCGGCTGCGACTGCCGCGGGGCCTGCTCCAGCGGGTGGCAGGGGTGCACGAGCGCCGGTGGTGGGACGCGGACACCTCGTTCGACGATGCCGCGATCGCTGCGGGCGCCAAGGCGCTCGCCGAGGCGGGGGTCGACGCCGGCGACGTGGGCCTTCTCATCAACACGTCGGTCACCCGTGCCCACCTCGAGCCGTCGGTCGCGTCGCGGGTGCACGACGGGCTGGGCCTGTCCTCCGCCGCGATGAACTTCGACCTCACCAACGCATGTCTCGGCTTCGTCAACGGGCTGACGCTCGCGGCCGGACTGATCGACTCCGGTGCGATCCGGTACGCCGTGATCGTCGACGGTGAGGACGCGCAGGGGACGCAGGAGGCCACCCTCGCGCGGCTGGGCGGGGCCGAGGCGACCCGGCAGGACTTCCTCGACGCGTTCGCCACCCTGACCCTCGGGTCGGGGGCGGCGGCCGCCGTGCTCGGCCCGGTCGCGGACCACCCGGGCGGTCACCGGCTGCTGGGCGGGGTCACGCGGGCCGCGACCCAGCACCACGACCTGTGCGTCGGCGGGATCGACGGGATGCGGACCGACCCGGCGGGTCTGCTCGCCGGTGGGCTCGAGCTCGTGACGGCGGCCTGGCGCGAGGCCACGACCGACTGGGACTGGGCGCACCTGGACCGCTACGTGATGCACCAGGTCTCGCGCGTCCACGTGGACGCGATCGTCGAGGCCCTCGGGATCGACCGGGCCCGGGTCCCCGTGACGTTCCCGATGTTCGGCAACGTCGGGCCCGCGTCCCTGCCGCTCACCCTGGCGGGCGAGGTCGACAGCCTCGCGACCGGCGACCGGGTGCTGTGCATGGGGGTGGGCTCGGGTCTCAACACCGCGATGCTCGAGATCGAGTGGTGACCGCGGCGGCGCTGCTTCCCCCGGCCGGCCTGCCCGGGCTCGACCCGGCGTGGTCGCGGCTCGTCGAGGTCCCTCGGGTGGACGGCCGTGGCGGGTCGGACACGTGGCACGTCCTGGACAACGCCGTCGACCTCGCGGCCGGCGACGAGACCGCCGGCACGCTGCTCTGCGTGCACGGCAACCCCACGTGGTCCTACCTCTGGCGGGATGTCGCCCGCGCGGCCTCGAAGCCGGCCGACGGCGGCCGCCCGTGGCGCGTCATCGCGGTCGACCAGCTGGGGATGGGCTTCTCGGAGCGCACCGGACGCACGCACCGGCTGCGCGACCGGGTGGTCGAGCTCGGGGCGCTCACGGACGCCCTCGGACTGACCGGTCCGGTCGTCACGGTCGGGCACGACTGGGGCGGTGCCGTGTCGCTCGGGTGGGCGGTGGAGCACCGTGCGCAGCTGGCGGGCGTGGTGCTGACCAACACGGCCGTGCACCAGGACCTCGGGGTGGCCGCACCGGCGCCGCTGCGGCTCGCGCTCACCGGTGGGGTGCTGCGCACCAGCACCGTCACGACGACGGCGTTCCTCGAGACCGCCCTCGCCCTCGCCCACCCCCCGCTCAGCGCGGCGGTCCGGGACGCCTACCGGGCGCCGTACCGCACACGCGCGCGCCGCGTCGCGATCGGCGACTTCGTGGCGGACATCCCGCTCGCCGCCGACCACCCGAGCCGGCCCGCCCTGGATGACCTGGCCGCTGCCGTGCGCACGCTGGACGTCCCGGCGTTCGTGGCGTGGGGACCGCGTGACCCGGTGTTCGTGGGCCGCTTCCTCGACGATGTGCTCGACCGGCTCCCGCAGGCGGACGTCCATCGCTTCGAGGGGGCGGGGCATCTCGTCGCGGAGGACGTCGACTTCGCCGGTGCACTGCTGACCTGGCTCACGGATCAAGAAGTCGACACCCCTGACCTCGACACCCCTGACCTCGATGCCCCTGAGCTCGAGGACGGCGTCACCCGCACGCCGTTCCGCCCGCTCGGAGCAGCCGTCGACGAGCGCGCCGACGACGACGGACCGGCGCTGGTCGAGCTGGCCCCGATCGGGGGCGGGGGGCCGCGCTCCATCTCGTGGGCCCTGCTCGCACGTCGCGTCGACGAGATCGCCCGGGGGATGGGCCTCGCCGGGGTCGGGCGAGGCGACCGTGTGTGCCTGCTCGTCCCCCCGGGCGCCGACCTCACGGCCGCGTTGTACGCCTGCCTGCGCATCGGGGCGGTGGTCGTGGTGGCCGACGCCGGGCTCGGGATCCGCGGCCTGTCGCGGGCGGTGCGTGGCGCGAGCCCCGACGTCGTCATCGGCGTGGAGCGCGCCCTGCTCGCCGCCCGCGCGCTGGGCTGGCCCGCGCGACGGTTCGGTGCCGGACCGATGTCCCGTGCCAGCCGCCGTCTCCTCGGCGTGGAGACGACCCTGGTCGAGCTCGCAGCCAGCGGGCGCACGCCGTTGGGCGGCGTGCCCGCCGCTCTACCGTCCGGCGGCGTGCCCGCCGCGATGCCGTTGGGCGGCGTGCCCGCCGCTCTGCCTCCCGCCCCCGGCCCGCACGACCCCGCCGCGGTCCTGTTCACGTCCGGATCGACCGGTCCGGCCAAGGGCGTGGCCTACACCCACGGTCAGCTCGCGGCGATGCGCGACGTGGTCGGGACGACGTACGGGATCGGGCCCGGCACCGCGTTCGTGGCCGGCTTCGCACCGTTCGCGCTGCTCGGCCCGGCGCTCGGCGCGACGTGCGCGTGCCCGGACATGGATGTCACCGCCCCCCGGACGCTGACAGCGGCCGCGCTCGCAGCCGCCGTCGCCGCGATCGACGCCGCCGTGGTGTTCGCCTCGCCCGCGGCGTTGACCGCGGTGGTCGCCAGCGCCGACGGTCTCGACGAGGAGGGCCGGCGGGCGCTCGCGGGCGTCGGGGTGTTCCTCTCGGCCGGGGCCCCCGTGCCGCCCGAGCTGCTCGCCGCGGCCGGCGCCCTCATGCCGGCGGCTGCGCCGCACACGCCGTACGGCATGACCGAGGCCCTGCTCGTCACCGACATCTCCCTCGACGAGATCCGGGCAGCCGCCGGCGGGGAGCCCGCCGTCCGCGGCGTGTGCGTGGGTCGGCCGGTGGAGGGGGTGCGGATCGCGATCAGCCCGCTCGACGACCGGGGCGCAGCCACCGGTGCGCTCACGGGCGCCCCCGGGGTGACCGGCGAGATCCTGATCCGGGGCGCGCACGTGATGGACCACTACGACCGCCTCTGGCTGACCCAGCGGGCGTCCGCGCGCGACGTCGGCTGGCACCGCACCGGCGACGTCGGCCAGTTCGACGACGCCGATCGGCTCTGGGTCGAGGGTCGTCTGCGGCACGTGATCACGACGGCCGAGGGCGTGCTGACGCCGGTCCGCTTCGAACGGCTCGCCGAGGGCGTCGCCGGGGTGGGTCGGGCGGCCGCCGTCGGGGTGGGACCCGCGGGCGTGCAGCAGGTCGTGCTCGTCGTCGAGACCGTCCCGGCGACGCGGCGTCCCGGGCTGGCGACGACCGAGCTGACCGCCCGGGTGCGTGCCTCGATCGACCGTCCGGTCGCCGCGGTGTTCGCCGTGCCCCGGCTGCCCACCGACGTCCGGCACAACTCCAAGGTGCAGCGCACCCGGATCGGGATCTGGGCTGGTCGGGCGCTCGCCGGCGGGCGGCTGGGCGCGCCGTGACCAGCCCCGTGACCAGCGCCGTCACCAGCGCCGGGTCCGGGGCCGCGACCGGGCAGCGGGTGCTGGTCACGGGGGCGAGCGGGATGCTCGGGCGAGCCGTCGCCGTCCGGCTGCAGCGCGACGGCCACGCCGTCCGGACGTTCCAGCGCCGACCCGCCGGGGTGGACGGCGCCGACGAGGTGCGTGGCTCGGTGACCGACGCGAACGCCGTGGCGCGGGCGGTGCACGGCTGCGACGCCGTCGTCCATCTCGCCGCCAAGGTCTCGTTCACCGGTCGGGAGGAGGAGTTCCGGGCGGTCAACGTGACCGGCACCCGGACGATGCTCGCGGCCGCGCGCGCCGCCGGGGCACGAAGGTTCGTGATGGTGTCCTCGCCGTCGGTGGCGCACGTCGGCACCTCGATCGTCGGCGCGGGCGCGGGTCCGGCGGACCCCGTCCGGGCGCGCGGCCACTACGCCCGCACCAAGGCCATGGCTGAGCTCGCCGCGCTGGCCGCCGACTCGCCCGAGCTGCGCGTGCTCGCCGTGCGCCCGCACATCGTGTGGGGTCCGGGGGACACCCAGCTCGTCGAACGGATCGTGAACCGCGCCCGATCCGGGCGGTTGCCGATCCTGGGGTCGGGGGCCGCCCTGATCGACTCGACCTACGTGGACAACGCCGCCGACGCGATCGCGGCTGCGCTGGTCGCCGACAACGCCGCCTACGGGGCGTCCTACGTGGTCACGAACGGTGAGCCCCGCCCGGTCCGGGACCTGCTCGCGGGCATCTGCGCCGCGGCGGGCGTACCCGCTCCCGGTTGGTCGGTGCCGTCGCCCCTCGCCCGCGCGGTCGGTGGCGTGATCGAAGCGATGTGGATCCGCCCCGGGTGGGGCGAGCCGCCCATGACCCGGTTCCTCGCGGAGCAGCTGTCGACCGCCCACTGGTTCGACCAGCGGCGGACCCGGACCTCGCTCGGCTGGGCGCCCGCGGTCACGCTCGACGCCGGGCTGGCCCTCCTGGCCGCGAGCTACCCCCGGCGCTAGCTAGCCGATCCCGAGCACGAACGGGTACACCGCGCTCGCGCCCGCACGGCGCAGCAGGCGGGCGGCCACGGTGAGCGTCCAGCCGGAGTCGGTCCGGTCGTCGATCAGCAGGACCGCACGCCCGGCCAGCCCGCCGGTCGCCTCCGGGGACAGCTCGAGCTCCAGCCGGCGGGCGACCCCGGCCAGCCGCTGCGCGGAGTTCACGTCGTGCCGACCCGCGCCGAGGCCGGCGACCGGCTGGACGTGACCGAGCACCGGGACACCGAGCCGGCGGGCCACCCCCGCGGCGAGGTGCTCGACCAGCGTCGGCCGTCCGGCCGAGGTGACGATGACGACGCCGGCGGGAGCCGGGTCGAGCTGCCAGGCCTCGAGGACCTCGAGCACCGGGCGGCGGAGCGCGACCGGCAGTCCGTCGTCGGCGACCGAGGGCGCGAACAGGTCGCGCAGCTGCCCGCCCCAGCCGATGCCGTCGAGGCGCGCGACCGCCCGTCCGGTCTCGGCCCGCTCACCGGCCGCGATCCGACCGGACAGCTCGACCCCGAGGCCGGTCATCCCCGCCGGCCACTGCCGCCGCGGTTCGACCTCGACGCCGGGGACGGAGAGCCGTTCGCGCGCCGCGGTGACCTCCGTCTCGTCGGGGGCCGCGTCGGTGGGGGCGCCGCCGCACACGTCGCAGCGGCCGCACCGCCAGCCGGGCTCGAGGTCGGGGTCGTCCAGGGAGGCGCGCAGGAACGCCATCCGGCACTCGTCGCCGCGCACGTAGTCGACCATGGCCTGCTGCTCGGAGCGCCGGGTCGCGGCGACCCGCTCGTACCGGTCGCCGTCGTAGTCCCACTCCTGCCCGGTGGAGGTCCAGCCGCCGCGCACCCGCCGGACGACGCCGTCGACGTCGAGCACCTTGAGCATCAGCTCCAGACGGTTGCGGCGCAGCGAGACGCGCGTCTCGAGGGCAGCGGTCGACAGCGTGCCCGAGCCTTCGAGCGCGGCCAGGGTGGCACGCACGTCCGCCTCGGCCGGGAAGGCCATCGAGGCGAAGTAGTCCCAGATCGCGCGGTCCTCCCGGGCAGGCAGCAGCACGACCTCCGCCTGCTCGGTCGCACGGCCCGCCCGGCCGACCTGCTGGTAGTACGCGATCGGCGAGGCGGGTGCGCCGAGGTGGATGACGAACGCGAGGTCGCCCTTGTCGAAGCCCATCCCGAGGGCGGAGGTCGCGGCGAGCGCCTTGACCCGGTTCGCGAGCAGGTCCTGCTCCGCCACCTCCCGTTCGGCGGTGTCGGTCTGGCCGGTGTACGCGCGGACCTGGAGCCCGGTGCCCCGGAGGTACTCGGCCACCTGCTGGGCGGCCGCGACGGTCAGGCAGTAGATGATCCCGGAGCCCTCGATCCGGGGCAAGTTGTGCGCGAGCCAGGCGAGCTGCGCGGCAGTGCTCGGGAGCTGGCGCACGGACAGGTGCAGGCTCTCGCGGTCGAGGGACCCGCGCAGCACGAGCACGTCCGCGAGACTCTCGCCGGACCCGGACCCCGTGCCAGCCCCGGTCACCGCCAGCTGCTCCGCCACGTCGTCGGTCACGCGGGCGTTCGCCGTCGCCGTGGTGGCCAGCACCGGGATGCCGGTGGGCAGCTCGGCCAGGAGGGTGCGGATGCGCCGGTAGTCCGGCCGGAAGTCGTGGCCCCAGTCGGAGATGCAGTGCGCCTCGTCGACGACCACGAGGCCCGCCGTCGCGGCGAGCCGGGGGAGGACCTCTTCACGGAAGCCGGGGTTGTTCAGCCGCTCGGGGGACACGAGCAGCACGTCGACCTCGCCCGCCGCGATGCGCTCCTGCACGGCCGACCAGTCCTGGACGTTGGACGAGTTGATCGTCTCGGCGCGGATGCCGGCCCGCTGAGCGGCGTCCACCTGGTTGCGCATGAGCGCGAGCAGCGGCGAGATGATCACGGTCGGACCCGCGCCGGCCGCGCGCAGCAGCGCGGTGGCCACGAAGTAGACCGCCGACTTGCCCCACCCGGTGCGCTGCACCACCAGGGCCCGGCGCCGGTCCGCGACGAGGGCCTCGATCGCGGTCCACTGGTCGGTGCGCAGCACCGCGTCGTCGCGCCCGACGAGGGCGACCAGGGCCGCCTGGGCCTGGGCGCGCAGGGCCTCGCGGTCGACGGGCTCGGCGGGGGGCAGGTGCGCCGCGGTGGTCTGCGAGAGGGGCATGCGTCGATGGTAGGCAGACCCACCCCCACGCTCAGGCCGTCGGGTCCAGTGCGACGCTGCCGTCGATCAGCCCACCGGCGAGCTCGGCGAGCACGGCGTCGACGTCGCTCATCGGACGCAGGGTGACGCTCGGGTCCACGGCCCGGGTCGCGTACAGCTCGAGGGCCTCGGCCAGGTCGAGCCGGTTCCCCACCATCGTGCCCCGCACGGTCAGGCCGCGCCGGACGGTGTCGACGATGTCGAGCGGGAAGCTCCCGGGCGGCAGGCCGACCAGGGCCATGGTGCCGCCGGGGCGGAGCATGGCGATCGAGTTCGTGAAGGCCTGGGCGGTGGTCGCGGTGATGATCGCGGCGTGCGCCCCCCCGACCTGGGTCGTCAGCTCGATTCCCGGGTCCTGCGTGAGCGAGTTCACGGTCAGCTCCGCGCCGTGCTTGCGCGCCAGGGCGAGCTTCGACTCGTCCACGTCGACGGCGGCCACGCGCAGCCCCATGGCCCGTGCGTACTGCACCGCGAGGTGTCCGACCCCGCCGATCCCGGAGATGACGACCCACTGGCCCGTGCGGACCCCGGTCGTCTTGAGCGCCTTGTAGGCAGTCACCCCGCTGCACAGGATCGCGCAGACCGCGACCGGGTCGGAGCCCGCCGGGATGTGCGCCGCGTAGCGGGTGTCGAGGAGCATGTACTCCGCGAAGCTGCCGTCCACGGAGTAGCCCGCGTTCTCCTGCGCCGGGCACAGGGGTTCGTCGCCGGAGAGGCAGGCGGGGCACCTCCCGCACGCGCTGGCCAGCCAGGTGCCGCCCAGGCGGTCACCGATCCGGGTGCCGGTGACGTCGGTCCCGACGGCCACGACCGACCCGTGCCCGGCGTGACCGGGGATGATCGGCAGCGTGGCGGGCGGACGCCAATCGCCTCGGAGGGTGTGCAGGTCGGTGTGGCAGACACCGGTGTACTCGACCTTGACGAGAGCCTGGTGCGGTCCCGGGCTGGGGACCGGCACCTGCTCGATCGACAGTGCCCGCCCGAACGATCGCACGATGGCGGCTCGCATGGTGTCCATCGTTGCCTCCTGGGGCACAGGGTCCGGCGGATGGCCTGCTCTGGGCTCAACGCTAGGTCGCACCGACCGCCCGTGCCCGGGACGAAGGGCCCCGGTTTCGCCCGCTGAGGTGCGGCCATATCCGACCGGAGTGGGGCAGTGCAGGAAGTCCTCCGTACAATCCCACCCGTGCCCCTTCCCCTGCGCCCCGAGCTCGAGGGCCTTCTTCCGTACGGCGCGCCTCAGCTCGACGTGCCCGTGCGACTGAACGTCAACGAGAACCCCTACCCGCTGGCCGACGACGTCGTGGCCGACATCGCCGCCGACGTCGCCGTGGCGGCGCGCGACCTGAACCGCTATCCGGACCGTGACTTCCTCGCCCTGCGCGAGGACCTCGCCGCCTACCTGGCCGGCGAGGCCGGCGTCCGGCTCGCCCCCGAGCAGCTCTGGGCCGCGAACGGTTCCAACGAGGTGATGCTCCACCTGCTGCAGGCCTTCGGCGGCCCGGGCCGTACCGCGCTGTCCTTCGCGCCGACGTACTCGATGTACCCCGAGTACGCCCGCGACACCTCCACGGCCTGGGTCGCCGGCCGACGCGAGGCGGACTTCACCCTGGACCCCACGGTCGCGGCCGCCGCGATCGCCGCGCACGCGCCGTCGGTCGTGCTGCTCGCGAGCCCGAACAACCCCACCGGCACGATGCTGCCGGTCGAGACCATCAAGGCGGTGCTGGCCGCCGCGGCGCTCGTGCCGGGTGGCTGCGTCGTCGTCGTCGACGAGGCCTACGGGGAGTTCCGCCGCGCGGGGGTGCCGTCCGCGCTCGAGCTGCTCGCTCAGTACCCGCAGCTCGCCGTCAGCCGCACGATGTCCAAGGCGTTCGGCCTGGCCGGCGCTCGCGTCGGCTATCTCGCCGCGTCGAGCGAGCTGATCGACGCGCTGCGGGTGGTCCGGCTGCCGTACCACCTGTCCGGCGTGACCCAGGCGGTGGCCCGCGCCGCGCTCCGGCACGCGCCCGCGCTGATGGCGCAGGTCGGCTCGCTGCGCGACGAGCGGGACGCGTGCGTGGCGTGGCTGCGCGAGCGTGGTCTGACGGTGGCGGACACGGACGCGAACTTCGTGCTGTTCGGCACGTTCGACGACCGGCACGCGATCTGGCAGGGTCTGCTCGATGCAGGGGTGCTGATCCGCGAGGTCGGCCCCGACGGATGGCTGCGGGTGTCGATCGGTACCCCGGACGAGATGACGGCGTTCAAGGACGCCCTGGTGGAGGTGGCCCAGCTGTGAGTGACGTGCTGAGTGACGACGCTGTGAACGAGGCGAACGAGCCCGGTGCGGCGCGCGCGCGGACGGCGCGGATCGAACGGTCCACGTCCGAGTCGAGCGTGCTCGTCGAGATCGACCTCGACGGCCGGGGGCGCACGGACATCTCGACGTCCGTGCCGTTCTACGACCACATGCTCACCGCGCTCGGCAAGCACTCGCTGATCGACCTGACGGTGCGCGCCACGGGGGACACCCACATCGACGTGCACCACACGGTCGAGGACGTCGCGATCGCGCTGGGTGAGGCGCTGCGGGTCGCGCTCGGCGACAAGGCCGGGATCGCACGCTTCGGCGATGCGACCGTGCCCCTCGACGAGGCGCTCGCACAGGCCGTCGTCGACGTGTCCGGCCGGCCGTACCTCGTGCACACGGGCGAGCCCGCCGGTCAGGAGTACCACCTCATCGGGGGGCACTTCACGGGATCGCTGACGCGGCACGTCTTCGAGTCCATCGCGCACCACGCGGGGATCTGCCTGCACGTGCGGGTGCTCGCCGGTCGCGACCCGCACCACATCGTGGAGGCGCAGTTCAAGGCGCTGGCCCGGGCGTTGCGGGCCGCTGTCGAGCCCGATTCTCGGGTCGACGGCATCCCCTCGACGAAGGGCGCACTGTGAGCGTGCCCGACGACGCGTCGTCCCTGCTGGGGGAGGTCGCCTTCGCCCTCGTGCTCACGCCGGTCGCCGGCGCCGAGGCGCTGGCCGCGACCTGCGCGATCGCGAAGATCGCCGCCGACGTCGTGCCGTCGCCCGTGGGCGCGCTCGCGGTGTGCCGCGTGACGTCGAGCGACGCGCCCGCGGCCGCCGCCGGTGCGTTGTCCCGCCTGTTGCGCGGGGTGCCGCTCGTGCTGATCGAGCGCCGCGAGGGGCAGCTCTCCGCCTCGCGCTGGCTCGACGGGGACCGGGGCGACGACCTCGCGCCGGGCCTCGTCCTCAACGACGCCCCGGAGGTGCTCGAGGACCTGGTGCTCGGGTCGACCACCCCGGCGGAGCTCGACGGGGTCGTCTCGAGCGTGGGCATGTCCCGCCTGAAGGCGATGCGCGTGCTGGCCGCGGCCGCCCGCGCCGCGCGTCAGTGAGCTCCTCGATCCGCCGAGGGTTCGTCCAGCCCGTAAACTCGCCCGCGTGATCAGAGCCCCTCATGTCGTCGTGCTCGACTACGGCTTCGGCAACGTCCGCTCCGCCGTCCGCGCGCTCGAGCGGGTGGGGGCGCAGGTCGTCCTGACGGCCGACCCGGAGGTGGCCGCGGCAGCCGATGGCCTCGTGGTCCCCGGGGTCGGCGCGTTCGCCGCGGTGATGCAGGGGCTGGCGCAGGTCCGCGGTGGGCAGATCATCGGCCGGCGGCTCGCGGGCGGTCGTCCCGTGCTCGGCATCTGCGTGGGCATGCAGGTCATGTTCGAGGCCGGCGATGAGCACGGCGTGCGGACCGACGGCCTGGGCGAGTGGCCCGGGCTGGTGGACCGGCTCGAGGCGGACGTCGTGCCGCACATGGGGTGGGCCACGGTCGAACCCCCGGCCGACTCGGTGCTGTTCGCCGGAGTCGCCGACGAGCGGTTCTACTTCGTGCACTCGTACGCCGCGCGTACGTTCCCCCCGCTCGGCGATGCGCTCTTCACCCCGCCGCGGGTGACGTGGGCCGATCACGGCGGTCGGTTCGTCGCCGCGGTGGAGAACGGCCCGCTCGCGGCGACGCAGTTCCATCCGGAGAAGTCCGGCGACGCCGGCTCGGCGCTGCTGGCGAACTGGGTCCGCTCGCTGACCTGAGCGCGTGCCCCCCTTGAACACCGCAACTGCCGCTGAACACCGCTACCGCGAGGACACCATGACCGACCGCCTGGAACTCCTGCCCGCCGTCGATGTCGCGGACGGGCAGGCCGTCCGCCTCGTGCAGGGCGAGGCCGGCTCCGAGACCTCGTACGGCGACCCGCTGACCGCCGCGCTGGACTGGCAGGCAGGTGGGGCCGAATGGGTGCACCTCGTCGATCTCGACGCCGCATTCGGGCGGGGCACGAACGCACCGGCCCTCGCCGAGGTCGCCGGGGCGCTCGCGGCCCTCGGGGTGAAGGTCGAGATGTCCGGCGGGATCCGCGACGACGCCTCGCTCGAGCGTGCCCTGGCCGCCGGTGCGGCCCGGGTCAACCTCGGCACGGCGGCCCTCGAGGACCCGGACTGGACCGCACGCGTGATCGCCCGGCACGGCGACGCGATCGCGGTCGGGCTGGACGTGCGCGGCACCACACTGGCGGCCCGTGGCTGGACGAAGGAGGGCGGCGACCTCTGGGAGGTGCTCGCGCGCCTGGACGACGTCGGCTGCGCCCGCTACGTCGTGACGGACGTGACCAAGGACGGCACCCTGCGGGGACCGAACATCGAGCTGCTGCGCGAGGTGTGCGCCCGGACGCAGGCGCCCGTCGTGGCGTCCGGGGGCATCTCGAGCCTCGCGGACCTGGTCGCGCTCCGCGAGCTCGTCCCGGCCGGCCTCGAGGGCGCGATCGTCGGCAAGGCGCTGTACGCGGGGGCCTTCACCCTGCCCCAGGCCCTGGACGTCGCGGGACGTCCGTGACTCGACGCCGTGAGCTGCCGCCGTCGTCGCCCTTCGCGGGGGACGACGGATCGGCGGACCCGGGTCTCACCGCGGCCCTCGAAGCTCTCGCTGCAGGGCGCGGCGCGCTGTCCGACGTCGTGGCCGCCCTCGCGCTCACCCGGGTCCTGATCCCGGTGCTCGCCGAGCCCGAGGTGGCCGACGTCGTCGTGCACGCGGGCACCGCGCACACGGTCGACAAGGAGGCCTCGGCCGGGATCGTCGCCCTGCGGGCACCCGACGGACGCACGGCGCTGCCGGCGTTCTCCTCGGTCGCGTCGATGGCGGCGTGGCGGGCGGAGGCCCGACCGGTACCGACCGACGTGGCCCGCGCGGCGCTGTCGGCGGTGGCGCAGGGGTGGGAGGTCCTCGTCCTGGACCCCGGCGGTCCGGTCACGGTCCTGGTGCCGCGGCCCGCGGTCTGGGCGCTCGCTCAGCAGGTCCCGTGGGAGCCCGCGGTCGCAGCCGGGGTGGTCGACGACGCCGTCGGCGCGGCCGTGCGTGCCGCCGTCACGGGCGTGCCGCACGTCGTGCGCGGCGACGTCGAGCCAGGGCGCCGGGCGGAGATCGCCGTCGTCCTGGCGCTGGAGCCGGGCCTCGACCGCGCCGGGCTCGACGACGTGCTCGCGCGGGTCAACGCGGCCCTCGCCGCCGACCCGACCGTCGCCGCCCGGGTCGACTCGCTCGAGCTGCGGCTCACGACCGTCGGGTGACGGCGAAGGTCGTGCTCAGCGGAAGCGCCGCCGCAGCACCCACGCGAGCGAGAGCGACACCACGATCGCGACGGCCTGACCGCCGAGGATCGCGCGGTTGAGGTCCAGCGCCGGACGCCAGTGCACCCCGGCGTCGTCGACGACGTAGACCCCGAGCGGGCGGACCATGGCGCCGAACCCGCCCCCGCCGCCGGACCCTTCACTCTCGCCATGGGGAGCGGCTGCGACCTCCGCGGTGCTCTCGCCCCGCTTGCCCCGGCCAGGGACGCCGCTGCCGCCGGCGCTCCCGACGCCGGACCCGCTCCCGGTGCCACCCACGACCTTCGCCACCGGGACGAGCCAGGTCCCGTCGTGCTCGTACGCCGTGCCGAACACCCGGCCGACACTGAGCGTGTCGCTCGCCGCGCGTGTCATCGCCACCGGGTCGAACGGAGTGATCTTCGCGGCCAGGCTGCCCCTGGACGGGCTCTTCTCGGACGCGGTGCTCTCGAACTCAGTGCTCTCTGCCATGACGACCTCCCGGCTTCACACGGCTGCCGGCCCTCGGATCAGCCGCTGCACGTCGGCGAGGGCGTGAACGCGCTCTCGTCGGCAAGCATCTCTCGGAGCGTACCGACGGGAACGATGAAGCTCATGTCGTCGGCGTTCTTCGCGTAGACGACTCCGATGACCCGGCCCTGCGTGTCGAGCACGGCGGACCCCGAGCTTCCCGGCTCGACCGGCGCGTCGGTGACGAGCACCTCACCGAGGTTCTCGTTCAGGGGGTCGGTGGTCGCGCCCATCACCCGACCGCTGGTCACCGTCAGCTGGCCGCCCTGGGGATAGCCGACGACGGTCACGGCGTCTCCCGGCTGCGGGTCTGCTTCGGCCAGCTCGGGGAAGGCCGGCAGCTCGTCGACCGTGCGGACGATCGCCAGGTCGGCCAGCGCGGCCGTGCTCGCCGCCGTCGCCGCGATGTCCCGGCCGTCGTACGTGCTCAGCTGCAGATCGGCCGAGTCGGCCACCACATGCCGGTTGGTGATGAGGGTCGTGGCGTCGAGGGCGAACCCCGAGCCGGTCGACAACGAGTTGCACCCGACGTTCCGGATCCGCACGGCCATCCGCTGCGCGACGTCGAAGCCGTCGGGGGAGAGGTTGCCGGTCGCGGTGGGTGCGGGACCGGGCACGGACGAGGGCACGAGATCGGTGGGCACCGGGCCGGGCTGCGGCGGCAGGATGCCACAGCCGGCGGCAGCGAGCACCGCGACCGCGGCCGCGGCGAGCCGGCCACCGCGAACGGGTGTCACTTCGACAGCTCGTCCTGCAGCGACTCGTTGGCGTCCGTCGCGGACGCGCACAGCCCGCCGACCTGGGACTCGAACGTCGCCAGGTCCGCCGGGTCGTAGGCGGCGGCGTCCTTGAGGTAGGCGATCAGCTGGCCCTGCCCCTTGATGCAGCTGTCGAGCGCGGAAGCGACCGTCCCGGCGGCCACGCTGACGCGCTGCTGGTAGTCGACGAGCTGGCGCTGGGCCTCGCGGTCGTCGCCGATCTGGGCCTTCTCGTCGGCCAGGGCGGTGATGCGGGCCTGGGCCGTGGCGAGCTGGGCGCGGACGCCGTCCAGCTCGGCGATGGCACCCTCGAGCTCGGTCCGGGTGGTCGCGAGCTCGGTCCCGATCGCGCGCGCCTCCTCCTCCGTCGAGGCCGCGAGCTCGCGGTACCCCTCGGTCGTCGTCCAGAGGTATCCGGCCACGGCCAGCGCCGCGACGAGCGCGGTGGACACGAGGGCCAGGGCCCACGCGCGCCGTCGCGGGCGCGACGGCGGGGGCGGGTCGATCACCATGTCGTCGGCGACGTACGGTCGGGCCCCGACCTCGGCCTTCCGGTCGGGCGCACCTGGCTGCGGCGGACGGAAATCCGCGTACAGGGGGGTGTCCCCGGCGGCCGGGGCGGGAGTCCAGCTGCTCAGGGGGGTGCCGTGGCCGGGCTCGGTCGCGTGGGGGTCGATCGTCACAGCGCCAGAATAGGACCTCTCCGCCGCGGCTCTGGGATGATCGCCCCATGTCACTTGCCCTGTACGGGCGCCTTCTCGGGCGCCCCGGCGTGCTGCGCCTGGTGCTGGTGGCGCTCGTCGCACGCGTGCCCAACGCCTCCCTCGGCGTGATCGTGACGCTGCACGTCGTCGGCCCGCTCGGCAAGGGCTACGGGCAGGCGGGCATCGTGGCGGCCGCAGCCACCCTCGGGATGGCGATCGGCGCGCCGTGGCGCGGGCGGCTGGTCGACCGGCTGGGCCTGCGACGCGCGCTGGCGCCCTCGGTCCTCATCGAGGCGGCCGTCTGGACCGCGGCGCCGTTCCTCAGCTTCGAGGCGCTGGTCGGCGCGGCGGCCGTCGCGGGACTGTTCATGGTGCCGGTCTTCTCGGTGGTGCGGCAGTCTCTTGCCGTGCTCGTACCCGTGGAGGAGCAGCGGACCGCGTTCGCGCTCGACTCGGTCTGCACCGAGCTCACATTCATGCTCGCGCCCGCCCTCGCCGTGCTCATCGCCACCACGTGGTCGACGACGGCGGCGCTCGTCTCGGTCGGGATCGCGACCGTCGGTGCGGGCGGGCTGCTGATGTGGTTCGACCCGCCGACGAGCAGCGCGGCCGTGCTCGCGCGCTCCGCGGCATCGGGCGAGGCGGTCGACGCCGCGCCGCCTACCGGCCGAGCCTTCAGCCCCGCGCTCCTCGTCGTCCTGCTGGCGGCCGCCGCTGCCTCGCTGGTCCTCAACGGGACCGACGTCAGCATCATCGCGGCGCTCGTGGAGTGGGACCAGGCGTCGTCGGCCGGGTGGATGGTCGCGCTCTGGGCCGGCGGCTCCCTCGTCGGCGGGCTCGTCTACGGCGCCGGCCGGCGCTCCATCCATCCGCTCGTGCTCGTGCTCGCGCTCGCCCTGCTCACGATCCCGGCCGCGTTCGCCGATACCCCGCTGCTCCTGGCTCTCGCGGTCGTGCTCGCGGGGATCCCGTGCGCACCGGCACTGTCGGCGATCACCGCGATGCTCGTGCGGATCGTCCCGGAGCACCGCCGCGGCGAGGTGATGGGCTGGAACGGGTCCGCGATGACGGTCGGGGCCGCGCTCGGTGCGCCGCTGTGCGGTGCGCTCATCGACCGATACGGGGCGGGTGCAGGATTCCTCGCCGCCGGCCTGATCGGCACGGTGGTGGCGGCGGCGGGACTCGTCGCGCTGCGGATGTTCCGTACCCGCGCCCGCCGGGCTGCCGCCGGCGACCGCCCGGCCGTCGTCGTCGGCTGATCGGCATCGACCCGAGGTCGGCCGCCGGACGAGGTCAGCTGACGTAGCCGGTGAACGTCTCGCCCGGGCCCTCACCCGGTGCGTCCGGGAACGGGGAGGCCTCGCGGAAGGCGAGCTGGAGCGAGCGGAGCCCGTCGCGCAACGACCGCGCGTGCTGGTTGCCGAGGTCGGGCGCCGACGCGGTGACGAGCGCTGCGAGTGCGGTGATGAGCTTGCGTGCCTCGTCCAGGTCCAGGTAGTCCGACCCAGGGTGCTGCTCGGTCGCCTCGCTCAGCCCGCACTTCACGGCCGCCGCGCTCATGAGGTGCACGGCTGCGGTCGTGATGATCTCGACGGCTGACACGTCCGCGATGTCGCGGGTGGCGGAGTCGACGTCGGGACCGGGCTGAGCCTCGTGGGCTGACTGGTGGGCTGACATGCCATGGATCCTCTCACCCGTACGCACGGCAGGGCCCCGCACCGGTCGGTGCGTGGCCCTGCGGTGGTCGTGCTGTGCTGCCGTGCGCGCAGCGGTCAGGCCACCGCGGCGCGCAGCTTGGCGCCGAGGTCGGCGTCCACGCTCGTCCAGTACCCGAAGAACCGCTCGCGGATCTCGGGGATCGTGATCGAGGACCCCTGCCCGGTGAGGGTTGCCACGAAGCGTGCCTTGGCGGCGTCATCGAACACGTCGCGGTAGAGCGTGCCGGCCTGCCCGAAGTCGCTGTCCTGCGAGTGCAGGGTGGCCGCGGACCGGACCAGCGCGCCGTCGTTCTCCCAGCTGCCCTCGCCCGCGGCGGCGGCGCTCGCGACCGGCCCGCCGAACGAGTTCGGTGCGTAGACCGGCGCCGAGGACGGCTTGAAGGTGTGCCGCGCGGCGCCGTCCTGCGAGTAGGTGTGCACCGGCGCAGCATGCGGCGCGTTCACCGGGATGTCGGCGTAGTTGGTGCCGACCCGGTACCGCTGGGCGTCCGGGTAGGAGAAGACCCGCGCCATGAGCATCTTGTCCGGGCTGATGTCGATGCCGGGCACGGTGTTCGCGGGGGAGAACGCGGCCTGCTCGATCTCGGCGAAGAAGTTCTCCGGGTTGCGGTTGAGGGTGTGCGTCCCGACCTTGATCAACGGGTAGTCGGCGTGCGGCCACACCTTGGTGAGGTCGAACGGGTTGAACCGGTAGGCCTTGGCCTCGTCGTACGCCATCACCTGGACGTAGACGTCCCAGGACGGGAAGTCGCCGGCCGCGATGGCGGTGTGCAGGTCGCGCCGGTAGTGGTCGGCGTCGGCCCCCGCGATCACCTCGGCCTCGTCACCGGTCAGCTCCACGTTGCCCTGGTTGGAGCGGAAGTGGTACTTGACCCAGAACTTCTCGCCGGCGGCGTTGATCCACTGGTAGGTGTGCGAGCCGAAGCCGGGCATCTCGCGCCACGAGCGGGGCAGGCCGCGGTCACCCATGAGGTAGGTCACCTGGTGCGCCGACTCGGGCGACAGCGTCCAGAAGTCCCACTGCATGTCGGGGTTGCGCAGTCCCGAGCCCGGCAGCCGCTTCTGGGAGTGGATGAAGTCCGGGAACTTGATCCCGTCCCGGATGAAGAACACCGGCGTGTTGTTGCCGACGATGTCGTAGTTGCCCTCGGTCGTATAGAACTTCACCGAGAAGCCGCGCACGTCCCGCCAGGTGTCGGGGGAGCCCTGCTCGCCGGCGACGCTGGAGAACCGCTGCAGGGTCTCGGTGGTCGCGCCGGGCTGGAAGACGGCCGCGCGGGTGTACGCCGACACGTCCTCCGTGACGACGAACTCCCCGAACGCGCCGCCACCCTTGGCGTGCACGACCCGCTCCGGGATGCGTTCGCGGCTGAACTGGGCCAGCTTCTCGACGAGGTAGCGGTCGTGGAGCGCGGCGACGCCGTCGGCGCCGACGGTGAGGGAGTGCTCGTCACTGGCGATCGGGCTACCGGTCTGGCTCGTGGTGTTCGCGGACGTCATGGAGTGGTTCTCCTCGAGGTGGGGATGGGGGCGAAAGCTCATGGTTGGCCGACGTCGTCGGCAGGACGTGCGGGGAGCGCCTGGCAGGTGGGGCACAGTCCCCAGTAGGTGACCTCGGCCGTCTCGATCGTGAAGCCGTTGGTGGTGCTCGGTTCGAGGCACGGGGCCGAGCCGAGGGCGCAGTCGACGTCCTCGAGCACCCCGCAGGCCCGGCACACGACGTGGTGATGGTTGTCACCGACCCGGCGCTCGTACCGCGCCGGATGGCCGGCCGGCTCGATCCGCCGGACGAGGCCGACGTCGGTCAGGGTCCGGAGCACGTCGTAGACGGCCTGCACCGAGACCGACGGGAGCGAACCGCGGACCTCGGCGATCAGCCCCAGCGTGTCGGAGTGCGGCAGCCGGGCGACCGCGTCCAGGACGGCAATCCGGGGCCCGGTCACCCGTAGCCCGTGGTCACGCAAGACGCCGGAATTGATCACACCAAGCACCCTGTCATGCTTTCTGGAATCGTTCAAGTAACGCTCGACGGCGGTGTGACCCCGGCTTCGGCGGGCGGTGCAGCGGCGCGCCGCGCGGGTGGTAACCTTGGCGCTGACCAATCGGGGAATCGGACTCGCACTCGTGCGAGCGACGTTCTCCGGTGCACAAGTGGAGCCAATCCCACCCGCGTACCGACTGTCCGTCTAGGCGACAGGTGCCGGGTTAGGTCCGAGAGAGTGCGCGGCGGGTGACCGCTCGTGAACTCTTCGCCGTGGCGCGAGCTGTTCGCACCGCGCCGACGGACTCCCGGCCTCCACCTGTGCTCATCGGTGGGGGCCTTCCTCATGGGTGGTGGCACAACCGCGAGCACGAGGAGCACCCACATCACCGAGGCCCGAATCAACGATCGGATCCGCGTTCCCGAGGTCCGTCTCGTCGGCCCCAACGGGGAGCAGGTCGGCATCGTTCGTGTCGAGGACGCTCTGCGTCTGGCGCAGGAGGCTGACCTCGACCTCGTCGAGGTCGCCCCCGACGCACGCCCGCCCGTCTGCAAGCTCATGGACTTCGGCAAGTTCAAGTACGAAGCCGATATGAAGGCGCGCGAGGCCCGTCGGAACCAGACGAACACGGTCCTCAAGGAGATCCGCTTCCGCCTGAAGATCGACCCGCACGACTACGGCACCAAGAAGGGCCACGTCGAGCGGTTCCTCAAGGCCGGCGACAAGGTCAAGGTCATGATCATGTTCCGTGGCCGCGAGCAGTCGCGCCCGGAGATGGGCATCCGGCTGCTGACGCGGCTGGCCGACGACGTCGCCGAGCTCGGCTTCGTGGAGAGCTCGCCCAAGCAGGACGGGCGCAACATGATCATGGTGCTCGGCCCGACCAAGAAGAAGGCCGACCAGAAGCAGGAGCTGCGTCGCGCAGCCAAGGGTGCCGAGACGGCACGCGAGGCTCAGGCGCCCTCAGCCCCGGCACAGTCGGCTCCGGCTGCTCCGGTGGCCGCACCTGCTGCCACTGTTGCCGCACCGGTTGCGCCGGTTGCTCCGGTGGCTCCGGTCGCGACGCCGGTCGCTGCACCCGTTCCGGTCAAGGCTGCCCCGGTTGCCCCGGCACCGGTCGAGCCCGTCGCCGCCCCGGCGCCGGTCAAGGCTCCGGCCGCGCCCGCTGCTCCGGCGGTCAAGGCTCCGGCCGCTCCGGCTGCGGCTGCGCCCGTCGCCACACCGGCAGAGGCTGCCAAGCCTGCTGCCGCACCCAAGCCCGTCGCGGCACCGAAGCCCGCCGCGACACCTCGGCCGACCGCTGTTCCGCGGCCGACGCCCACTCCGAGGCCTGCTCCGAAGCCGGTGGCTGCGAAGCCGTCTGCTGCGAAGCCGGCCGCTGCGAAGCCGGCGGCTGCAAAGCCGTCGACGACGAAGCCAGTGGAACCTCAGCCCCCGGCAGCGGGGGGATCGGCCTGAACCACAGCACTTGACCCGACTGAGCGGACGCCCCAAGGCATCTGCCCACACCGAGTCGCGCGAGTTCGCGCGATACGACTAGAGGAGAGCGGCACTCATGCCGAAGATGAAGACGCATTCCGGGGCGAAGAAGCGCTTCCGGGTCACTGGAACCGGCAAGATCATGCGCGAACAGGCGGGCTCGCGCCACCTGCTCGAGCACAAGTCCAGCCGCCGCAAGCGCCGCCTGGCTGGTGACCTGGTCGTTTCCCCGACCGACGCCCCGAAGATCAAGAAGCTGCTCGGTAAGTGAGCCCGGCGGCGCGCCCAGCGCGCCACTTTCCTCACCCCTGAGCCCCGAAACGCAAGGAGCATCACGTGGCACGCGTGAAGCGGGCAGTAAACGCCCACAAGAAGCGCCGCAGTACCCTCGCACGCGCCGCTGGCTACCGTGGCCAGCGTTCGCGTCTCTACCGGAAGGCGAAGGAGCAGGTCACCCACTCCCTCGTCTACGCCTACCGCGACCGTAAGAAGCGCAAGGGCGACTTCCGTCGCCTGTGGATCCAGCGCATCAACGCTGCGTCCCGCGCGAACGGCCTGACGTACAACCGCCTCATCCAGGGCCTCAAGGCCGCTGGGGTCGAGGTCGACCGTCGCGTCCTGGCCGACATGGCCGTCAACGACGCCGCCGCGTTCGCCGTCCTGGTCAAGGTGGCCAAGGCCGCCCTGCCCACGGACGTCAACGCCCCGCGCATCGCTGCTTGAACCGTTCTACCCTCACCGAACGCCCGGACATCGAAAGACTCGAACACATGACGTCTTTCGTGGGCCCCGAGCTGACCAACCCCCGCGCTGAGCGGGTCAAGGCAGTTCGGGCCCTGTCCGGGCGTTCGATGCGTCAGCGCACCGGCCGCTACCTCGTCGAGGGGCCGCAGGCGGTGCGCGAGGTGGTGCGGTTCGCCTCCGTCCACGAGCTGTACGTGACCGCCGCGGCGGCTGATCGGTACAGTGACGTGATCTCCGACGCGCACGAGCGTGGCCTGCCGGTCCACCTCGCGTCGGACGAGGTCGTGGCCGCGATGTCGCCCGACGCCCAGGGGCTGGTCGCCGTCGCGAACGTGTCCTCGGCGACGCTTGACGACGTGCTCGCCTCCCGTCCGACCCTCGTGGCGATCCTCGCCAGCGTGCGCGACCCCGGCAACGCCGGTGCGGTCATCCGCGCTGCGGACGCGGCCGGCGCCGACGCTGTCGTGCTCACGCTCGAGAGCGTGGACGTGCACAACCCGAAGACCATTCGCGCCACCGCCGGGTCGCTGTTCCACCTGCCCGTCGTCACCGGGATCGCGCTCGACACGGTCACCGACGCGCTGCGGGCCGCGGGGCTCGCCGTCCTGGCCGCCGACGGGTCCGGCGCGCACGACCTCGACGACCTGCTCGACGTCGCCGGGCCTGCGGGAGCGGGCGACCGCTCGGCCGCACCCGACCTGGCCGCACCGACCGCCTGGGTGTTCGGCAACGAGGCCTGGGGCCTGCCCGCCCACGAGCTGGAGCTGGCGGACGCCGTCGTCCGCGTGCCGATCCGCGGCCAGGCGGAGTCGCTCAACCTCGCCACGGCCGCCGCCGTGTGCCTCTACGCCTCGGCGCGCGCGCAGCGCTGACGCGCCCGGGTGGGAGCGCTGACGCGCCCGGGTGGGAGGCTGGACGGCATGAGGCTGTTCGTCGCCGTCGTCCCGCCCCCGCTCGTCCGTGAGCATCTCGAGCTCGCGCTGTCGTCCGTCCGGCTGGTTCCCGAAGCCGTCGACGTACGCGGCCCGTTGCGCTGGGCGCCCCCGGAGGACCGCCATCTCACGCTGGCCTTCTACGGCGAGGTCTCGGCCGGGATCGCCGAGGATCTCGCCGGTGGCCTCGCGGTGATCGCGCGGGAGAGCGCACCGTTCGACCTTCGCCTGCGCGGCGCGGGCATGTTCGACCGGCGCATCGTGTGGATCGGGTGCGGCGGCGAGGTGGACACGCTGGCCGAGCTGACCGGACGGTGCGTCGACCTCGGTCGCGACCTGACCGGACGGGACGATCATCGCGTGCGGTCCCGGTCGCACCTCACGGTCGCCCGCGTGCGTGGGCAGAGCCGGGGACACGGTCGGCACCGGGACGTGGGGCCGGGCGAGGTCTCCGCGCTGGTGCACGCGCTGGCGGTCTACGAAGGACCGACGTGGCGTGTCGAGCAGATCGTGCTGGTGAGCTCGCGGCCGGGCGAGGGCCGGGCCGGCGGTCCCGCGTACGACCCGGTCGACGTCTACCCGTTGCGGGGTTGAGCGCCGCCTTGTGTCGTCGCTGCACTCGCCCCTCTAGACTTCCCCCGGCCGCGGCGATTCACGCGCACGGCCGTTCGTACCCGCCCGGAAGGCTCGGATGTCCACCTCTCACCCCACCCCAGAGCTCGCTGACGCCACGCTGTCGCCCGCGCCGCTGTCGCCGCTCGACGTGACCGGGATCGACGCGGCCCTGACGGCCGCGCTGACGGCGATCGCGGCGGCGTCGGACCTCGACGAGCTGAAGTCGGCTCGCATCGCGCACACCGGTGACCGCAGCCCGCTGTCCCTCGCCAACCGCGAGATCGGACAGCTCGCCCCGACCGACAAGGCCGCGGCCGGCAAGCTGCTCGGCGCGACCCGCGGACGCGTGAGCCGTGCGCTCGTCGCCCGCCAGGCCGAGCTCGAGGCCGAGCGCGACGAACTCGTGCTGCGCACCGAGGGCGTCGACGTCACGCTCCCCGCCGAGCGGACGGCCCGCGGCGCGCGGCACCCGCTCGAGGCGCTGCAGGAGCGGATCGGCGACGTGTTCGTCGCGATGGGCTGGGAGATCGCCGAGGGTCCCGAGGTCGAGGCCGAGTGGTTCAACTTCGACGCGCTGAACATGGACGCCGACCACCCTGCGCGGCAGATGCAGGACACCTTCTTCATCGACCCGCCCTCGGACGGCCTCGTGCTGCGCACCCACACCTCGCCGGTGCAGGCGCGCACGATGCTCGAGCGCGACGTGCCGATCTACGTCGTATGCCCCGGCAAGGTGTTCCGCACCGACGAGCTCGACGCGACCCACACCCCGGTGTTCCACCAGGTCGAGGGGCTCGCGATCGACAAGGGCCTGACGATGGCGCACCTCAAGGGCACGCTCGACCACCTCGCCAAGGCGATGTTCGGTGACTCGGCGAAGATCCGGTTCCGGCCCTCGTACTTCCCGTTCACCGAGCCCTCCGCAGAACCCGACGTGTGGTTCGAGGGCAAGAAGGGCGGGCCCGGCTGGATCGAGTGGGGCGGGTGCGGGATGGTCCACCCGAACGTGCTGCGCGCCGCCGGGATCGACCCCGACGTGTACACCGGGTTCGCGTTCGGGATGGGGATCGAGCGCACGCTGATGTTCCGCCACGACATCGCTGACATGCACGACATGGTCGAGGGGGACGTGCGGTTCTCCCTGCAGTTCGGGATGGAGATCTGATGCCGCGCGTGCCGTTGGCTTGGCTTGCTGAATGGGTCGACCTGCCGGAGGGGACGACGTCGACGACCGTCGGCGCCGAGCAGCTCGCCGCCGACCTGGCCCGGGTCGGGCTGGAGGACGAGGGGCTGCACGGCGCCGCCGTGACCGGCCCGCTCGTCGTCGGTCGCGTCGTGTCGCTGGCGCCCGAGCCGCAGAAGAACGGCAAGACGATCAACTGGTGCGCGGTCGACGTGGGGGCCTTGAACGACCTCGACGCCGACGGCGGCCGGACGGTCCCGCGCGGCATCGTGTGCGGTGCGCACAACTTCGCCGCCGGCGACCACGTCGTCGTCGCGCTGCCCGGGGCCGTGCTGCCCGGGCCGTTCGCGATCGCGGCCCGCAAGACCTATGGGCACGTCTCCGACGGGATGATCTGTTCCGAGCGCGAGCTGGGCCTGGGGGAGGCGCACGACGGGATCATCGTCCTCGAGGGCACACCCGCTCCCGGCACGGACGCGATCGAGCTCCTCGGCCTCGGCGAGCAGACCCTCGAGATCAACGTGACCCCGGACCGCGGCTACTGCTTCTCGCTGCGCGGGGTGGCGCGGGAGTACTCGCACGCGACCGGCGCGACGTTCCGTGACCCGGCGCAGATCGAGGTCCCGGTGCCGTCGGGTGCCGGGTTCGGTGTCGTGATCGCGGATGACGCGCCGCTGCGCGGGCAGGCCGGTGCGGATCGCTTCGTCGCCCGCATCGTGCGTGGCGTGGCGGCCGCCGGTCCGTCGCCGATGTGGATGCAGCGTCGGCTCACCCAGGCGGGCATGCGCCCGATCTCGCTCGCGGTCGACGTGACCAACTACGTCATGCTCGAGCTCGGGCAGCCGTTGCACGCCTACGACCTCGCGGGGCTCGTGGGACCGATCGTCGTGCGTCGCGCCCGGGCGGGGGAGACCCTCACGACCCTGGACGACGTCGTGCGGCGCCTCGACCCCGAGGACCTGCTGATCACCGACGGCGCCGGTACCGGCGACGAGCCGGGCTCGCGGGTGCTCGGGATCGCCGGGGTGATGGGCGGTGCCTCGAGCGAGGTCTCGCCGACCACGACCGACGTCCTCATCGAGGGTGCCCACTTCGACACGGTGTCCGTCGCGCGCACCTCGCGGCGGCACAAGCTCGCCTCGGAGGCGTCGCGCCGGTTCGAGCGGGGCGTGGACCCCGAGCTCGCGCCGGTCGCGGTCCAGCGGGTGATCGACCTGCTAATCGCGCACGGTGGCGGCGTGGCCGACCCGACCGGGACCGATGTCGACCAGCGCGTTGCCGTCGAGCCGATCCTGTTCTCCGTCGACCTGCCGACCCGGATCGTCGGTGTCGAGTACCCGGCCGACGTCGTGCGGGGGGTGCTCGAGCTGATCGGGTGCGCCGTCCAGGACACCGAACCCGGGTTCCTCCGCGTCGTGGCGCCCAGCTGGCGGCCGGACCTGACCGAGCCGATCGACCTGGTCGAGGAGGTCGCGCGCCTGCGTGGCTACGACCAGATCCCCTCCGTGCTTCCCGTCGCCCCGTCCGGGCACGGACTGACGCCGGCGCAGCAGACCCGGCGGTCGGTAGCCCGTTCGCTCGCCGAGTCGGGCCTCGTCGAGGTGCTCACCTACCCGTTCGTGTCGCCGACGATCCACGACAGCCTCGGTCTCGCGGCCGACGACCCCCGGCGCGTCGCCGCCCGGTTGGCGAACCCGCTGTCCGACGAGCACCCCGAGCTGCGCACCAGCGTGCTGGCGACCCTCGTCGAGGCGGGCCGGGCCAACGTCGGGCGCGGCATGACGGACCTCGGCCTGTTCGAGATCGGTCTCGTGACGCGTCCCGTTCCCGGCACGGCTGCCGCCGGCCGGCCGAGCATCGAGACCCGCCCCTCGGACGACGAGATCGCGCACCTGCGCGCCGCGGTTCCGCCGCAGCCGCGCCGGGTGGCCGGACTGCTCACGGGGAACGCCGAGCCGGCTGGCTGGTGGGGTGCCGGACGACGTGCCGACCACACCGACGCCATCGCGGCCGTCCAGCGGATCGCCGGGATCGTCGGCGTGCCGTTGACGATCACTGCCGATCCCGACCACGCCCCGTGGCACCCGGGCCGGTGCGCGCGGTTCACGCTCGCCGACGGCACCCTCGTCGGCCACGCGGGCGAGCTGAACCCGAAGGTCGTCGCGGCGCTCGACCTGCCGACGAGGTCCGCGGCGTTCGAGGTCGACCTCGACGTGCTGCTCGACGCTGCGCCGGTGGACCCGCGTCAGGCCGTCCCGCTGTCGACGTTCCCCATCGCCAAGGAGGACATCGCGCTCGTGGTCGACGTCGCCGTCCCGGCCGCGGACGTGTTCGCTGCGGTCCAGGAGGGCGCCGGTCCGCTTCTGGAGGAGCTGCGCCTGTTCGACGTCTACACCGGAGCGCAGGTGGGGGAGGGCAAGAAGTCGCTCGCCTTCTCGCTGAGGCTGCGGGCGACCGACCGGACCCTGACCGCTCAGGACGCGATCGCCGTCCGCGAGGCTGCCGTCGCCGAGGCGACCCGCCGCGTCGGTGCACTCCTGCGGGGCGCCTGACCGCCGACGCTCCCTCGGGCCGCGGCCCGGCTGCGTCAGATCGGTGGCGTAGCGCTGGACGGAGCGCGGCATGGCGTGGCGTCAGATCGGTGGAGTCGCGAGGTGGGAACGGTCGCGCGTCAGAACGGGGGTGGGGTGTCCCAGTCGAAGTCGCGGGTCAGTGGGGGTTCGTGCCCGGGTGGTGGGTCGGGTCGGTAGGGG
>NZ_SDWW01000060.1 GCF_004168625.1 Pengzhenrongella frigida
GGGCCAGCCGCGGGCGGTCATGTCGGGATACACCCCGGGTGCGAGGTCGTAGTCGACGGCGCGGATCTCGTCCACGACGACCCCGTGCTTGCGCATGATCGCTTCGCTGATGGCCATCAGGCCCGCGGTGTGCGAGATCTCGGGGGAGCGTTTGAGCGTGCAGTTGACGAACACCGCACGCAGGTCAGAGAAGTCGAGAGAGTCCATGGTCGCTCCCGTGGGGTGGTCGGCCGGAGTGGGCACTACTGCCGTGGCAGGACGGTGAGGACTCGAACGAGATGGTCGCGGAACTCGACCATGAAGTTGCTCAGGAAGGCCGCAGTCGCGTCGTTGGTGACCTCGCCGTCGTCCAGGAAGACCTCGGGCGAGTAGTGGATGTAGGCCTCGGGTGCGGTCATCTGCCGGGCATTGCAGAAGCTGAGGACTGCGCGCAGGCTCTGCTGGGCGACCGCGGTGCCGATGGCGCCGATCGAGGCGCCGATGACGGCCGCGGGGATGTGGTCGAAGGAGTTCTGCCCCCACGGCCTCGAGGCCCAGTCGATCGCGTTCTTCAACGCTCCCGGGATGGACCGGTTGTACTCCGGGGTGACGAACAGGATTGCGTCGGCGCGGCCGATCGCCTCCTTCAGGGCGATCGCCTCCGGCGGGAAGTCGTCGTCGTAGTCCTGGCTGTAGAGCGGGAGGTCGCCGATCGGGATCTCGAAGAACTCGAGATTGTCGGGTGCGAGACGGACAAGTGCCTTGGACAGGATGCGGTTGATGGACTTCGACGAGAGGCTCCCGACGAAATAGCCGACTGTGTAGGTGGTCATGACTGCTCCTCGTCTTGATCCGATTCGACCCGATTTTCGATGGTACCCAGCGCTCCGGAGCGAGGGAACGTCAGCGCCGGTCTCGGGCCCTCGCGTGGGGGCCCCGGCAGTACCTGGATCAGCAGGGACTCCCGCAACCGCGCCACGCGCGGTTTCCTTGGAGCATCCACCGCTCAGCAAACGCCCGAGAGAAGCCATGCCCGCTCGCACCGCCTCGTCCCCGTCCCGGACCTCGCACCCGACCGCGATCTTGACGATCATCCTGATCAGCTACGTGATGATCATCATCGACAACTCGATCATCATCACCGGCCTGCCTCGGATCCAGGACGATCTCGAGTTCTCGCCGACGGGTCTTTCGTGGGTCCAGAACGCCTACACCCTCACGTTCGGGGGCCTGCTCCTGCTCGGCGCCCGGGCCGGTGACCTCCTGGGGCGCCGCCGGGTGTTCCTCCTCGGGCTGACGTGGTTCACGCTCGCCTCGGTTGTTGTCGGCGCGGCCCCGTCCGGCGGCCTGCTCGTGGCTGCCCGTGCCATGCAGGGCGTGGGCTCCGCCATCCTGGCCCCATCCACCCTCGCCCTGCTCACCGCGACCTTTGCTGAGGGCCCTGCGCGCACCCGGGCCGTGGCTGCCTACGGTTCGGTGGCGGGGATAGGAGCGGCTCTCGGGCTGGTGCTCGGCGGCTTCATCGCCGCCTGGCTGTCCTGGCGGGTCGGATTCTTCATCAACCTCCCGATCGGGGTCGTCCTGGTCTGGGCTGTGCGCCGGTACGTCCCCGTCACCGAGGGCAGGCCGGGCCGGCTGGACCTGACCGGTGCGTTCACCTCGACGCTGGGTATGACGTCGCTCGTCTACGGCATCGTCCGCTCTGCGGACACCGGCTGGGACGACCTGGGAACGCTTGCCGCCCTGGTCGCCGGGGCACTGCTCTTGGCCGGGTTCGTCGTGGTCGAGTCGCGCGTGGCGCAGCCGATCATGCCGCTGAGGCTGTTTGCGAGCCGGGAGCGCAACGGTGCCTACGCCGCCCGCCTGCTGTTCATCGGGGCGATGATCAGCTACTTCCTCTTCCTGTCCCAGTTCCTGCAGGGCGTCTTCGGGTACACCCCGCTGCAGGCGGGCGCGGCCTTCCTGCCGATGACGATCATCAACTTCGCCGTCGCGCTGACCGTCCCGCGCCTGACGGCAACCATGGGCGGGCCGCGCCTGCTGGCGCTCGGGGTGGCGGTCACGTTCGTCGGCATGGCCTGGCTGAGTCGCCTGGGAACCGACGGCTCCTACCTCGTGAGCATCGCGTTGCCCCTCGTCCTCATCGGTGCGGGCCAGGGGTTTGCGTTCGGACCCTTGACGGCAGCCGGCATCTCGGGGGTCACCGCGCGGGACGCCGGTGCCGCGTCCGGTGTGATCAACGCCGCCCACCAGCTCGGGGGAGCGCTGGGCCTGGGCGTCCTGGTGACCGTCGCGGCGGCCGCGACGTCCGGCAGCAGCGCCGTCGAACGTCTGGCGAGCGGTGTCACCGCCGCGCTCACCGGCAGCGCGGTGATGCTCGCCCTCGCGCTGGCTCTGGTGCTGCTGCTCATCGTCCGTCGGCGACCGGGGTCCCGGCCGGGCCCGCCGGTGCCCCAGGTGGTGGCCGGTGAGCTGCGCCCGCGGCGCACCGTGGTTCAAGTGCCCGGATCTCAGATACCGACAGGACGACGATGATGACGACGTGGACCAGCAACGAGCTGACGAAGATCGGGCGGGCGGAGGAGCTGCAGATCGCCTCGACCCGACCGGACGGAACCCTGCGACCGTATGTGACTGTCTGGACCGTGCAGGCCGGAGATGACCTGTACGTGCGCTCGGCCTACGGCTCGACCAACCCCTGGTTCGTCCGTGCGCAGGCCAGCGGCACCGGGCGTATCCGCGCAGGTGGCCTCGAGCGCGACGTGACCTTCGCCGAGGTGGGCGCGACCGTGCAGGCCGCGATCGACGCTGCCTATCACGCCAAGTACGACCGGTACGGGCCGCAGATCGTGGGCAGCGTCGTGGGCCCCCGGGCACACCCGGTGACCATTCGCCTTCTGCCCCGCTGACGTCAGAGGCCGACCATGCCCAGCCCGGCATCGTTGTAGCGGTTGCCGTGCACACCGAGCCGGGCGGCGAGGCCGTCGAGGTCGGCGACGTCGTCGGCGGACAGCGGGACCTGGGTCGCGCCGGCGTTCTCCTCGACGCGTTCGAGGCGGCGGGTGCCGGGGATCGGCACGATCCACGGCTGCTGGGCGAGCAGCCAGGCCAGCGCGATCTGTCCCGGGGTGACGCCCTTGGCCGCGGCGAGGGCGCGCACGTGCTCGACGATGGCGGCGTTCACGTCACGGTTCTCCGGGGTGAAGCGGGGGATGGTCCGGCGGATGTCGCCGTCGGCGAAGGTCGTGGTGGGGGTGACGGTCCCGGTGAGGAAGCCCTTGCCGAGCGGGCTGAACGGGACGAAGCCGATACCGAGCTCGGCGCAGGCGGGTAGCACCTCCGGCTCGGGATCGCGGGTCCACAGCGAGTACTCGGACTGGACCGCGGTGACCGGGTGGACGGCGTGGGCGCGACGGATCGTGCCGGCGCCGGCCTCTGACAGCCTGAAATGGCGGACCTTACCGGCCTCCACGAGCTCCTTGACCGTCCCGGCGACGTCCTCGATGGGCACGGCCGGGTCGACGCGGTGCTGGTAGAACAGGTCGATGACGTCGGTGCGGAGCCGGCGCAGGGACGCGTCGGCGACCCGGCGAATCTGCTCGGGCCGCGAGTTCACCCCCCGCATCTGCCCGTCGACGATGTTCCAGCCGAACTTCGTGGCGATCACCACCTGGTCGCGCACCGGCTCCAAGGCCTCGCCGACGAGCTCCTCGTTGACGTACGGGCCGTAGACCTCGGCGGTGTCGATGAAGGTGATGCCCCGTTCGACCGCGCCGCGCAGCACGGCGACCATGTCGTCGCGGTCGCCGGGGTTGGGGCCGTAGCCCTGGGACATGCCCATGGCTCCGAGGCCGAGGGCCGAGACCGCAAGGCCCTGGCCGAGGGTGCGAGTGTGCATGGTCGTCTCCTTCTCGATGCGGGGTGGTCGACGTCGGTCAGCGCTGCAGGTACTCCACGTCGCTGACGTGTTCGCCCCAGGTCGCGTCGGGTTCGTCGCTGTCGGAGCTCTCCCACATGGCCAGGTGCGACATGAAGTGCTCGGGGGTGGCACCGTGCCAGTGCCACTGGCCGGGAGGGGTGTGGACGGTCTGGCCGGGCCGCATCTCGATGACCTCGCCGCCCCCTGGCCTGGACCAGGCCGACGCCGTCGGTGACGTGCAGGGTCTGGCCCGTCGCGTGGCGGTGCCAGGCGGTGCGCGCCCCGGGCGCGAACCGCACGATGTTCACGCGCAGGCGCGAGGGAGCAACCCCCGCGGCGATCACGTCGAACCAGACGTCACCGGTGAACAGCGCCGCGGGGCCGTGCGTCGAGGGCTGCTTGGCCTGGATCTCCATGGTCGTGCTCCTTGGTGGGGGTCGTCCGACTGCGGCGGGGTCACGGGGTGACGAGGACCTTGAGGGCTTCGCGGGCATCCATGGCCTTGTAGCCCACGGCCACGTCGTCGAGGTTCACGGTCCGGTCGAACACACGGCCAGGGTTGATGCGGCCGGCCAGCACGTCCGGGAGGGCCTGCTCGATGTAGGCACGCACGGGCGCGGGACCGCCGGTGAGGGTCGCGTTCTTGCCGAACAGCGAGCCGAACCCGATCGGGGCTGCCTCGTACTGCGGCACGCCGACCCGGCTGATCACGCCGCCGGGGCGGACCACGCCGTAGGCCATCTCGTAGGCAGGCATGAGGCCGACGGCCTCGAGCACGACGTGCGTGCCCTCACCGCGGGTGAGCTCGAGGACCTTGGCGATGCCCTCCTCTCCACGCTCGGCGACCACGTCGGTGGCGCCGAACTCGCGACCCAGGTCGGTGCGTGAGGCGTGGCGTCCCATGAGGATGATGCGCTCGGCGCCCAGCTGCTTGGCGGCCAGCACCGCGGACAGGCCCACGGCGCCGTCGCCGATCACGGTGACGGTCGTGCGGGCGGTCACCTTGCCCATGTGGGCCGCGTGGTACCCGGTGAGGTAGACGTCGGAGAGGGTCAGCAGCGAGGGCAGCAGCGTCTGGTCCGTGTCTTCCAGGGCGGAGCCGGTCGTGACCAGGGTGCCGTCGGCCTGGGGCACGCGGATCGCCTCGGCCTGGCCACCACCCACACCGCCCGCGCCGTACCACCCGCCGTGCACGCAGGAGGTCTGGACGCCCTCGCGGCAGAACTGGCAGGTGTTGTCCTGGAAGGCGAACGGGGAGATGACGAAGTCGCCCTTGCGCACCGTCGTCACCTCGCGGCCGGTCTCCTCCACCACGCCGAGGAACTCGTGGCCCATCGGCACGCCCGTGCCCGTGGCGGGCATGCCGTGGTACGGGTGCAGGTCGGAGCCGCAGACGCAGGCGAGCACGACCCGCACGATCGCGTCGGTCGGCGCCTGGATCGTCGGATCGGGCACGTTCTCGACCCGCACGTCGCCCGCGCCGTACATGAATGTCGCTCGCATGTGTCCTCCAGGGACGAGATCAACGTTCGAAGGACGCGCCGTCTACTGCGCGCCCGGTTGCCTCCAGACAACACGTCCCGCGGACGACGGGGGAGTCCCTGCTGGTGCAGGTACTGGCAGGGCCTGTCTGTTCGATCGCCGTCGCCGTACCGTCGTCGCATGGACAACCGTGAAGAGATCCGGGACTTCTTGGCCACCCGACGCGCCAAGATCACCCCCGCGCAGGCGGGCCTCCCGGTCTACGGCACCCACCGACGGGTGCTCGGGCTGCGACGCGAAGAGGTCGCCATGCTGGCCGGCGTCAGTGTCGACTACTACACCCGGCTCGAGCGCGGGAACCTCAACGGGGTGTCCGAGTCCGTCCTGGACGCCCTGGCCACGGCCCTGCAGCTCGACGAGGCCGAACGGATCCACCTGTACGACCTCGCCCGGGCGGCGCGAGCGACTCCGGCCACCCGCGCCCGGCGGCGCGCCCCCCAGTCTCGGATCCGCCCGAGCGTGCAGGCCATGCTCGACGCCATGACTGGCGCCCCGGCGCTGGTGCGCAACGATCGCCTGGACATCCTGGCCACGAACCCGCTCGGCCGGGCGCTGTACTCGGAGCTCTACCGCGATCCGGTCCGCCCCGCCAACCACGCCCGGTACGCCTTCCTCGACCCCGGCGCGCACGACTTCTGGATCGACTGGGAGCGCGCGGCGGACGACACCGTCGGCGTCCTTCGAGCCCAGGCCGGACGCAACCCGTACGACCGGTCGCTGTCCGACCTCGTCGGGGAGCTGTCGACCCGCAGCGAGGAGTTCCGCACCCGCTGGGCGGCGCACAACGTCCGCCTGCACCGCACCGGGAACAAGCTCATCAATCACCCCGTCGTCGGACGCCTCGAGCTGATGTACGACACCCTGCCGATGCCGGCCGACCCCGGCCTGACGATGCTCGTCTACACCGCGGCACCGGGCACCACGGCCGCAGACGCGCTGCAGCTGCTGGCCAGCTGGGCCGCGACGACCATCCAGGGCGAGGGCGTGCCCGCGCCCGACCGGACCTGACGGCGCGTCCCCTCACGGTGGCTGCGTGGACTCCCGGTCGCGGACCGCGGACGGGAGCGAGGGCACGAGGCGCAGCGCGTCCCTGACGAACACCGTGATCTGTGCGGGATCCACCGTGGTCACGACGACGCCGAAGATCATCCTCTGGGCGAGCAGCACGTCGTCCGTGGTGAGCCGGTGGTCGACGACGCCTGCCTCGCGGGCGGGCGGCAGCGTCGCGTCGAGCATCGACCGCAGGCGACGCTCCCCGTCGTCCTGCGCCAGCTGCCGGCGGGAGTCGACGGCCAGCTCGACGAACGCGGACGCTTCGATGGTCATCTCGACCAGCCGGCGCCACAGGCGCTCGAAGGCCTCGGCCCCGGGCACCGCGGCGATCGTCTCCAGCTCGTCGATGTTCTGCGCGAAGACGGCGCGGGCCAGATCCAGGCGGGTGGGGAAGTGCCGGTAGAGGACGCCCTGCCCGACGCCCGCCTCCCGGGCCACGGCGTTCAGGGGCGCGTGGTAGCCCTGCGCGGCGAACACGCGTCGGGCGGCGTCGAGCAGGGCGTGACGGTTGGCCGCCGCGGCAGCGGGACCCCTGTTGCTCTTGCGCGGTTCGGCTGGCATGCTCGCATCCTACGTACCGGACAGGGCTGTCCGGATAGAGAGGGAGCTGACCGTGTCCCAGGTGCCGGAGCGCGTGTTCGATGAGACGTACGACGTCGTGGTGGTCGGCAGCGGTGGGGCGGGCTTCGCCACCGCCCTCGGCGCGGTCGATGAAGGCTTGACCGTTCTCATCCTGGAGTCGACCGACAAGTGGGGCGGCAGCACCGCCATGTCCGGCGGCGGGATGTGGCTGCCGGACAACCCGCTGATGCGGCGCGCCGGGGCCGGCGACTCGAGGGCCGATGCACTGACGTACATGGACGCGACCGTCGGCGACGAGGGGCGCGCGTCCAGTGACGAGCGCAAGGCGGCCTTCGTCGACGGCGTCGAGGACCTCGTCACCACCGCCGAGAAGCACGGGATGCGTTTCGTGCGTGCTCCCGACTATCCCGACTACTACCCCGAGCTGCCCGGCGGCAAGATCGGGCGGGCCATCGAGTCCGTCCCGTTCGACCGCCGGCAGATCGGTGCGTGGTGGAGCAGCTGCCGGGCCCTGATGCCGCTGCCGCTGCTGACCAGCGACATGTGGGAGCTCGAGCGCTCCTGGGTGACCCCCAGCGGGTTTCGGCGCGGCGCCCAGTTCGTCGGGCGGGTGGCTGGCGGGCTCGCGCGCGGTCGCCTGCTGGTGGGGATCGGCGCCGGGCTCGCGTGTTCGTTCCTCGACGCCGTGGTCCAGAAGCAGGGCGGGCACCTGTGGCTCGAGGCGCCGCTCGAGGAGCTCCTCATCGACTCCGGCCGGGTCGTGGGCGTCCGCACGACCCGGGCCGGTCGGTCTGTGACCGTCCGCGCTCGCCGCGGGGTGATGCTCGCGTCGGGCGGCTTCGACCACAACGTCGACCTGCGCCAGAAGCACCACGGCATCGACGGGGCGCCGTCGGGCAATCCGGGCAACCTGGGCCTGCCGATCGCGCTCGCCCATGAGGCGGGTGCGGCGTTGGAGCTCATGGACGATGCGTGGTGGGGCGCCTCGACGGCCGCCCCCGAGGGGCACGACCCCAGCTTCCTCGTCGGCGAGCGCTCGCTGCCGTACTCGATCATCGTGGACGGCCGGGGGGACCGGTTCGCGAACGAGTCGGAGTCGTACGTCGATCTGGGGCATCACATGCTCGAGCACGACAAGGACGGCGCCTACTGGCTGGTGGCCGACGCTCACCACGCGCGCCGGTACCTGCGCAGCTATGCGATGGATCCCCGGGTGACCAAGGCGATGGCCGCGCAGGGCCTGGCGGCCAAGGCCGGCTCGATCGGCGAGCTCGCGACGGCGATCGGGCTCGACCCGGCGCGGCTGGTGGCGACGGTCGACCGGTTCAACGGCCAGGCGCGGGCCGGGATCGACGGCGACTTCGGACGCGGGAACTCGGCCTACGACCGCTACTACAGCGACCCGACCGTCCACCCGAACCCCAACCTCGGTCCGCTCGAGAAGGGCCCGTTCACCGCGGTGAAGATCGTCATCGGTGACCTGGGCACCAAGGGGGGCGTGCTGACCGACGTCGACGGGCGTGCCCTGCGCGAGGACGGCACCGTCCTCGACGGGCTCTACGCCGCCGGCAACGCGTCGGCCTCAGTGATGGGCCGGACCTACCCCGGACCCGGCTCGACGATCGGCCCGGCGACCGTCTTCGGCTTGCGGGCCGCGCGGCACATGGCACGCACCGGAGACTGAGGGCAGGGTGCGTCGCGAGTGCTCACGGCTGCCGATGGCGATGGCGAGGGCAATGAGGATGAGAATCGCCGCGACGACGAACGTGAGGCGCATCCCGGTGGCAACCGCCTCGGGGCTCGCCGCCAAGACGTCGGTGGTGGCCGATCCGTGAGCGAAGATGGCGGCCATCACGGATGCGCCGGTGATGAGTCCGAGATTGCGGGACAGATTGAGCAGGCCGGAGGTGACGCCCCGCTGGTCCGACCGAGTGCTCGTCATGACGGCGGTGTTGTTGGCCGCCTGGAACATGGCGTAGCCCGCGGTGATGACGACGAGCGGGGCGATGTAGCCCGGGACGTGGAACATCGTGGCCAGCGCGGGCACGATGGCGGAGCCGACGGCCATCGCAAGGAGCCCGACGATGCTCATGCGGTGGGCGCCGAGCCGGTCGACGAATCGACCGGCCGGCATTCCCGTCAGCGCGGCGACGACGGGACCGGATGACATGACGAGGCCGACCTGGGCTGCGTCCAGCGCAAGCGCTCCGGAGAGGTAGAACGGGCCGACCACCAGCGTCGCCATCACCACGGTCGTGACCAACGTGCTCATGGCAAAGCCTGCGCTCAGCGCCGGGTTTCGGAACATCGCCCATCGGATCAGCGGTGCTGCCGCGCGCGTCTCGGCGCGCACGAACAGGCTGACTCCGACGGCGGCGGCGAGCAGCAGGGCCAGGTTGAGCGGGCCGAAGGTGCCGCGCCCCAGCGTCATGGCCGTGGCGTACGCCGCGAGCGAGAGCGCGAGCAGCAGCGTGCCCGGGATGTCGAAACTGACCCGGTCGGGTGTCTGTTCTTGGCCGTCGAGGGGCAGATGGCGATGGGCAAGGAGCAACGCCACGATGCCCAGCGGAACGGTGACCAGGAACATCGCGCGCCAGCTCAGGCCGGCGATCAGGACGCCACCGAGCGCTGGACCGATCGCGGTGCCGATCGCTGACATGCTCCCGAGCAGCCCCATGGCGCTGCCGGTCCTTTCCGCCGGCACGGTCTCGCCGACGAGGGCCATGGTCAGGGCCATCATGACGGCGGCGCCGAGACCCTGTGCCGCTCGGGCTGCGATCAGCAACCCGAGGGTCGGCGCGGTGCCGCACAGGGCCGAGGCTGCTGTGAACAGTGCGACTCCAGCCAGGAGGAGCCGTCGGCGGCCGATGATGTCCCCGATCCGTCCGACGCTGACGACCACGGTGGTGATGGCCAGCAGGTAGGCGAGAACGACCCATTGGACGTCCTGGAACGACGCGGAGAATGCCTGCGCCAGCGACGGCAGACCGACGTTGGCAATGCTCGTCCCGAGCGAGGCGAGCAGCATGGTGAGCGACAGCCCGACGAGCGCCCATCGCACCGAGGGTGTCCCCTTCGCTCGGGACGCGATCATCGGGCCAGGCTGCACCCCCTCGGACAGCGAACCGGAATCCTCGTGGAGCGGGGCGGCGACGGGGGATCTGCTCATGGTCGAGGGTGCTCCGGCACCTGACGAAGCAACAACAATCGTTGCCGTTTCCGGGAACCACGAGTGAGAATGCGCGCATGGACACGTCGGCAGCGATGGCTGCAACGCTCGACCAGGTCGGCCCACGGTTGAAGCGGCTGCGGTCCGAGCGAGGTGTCACGCTCACCGCGCTCGCCGAGGCGACGGGCATCTCCAAGAGCACGCTGTCGCGCCTGGAGACGGGCCAGCGCCGCCCGAGCCTGGAGCTCCTGCTACCGCTCGTGCACGCCTACCGGGTGCCGCTCGACGAGCTCGTCGGCGCACCCGAGGTCGGTGACCCTCGGGTGCGCCTGAAGCCGAGGCGGGCGAACGGTCGCACGGTCGTTCCCCTGACCGGCCAGCCCGGTGGCATCCAGGCGTGGAAGATCATCATCCCCACGACCACGTCGGAGCCGGATCCTCGCGCCCACGAAGGGTACGAGTGGCTGTACGTCCTGTCCGGACGCATGCGCCTCATCCTCGGGGCCCACGACCTCGTGCTCGGTCCTGGCGAGGTCGCCGAGTTCGACACCCAGGTGCCCCACTGGTTCGGCAGCACGGGCGAGCACCCGGTGGAGGTCTTGAGCCTCTTCGGTCGTCAGGGGGAGCGCATGCACGTCAGCGCAAAGTCACGGAGCGATCCGACCGGCTGAGGCGGGAGGGTCGACGGCCTCGACCGAGATCAGGGTGACGCCCAGGTCTCGGACCCTGGTGAGCAGCCCGTGCAGCTCGGCCTGATCCGAGACGACGCCGGACAGGCTCGTCGTCCCGTCGGCCTCATGGGTCAGCTCGAGGCCACCGAACCACGCCGACCAGTGCCGGTCGAGGTGCCCCGCGACCCGGAGCCGGTAGCAGCTCGGCGACGGTCCGTGCGGAGGCCGGGTCATGAGGACCCGACCGTCGCGGTCGCGGCGGCGGCTCGGCGGCGCCTGGTCCGGGGCCCACGGTGCCGGCGGATGACGTACTCGGCGACGGCGAGGTTGATGGCCCAGCCCGCGCCCAGCATGAGGTCGGTGACCAGGTCGCTGGTGCCGAGTACTGCGTGCCCGAGGCCCAGGGTGAACGTCTGGGTGCCGGCGCCCAGCGCGAGAGCGTAGGCGCGGGTCATCCATGCCCGGTGCCGGCCGACGTCACCGCGGCGGATCGCGGCGAAGCCCAGGATGATGCTGGCGGCCATGCCCGACCCGAACGCGAGCCGGAAGACGTAGGCCAGCTCGCCGGTGCCGGGTTGTCGGGGGTAGAACAGCGTCATCCACAGGGCCGAGAAGGCCACTCCCAGGCCCAGCACCACCAGCACGCGCCCGGCCAGGCGATGCCAGCCGGGTCGACGGCGTCGCAGCGCGGCGGAGAACTGGAAGGCGCCGAGGGCGGCATACGCGACGGCGCAGACGATGTGCACGACCACGGGCGCGGGCGACGCGGTCATCCGCGGGTTCGCCGGCAGCAGGAGCGGGCCGCCGGCCAGCTCGACCAGGCGGAGCGAGCCGGCGACGGCGGGGATCAGCACGAGGGCGACGAGCGCGAACGGCACCCACCCGGTCGACCCGGCCGACCCGGCCGACCGGGTCGACCGGGTGGGGCGGGCCGCGGCGGGGACGGTCACTTGGCGCCGGCCGGGTCGAGGCGCGAGCTGACGGCGTCGGGCAGCGGACGACCGGCCGGGGTGCGCTGGTCGCGCCACAGGGAGTAGCCGAGGCCGACCAGGGCGACGCCGGTCGGGATGGCGAACAGCCTGAAGTTCACCTGCGGCAGCAGGGGGATCGCGAGGGTGGCGACGGCGCCGACGGCGAGGAGCGCGGCGGCCCACCGCGCGAGGATGCGGGCGCGGAACAGGGCGATGCCGAAGAGGAAGCCGCCGGCCAGGTAGAGCATGCCGTCGAGGTTGATGAGGGACTGCATCAGGCCGAGGTCGCCGGCCGCATGGCCGCCGGGAACGGCCACGGCGAGGACGTCCGTGACGTAGCCGGGTGAGGTGCCGGCGATGGTGGGCAGGACGACGGCGCCGGCGACTTCGATGCTCACCATGAAGACGAAGCCGAGGGCGAGCACGAGGTACCCGATCAGGCCGAGCACTCCGGTGCGCTTCACCTGGCGCAGGTACATCCCGGTGATGCCGGCGAGCGACAGGACGGCGAAGAGCGCCTTCATGCTCTGGCGAACCTTCCACTCGGTCGTGGAGATGAAGTCGAGGTCCAGGTGGGGGTGGTTGATCTGGACGCCGAGGTACAGCAGGCCCCCGACGACGGCGGCGACGCCGGCCGCGCGGGTGAGGGTGGTGGTCGTGATGGTCATGTCCGGCACCTTCGCTTCTGGAGTGTCCGCGGCGGGCGCTGCGGGATGACTCGAAGGTAGGGATGGGCGTGGTGACCGGACATCACCACATGATGTGAACGACGTGGTGAGACCTGCCGCCCCCGGACCGGTCTACAGCAGGCCGCGCTCGCGTGCCCGGCCGACCGCCGCCCGGCGGGTGGTGACCTCGAGCTTGGTGAAGATGCGCTTGGTGTGGCTGCGCAGCGTGTTCAGGGTGACGAACAGCTCGCGGGCAATCTGCGGCCCGGTCAGCTCGCTGTCGAGCAGCCTCAGCACCTGCAGCTCGCGCTCGCTCAACGGGTCGGCTGACGACGGCGCGGGGCGACCGGAGCCGGTGGCGCCAGATTCGCGGGCGTCGTCGACGGGTGCACCGAGGCCGAGCAGGCGACGCGCGTGGTCACCCGCGAGGCCCCCGGGGTCGGCGGCGCGCAGCAGCTCACGCAGGGCGGAGCCCTCGTCCAGGAAGAGCCGCGCGTAGCCGACCGGCTCAGGCGCCTGCGCCCAGGCGTCACCGAGGGACCGCAGAGCCTGCGGCCGATCTCCCTGCGCGTCCTGCGCCAGCGCGATGAGCATCTGGATCTCGACGAGACTTCCGTGGCGTCCCGACGTCGTGCCGGCGTCGCGCAGCCGCGCCAACAGGCGCACCGCCTGGCCGAGCGCGTCGGGGTCGGGGTTCTCCCGGTGCTGAGCGAGGAGCAGTCGCACCAGCGTGAGGTGATCGAACTCGCGCAGATAGGTCGCCTCGTCCGTGGCCGCCACGCCTCGGTCGTGC
This sequence comes from Pengzhenrongella frigida, assembly GCF_004168625.1. GTDB lineage: Bacteria > Actinomycetota > Actinomycetes > Actinomycetales > Cellulomonadaceae > Pengzhenrongella > Pengzhenrongella frigida. The sequence goes on from NZ_SDWW01000060.1 coordinate 13,348, forward strand.
GCCCAGCCGGCGGCCCGCGACAGCTCGCCCTGCGCGATCCAGACCCGGGCCTTGATCGCCGCGATCGGACGCACGTCCGGGAAGAAGCCGCGCAGGTAGAGCCGCTCGGCCTGGTCCAGGAGGGCCAGCGCCCGTTCCGGGTCACCCTCGGCCGCGGCGACGCGTCCCATCGCCACGAACCAGCGGTAGCGGCTCTCGGTCATCGACGCGCGCTGGTCGAACGCCGCGGCGGTCTCGAGGTGGCGCCCGGCACCCGCAAGGTCTCCCGCCTCGAGGTCCAGCTCGCTGAGCCCTACGTGCAGGTCGGGGGTGGCCCGCAGGATGGGCTCGCCGCGGGCCTGCGCCACCTGAAGTGCGTGCTCGTAGAGTCGGCGCGCGGTGCTGGGTCGACCGGCCGCGAGCCACATGTCAGCGAGCACCGCGGTGCTGCTCAGCTCGTCGACGAGGTTGCCGCCCGCGTGCAGGCTCGCCACCGCCTGCGTGAACGTCGCCAGCGCCCTGGACACGTCGCCCCTCGCCCAGGCGGCGAGGCCGAGGAACCCGGCGGCACCGCCGCGCGCGAGGTGGTCGTCGGGCCCGGCCAGGCCGAGCGCGCGCCGAGCGTGCTCCTCCGTTCCCGTCACATCGCCGCGCGCCTGCGCGATCGAGGCGCGGTAGATGGCGATGGTCGCCGGCAACGTGCGCAGCTCCTCGGTCTTCGCCCACGGCGGAGCCTCGCCGTCCGGGACGGCCGCCATCGCCCGTTCCGCTTCGTCGAATCGTGGCTCGGCCGCGTCATGGTCGCCGGCGACCATGAGCATGTAGCCGTAGAAGACACTGAGCACGGGGCTGCGCCGGACGGCGTCGTCGGGCAGCAACGTGAGCCAGCCGAGCATGATCGGGTCCTGCCGGTCGCGCCGGATCGCCGGCGCCGCCAGCTCCATGAGGTGCACCGCCCGGTCGAAGTCACGGGCGGCCAGCGCATGCCGGACCGCGTCCTGCACCAGATCGTGGCTCTCGAACCAGCGGCTGGCGCGCTCGTGCAGCCGCGGAACCAGCTCGGGCTGCTCGCTGAGCAGACGCGCCCGCAGCACATCGGCGAACAGGTGGTGGTAGCGATACCACTGGCGTGAGTCGTCCAAGGGGACGAGGAAGAGGTTGGCCCGTTCGAGGATCGCCAGCTGGCGGCTGCCGTCCTGGCGGCCGACGACGGCGTCGCAGAGCGGACCCGTGAGCCGGTCGAGGATCGAGGAGTGCAGCAGGAACTCGCGCACGGGTTCGCTCTGGTGCGCGAGCACCTCCTCCACGAGGTAGTCGACGATGTACCGGTCGGTTCCGGCGAACCGGGCGATGAAGCTGCCGACGTCCTCGCGCCCCTGGATCGAGAGGGCGGCGAGCTGCAGGGCGGCGATCCACCCCTCGGTGCGCGCCTCGAGGACGTCCACGTCCCCGGCGGTCAGGCGCAGGCCGGTCGCCTCGTTGAGGTACGCGGCCGCCTCGTCGGACGTGAACCGCAGGTCGGCGGCGCGGATCTCGACCATCTCCCCGCGGGCCCGCCACCGGGCCAGCGGCAGGTCCGGGTTGGCGCGGGTGCTGAGCACGACGTGGACGTGCGGCGGCAGGTGCTCCAGCAGGAAGGCCATCCCGTGGCCGACGTCGTGGTTGTCCGCCAGGTGGTAGTCGTCGAGGACGAGCCACACCTCGGTCGGCGTGTCGGCCAGGTCGTTCAGCAACGTGGTGAGCACGAGTTCGGTCGGCAGGGGGGAGGTGCCGATGAGGTCCAGTGCGGCCGAGCCAACGGCTGGCACGGCGCCCTGGAGCGCGGTCGCGACGTAGGTCCAGAAGGACGCGGGCTCGCTGTCCGAGGCATCGACGGAGAGCCATGCCACGCACCGATCCCCACCGGGAGCGTCGGTGAGCCAGTCGGCCAGCAGCGTCGTCTTGCCGAAACCCGCCGGGGCGGACACCAGCGTCAGCCGCGTGCCGGCACCGCGACGCATCCTGTCCAGCAGTCGTGGGCGTGCTACCAGACCGCGCCGCAGCTGCGGGACGTACAACTTCGTCGCAATCAGCGGGCCTGCCACACCATCCCCATTCCAGGGCGTCAAACCGCGTCCGAGGAGCGTGTCGCCGCCAACGCTACCGGGCAGGGGGCTGGCTAGAGGCCGCGGGTCGCGTGGGCATGGCTGGCGGCCACGATGCCGCGGACCGTGGCGAGCTCGTCGTGGTCGCGGGGTCCGTAGATGAGCATGAAGCCGGGGGAGAGGCGGGTGCCGGCCCACATGTGGGGTCGGCCCCAGCCCTTCGTCGACACGTCGGCGGCCAGCGCCGAGGGCAGGGCCAGGTGCAGGGAGCCGTCGTAGGCCGGATGCAGATGGGCGAACTCCGCGACCTGCGGGACGAGGAATGCCTGCTCGTCGTCGGAGCCCTCACCCAGGGTGAAGGCGCGCGCGCCGGGCACCGAGATGTGCGAGGGACCGACGTTCACGCCGGGCAGCGTCCGGATCTCCTCGAACAGCTGCTCTTGCAGGTCCGCGGGAGCGTTCTGGGTCTGTTGCTGCTGCGGGATCGTCCAGGACACCTCCGGTCGCGGGCCGCGTCGCTCGGGAAGCTCGCCGAGCGCGAGCGTGGGCCAGCCGCGGTCGGTGTCTGGTGCGGCATCCGGCGTCGCGGGATGGTGGGCGACGAAGGCGAGCCGGTGAGCGACCCAGTCGCCGAGCCGGTGAACCGTCTCCGCGGTGAGCTGGTGGCCCCCCGGCTGACGCTGCGCGACGGTGGGCGCACCGGACTCGGCCAGCAGGTAGCTCCACGTCCGGTCGAGGAGCTCGCGCGGGATGACGTGGTCACCGTCGCCCTGCGCCACGAACACGGGCAGGTTGGCCAGTCGGCCCGCGACGGTGGGCAGGCCGGCATCGAACGGCAGGGTGCCGTACAGGATGCCCGCCCCCGCATACCGCGAGGGATCGTCCAGCACCAGGCCACCGGCGAAGGCGGCCCCGCCGCTGAAGCCGACCAGGACTACCGGTCGGCCCGTCGGCGCGGCGTCGTCGAGCCAGGAGCGGAACCAGTCCATCGTGCTGCGCAGCGAGCCGGCGACGGGGCGACCGATCCCTCGGTTGGCGAACCAGGCGAACCCGCCGCCCTCGGCGATCGGTGCCCGCACCGCCGCGTAGGTCGGCCCCGTCGGGAGGTGCGCGGCCAGACCGAGGATCTCGCGCTCGTCGGAACCGCGCCCGTGCAGCAGGACGACCAGGGGAGCCGACGGGTCGGTGCTGCCGTAGGTCGCGACGACAGGTGGCGTGAAGGTCATGTCAGGCAACGGCGCCGAAGCCGCCGGTCCAGGAGATCTTCTCGCTCGCGGCGAGGCCGATCTGCAGGAACCCGAGCGCTTCCAGCTCTCGGGCGCGCACGAGGGCACCGGCGTCGATCACGTTCAGCCCACCGGAGGTGATCACGTCCGTCAGGCTGGCCTTGGCCTCGGCGTCGTCGCCGGCGATCAGCACGGTGGTGGTCAGCGCGCCGACCGTGCCCGCAGCGAGGGTGCCGGCGAAGGTGGTGTTGAACGCCTTCACCACGCGCGACCGGGGGAGCGCGGCGGCGATCTCCGCGGTGGCGGAGCTGTCGGAGGGCACGGTCAGGGAGTCGAAGGTCTCGAAGTTCAGCGGGTTGGTGATGTCGACGACGACCTTCCCGGCGAGGCTGTCGCCGCGCTCTGCGAGCACCTCGGCCACGGCGGGATAGGGGACGGCGAGGACGACGATCTCGCCGTCGACCTGGGTGGCGGCGTCGGTGCGGCCCAGGAGCTGGACGGTGTGGCCGCCCCGGCCCGCGACCGCGGCGATGGCCTGGCCCATGTTGCCGGTGCCGATGATGGTGACGTGTGCCATGGAACTCTCCTCGGTAGTTAGTTGCTTGTTCAACTAACAGTGGACCTCTTTGGTTGTTCTGTCAAGTAAACGGGTAGGGTCGTGACCATGGACACGGTCTGGTTGAACGATGCGCAGCGTGCGGCCTGGGTCAAGCTGGTCGCGGTCGTGGAGCTCCTGCCCGGGGTGCTGGACACCCAGCTGCGACGCGACGCCGGCTTGACTCACTTCGAGTACTTCGTCCTCGCGATGCTCTCCGAGGCCCCCGAGCGCACGCTGCGGATGACCTCGCTCGCCGAGCGCACCAATGCCACGCTCCCGCGCCTGTCCCACGTCGTGCGCCGGCTCGAGGATCGCGAGCTGGTGCAACGGCGCCCGTGCCCGGAGGACGGTCGCGCGACGAATGCCCGGCTCACGGACGCGGGTTGGTCGGCGGTCGTGGCTGCGGCCCCCGGGCACGTCGCGAACGTGCGGCGGCACGTCATCGACGCGCTGAGCCCCGCGCAGGTGGGCCAGCTCGACGACATCATGGCGACGCTGCTCGAGCGGCTCGACCCGGACGCGCGCATGGCGCCGTGACCGACGAGCGCGTGACCGACGAGCGCGTGACCGACGAGCACTGACCGACCATCACCCGGCGTGCGGGTCGAGCAACTGGCAGATCGTGGTGAAGCTGTCGGGTTCGATCGAGTACCAGGTCTCCCGGCCCTCGCGCTCGCGCTCGACGAACCCGGCGTCGAACAGCACGCCCAGGTGGTGGCTGATCGTGGGCTGGGTGACGTCGAGCGACTCCACGAGGTCTCGGGTCAGCGCCCGCCCGCCGGGGGTGGAGCGGATCAGGCCGAGCAGCCTCAGGCGGACCGGGTCGGCCAGGACCTTCAGCGCCAGGGCCAGCTCCTGGGACTCCGGCGCCGTGAGAGCGCCCGCGAGCACGGGGGAGCAGCACATGGACTTCACCGACGACATCGTGGACTCGCGCACCTTGACTCTTTCATCGGTGTGTGTCTATCTTATGGACGTTCATCGATATGATATCAGGAGGAGTCATGGACCGTCTACTGGACGTCTTCGGTCGGGTCGGCCTCGACGTGTGGACCACGATCGAGCACAACTGGCCGTTCCTGCTGGCCAGCGTGGTGCTCGCCTCGGCGATCCAGGTCTTCGTCGGGACCGATCGGCTCGCCCGATGGCTGCGTGCCCGAACCTGGCTCGCCGTGGTGGGGGCCGTGGCGCTGGGGGCGCTCACCCCGTTCTGCTCGTGCGGGACGACCGCCGTCGTGCTGGGCGCGCTGGCGTCCTCGGTGCCCTGGGCCCCGGTCGTTGCCTTCATGGTCGCGTCCCCGCTGACCAGCCCGGCCGAGTACGTGCTGTCCGTCGGGCTCTTCGGGACCTCGTTCGCCACCACCTTCTTCGTGGCCGCCATTGTCATCGGCCTGGCCGCCGGCGCGGTGACGTCGATGGTCGAACGCGGCGGCGCTCTGGTCGGGCAGGCGCGCGTGCGCGCACCGCAGCCGGCTGCGGTCGGGAGTTGCGACGGCTCACCGCACCGCGGCTCGGACGCACTGACCGCCGGGGTGGACCTGCCGCCGGAGCGGCACGGGCGCCCCGGGCTGGTCGTGCTCGAGCCGGTGCCCGCCTCGTGCTGCTCGACCACCGACGTCGATCGAGCCGCGAGCTGTGCTGAGAGCTCCGGGTCGACGGCGCCCACGTCGCGGCTGGGGGAGTTCGCCCGGGCGCTCGCCCTCAACGGTCGCCGCCTCGTGGTCTTCTTCCTCGGCTTCGCTGCGCTCGGCTACCTGCTCATCGAGCTCATCCCGACCCAGGTCTTGACGACCTACCTCGGCGCCGACTCCTTGTGGTCGGTGCCGGTGGCAGCCACGCTCGGGATCCCGATCTACCTGAACACTGATGCGTCCTTGCCCCTGGTCGCCTCCTTCATGGCCGGCGGGATGGGGCCGGGGGCTGCCCTGGCGTTTCTCATCACCGGGGCCGGGACCAGCGTCGGAGCGATCAGCGGCATGCTGCTCATCGCGCGGTGGAAGGTCGTGGCCCTGGTCATCGCCTCGCTGTGGGTCGGCGCCCTGGTTCTCGGCTATCTGGCCCCGCTCTGGCTGTGAGGCACGAGCCGGCCGCGCGAGCGAGAACCTGCCGATCGTCTAGGCAGTTGGACAAGACCGAGTAGCACGTCGCTCGACGCCTCGGCCACCCCTCGCCGGTGCTTCCTGCTCCAGGTCCGACCTGAGCGCCTGGCGGAGTACGTCGCGGACCACCAGCGCGTCTGGCCCGAGATGCTCGAAGCCCTTTCGCGCACGGGGTGGCGCAACTACTCCCTGTTCGTGCGTGCGGAGGACGGCCTCGTCGTCGGCTACTTCGAGTCCGACGACGCCAGCGCCGCGGTACGCGGCATGGAGTCCGAGGACGTCAACCGCCGGTGGCAGGAGTCGATGGCGCAGTACTTCGTGCCCGGCGCCGCCATGGAGCAGGTGGAGCAGTACTTCTACCTGCCCTAGGGCGTGTCTCTTAATCCTGTAGCCAGGTGATGACTGCGGCCAGGAGTGCTGCTGCTCGGTAGACGATGGCGAG
>NZ_SDWW01000061.1 GCF_004168625.1 Pengzhenrongella frigida
GATGAACTCCTGGTTCACGCCCCACGCTGGCGGACTTGCTATGAACCACCGGCCTCAACTCATCCTGACCCGTAGGGAGGCGGCAGGCGAGGACGTCGCCGTCACCATCGAGCAGAGCTCGCCCGCCGAACGGGCGGCGGTGTTCTCGCGCGCCTTCGGCCTCAGCGGCCGGGAGACCGAGCTCCTGGGCTTCCTGGGCCAGGGCAGCGGAACACGTGGGATCGCCCGTCAGATGTTCGTGTCGGAGAACACCGTCCAGGACCACCTGAAGTCGATCTTCGCAAAGACAGGCGAGCACAGTCGCCCCCGCCTCGTCTCACGCGCCTTCGGCTCATGACGCCCGTGGCCGACACCGGGCGGTCGGTCGACGACGACCGGGGTGCCGTCGGCCAGTGACTGCCGCAAGAGGGCGACTGCAGGTGGTGCCACATACTCGCCGTCCACGGATGCGCGCTCAACCCTTGTCGGCGGGCTCGCCCCCCGCGCGGCTTCCCAATCCTGGCCGCCATGGAAGACACCGAGGACGTTGACCACGACCTCGTCGGACGACTCGTCTACCTCGTACGCGACGAGGGTCCGCTTCTTGAAAGTGGTGGTCCTTATCCCGGGCCGGACGTCGTCGCGGCTTCGACCAGCGAGCGGGTACACCAAGATCGTGTGGCGGACCACTTGGCTTCAAGGCGGGCGCGCACGTCCTCGGCCGGGATCGCTCGAGATGGATCAGCCTTCAAGGCGTCATACGCGGCAGCCGCCTCAGTGCGCAGCCAGTCTTCGGCCGCAACGCCAAACGCCTCGCCCGGCTCGAGGAGTCTCAGCGCGAGCTCCTTGCGCACCGAAGGAGGCAGGGCCAGCCCTGCTTCGTAGAACTCCGAGGCACTCAACGACGTGCGTCGATCGTACGACGGGCAGCCCTCCACGACGGAGTGAGATGGGACCCCAGCTCATCGCGAGGACGTGCCCGACAACCAGCTCGCCGGCTGGGTAGCCGTCTCAACCCGGACGCACATTGCCACTCAAGGTGCGGGCGACCGCTGCGCGGGTAGGCGGCGAGGTCCTCACGGCCCGCCGCGCCAGTGGTCGATCCGGTGGTGGTCGGGGACGAAGCCGTGGTCGACGCCCCACAGCACCGCCTGCGTCCGGCTCGCCGCGCCGATCTTCCGGTAGACCGACCGGATGTAGGACTTGACGGTGTTGGGACTGAGGTAGGTCTGCGCTGCGACGTCCGCGTTGCTCAGTCCCTGGGTGATCAGAGCCAGGATCTCTGACTCGCGATCGGTCAGCCCCTCCCCGCGCCCGGGCCAGTCCAGGCCGTTCGCGGGGCGGACGCGACCGGCCACCTCGCTGACCACGAACTCACCGGCGTGCACCTTCTCGAGGGCGGCAACGAGCTCGCGTGCCGGCAGCGCCTTGGACAGGTAGCCGCGCACCCCCTGCTCGCGTGCCTTGGCGATCAGGTCGGGATGGAAGTTCCAGGTGAAGACGACCACGCGGCGGGCGTTGGGGTTGCGGACCAGCGCCCCGATCTCGTGGTGGTCGGACTCCGGCTGCGCGAACGAGTCGTACAGCACGATGTCGACGTCATCGCGGACCGGCTTGTTCGTGTCGATCTCGGCGACCACCACGCGGTCGCGGTACTGGTCGATGATCTTCGCCACGCCGAGGAGTACCACGTCGTAGTCGTCGACAAGGGCGACGGTGATCGGCCTGCGGGGGTCCGGCATGGCTCGACGCTACCCCCCCTAGGGGTGTACCGCCCCAGCCTTAGGGGTGGTTTTCTCGACGTGACAGATTCACTCCTGGAAAGGCAACCATCATGTTGGGACTCATCCTCACGATCGTCATCGTCGGGCTCATCGCCGGGCTGCTCGCGCGCCTCATCGTGCCCGGAAAGCAGAACCTGTCGATCGCCATGACGATCGTCATCGGGATCATCGGGTCGTTCGTCGGCGGGTTCCTCGGCTACCTGCTCTTCGGCAAGGACGCAGCCGACGGCGTCTTGCAGCCCGCCGGGATCGTCGGCTCGATCATCGGTGCGATCGTCGTGCTGGTGATCTGGACCCGCGTCGGCGGACGCCGCTCCATCACCAGTTGACCTGACGCGCAAGCCGGCCCGGTCGCTCTCCAGCGGAACGACCGGGCCGGCCTCGCCGCCCCGATACCGAGAGCTCGAAGCCGTCGGCCACGGAGCAGGAGCCGGCGTCAACAAGGGTGATTCTCGATGAGTACAAAAACAGGCTCGATGCTCAGTGCTGCTTCTCTTGCCTGACTTCCTGCTGCTCTCCGTGGAAAATGTTGGGCGCTGCCGCCGAATCGGGATGAGGCGATGAGACGCTTGCCCCCTTGATCAGGAGCCACAGACCCAGGACCAACTCGAACGGGATGTAGAGCGCGTACAGAGCGAAACCGAGATCTCGACTGTTGTCCCAGAGGAGCAGCACGGTGGCTGCCAGGACAGGGAAGACAGCGACCAGGCCCCACGCAGAAATTGGTCGCGGAACACTGCGCGATCGCAAGAGCAGCGAGTACCACAACAACGCGCCGAAACAGAAGAACAGCATGTCGATCGTGCCCGCGTGGTCGCTGAAATCCAGAGTGAGCGAGGCGATCGTCTCGCGGGAGGCATCGGAGGTACCGGCATTGATTCGTCCCGAGCTCAGATCAACCAGGCCGTAGAGACCGAGCGTCTTGACCGCGAGCATCACTGCTTCCGCCATCCACAACCCGAGAGCGACCCGCGCGACGGGGCGGTTCTGATCTCCCAGGACGACATAGAGCAACGACGTCATGACGATGATGCCGACACTCGTGAGCAAGAACAACAGAAGGCTGATCTGCATCCGAGCAGCGGCGCCCGAGATGTTCGTCAATACCTCGGAGGGGCTCCCTGCGAGGATCGACCCGGACAGAAGCCCCGCAGTGAGGCTGGTCGCGAACTGGAAGATGAACGCAGCTCCCAAGTACCTGGGAATACGCGCGTCCGATTCCGTTGACATGTCCTCATCTCCCGAGAATCGAGGAGCCCTCTCCCGAGTCTCGGCCGTAGTGGGCGCGGCCGCCACCCGGGTCGCGTCGCGTACGGTCGGCGGCATGGCCGAGCTCCAGTACCCGATGCCGCCGTTGGCCGACACGGTGGTTCTCCTTCGTCCCTGGCGGACCGAGGACGTGCCCGGGAAGCTGATGGCATTTGGCGACCCGCTCGTTCAACAGTTCGCCTGGTCACGGACCACCGCGTACACCGAAGCCGACGCGCGCGACTACTTCGTCGAGCAAGAGACGGCGCGGCGGGCCGGCCACGCCCTGACGGTCGCGGTCGCGGACCCCCGCGACGAGGCGACCATTCTGGGGGGCGCGTCCCTGTACGACGTCGACCGCGAGACGGAGCGGGCGGGGATCGGCTACTGGCTGGCGCCCGAGGCCCGCGGCCGGGGCGCGGCCACGCACACCGTGCGGCTGCTCGCCGGCTGGGCCTTTTCGGCGCTGGGAATGAAGCGGATCACGCTGACGTGTGGTCCCGACAACGACGCCTCGCAGCGGGTTGCCGGGCGCTGCGGGTTCGTGCGCGAGGGGGTCCTCCGCTCGGACGTGGTGTTCAAGGGCGGTCGGCGCGACTCGGTGGTGTTCTCGCTCCTGCCCGGCGAGCTGCGGTAGCACGGTGGCCGGCAGGTCTGGGCCGCGTCGCTTCAGGTGAGCAGCAACGTCAGCTCGGACACGCCGCTGAGCAGGATGGACATCAGCTCCTCGGGATCCGCGAGGCGCGCCGGCGGGGCCTCCACCAGGAGGGCCGCGACGAGGTGCCCGGCGTCGTCCGGCACCGGCAGGGCGAGGCACCCCCGTTTCGGAGAGCCGTGCCGCACCTGCTGGGCGTGCGTGGGTGGTCGGCGGCCCTCGCGCTGAGCCTCCTCCCACGCAGCGGCGAGGCGGCCCGCGGCGGTGGAGCCCGGGTCGGTCAGCAGGCGGTGCGGATCGGTGAGGGGGATGTCGGTGTCCTCATCGGTGACGATGATGCGGGTGCCGGAGTAGTGCACGAGGTGGACCCCCGCACGGACCCGGTCACGCAGCACCGCGAGCGCGATGCGCGCGGCGCGGGACAGGTGTGGCGCCGGCGCGGCCGGCGCCGCCAGCTCGGCCACGCGTCGCCCGAGGGTGAAGCCCCGCAGGTCGGGCATGCGCACGAGGTACTCATCGTCGGCGAGCAGGCGCACCAGGCGGTAGGTCGTGGCCCGCGAGACCCTGAGGTCCGTGCTGATCTCGCTGGCCGTCGTGCCCGGGCCGCGGCGCGCCACGCACTCCAGGATCTGCAGGGCGTGCAGGATCGCGCCCGGCTGGCGCGCATTGATGCTGCCCTCCGGCGCCGGCGCCCCGTTGAGTCGGGCGACGACGTCCGGGTGGCCGAACGAGAAGCTCATGAGTCCCCGCCGAGGATGTCCTGGGACGTCGGCTCGTCGTACATCCCGACCCGGTCACGCGCGACGGGGCTTCGCGCCAGGCGCAGCCACCCGAGCCCGGTGCCGGCCGCCAGCAGGACCACGAAAGCCCAGGCGGTGGCGGCGTGCGCGGTCATGACCTGCAGCACGAGGAACGTCACGAGTGACGCGGAGATCAGCACAGCCCCTGACCAGCTCAGCACCGTGGTCCAGGGGTGGGGCTCCCCGATCTGGCGCGCGAAGGCCGGCGCGGCGAAGCACACCAGCGCGTACGCGGTGAGGAAGCCCGCCGCCGCGAGGACGATGAAGACCCCCATCAGCGCCTGCAGATCGAGCCCGACGGCGGCTGCGAGCACGGGCGGCCCCGCGATGAGCGCGACGGCCACTCGCGTCGCGACGGTCGGGACCTGCCGCACCCGGTTGACGTGGCCGAACCACTCGGGCAGCACGAGCTCTCGCCCCATCGCGAACAAGATGCGAGCCATCGCCACCGCGGAGGCGATCGCGCACGCGAGGAACGACAGCGCGATGGCGACGTCCAGCACGCCCGCCAGCCACGGCGGCCCGAACGCGGCGCTCAGCTCGTTCACCGGCGAGGTGCTCGAGCCCAGGTCTCGGCCGAGAGCCTGGAACGCGGTCAGCTGGAGGGTCACCGCCCCGACGTAGATCACACCGGAGACCACGACCGTCCAGGTCACCGCGCGCGGCACGGTCGTGAAGGTGCGTCGCGCCTCCACCCCCAGGGTCGACGCGCTCTCGAAGCCGACGAAGCCGGTGAGCGCGAGCACCGTGCCGACCACCATCCCGGGGGCCGTCACGGTGTGCGTCATGCCGCCCCAGTCGGGGGGCCCCGTGCGCATGAGCAGTGCGACGCCGAGCACGACGATCAGCAGGAGGGAGGCGCCCTCCATCACGACCGCGACCCGGGCCGTTCGGCGGGCGCCCCACAGCGGGACCACCAGCACGGGCAGCGCCAGCACGGGCAGCAGCACCACCCCCGCGATCCCGAGCTCCTCGGCGAGGGGGCCGAGGTACGACGCCGCGCCGGTCAGGGCGAACATCGCGATGAAGCTGTACCCCAGGAGGATCGCGACGCCGGCCACGACCCCCGCCCGCGCTCCGAGGGCGCGCGAGACGAACGTGTACAGGGAGCCCGTCGCCGCCATGCGGCGCGTGAAGACGTTGACCGCGACCGAGACGAGCAGCGCGAGCAGGGTGGCGGCGACGACGGCGGGAAGGGTCGCCCCGCCGGCGGACGTGGCCACGAGGACGGGGACCGTGGTGGTCGCTGCTGCCGGGGCGGCAGCCGCGACCGACTGGCCGAGCACGTCCCAGGCGCCCACGCTGCGCCGGTCGAGGCCGGCGACGGGTGAGGTGGAACGCATCCCGGGAACAGAAACGGGATGGGCGATCGCGCGCTGCAGAGCGGTCATGAAACCTCCCACGGTGTTCGCGCACCGTAGGGGCCCCGAACGGCTGCCGCGTGCCGAGCGTGTTTCGGGGGTGTGACATCGCGTGAGACGCCGTCCTCGCCGCGTCTCGCACGAGGTGACAACCGCGTTACGGGATGGCGGCGCCGGGGAAACCGCGGCAGGCGAGTGTGGCCATCACGCGAAGGCCCCGGCCATCTCCCGGCCTCGCGGTCTCGTACCCCGTCCCGTCGCCCTTTTCGTCCACCGGCACGCCGAGGAGTCCCCATGTCAGCCCCTGCGGATAGCACAACGGCACACAGCACGACATCAGTGGTCACGTCTCCGGTCGGGTCCCTGACCGGAAAGCTCGGCACCACGTCCATCGTCTTCATGGTCGTCGCGGCGGCCGCGCCGCTGACGGTCATCGGCGGTGCGGCACCGCTCGGCATGCTGCTCGGCAACGGGGTCGGCTTCCCCGCCCTGTACGCGATCAGCGGTGTCATCCTGCTGCTGTTCGCCGTCGGCCTCGCGGCCATGACCCGGGTCGTGCCGCGCCCGGGCGCCTTCTTCACCTACATCGGCTACGGGCTCGGCAACCGGATGGGCCTGGCCGCCGCGTTCCTCGCGCTCCTGACCTACACCACCATCCAGGTCTCGGTGTACGGCTACCTGGGATACATCCTCGAGCTGACGTTCACCGGCCTCGGCGCACCCTCGATCCCGTGGTGGATCTGGTCGCTGACCATGGTCGCCGCCGTCGGGGTGCTGGGGTACCGGCACATCGACGTGAGCTCCAAGGTCCTCGGCGTGCTCCTCCTCGGCGAGATCGGCATCGTGCTGCTGCTCGTGCTCGTCGTCGTCGTCACCGGCGGCGCCGACGGCCTCTCGTTCACCTCGTTCGAGCCGGCGCAGGTCACGTCGGGCTCGCCCGCCATCGGGCTGATGTTCGCCATCGCCGCGTTCATCGGCTTCGAGGCCACCGCGATCTTCCGGGACGAGGCCCGCGACCCGGAGAAGACCATCCCGCGGGCGACCTACGCCGCCGTCATCGGCGTGGGCCTGTTCTACACGGTGGCCTCCTGGGGTCTGATCATGGCCTGGGGGCCGGACAAGATCATGGCCGCCGTCGCCGAAGACCCCGGGGGACTGATCCTGCGGACGACGGAGCGGTACCTCGGCTCGAGCGGTGAGGTCGTCGTGAACGTCCTGCTGATCACGAGCATGTTCGCCTGCGTCCTGTCCTTCCACAACGTGCTCGCGCGCTACCAGCACTCGATGGCCGGCGTCGGCGCGCTGCCCTCCGGCCTCGGCCGCGTGCACCACTCCCACCTCTCGCCGCACACGTCCTCGTTCGCCCAGACCATCACCGGCGGTGTCCTGGTCCTCCTCTCCGGGGTGCTCGGGCTCGACCCGGTCCTGGAGGTGTTCACCTGGTTCTCCGGCGTGGCCACCCTCGCGATCGCGGTGCTGATGGCCGTCACGAGCATCGCGGTCATCGTCTGGTTCAGCCGTTCGACGGCCCCGCGGAGCATCTGGCGCACGGTGGTGGCGCCCTCGCTCGGCCTGGTCGGGCTCGTCGTCGCCGCCCTCGCGATCGGTGCGAACTTCCCCATGCTGGTCGGCGACGTCGACGCCGCGGGCGTGCCCCGCTGGGGAGCGCTGAGCCTCGGGCTCGTCGGCCTGGTCCTCATCCTCCCCGCGATCGGGTGGGTGCAGGGAACGGTCATGAAGCAGGTCCGCCCGCAGGCCTACGAGCGGCTGACCGACTCGCTCACCTGAGCCGTCCTCGCGCCGAACCAGCACGATCTCAACACGACCTAGGAGACCCTCGTGACCGATACCGCGATCTCATTTCGCTACCTCAGTGAGCCGGACGCCATCGCCGCCGGTGTGACGGACATGCCCGCGTGCGTCGAGGCGATGGACGAGACGCTCCAGCTCCTGCAGCTCGGCGACTACCGCATGGCCGGTCGGCTCGGCAACTCGCACGGCGCCATGGTGCTGTTCCCCGAGGCGCCGGCCTTCCCGAACATGCCCAAGGACGGCACCGACCGTCGGTTCATGGCGATGCCGGCCTACCTCGGCGGCAGCTTCGACAACGCCGGGGTCAAGTGGTACGGCTCCAACGTCGCGAACCGGGAGGTGGGCCTGCCGCGCTCGATCCTCCTGTTCGTCCTCAACGACAAGGAGACCGGTGCGCCGAAGCTGATGATGTCGGCCAACCTGCTCAGCGCCTACCGCACGGGTGCCGTCCCCGGGGTCGGCGCCAAGTACCTCGCGAAGCCGGACGCGAGCGTCGTGTCGATCATCGGCCCCGGCGTGATGGGCAAGACCGGCCTGGAGGCCTACGCCGCGTCTCGCCCGATCACCCGGGCCCAGGTCTACGGTCGCCGCCGGATCACGTCGGAGGCGTTCAAGGAGTGGGCCGCCGAGAAGCTGCCGGACATCGAGATCGTCATCTGCGACTCGATGGAGGAGTCGGTGCGGGGCGCCGACATCATCCACTCCGGGGTCTCCGGGCCCGTCGACCCGGCGACCTACCCGCACGTGCGCAGCGAGTGGCTCAAGCCGGGCGCCTTCATCTGCGCGGTGGCGAACCTCAAGCTGGACGACGAGCTCCTGCTCGACCCCTCGACCGGGCTGTTCATCGACAACCTCGAGATGTACTTCGACTGGCAGGAAGAGTTCGGGTACCCGGCCTACGAGACCACGACCGGCATCATCGGCACGCGGTTCGTGGACCTCATCCACGACGACAAGCTCGCACGCGACCGGGTCACGAACCTCGGTGACGTCCCGCTGGGGCGGGCGCCGGGACGCACCAGCGAGGACCAGATCATCGTGTTCAGCGTCGGCGGCATGCCGATCGAGGACGTCGCGTGGGCCACTCGGGTGCTCGACCGGGCCGCGGAGCTGGGTATCGGCATCGAGCTCCCGCTGTGGGAGACCCCCGCGATGTCCTGACCCGACCCGACGACTCCGTCGCGGCCGACGCGCGCACAGAACGCGTCGGCCGCGCCCCCGCAGCCCCAGGAGGACCCAGCACATGAGTGACATCGTCATCATCGGCGCAGGCGTGATCGGCGTCGCCACGGCCCACGCGCTCACCGCCCGCGGCATCACCGACATCACGATCCTCGACCGGGACTCGGTCGGCTCGGGCGGGACCGGCAAGTCGGCCGGGATCGTGCGCTGCCACTACGGCGTCACCTCGGTGGCCGCGCTCGCCCTGGCCAGCCTGGAGTTCTTCGAGAACGCCGAGGCCGAGCTCGGTCAGGACATCGGCTTCGAGCAGGTCGGGTACCTCGTGGGGGTCGGTCCGGAGAACGTCGAGCCGTTCCGGGCGAGCCTGGCCAACCAGCGTTCGCTCGGGGTCGACACGCGCGAGATCGGTCACGACGAGGTGGCCGCGATGTGGCCCACCGCCTACCTCGACGACTTCGCGACGTTCTGCTTCGAGCCGCGCGGCGGCTACGGCGACGGCTATGCGACGGCCCAGGCCCTCGCCACCTCGCTCAAGGCCAAGGGGGTGACGATCCGCCAAGGTGCGAAGGTCACCGAGATCGTGGTCGACGGCGACAAGGTCACCGGCGTACGGCTGGCCGACGGCGAGGTCGTCCCCGCCGGCCTGGTCGTCGTTGCGGCGGGGGCGTGGTCCGTCCCGCTCGTCAGCCCGCTCGGCATCACGCTGCCGATCCAGCCGATCTGGGTGCAGGAGGTGCTCATCGACCCCGCGGTCGACCTCGGCGCCCCTCCGGTGTTCTCCGACCTCGTGTCCAAGCAGTACGTGCACCTGCGCGGCGGCGAGATGCTGTTCGGCAACAGCTCGGGCGAGGGCGCCATGACGCCGATCGACGACCCCGACGTCTACCCGAGCCGCGCGACGAACGAGACCGTGGAGCTGGTCGTGGAGAAGGCGATGCACCGCTTCCCCGGCATCGAGGACCCCCGCCTCGCCACGACCGCCACGGGGGTCATCGACACGACCCCCGACAACAACCCCATCGTCTCGGCCACGGGGTACGCGGGGCTGTTCATCGCGGCCGGGATGTCCGGCCACGGCTTCAAGATCGCGCCGGCCCTGGGCCGGCTCATGGCGGACATCATGCTCGACGGCGACACGACGCTTCCGCACGTGGTCGCCTCCGAGTTCCGCCTGTCGCGCTACGACGACGGCGAACCGCTCGTCAGCCCGTTCGTCTACCACGGGGCGACCGGCATCCGCTGACGTGGCAGCCCTGACGGATCGGGCGCCCGCGCCGTGGAAGAACCTGCCCTGGAAGAACCTGCCCTGGAAGAACCTGCCCGGAAAGACGACAGGTGGTCCCCGGACCGCCGCAAGCGAGAGGCGATGCCAGTGACGCGAATCCTGACCTGTGTGAAGTTCGTCCCCGACACCGCGGACGAGGTGGAGTTCGCCGCCGACCACACGATCGGGCGGCCCGCCGCCGGCTCGATGCTCTCGGAGCTGGACGAGTACGCCGTCGAGCAGGCGCTCCAGCTGCGCGACGCCCTGCCCGGGTCGACCGTCAGCGTGCTGACCGTCGGACCGGAGCAGGCCGAGGGCGCGCTGCGCAAGGCGCTCCAGATGGGCGCCGACGAGGCCTACCTCGTGACGGACGACGCGATCGCGTGCTCCGACGTCTTCGGGACCGTGCGCGTGCTCACCGCGGCCGCGCTGACCGTGCCCGACGTCGTGGTGGTTCTGTGCGGGATGAGCTCCACCGACGGCGAGATGGGCGTGCTGCCCGCGCTCCTGGCCGGCGGCCTGGGCTGGCCGCTCCTCAGCCTGGCCGCGACGCTGACGGTGACCGAGGCCGGCCTGCGCATCGAGCGCACGGACGAGGTGGGCACGCGCACCGTGGAGGCGACGCTGCCCGCCGTCGTGAGCGTCACCGACCGGAGCGGGGAGGCGCGCTACCCGACGTTCAAGGACGTCATGGCGGCCAAGAAGAAGACCGTCACGCGGCTCGACCTGGCGGCGCTGGGGGTCGCCCCGGCCGAGGTCGGTGCGGTCGCCGCCCGCGTGCAGGTCCGCGACATCACCCGCAACCCGGACCGGCCGCCCGGCCGCGTCGTGGTCGACCACGAGGGCAGCTCGGTCGACGAGCTCGTCGCCTTCCTCACCGCGCGCTGAGACAAGGGAGTCACCATGAGCACGATCCTGGTCCTGACCAACCTCGCCGACGGCGACGTCGACACCCCCACGCTCGAGCTGCTGACCCTCGCCCGGGAGCTCGGCAACCCGGTCGCCCTGATCGTGGGCGATGCCCCGAGCGCCGCGGTCACCACGCTCGGGCGGTACGGCGTGACCGCCATCCACGCGCTGGACTGTCCCCAGCTCGCCGGCTCCCTCGTCACGGCGAGATCCGCGCTCGTGGCGGACGCCGCAAGCGCGGTGGGTGCGGACGTGGTGCTCCTCGCCGCCGGTCTCGAGAACGCCGAGGTCGCAGCGCTCGTCGCCGCTGCGCTCGGCGCCGCGTTGGTGACCGACGCCGTCGCCGCGGCGACAGTCGACGGCGCTCTGCGGGTGACGAAGGTCATCTGGGCCGGTCGGCACACCGTCGAGGCGGACGTGCGGACCCCTCGGGCCGTCCTGACCGTCAAGGCCAACGCGATCACGCCGTCGCCCGACGCCGCGGGCGGCACGGTGCTCGCCGTCGAGGTGGGCACGCGCACGCACGAGACCGCGCGGGATGCGGTGGTGACCTCCCTCGTGGCGGACGCCTCGACCGGCGGGCCGAGGCTCAGCGACGCGAGCGTCGTGGTGGCCGGGGGGCGCGGCACCGACGGCGACTTCACCGGCGTGGTGGCGCTCGCCGAGCTGCTGGGGGGTGCGGTCGGCGCCTCGCGCGCCGCGGTCGACGCCGGCTGGATAGGCATCGGCACCCAGGTGGGGCAGACCGGCAGGACGGTCTCGCCCGACCTCTACGTCGCCGTGGGGATCTCCGGTGCGATCCAGCACGTCGCCGGGATGCGCACCGCGCGGCGGATCGTCGCCGTCAACAGCGACCCCGACGCGCCGATCCACCGCATCGCCGACCTCGGGGTGGTGGGTGACCTGGCCGTCATCCTGCCCGCGGCCGTCGAGCGCCTGCGCGCGCACGCGGCGCTGGAAGGGGCCAGCCGATGACCACCATCGCCGTGCTCGGCGCGTCGGGACAGATCGGCCGTTCGCTCGTCGCTCTCCTCGCCGCCCGCGGTGACACCGTGCTCGGAATTGTCCGCAGTCCCGAGCGGGTGGTCGAGATCGACGCCCTGGGGGGCCGGGGCGTGCTGCTCGACGTCGAGCACGCCACCGCCGCCCAGCTCGCGGCCGCCCTCGGCGGCGCGGACGCGGTCGTGTTCGCCGCGGGCGCCGGGGCCGGCTCCGGCGCGGAGCGCAAGCGGACCGTGGACCTCGGCGGGTCGGTCCTGCTCGCGCGGGCGGCCGCTCTGGCGGGCATCGCCCGGTACGTCCAGATCTCCGCCGCGGGCATCGACCAGCCGGCGGCGGCGGACGCGGACCCGTCGTGGGCCGCGTACGTCGAGGCCAAGCGCGAGGCCGACGAGCGGCTGCGGGCGACCGCCCTGGACTGGACCATCCTGCGCCCGGGCCCGCTGACCGACGTCCGGGGCACGGGCCTCGTTGCCCTGACGGCCGTCGCCGACGGCGGCCCCGTGCCGCGCGCCGACGTGGCGGCGCTGGTCGTGGCATGCCTCGACGAACCCGCGAGCATCGGCGCCCAGTGGTGGGTGGCCGGTGGTGGCGAGCCCGTCGCTCGGGCGGTGCACCGGGCCGCACGCCTCCTCGCCGAGGCGTCCTGACGCCGCGAGGCCCTGGCTGATCGACGAGACGGCGGATCGGGCGGGCGGGGTGGCGCCTGTGGGCGCCGAAGGTGCGGGCCGCGCACGGACACGGCGGCCACCACCAACTCTGCCGCGGCGTAGGGTTCGATCTGTGGTCGACTCCTATCCTGCCCGGCAGCCCACCATCTCGGATGTGGCGCGTGTCGCAGGCGTCTCGGTCCCGACGGTGTCGCGCGTACTGACGGGGGCGACAAGGGTCAGCCCGGAGCGAAGCGCACGCGTCCAGGCTGCGATCGAATCGCTCGGATTCCGCCCGAACGGCGCCGCTCGGGCGCTGGTGGGGGGGCGGCAGCCGATGCTCGCCGTCTTCGCTGGCAACACCACGCGCTTCGGCTACGCCGCCACGATTCAGGGGATCGAGGAAGCGGCGAGGGCTGACGGTCTCATGGTGGTCATCTCGGTCGTGGAGACCGACGACCCAGCCGCGGTCAAGCAGGCGGTGGACCTGGCACTGAGCCAGCCGCTCTCTGGGGCGATCGTGCTGGAGTACGACCCGCCCGGCGTCGCGACGCTGGCGGCGGTGCCCTCATGGCTTCCGGTGGTGGCGGTGGCCGCCGGCGGCCGGTCCGGCAGCACGGTCGCGCACGCGTACATGGATGACTTCCTTGGTGCTCGGCGGGCCACCCAGTACCTGCTCGAGCTGGGCCACCCGACGGTGCACCATGTCGCGATCCCGTCCGCCGGCGTCGAGAGCTCGCGGCTCTTGGGCTGGCGGGAGGCGCTGGAGGTCGCCGGCGCAGCTGTGCCCCCGGTGGTTCAGGCCGGCTGGGATCCGATGTCGGGGTACGACGCCGGCATCCGGCTCCTGAAGGACGAGCACGTCACGTCGGTCTTGTGCGGGAACGACGAGCTCGCGATGGGCCTGATGCGCGCAGCTCAGGATCTCGCCATCCGGATTCCCGAGGATGTCAGTGTCATCGGGTTCGATGACCACCCGCTCGGTCAGCTCTGGTCACCGGCGCTGACGACAGTGCGCCAGGATTTCGTGGAGCTGGGCCGGCGGAGCTTCCAGCTGCTCAAGCAAGCGCGCTCGGGCTCGGAGTCCGTGCTCACCTCGCGAATCGTGCCCGACCTCGTCGTCCGTCAATCGTCGGGCGCGGTCTCGAGTTCCGTTCGGACGCATGGCGCCGCGCGAGTGTCCGGGTCGCTCGCGCCCTGATCCTCTCCTCCGCCGCGAGTTCCTCCGCAGCATTAGCCGCTGAAAGCGGTATCAGGATTCCGTAGGCCTCATGGACCAGTGCTTGACAAACATGCTTGATCAACGCTTTCATGGTCTTGCCCGACGACGGACGAGACGATGGGGTCGACGATGACGCAGGACGACACGGCGCAGGACGCAGTCCTGACGCTGTGGGACGGGCCTGACGGCCTGCACCTGGTGTGCGCTGCAGGCAAGCCCGCAGCCCTGGTCGGCGGCGATCGCGGTGCCGAGGGCGATCACGTTCTCTTGCTCCGGGCGGTTCAGCCACTTGTTGAGATTCTTGCGGTCGGGCAGGGGCGTCGGAGCGCGAACATCCGGCACACGGCCACGTCGGTCGGCGAACACCTTCGGGTTGACCGGGTGGTGGAGCGCGCCGGGCTGCTGGGGCGCGAGGTCAGCATCGAACAGATCGACGCCACGACCGGCCTGCATGTCCGGGTGGTGCTCCTCGTGAAGGACCGTTCGGTGCGCGCCTGGACCGAGGTGCAGAACGGGGGAGTCCGGCCCGTCGTCCTGCAGGCCGTCTCCTCGTTGGCGGTTTCCGCGCCGATCGGCGGACATGGCTCGACCGAGGCCGTGTCGATCGAGGGCTGGAGCGACTGGCTCGGCGAGAGCCGCTGGTTGCGGAGCCGACTCGATTCCAACGAGGGTCTGGTCCGGCTCGACCTCGTCGCCCACCAGCACCAGGACGCCCGAGGTTCCCGGGTGATCAGCAGCGCCGGCACGTGGTCCTCCGGTGCGCGGCTTCCTGCAGGTGTCCTCGAGAGCTCCGACGATGGCACGGCGCTGGCGTGGCAGGTCGAGCACAACGGGGCGTGGCGGGTCGAGCTCGCCGAACGGATCGACGCCGCAGGCTCCCCGACGCTCGGTCTGGTTCTCCTCGGCCCGACCGACTCCGACCACTCCTGGCACCGGCGCCTCCTACCCGGCGAGCGGTTCACCACCGTCCCGGTGGCGCTGGCCAGTGGCGCGACCGGGTCGCAGTCAGCGGTCGCTGCGATGACACAGCACCGTCGGGCGCTGCGCGGCGCAGCCGAGGCGGGCCCCTGGGTGGTCTTCAACGACTACATGAACACGCTGATGGGCGACCCCACGACAGCCAAGCTGCTCCCGTTGATCGACGCGGCGGCCGAGGTCGGCGCCGACGTGTTCTGCATCGATGCCGGCTGGTACGACGATTCCGGCGACTGGTGGGACTCCGTCGGAAGCTGGGAGCCATCGACGCGCCGCTTCCCCAATGGCGGCCTCAAGGCCGTGGTCGCGCACATTCGCGAGCGCGGGATGGTCCCTGGCCTGTGGCTAGAGCCCGAGGTCGTCGGGGTACGCAGCCCCGTTGCCGAGGAACTCCCCGGCGAGGCCTTCCTGCAGCGGGTGGGCGAACGCATCGTCGAGCAAGACCGCTATTTTCTGGATCTGCGTCACGAGGCGTCCCGCAAGCGGCTGGACTCTGTAGTGGATCGGTTGGTCGACGACTTCGGCATCGGCTACTTCAAGCTGGACTACAACGTCACGCCCGGCCCGGGCACGGACCTGGATGCCGACAGCGTCGGAGACGGGTTGCTGCAGCACAACCGGGCGCACCTGGCGTGGCTGGACGGTGTGCGCGAGCGCCACCCCTTGCTGGTGCTGGAGAACTGCGCGTCCGGCGGCATGCGCTCGGACGCGGCGCTGCTCTCACGCACTCACCTGCAGTCGACGTCGGATCAGCAGAACCCGCTGCTCTACCCGCCGATCGCTGCCGGCGCACTGATGTCGATCCTGCCGGAGCAGGCCGCGAACTGGGCCTATCCCCAGCCCGGGATGAGCGATGAGCAGATCGTGTTCACGCTCTGCACCGGCTTGGCGGGCCGCCTGTACCTGTCCGGCCACCTCGACGAGATGAGCGCACACCAGCTCGCGATCGTTCGGTCAGCTGTCCGGCTGGCTCAGCGCGGCCGTCCCCAGCTGCTGCGATCGATGCCGATCTGGCCGTTGGGCCTCCCCGGCTGGGAGGACACCTGGGTGGCCAGTGGGCTGCACACGTCCGACGAAACGTTGGTGACGGTCTGGTTCCGCGGCGGCGAGCAGCGAGACACGTTGTTGCACCTGCCGGCCGGCGCCATCACCACAGCCTTTCCCGAGACCGACCCGGAGAACGACAGGTTCTCCGACGACAGCTGGTCCGTGATCCGGTGCGACGACGGCACCATCCGAATCCATACCGACTCCCGCGTCCCACAGGCACGCGTCCTGCGCATCACCCACCGCTCCCGGGCCTGACGACCCTCGCAGGCTTACCTCGAATCCCGGCATCGACGCCGAAACCACTGAGGAGACCCACCCCCATGAAGATGAGATATCCCGCACTGGCCGCGACCGTGGTCGCCTTCGGATTGCTGACGGCCGCATGCTCGGACCCGGGAACCGGCACAACCTCCGACGACACGGCCACGTCCCCGGCGTCGTGGCCGGCGCAGGATGCGGACCTCGAGGGCGTCACGCTGACGATCTGGGCCGCGCAAAACTCCAACACGGTTCCCGACTCTGTCGTGAGCGCGTTCGAGAAGAGCACGGGCGCGAAGGTCGACGTCGTGACCATCACGGACCCCTACGAGCAGAGCGTGCAGACCAAGATCGCCACTGGTGACAAGCCGGATCTGGCGTTCTGGCAGCCCACCGCCTCGATGCTCGCGGCCATCAATGCCAAGACCAACCTCCAGCCCCTGGACGACGCCCCCTGGTTGGGCTCGATGGATCCCGCGCTGGCCGACCTGACGGGCATCTACGACGAGACCCGGTACGCCGCGCTGATCAGCACCCCGGCCGTCATCGGTATGTACTACAACAAGGAGGTCCTCGCCGCGGCAGGGATCACCGGGACCCCGACATCCTGGAGCGAGCTCGTCCAGAACGCCCAGACCCTCAGAACCGGCGGGGTGACGCCGTTCTTCGAGATGGGCGGCAACGACGGAGTGCCGTGGGCCACCCAGTGGTGGGTGCAGGCACAGCTCGCCGAAGCCGCCCAGGATGGACTGTGGGACGAGGTCAACGCCAACGACGCCACGTTCACAGACGCCCCGATCATCGATGCGATCACCGGCTACCAGGGACTGATCAACGACGGCATGTTCAATGCCGATATCAAGACAGCCACCTTCGAGGACCAGGGCAAGGCCCTGCTCGCCGGGGAAGCCGCCATGGTCTTGCAGGTCAACTCGTACTTCAGCCAGCTGCAGTCCCTGGCCGACACCGATGAGTTGAACCAGAAGATCGGCTTCTTCCCGATCTCCGCCGAGGGGAACGTCGGCACCTACATCCCTGACCAGGCCAACGCCCTGGTCGCGTTCAAGACCGGTGACGTCACCCGGGAGGCTGCTGCACGCCAGTTGCTCAGCTTCTGGCTCGGTGACGGGTACGCCGACTTCGTGGCCGACCAGAACACCGTGTCGCTCGAGCCGGAGGTCCCGACGCCGGCAACCGTGCCGGATGCGTTGCAGTCGGTCGCAGACTCGCTGAGCAGCTCGGTCGGATCCATGCAGGCCCTGGCAGTGGCCAACCCCGACCTGTATCTGCGTCTGGGAGACATGATCCAGGGCAGTCTGACTCCCGAGCAGGTCGCGCAGCAGACGCAGGATCAGTTCGCTCAGCTCGCCGCCGCTCAGGGCATCGCCGGATTCTGAGCTCGACAGTCGGGGTCGCCCTTGCCCGCCACCTAGGGCGACCCCGACGCACCGGAAGGAGCAACAGATGAGCACCCACACCCTGGCGCGCACGGGCCCCGGCGCGGCCGAAGGTGCACCCGACATCGGCCGATCGGCACGCGCGAACAAGACCCGGCATGCCGGGACGCACCCCTGGGCGTTCGCCGCTCCTGCGTTCGCGCTTCTTGCTGTGTTCTTTTTCGTCCCGACCGTGTTCAACTTCGTCTATTCGTTCACCGACTGGTCCAGCTTCAAGGCCGAGATCGGGTTCGTCGGTTTCGACAACTTCACGCGGCTGATCAGCTCGGGCGACATCGGACGATCGCTCAGGGTCACCCTCGGTTACGCGGTCTTGGTCGCGATCCTGCAGAACGTGTTCGGCCTGCTGCTCGCCCTGCTGCTCGAGGCCGACACCCGGATCAACCGGTTCGCCCGAGTGATGTTCTTCATCCCCGTGATCATGTCGGCCCTAGCCGTCGGCTACGTCTTCCAAGCCATTCTCAAGCCCGACGGCGCGCTCAACCAGATCCTCTCCGTCGTGACCGGCCACGCGGTGGGAACCGCCTGGCTCGGGAGCACGACCTGGACGCTGCTGGTCGTTGCCACCATCCACGCCTGGAAGTGGATGGGCCTGCCGATGCTCATCTACATGGCCGGGTTGAAGACCATCAACGAAGACGTCCTGGAAGCGAGCCGCCTCGACGGCGCGGGCGCCTGGACAACCTTCTGGAGGATCCGACTGCCCCTGATCGCTCCTGCAGTGACATTCAACGTCGCCACCGCACTGCTCGGTTCGATGAACGGCTTCGACATAGTCCAAGCCACCACCGGTGGAGGGCCCGCACGCTCCACCGAGCTGCTGAACATCTTCATCTTCCGCACCTTCGGCCAAGGCCTGTTCGCTCAGGCCACCACGATGAGCCTGGTGCTCTTCCTGGTCGTCATCGCCCTGGCCTTCCCCGTCATCGGGATGCTGCGTCGTCGAGAGGACGTCCTGTGAGCACCGTCGAACCCCGCACTGCCGCACCCCGCACTGCCGCACGCTCCCTCGGAGGCCGCACGGGCCCGTGGACCCGGATCCGGCCCGTGGTCGTCCTGCTGGCAGTCGTGCTTCTGGTCGGAATGCCCCTGTGGATCATCGTCGTCACCGCAGGCAAGACACAGGCAGAGGCACTCGACCCGAACCTGTCACTGCCCCAGCGTTGGCAGCTGTGGCAGAACTTCGCCGACGTCTGGAACCAGGCGCACGTCCCCGCAGCGTTCGCCGGATCCCTGGTCATCATGGTCCCCGCCGTCTTCCTCGTCCTGATCTTCGGGTCCATGGCTGCCTGGGTCCTTGCTCGGCGCAGCTCCCGGCTGACCGCCGTCGCCTACTCCCTGGCGATCTCGGGGATCGTCCTCCCGCCCGCCGTCGTCACCATCGTGCTGCTGCTGCGCCAGCTCGGGCTCGCCGGCACCGTGGTCGGCATGATCGGCGTGTACGTCGGTATGTACATGTCGACCGTCATCTTCTTCGTGACCGGCTTCGTGCGCACCATCCCGCAAGAGCTCGAGGAAGCCGCCCGCGTCGACGGAGCCGGACCTCTGCGAGTGTTCGCCACAATGATCCTGCCGATGCTCGTGCCCGTGCTCAGCACCGCAACGATCCTGATCTGCCTCTACATCTGGAACGACGTGTTCTACGCGTTCTTCGTCGTCGGCGGACGCGTCCAGACCCTTCCGCTCAACCTCTACAACGTCGCCTCGGCTGGGCTCTACCTGAACAACTGGCACCTGATCTTCGCCTACGTGATCCTCATGAGCCTGCCCCTGCTGCTGGTCTTCGTCGTCGCACAGCGCAAAATCATCTCCGGCATCACCGCAGGCGCCGTGAAATAGCCCTCTTGCGGCTCTGCGGCATCGGGGGCGGACCTAGTGGCGTGTCACATAAGTTTCTGATGTGTTCGCTATGCTCTGGGACATGCCGAATCGGGTGAGAGTGTTGGCG
>NZ_SDWW01000062.1 GCF_004168625.1 Pengzhenrongella frigida
TGTCCAGGGTTCCGGGGGCGGGGTTCGGGCAGGTCCCGCTGCGCAGGTACGCCACATCCGGATCCGGATCCGCACCAACTGCTCCGGCCGGTGCGGACAGATACCCGTCGGAACCTCCAAGCAGTCCGTCGATGATTGCCGAGTCGTCCTCGGCCCGTCCTCCGATGTCGGGCGCGATGTTCGCGATGTGAATGAGCGAAAGCAGCAGCAGCAGGAGGACCCTCGAGGAGCTTCGGCTCATCCCTGAGGCACCTCGGTGCTCGCCGCGCGAACTAGCCAGCCTTCTGAACTGTGCTCCAGAACGGCCGTGACCGTTGCGCGGCCAGTCCCCGGACTGGAAGCTGTGACGCTGCCCGATCGATCAAGGGTCTCTGAAGGTGCTTGGGAGACTGTCAGGTCGATCCGAAAGCGGTTGAGTGCCTCTGCAGGGATCGCGACTGACGATTCGACGGTGAGGCCACCACCAGTGAATCTGGTTCCGGCATCTGATGCGGTTTGGATGTCCGAGACAAGACCGGAGCAGAAGACGCACCCGGGATCGCTCATCGCCTTCCACGCATCGAGTTCCCCGCTGGCGAACGCATAGGTGTACAGCGAGATGAAGTAGGTGGCAGCGGCGATCGCACCCTCGGCGTCGTCGCGGTCCATCGCCGCGGGCCGCTCGGGGGCCGCGACGGTCGCCGGACTCGCGCTCGGGCTTGGGCGCGGGGGCGTCGTCGTCGGACTGGTGGTCACCGTCGGGCCGGCCCCGCTCGGCGAGGAGTGGTTCGGGGTCGGGACACCGGTGCAGCCGGTCAGCCCGAGCGCGAGCGCGAAGCTGACGACGACGGTGAGCGGGCGACACGCTGTGGTCCCGGTCCCGGTCCGGGTCCGTGTCTGGCTCGACACCGGCAACCGGGCACGGCCGCCCGCGTACTCGGTGGTGTCTCTGGTGCCGTCCTTGCGCTCCACGACGTTCCCCCTGCGCTCCGCCATGGCGCGACCGTAGCCGAGATGTCCGGTTCGTCACCGGCTTTCGTGGTCCTTGTGGACGGCGCCGGGTCTGGGGGCCGGATCGGGCTGACCTCAGCTCGCGCGCTGTACATGTGCAAAACGGGTGCGCTTTGTCGCATTGCTCCTCTACTGTCTCGAACACCGCAGGACGCTGCGTCGATGAGGGGGCACACATGGATGGCGTGGCGATCCTGGAGACCGAGGTCCGCGAGCTGATCCGCCGTCGCGGCCTCGACCCGGTCCGCGACCACCAGGGCATCAGGGATCTGGTGTCGGACGTCGTCGCCGACTACGACGAGCGTTCGTTGCTCGGCACGGTTCCTCCGCTCAGCGATGCGAGTGCGGCGATGAAGGCCGTGGTCGATGCCGTGGCCGGACTCGGCCCGCTGCAGAAGTACCTCGAGGACGACGAGATCGAGGAGATCTGGATCAACGCCCCCGCGCAGGTGTTCGTCGCGCGCCGCGGTGAGCCGGAGCTGACCACGACGATCCTCACGTCCGGTCAGGTCCGGGACCTGGTCGAGCAGATGCTCAAGGTCTCCGGTCGTCGGCTCGACCTGTCGAGCCCGTTCGTCGACGCCTCGTTGCCGGGCGGGGAGCGGCTGCACGTCGTGATCCCGGATGTGACCCGACAGCACTGGGCCGTCAACATCCGCAAGTACGTCGTGCGCGCGAACCACCTGGACGATCTGGTGGCGCTCGGCTCGCTCACCCCGCATGCGGCAGCGTTCCTCGACGCGGCCGTCGCCGTCGGGCTCAACGTGCTCGTCGCGGGTTCCACGCAGGCCGGCAAGACCACCATGCTGAACGCCCTCGCGGGCTCGATCCCCGCCCGCGAGCGCATCGTGACCTGCGAGGAGGTCTTCGAGCTGCGCATCATGCACCGTGACGTGGTCGCGCTGCAGTGTCGGCAGCCAAGCCTCGAGGGGACCGGCGAGATCCCGCTTCGGCGCCTGGTGAAGGAGGCCCTGAGGATGCGTCCGAGCCGCATCCTCATCGGTGAGGTGCGCGAGGCCGAGGCGCTCGACATGCTCGTCGCTCTCAATGCGGGCGTGCCCGGGATGTGCACGATCCACGCCAACAGCGCACGGGAGGCGCTCACCAAGATCTGCACGCTCCCGCTGCTCGCGGGGGAGAACGTCTCCGACCGGTTCGTGGTGCCGACCGTCGCGGCGGCGATCGATCTGGTCCTGCACCTCGAGGTCGACAGCCGCGGACGCCGCCGGGTGCGCGAGATCGTCGGCGTCCCGGGTCGGGCGGAGGGAGGGATCGTCGAGACGGCCGATCTCTTCCACCTCGACGCTGGGGTGCTCGTGCGCGGCGAGGGCTACCCGCCGCACCCGGACCGGTTCGCCGGGGCCGGGATCGACCTGCCCGCGCTGCTGCGCGGCGAGCGCTGACGCGGCGTCGGGCATGGGGGTCATGATCGGGCTGCTGCTCGGCGCGGGGCTGTTCTGCGTGTGGTGGTCGTGCTGGACCCCGGGCGCCGACCCGGTCGAGGGGCACGACGGCTGGGCCGACCGCACCCAGGACGTCCTGGTCCAGGCGGGTGCGCCGAGCGTGACTCCCGGGGCGTTGGTCACGACGTCCGTCGGCGTCGGGGTGCTCGTGCTGCTGACCGGGTCCGCGTTCACGGGGTCTCCGGCGATCGCGGCGTGCTTCGCGGTGATGGCGGCCCTGGCGCCGATGTCGCTCGTGCGGTCGAGGGCCCGACGGCGGCGGACCGCGCTGCGCGACGTCTGGCCCGAGGTCGTCGACAGCCTCGGGTCCGGTGTGCGCGCCGGCCTCTCGCTGCCGGAGGCCGTCGGCCAGCTCGGTGACCGCGGCCCGGTCGAGCTCCGCCCTGCCTTCCGCGCCTTCGCGGAGGACTACCGCACGATCGGCCGGTTCGGCGACTGCCTCGATGCGCTGAAGGCGCGCCTGGCCGACCCGGTGGCGGACCGCATCGTCGAGGCGCTGCGCATCACCCGCGACGTCGGCGGCATGGACCTCGGTCGCTTGCTCCGGACGCTGTCGGCCTTCCTCCGCGAGGACGCCCGGACCCGGGGCGAGCTCGAAGCACGCCAGAGCTGGACCGTGAACGCCGCGCGGCTTGCCGTCGCCGCGCCGTGGATCGTGCTCGCGCTGCTTGCGACGCGACCGGAGGCAGCCCAGGCGTTCAACACCGTGGCGGGCGGCGTCGTGCTGGTGGCCGGCGCCGCGAGCTCAGCCGTCGCCTACCGGCTGATGATCCGGATCGGGCGGCTGCCCGAAGATGTGCGCGTGCTGCGGTGACCGGCGTCGTGCTCGGCTCGATGATCGGCGCGCTCGGGGGCCTCGGGCTCTGGCTCGTGGTCCGGCGTCTGGGCGCCCGACGCGTGACGCTCGACGACCGCCTGGCGCCGTACCTGCGCACGCCGCGATCGTCGTCCGCGCTCCTGGGCGGGCCCGGGCGCACGCCTTTCCCGACCCTCGAACGACTCATCGCCCCCGTGATGGCCAACGGCGTCCGGCTGGTGACCCGGCTCGGCTCACCGTCCGCCGAGCTCCGCGGTCGCCTCGAACGCGCGGGCCGGCCGGAGTCGGTCGAGCAGTTCCGGGCCGCGCAGGTGGTCTGGGGTGTGATCGGTCTCGCCGGCGGGCTCGCGTTCGCGTTGGCGCTCGCGGCCGGTCGGGGGACGTCGCCGCTGGCGGGTGTGGTGCTCGTGCTGGCCTGCGGGCTCGCCGGGGTGCTCGCCCGGGACCAGCTCCTGGCGCGACAGGTCCATCAGCGCGAGGAGCGGATGCTGGCGGAGCTGCCGACCATCGCGGAGCTGCTCGCCCTGTCGGTCGGCGCGGGGGAGGGGCCGGTCGGCGCGCTCGAGCGCGTGGTGCGCACCACACGCGGCGTGCTCGCCGACGAGCTGGCCCTCACGCTGGCCGACGCCCGTTCAGGCACCCCCCTCGCACTGGCGCTCGAACGACTCGCGGACCGCACCGGGCTCGCGCCCCTGACGCGGTTCGCGGAGGGGGTCGCCGTCGCGATCGAACGGGGGACCCCGCTCGCCGAGGTTCTCCGCGCCCAGGCCCAGGACGTCCGGGAGTCGGGGCGGCGCGCGCTCATGGAAGCGGGCGGACGAAAGGAGGTACTGATGATGGTCCCGGTCGTCTTCCTCATCCTTCCGATCACTGTCGCTTTCGCCGTCTTCCCGAGCCTGGCCATCCTCCAATTCGCGCAGTGAGACGAACCAACGACGCAGCACACGCCACACGCCGACGAACAGGGGAGTCACCCGTGCAGCAGCAACTCGTGAACAGGTTCCTGAACAGCCGTGCATGGCCCAGCGGTGTCGCGCGGGCCCGGCGAGCCGGGGATCGCGGCGACGTCCCGGGCTGGGTCCTGGTCACCCTGATGACGGCGGGGCTGGTCATCGCGCTCTGGGCCGTCGCGGGCCCAGCGCTGACCAGCGTCTTCACCGACTCGATCGCGCGGGTCACCGGCCAGATCGGCGGATGAGGGGCGCTCGCGGCGACGCCGGCTCGGCGATCGTCGACTTCGCCCTGGTGGCGGGCCTGGTGACGCTCGTGTTCGCGGCGATCTTGCAGCTCACGCTCGCGGTGCACGTGCGGAACACGCTCGTGGACTGTGCGGCGGAGGGCGCCCGGTACGCCGCCCTGGCCGACCGCACCCCGGCCGACGGTGCCGACCGGACGCGTGCGCTGATCGCGATGTCGTTGGCTCCCGGGTTCGCCGACGACGTCGCGGTCTCCGACCGGGTGCTCGACGGGCTCTCGGTCGTCGAGGTCCGGGTCACCGCGCCCCTGCCGGTAGCCGGGCTGCTCGGTCCGGCAGGGGTCCTCACGGTGACCGGGCATGCGCTCCGCGAGGCGCCATGATCGCGAACCTGATCGCGAACCTGATCGCGAACCTGATCGCGAACCTGATCGTGCGTACGAGACCGCGGCCGCGAACCGGTCCGGCGGACGCGGGCAGTGCGGTCCTGGAGTTCCTCGCGCTCACGCTGCTGCTGCTGGTGCCGATCGTCTACCTCGTGCTGGTGCTGGGACGGCTTCAGGCCGCCACGTTCGCCGCCGAGGGCGCCGCGCGCGAGGCCGGGCGGGCGTTCACCACCGCGGCCGGGCCCGACGACGGCGCACGGCGGGCGGTCGCCGCGGTGCACCTCGCGCTCGCCGACCAGGGGTTCGAGGAGGTGGATGCCGCCGGTGCGCTCGGCCTGGAGTGCTCCACCGTCCCGTGTCTCGAACCGGGCAGCAGCGTGCTGGTCCGGGTCGTGCTCGACGTCGACCTGCCGTACGTGCCGGAGTTCGTCCGGTCTGTCGTCCCGCTGTCGGTGCCCGTGAGTGCGGAGCACGTTGCGCCGGTCGACCGGTTCGCGGAGGCGGGCTGACATGCGGACGCGGGTGCGGGCCAGGGTCCACCGCGCGGGGCGCGAGGCCGGCCAGATCACGCTGCTGTCGATCACGTTCGCCGCCCTGGCGCTGCTGCTGGTGACGGTGGTCGTCTCGGCCACGGGCGTGCACCTGGAGCGCAAACGGCTGCTGATCCTCGCCGACGACCTCGCCCTCCGGGCCGCCGACTCGCTCGACCTCGACGCGTTCTACCGGGGGCAGGCGCAGGCGCCGGTCGAGGGCGCCGTCGTGCCGCTGACCGACGCGGACGTGCGTCGGTCGGTAGAGGCCTACCTCGACCAGGCGACCAGGGCTACCGGGCTGGAGGGGCTGCAGGTCGTCGAAGCGGTCAGCCCCGACGGCCGCACCGCCCGGGTGACCCTGGCCGCCGTCGCGCGCCCCGCGCTGGTGAGCTGGGTGACCGCGCCGTGGTCGGACGGGATCGCGCTGCGGGCGACCGCCAGCGCCCGCGCCTGGTGAGGACGGGCCTGGTGAGGACGGTCCGAACCGGCCGGTAACCTGGACTCTCGTGGCAGCCACCGACTTTGCAGCCGAGATCCGCTCCCTGCGCAGCACCCTGGACTCGATCCAGGCCGTGTCTGACCCTGTAGCCCTGCGGACCAAGATCGCCGACCTCTCGGAGCAGGCCTCGGCCCCCGACCTGTGGGACGACCCCGACGCCGCGCAGGTCGTCACCTCCGCGCTGTCGCACTCCCAGAGCGAGCTGGAGCGGCTCGAGCGGTTCGGCAGCCGGATCGACGACCTCGAGACCCTCGTCGAGATGGCGACCGAAGACGTCGCCGCCAACCCCGCCGACGTCGCGCAGGCCCTCGACGAGGCCGAGGCCGAGCTGTCCGTCATCCGCAACGACCTGCGGGATCTCGAGGTGCGCACGCTGCTGTCGGGCGAGTACGACATCCGCGAGGCCGTGGTGACGATCCGGTCGGGTGCGGGCGGCGTCGACGCGGCGGACTTCGCCGAGATGCTCATGCGCATGTACCTGCGCTGGGCCGAGCGGCACGGCTACCCGACCACGGTGCTCGACACCTCCTACGCGGAGGAGGCCGGCCTGAAGTCCGCGACGTTCGAGGTCAAGGCGCCGTACGCGTTCGGGAACCTCTCGGTCGAGGCCGGCACCCACCGCCTGGTGCGGATCTCCCCGTTCGACAACCAGGGCCGGCGTCAGACGTCGTTCGCTGCGGTCGAGGTCATCCCGCTCATCGAGACGACCGACAGCGTCGAGATCCCCGAGAACGAGATCAAGGTCGACGTGTTCCGCTCGTCCGGACCCGGCGGGCAGTCGGTCAACACCACCGACTCCGCCGTGCGGATGACCCACATCCCGACCGGGATCGTCGTGTCGATGCAGAACGAGAAGTCCCAGATCCAGAACCGTGCCGCCGCCCTGCGCGTGCTCCAGTCCCGGCTGCTGCTGCAGCGTCAGGCCGAGGAGAACGCCGCGAAGAAGCTCATGGCGGGCGACATCAAGGCGAGCTGGGGCGACCAGATGCGCTCGTACGTGCTGCACCCGTACCAGATGGTCAAGGACCTGCGCACCGAGTACGAGGTCGGCAACACCTCCGGCGTGTTCGACGGCGAGATCGACGACTTCATCGAGGCCGGCATCCGGTGGCGACGCAGCCAGGACCTGCCGGAGTAGGAGGGGCAAACCGGTCACGGGCAGTCGAACCCGACAGCGACGCTGCTGCTCACAGGTTCGCGTGCGGCGTGTCTGCGGGGGAACGTCGGAGCGGCCTGCCTAGTCTTAATTTGGCCAAATCTCGACCCTCCCCGTCCCCCAGCATTGGTCATCGGCAGCTGTGATTCGTTTCGAGAACGTCACCAAGGTCTACGCGCGCGGCGCGCGGCCCGCACTCGACCAGGTCTCCCTGGAGATCGAGCGCGGCGAGTTCGTGTTCCTCGTGGGGACCTCGGGATCCGGCAAGTCCACCTTCCTGCACCTCGTCATGCGCGAGGAGCGCCCGACGGCGGGCAAGGTGTTCGTGGCCGGCCGCGACCTGTCGCTGCTGTCGACGTGGAAGGTCCCGCACCTGCGCCGACAGATCGGCGCGGTGTTCCAGGACTTCCGCCTGCTGCCGAACAAGACGGTGTTCGAGAACGTCGCATTCGCGCTGCAGGTGATCGGCAAGCCGCGCCACCACATCATGACCACGGTGCCCGACGTCCTCGAGATGGTCGGGCTCGCCGGGATGGAGAAGCGCCGCCCGCACGAGCTGTCCGGTGGTGAGCAGCAGCGCGTGGCGATCGCGCGCGCGTTCGTCAACCGGCCCTCGATCCTGCTCGCGGACGAGCCCACCGGAAACCTCGACCCGACCACCTCCCTGGGCATCATGCGGCTGCTGGACCGGATCAACCGGACCGGCACGACCGTGGTGATGGCCACCCACGACGACGAGATCGTCGACCAGATGCGCAAGCGCGTGATCGAGCTGTCCACCGGCGAGATGGTCCGTGACCAGTCCCGCGGTGTGTACGGCTCGGGGCGTTGAGGAGCTCAGAGTGAGACTGCAGTTCATCCTGTCCGAGATCGGTCTCGGTCTGCGACGCAACCTGTCGATGACCATCTCGGTCATCCTGGTGACGTTCGTGTCCCTGACGTTCGTCGGCGCCGCCGCGCTCCTGCAGCAGCAGATCTCGCAGATGAAGGACGACTGGTACGGCAAGGTCGAGGTCTCGGTCTTCCTGTGCCCGCGCGGCTCCGAGCTGCCGACCTGTGCGGCGGGGGAGGCCACGGCCGAGCAGATCGACGCGGTCCAGGCCGAGCTCGACTCCCCGGAGCTCGAGCCGTACATCCAGACGGTGTACTTCGAGAGCAAGGACGAGGCGTTCGCGTCGTTCCAGGAGAAGCTCTCCGACCAGCCGTGGGCCAAGGCGGTGACGGCCGACGACATGAACTCGTCCTACCGGGTCAAGCTCGCCGATCCGGAGAAGTACCAGGTGGTCGCGGACGTCCTCGCCGGGCGCCCCGGGGTCGAGGAGGTGCTCGACCAGCGGCGGATCTTCGACTCCCTGTTCCTCGTGCTCAACCGCGCGACGCTGCTGTCCGTCGGGCTCGCCACGGTGATGCTCCTCGCGGCGGTCCTGCTCATCACGACGACGATCCGGCTGTCGGCCCTGAGCCGGCGGCGGGAGACCGGCATCATGCGCCTGGTCGGCGCCTCGAACCTCTTCATCCAGCTGCCCTTCATGCTCGAGGGGGCGATCGCTGCCACCATCGGGGCGGGGCTCGCCGTCGGCGGCCTCTGGCTGGGGGTCCGCTATCTCGTCACGGACTGGCTGGGGAGCTCCGTGACCTTCGTCGACTACATCGACACGAGCAACGTCTGGACGATCGCCCCGATCCTGGTGGCCGTCGCGATCGTGCTGGCCGCGATCTCGTCGGTGGTCACCCTGAGCCGCTACACGAAGGTCTGAGTCCCATGACGCACTCTCGACCGACCCACGTGACCGGACCGAGCCGGGGGCGCAGCCGTCTGATCGCCGGCGCGCTGAGCGCGGTGCTCGTCCTGCTGACCGCGGCCGCCGGCCCGGCGCTCGCCGACAGCTTCGACGACCAGAAGGCCAGCGCGCGGGCCCGCGCCGCCGCCGCCGACGCCCGGGCCGACGCGGTCGCCGCGTCCATCGAGGGGCTGAGCGCCGAGCTCGGCCAGGCGGTCCTCGATCTGCAGGTCACCCAGGCCCGCCTTCCGCTGGCGCAGGCCGAGCTCGTGACCGCGCAGCTCGAGCTGGAGCGCACGCAGCGCGAGGCCACGCTCATCGCCGCGCGGCTCGTGGACGCGCAGGCGCAGGAGGTGGCGATCACCGAGACGATCGCCGTCGATGACGCGCGCGGTGAGGAGATCCGGACCGCCGTCGGGCAGATGGCCCGGCGCGCCTACAAGGGCGAAACGGCCGCGACCAGCCTCAGCGTGGTGATGGAGTCCACGAGCACCGCGGACTTCGTCGACCAGTACGGCATGATCTCGACCGCGCTGCGCACGCAGACCCAGGCCCTGGACGAGCTCGAGCAGATGGAGGCCACCAACCGCAACAGCCAGGCGCGGTTGACCGCGGTCAAGGACCGCGTCACCGAGCTCAAGGCCGAGGCCGACCAGAAGGTCGTCGAGGCCGATGCCGCGAAGGCCGCCGCTGTCGCCCGCGAGGCCGAGATCCAGCAGCTGATCGCCGACCAGACCGCCAAGCAGGCCGCCATCGCGTCGCTCAAGTCGCAGGCCGAGGCCGAGGCGGCGCAGATCGACGCCGAGGCCAACGCCATCGAGGCCGAGCTCGCCGACATCAT
Source organism: Pengzhenrongella frigida (assembly GCF_004168625.1). Classification (GTDB taxonomy): domain Bacteria; phylum Actinomycetota; class Actinomycetes; order Actinomycetales; family Cellulomonadaceae; genus Pengzhenrongella; species Pengzhenrongella frigida. The sequence continues at coordinate 9,662 of NZ_SDWW01000062.1, forward strand.
CGCCCGGCAGCGCGCCGCGGAGGCGGCCGCCGCGGCTGCCGCGGCCGCAGCGGGGAAGCCCGCACGAGCTCCGGCCGGGCCGACCGGCAACATCCCGGGCGCCATCTTCGGCAACCCGACGTCGATCAGCCCGATGCACGTGACCTCGAGCTACGGGATGCGGCTGCACCCGATCCTCGGCTACGTGCGGCTGCACGCCGGGATCGACCTGCGCACGTACTGCGGCACGCCGCTGTACGCGCCGCGAGACGGCACGGTCCAGTGGGCGATGTCGCGGTTCGGGTTCGGCAACCAGGTGATGATCGACTACGGCTTCATCAACGGGAACTCGGTGATGTCGAGCTCGAACCACATGACCAGCTTCGCGGTCCGCAGCGGGCAGCACGTCGACCAGGGCCAGCTGATCGGGTACTCGGGGAACACCGGCACATCGGCCGCGTGCCACCTGCACTTCGAGGTGTACGTCAACGGGAGCACGCAAGACCCCGCCGGCATGCTCGGCCTCTGACCCGCCGCTCCGCGCGAGGGCACCCGCGCCGAGTCCTCTAGGCTGGACCGGCAGCACGGCGAGGACGAGCGAGAGGTTTCACGGTGGCCAAGGAGCAGGGGCGCAAGCTGGTCGCCAGCAACCGCAAGGCGCGACACGACTACTTCATCGAGGACGTGTTCGAGGCCGGGCTGGTGCTGATGGGCACGGAGGTCAAGGCGCTGCGCGCCGGGCGGGCCTCGCTCGTCGACGGCTACTGCACGATCGAGCGCGGCGAGGCCTGGCTCGAGGGCGTGCACATCCCCGAGTACTCGCAGGGCACGTGGACCAACCACGCGCCGCGGCGCAAGCGCAAGCTCCTCATGCATCGCTCCGAGATCGACCGCCTGTCGGACAAGACGCAGGAGAAGGGGCACACGATCGTGCCCCTCGGCCTGTACTTCGTGGACGGTCGCGCGAAGGTCGAGATCGCGCTCGCACGCGGCAAGAAGGAGTACGACAAGCGGCACACGCTGCGTGAGCAGCAGGACACCCGCGAGGCCCAGCGCGCCATCCAGACCCACCGTGACCGCTGACCGCCCGGCACCACCTGCGCGCTCCTTCCTCCGACGTCTCGGCACCACGTTCGCCCTTGCGGGCGCGCTCGGGGTGACGCTCGCGCTGCCGGCCCAGGCCGACTCGTCGTCGGGCAATGAGATCGAGCGGTACGACGTCCAGGTCGACCTGGCGGCGGACGGCACGATGGCCGTCCGCATCGAGTTCGCGTTCGACTTCGGCGACGATCCGGGGCACGGGCCCTACCTCACGCTGCCGAGCTCGCAGCGGTTCGACGCGGACTACGACCGCGTGTACGAGTTCTCGGACATCACGGCGGCCTCCGACGACCCGTCCACGGCGCCCGACGACCTCGAGGTCACCGAGGAGAACGGCTGGCTCCAGCTGCGGATCGGGGACCCCGACGTCGACGACGTCCGCGGGGTGCACCGGTACACGGTGACGTACACGGCGCGCGGCCTGGTGAACGCGGCGAATGCGACGAACGCCGGCGACGAGCTGAACTGGAACGTCCTCGGTGGCCAGTGGGAGATCCCGCTGAACGACATCACCGTGACGATCGATGGCCCGGCCGCGGTCGAGCAGGTCGGCTGCTTCGCCGGGCCGTTCCAGTCGACCAGCACCTGCGACAGCGCCACGGCCGACGGCGTGCGGGCTCAGTTCACGCAGCACGCGCTCGCGCCGCAGGAGGGCATGACCGTCGCGACGAGCTACGCGCCGGGCACCTTCACCGACGCCGCACCGATCCTGCGCGAGCGCTGGACCCCGGTCAAGGCGTTCGCCCTGACCCCGTGGACCGGTGGCACGGCTGCCGTCGTGCTGTTCGGCGGGCTCGGTCTCGTGCTCAGCCGCATCCGCCAACGCGGCCGCGACGAGCAGTACCTCGATCAGGTCCCGGGACTCGCGCCGCAGGCCGGCCAACCGGGCGACGTCCGACCGCGCGACCGCCGGATGCCGATCGCCGTCCACTTCACGCCGCCCGCGGGCTTCCAGGCGGGCCAGCTCGGCACGCTGATCGACGAGCGCGCCGACCCGCGTGACGTCACCGCCTCGATCGTCGACCTCGCGGTGCGCGGCTACCTGCGCATCGAGCAGACGGCCGAGGCGAACTTCCTCGGGCGCGGTGCGGACTGGAGCCTGGTGCAGCGGCGCCCGGCCGACGACGCCCTGACGACCTATGAGCGGACGCTGCTCGACGGCATCTTCGCCGGCCGGTCCACGGTGGCCCTGTCGGAGCTCAAGGCGACGTTCGCGGCCACGATGGCCACCGTCCAGGGCGAGCTGTACGAGGACGTCACCGCGCGCGGCTGGTTCCGGGGCAACCCGAAGACCGTGCGGACGCACTGGCTCGTGGCCGGCCTGGGCCTCGCGGTCCTGGGCGCGGGCCTGACCGTGCTCCTGGCCGCCTTCACGCGCGGGGCCCTGGTCGGGGTCGCCGTGTTCATGGTCGGGGTGGTGCTGTACGCCGTCGCCCGCAATGCGCCGGCGCGCACCGCGGCCGGGACTGCGGTGCTCGGCCAGACCCTCGGATTCCGGCAGTACCTCGCGACCGCCGAGGCGGAACAGCTGCGGTTCGAGGAGGGCGAGGACCTGTTCAGCCGGTACCTGCCCTACGCGATCGTGTTCGGGCTCACCGAGCGGTGGGCGGCGGTGTTCGCGCGCCTCGCCGCGCAGGGACGCGCCGTCGCGGAGCCGACCTGGTACGGCGGGCCCGGGTACGGGGTCGGGACGTTCTGGCTGGCGACGAACTCGTTCGGGCACGCGATGGAGAGCTTCTCGGCGATCGCGACCCAGTCGATCTCCGCACCGACCCCCGGGTCGTCCGGCCGGTCGGGATTCTCCGGCGGGTTCTCCGGTGGGGGAGTCGGCGGCGGTGGTGGCGGGGGCTGGTGACGGTCGCCGTGCGGTGACAGTCTTTGGCTCAGGCGCGACGACCGAAGATGGCCAGCAGCTTCGTCTGCGGGTCGTCCGTCGGCTCGCTCGGAAGCGGCTCCCCGAACAGCGGGTGCGGCAGCTCGGACGCCCGGCCGGTCCACTCGATGAGCAGGCGGTCCACCGTCAGGGGATCGATCGTCTCGTCGACGTGCAGCGCGATGGCCAGGTCCCACCCGTGGATGGCCAGGTCGGTCACCATCTCGTCGAGGTACTCGTGCGCGGCGCGGGTGCCGACCGACAGCTCGACGGTGCGCCCCCGGGCGGTCTCGTCCGCGAAGGCCGCGACGGCGGCTGCGATCGCCGCCCGCCAGGTCGCGACCGGGTCGTCGCCCAGCACGTCGCCGGCGAACTTGTCTCCGACCTCCGCGATCGTGCGGCCCGCGAGCAGCTCGGGTACCCACAGCTGCTCGGCGGTCAGGTGGTTCACGAGCTCTCGCACCGACCAGTCGATGCACGGCGTGGGCGCGTCCCAGTTCGTTCCCACCTCCTCGACCAGCAGGGTGAAGCGGTCGGCGTTGACTCGGTGCAGGCTCAGCAGCTCGTCCATTGCTCCAGTTTGCGACACCGGGCAGGGGGCCGCACGGCGAACTGAGGGGGCCGGCGGACGGTTGCGAGGGCTGCGGGCCGTGATGCGGAATGCCGGCGACGTCGGCCGCGTTCTCCCGTAGGATGGAAGCGCTGGCGAGGCGCACCGGAGACGGTGGGCAGCGGCGGTGGTTGACAACTGCACAGGGGGGTGATCGGTTTCGACGGTGATCGTCGATCCAGGAGAAGCGGGCCGAGGATGCAGGGTTATCTCGTGAACGCTCCCTGCAAAACCAATAGGTGCCAACAACACGCGCACCGACTTCGCACTCGCCGCCTGAGCGAGTCTTCGAAGTCCGTTAGCCCGAGTTTGCTCTCGCCTCGGTAGCTAGCGTCATCTAGAGAGATTGCTTGCAGCGTTTGTCGTCGCCGCTGCAGGGACTTAAGACGGCTGGGCCTGTCAGCAGCATGCTTGCTAGATTGCTGGGGCCGAGAAAAGCGCAGCAAGCTGCGCCCGGAGAAGTCCTGGTTCACAGTCATCGGACGCGGGTTCGATTCCCGCCACCTCCACCCCCTGGACCTGCACAAACGCAGGTCATGTTGACACAGAGGTAGCCATCCGTTGACGCGGATGGCTACTTTTGCGTCTATGGCCTCGGTTCGAGAGCGCAGACGCAGCGATGGGACGACGTCGTTCGCGGTGCTCTGGCGAGATCCGGAGACGGGACGCCAAACGTCGCTCACGTATGACGATGAGCGCGACGCGCGTGTAGCGAAGGAACTCATCGAGGCCGCCGGTGGCCATGCGGTCGAAGCCGCGCGAATTGCGGACGTGATTCGTAAGCCTGGTCCGACGGTGACCGACGTCGTGTCCGAGCACATCGACCTGTTGACGTCGGTCGGCCTGGACACGCGCGCGCACTACCGCCAACAGCTCGACTCGCACATCACCCCGACGATCGGCCCGTATCCGGTGTCTGGGATGACGTACCGGCACATGGCTGGATGGGTGCGCGCGATGAGCTCGAAGGGCCTGGCGCCGAAGACGATCGCCAACGTTCACGGTCTGCTGTCGGCGGCGATGTCGACGGCGGTGCGGCTCGGGTACCGCACGGACAACCCGTGCGCGGGAGTCGAACTGCCCAAGAGCCAGTCCACGCACGATGAGATGACCGTGCTCACCCGCGGCGAGTTCTCACTGCTGCTGTCGTGCGTAGCCGAGTTCTACCGGCCGCTCGTCGTCACTCTCGTGGCCACCGGGCTGCGGTGGGGCGAGGCCACAGCGCTCACGGCGGGCGACGTTGACCTCGGCGCGCGGCCGGCGACGCTTCGGGTGACGAAGGCCTGGAAGCGGGACGGGAACCGGCACTGGTTCGTCGGCCCGCCCAAGACGAAGCGGGCCCGGCGCACAGTGTCGCTGCCTGAGGACCTGGTCGATGTGCTGCTACCGCTGGTTGCCGCGAAGGCGCCCGACGAGCTCCTCTTCACCAACACGGTGGGATCGCAGCTGTCATCGTCGCGGTTCTGGACGACGACGTGGACCCCGGCGCTGGATGCGGCGTGCCGCCCGCTGAAGGCGGACGGGTCGCCCGACCCCGACGCGCCGCGGCTGACGAAGCGACCGCGGGTGCACGACCTGCGGCACACGCACGCGTCGTGGATGATCGCCGCGGGGACGGACCTGTTCGTGCTGCAGCGGCGGCTGGGACACGAGTCCATCACGACGACGACGGACACGTACTCGCACCTACTGCCCGATCAACAGACGGCCGCTGCAGAGGCGGCGAACCGTGCGCTGGGCGGACTGACGCTGGCATTCGGAAGTGAGCCTCGTGGTGCGTGACGATTCGCGTTACGATGGAGTGTCGCTTCCTCCGATCACCTGGAGTGAAGAGTCCGAGGATCACATCGCTCGCCATCGGGTCGTTCCCGAGGAGGTCCAGGAGGCGCTCTACATGAGCCCACGGTGGATCACCCCAGGGCGAGGCGGAACGACCCTCGTGTTCGCGATGTCCGATGCCGGCCGGCACCTGCTGATCGTCATCGCACCAGCCCTCGACGGCGGCGTGTACATCGTCACCGCCCGAGACCAGACCGACTCTGAGAGACGCACGTTCCGCCGAAAGGGGCGATGACATGACCGCTGGCGACCTGGACGCACTCCGCGAGTACTACGACGAAACCGACACGTCCGGCGAGCTCGAGAAGGCAAAGCTCGATACCTCCGTCATCGCGGAGCCGATGGTCGGGATCACGATCCGGATGCCTGCGGCGACCCTTGATGCTGCCCGCGTCATCGCGCGCCGCGACGGGGTCAAGGTCACGGCGCTCCTGCGCGACTGGGTCGAGCAGCGGGTAGCCGACGGCGCGGATGAGGAGCAGGTGGTCTCTGTCGCCGACCTTCGACGTCTGATCGCCCACAACGCGCATCAGCCGCTTGGAGGCTGAGTCGACGGCCCCTCGGATCATCCGTCGGAAGAGGATTCGCTGAGCGCCTCATTTTCACGAGGCAATGCGCCGATGAATTGGGCGTGGTCAACTCACTACGCATCTGGATCGAAGTCCGTCGCAACCGACGAAGGGCCGGCGCTCGGGCGCGCCGCAAGTACAACGATCTGAGAAAAGCGTGGCTGCAGCGCAACCGAAAGTGGTGGCTCCTCATGGTTGTGCTCGGCATTGGCGCCGGGATCCTGCTCACCTGGCTGGTCAACCTGGGACCGGGGGATCAGAGCTGGGCTGGGCCCGCCGTCGCAGGTGCGTTGTTCGCGACCCTCCTGCTGATGCGCCAGTCGCCTCCGGTGTCGATCGCCAGCTGGCAGGAAGGCGCATTCGGCGAGGAGGAGACGGCCAAACAGCTCCGCGGACTTGAGAAGGAGGGCTGGGTCGTGCTGCACGACCTTGCCAACGGCTCGAAGAACTTCGACCACGTTGTGCTCGGCCCGACCGGTGTCTACTGCCTCAACTCGAAGTGGTCTGGATACCGGCTCGAGCCCGGCGAGGACGGCCGGCTTGTAGGGCGACACAAGTATGACGACGACATCTACCTCAGCATCACCTCGGTCGTGAAGCGTTCCCGCGGAGAGGCCGCCGCCCTCAGCGAGCAGATCGAGAAGCGCTGCGGCAAGCGCCTTTGGGTGCAGCCCGTCATCGTTTGGTGGGGAGACGTCACCAACGGCGGAAGGACCGTCGACGGCGTGGGAGTGGTGCAGGGAAAGGTGTTGGCGGACCGGCTGCGCGCTCAGAAGGGCCGACAGGTCCCGCAGTTCGACCGAGTCGTCGACGTCCTGCGGCCGGGTCGGCACGCGCAGCAGTAACCCGTCTCGCATGCAGCTCCCAGTCGTTGATGTATCGCAGCGCTCTCGAGGGCCCTTGAGGGCGCGTCGGCGTGGTCAACGCAGTGTGGATGACGCTATTCAGAACAGCTGGCTGTCGCCCTGAACGTGCGGCCGGCGGCGGTGAGAGGCCAACGACCGGCTCGTCGCGCCGAGCGCCGTAAGGTCGAGCGACGCGGTGGGTGGCGGCTCGGCGGTCAACGATCGCTCTTCGACGGTGAAGTGCTGGATCAGCGTGTCGATGTGCTCCTGCAGGAAGCGTATGCGGGCCTTGCCGAGGCGAAGGTGGGGGATCCGCCCGCGCCGTGCTTGCTCGCGCACCCACCAGGCGGAGGTGCCGAGCTGCTCTGCGACGTCCTCGGGGCTGAACGTGAGCCGTTCGGAGCTCATGGACGCAACCACCTTCCAAGAGAGAGCCGTCGGAAGCAGGTATGCGGATTGCGGTGCAACACGCGAGGTTGGGAGACGAACCTGTGGATCCGGCCTGGTCTGCTCGCTCTCGCAGGGTCTACTCGCGGTCCCCGAACCGTTGCCGAGCTCCCTGCCTGCTGATCCCGAGCGCAGCCCCGATCTCCGGCCAAGACGCGCCCGCAGCTCGTTCGCGGGCAACCTCCTGCGCGATAGCGAACTCGGCGCCGCGCAGCGCTAGAAGTGCCTTCTCGCGCTCGGCGGAAAGGAGACGGAGCCGCGCGCCAAACTGCGTCCCACTCGTCAGCATTGAGCTGCGGGATATCCGCGACGCGGATGTCCGCTCGCTATCGTCGCTTGTCCCACTGGAACTGGCGGTGCCGCTCGTGCCGACTCTCGGCGGCGGAACTTGGCCCGGGTCGACCCGAGTGCGGTGACGACTCTTCTTGACGCGCCTGCCCTTGCCCACGATGCCTCCGAGTCTTCGAACGGCTGACGAGTGACCCGCAACTATCGTCGGGCGGGGGACTGACAACCAGCGTTGTCGGCTAGTGCCAGAAGTGTCCGCTACTTCCTGGCAGCACTCTGCCCCGCCTCGACGACACGATTCGCTCTGAAGCGAGCTTGGTGCGTGCCGCCGTGAGGCCCGTGTCAACGTGCGTCCCGGTGGCTCCAACGGACCGATCGGGTTCAGGCGCGTGAGTCCCTGTTCGTCAGCCGGCCGTTGTGCGCAGATTCTTCGATATCGTCGGATGGGACGTAGGCGCCGACGCGGTCAAGCGTGTGGTGCTGCTCGACCGCACGATTCATGCGCCGGGGCAGCTCTCAGCACATGACCGAACGGGCGCTGAGCCATGCACAGATGCGATCAGGCAGCCCTCGACGAGTTCGCCGGATCCACACGGCGCCCGCCAGCGCGCATAACGACCCGCGAGCCTGCGTGCGCCATGCGGGCTCGTTGGAAACCTTCGGTGACCGGGTGTTGATCACGCTGGTGACAATGAACCGAAAAGACCACATGCCAAACCGCCCGAAAAAACTTGTGCTTCGAGCACAGCGAGTTGCACTCGAGCCCGCCATGCCTGCCGGGAGTACATTGCCGTTTGGCGTGATCTGAACCCGAATCGCCGTGACACCATGGAACCGAAGCGGTAGGTTTGAGGGCTCTTCGTTCTTAACCGGGCAGATCGGTGTTCTTGGCTGCCTCCCGGCGGTGTTTGCGGGTGCAGGCCCAGCGTA
>NZ_SDWW01000063.1 GCF_004168625.1 Pengzhenrongella frigida
CGGCGTGGTGGCGGTGCCAGCGGCGGGTCCGGTCAGGGTGCGGCCGCAGGTCAGGGGCGCGCGCCCGGTGCCGGGCGCGGTGCCGGCCAGCCCGCCCGCGCGAGCCGTCCCGCCCAGGGTGGTTCCACGGTCATGTACTCCTCCACGACGGGTGGCCGCAGCGGCGCCGTCGAGATGTCCCGCGGGTCCGACGCCGGTCGTCGCCGCTCGCGCTGAGCACGCTGCCGCCCGCCGAGCGCTGCGATGCGCTCGGCGGTGTGGCTTGCGGTCCCCGCACGGGAATCCGCGTCCGCTCGGTTCGGTTGGTCCTGAGAGGACGGCACACCCGAGGTGCGAGCGGCTACGGCCGCTCCGCCCCGGCAGGCTGCTCCGCCCCGACCGAAGGAGCGCGGACATGAACTACCCCGTCGAACGTAGTGACGACGAATGGCGCCTGGAGCTCGACCCGCAGGAGTTCAGCGTCCTGCGCCGGGCGAGCACCGAGCGGCCCTGGACCGGGGCGTTGCTCGGCGAGAACCGCGAGGGCATCTACCGGTGCCGCGCGTGCCAGGCGGAGCTGTTCCGGTCGGACACGAAGTTCGACTCCCACTGCGGCTGGCCGAGCTTCTACTCGCCGCTGGCGGGTGACGCCGTCGAGCTCATCGAAGACCGCAGCCTCGGCGCGGTACGCACGGAGGTGCGCTGCGCGACGTGCGGCTCGCACCTCGGGCACGTGTTCGACGACGCCCCGCAGACGCCCACCGGGGACCGGTTCTGCATGAACTCGGTCTCGTTGACCTTCGAGCCTGTCCCCAAATGAACCTGTGCCGGAACAGTGAACTTCGGGCCCTGACCTGCCGATAGGACAAGCATGTCCTCGACGCTGACCGTCCGCCGCTGGCGTCGTTTCGGCGCCGACCGCCTGGTGGTCACCGAGGACACCGGCGAGCGAGTGGGCTGGATCGACCTGCGGTCGGGCCAGATCACGGTCGACCGGCCCACCGGCGAGGCCGCACTGCGCCTCGCGGCCCAGGAGTACCTGCGCGCCGACGTCTCCGAGCTCGTCCTGCCCGTCGTGCGCGGTCCGCGCGACGCGTTCGACGAGCTCGTCGCCGACGAGATCTCCACGGCGCGACCCGGGGCGCACAGCAGGCAGGACGAGTCGCTCGGGGCACGGCTGGAGCGTCTCGTGCCCAGCGGCTGGCTCGTGCTGCACGACGTCCCGGTCGGCCTCCAGGGCGGGTTGCTCGACCACCTGCTGATCGGTCCGGGCGGCGTCTACACGATCCGGTCGTACGCCCACCCCGGCTCCGCCGCCTGCCTCAGCCGGACCGGCATCGTCATCGACGGCCGGCCGACCCACTACCTTCGCGATGCCCAGCTCGAGCAGAGCCGGGTGGAGGAGCTGCTCCGCAATTCCGCCGGGGTGGTGGTCGAGGTGCGCGCCGTGATCGTCCTCGACGCGGTGATCCTCGCCACGCCGGTGCGGCCCGAGGCCGCTCTCGTCACGGTGCGCGACGACGTCCCGGACGTGTTCCGTCGGGTTCCCCCGCGCCTCGCCGCGACGAAGGTCGAGGCGATCCGGGCCGCCGCGGGTCGGCGCTCGACCTGGACCGTCTAGTCCGCGACCGGACCGACGACGGTCACCCGGCGAGATCGGGGACAATCGAGACCATGACGTTTCGTGGTGGGCTCCATGTCTGAGACCGGTCCGGCGACGAGCAGGCCCCGTCGGCCGGCGATGCTCGACCCGCGCGCCGCCGACGAGCTGCCGGGGGACTCCGACCCTGCGCTGCGGTCGGAGATCGCGCACACCACCGCGGGCGCGATCGTGCACCGGGCCCGCGCCTCGGAGGACCCCGCCGTCGTCGAGCGCCTGGTCCGGCTCGTCGAGGCCGAGGGGCTCGACGAGCTCGCCGCGCTGTGGGCCGACAGCCCCGCCGGGACGCTGCCCGGTGCGTTGTGGCGGCTGTACGTGCTGCGCGAGTGGGTCCGCCGCGACCCGGAGACCGTGGCCGAGCGCTATCGCAGCGGAGCGGGTACCGCGCAGGTGCCCGGCGTGGTCGCCGGCGTCGCGATGCCCCCCGGGCCCGACGACGTCCGCCAGGTCGCCGATGCGGTCCTGTCGGGGGTGTTCGCGGGGGACCTGGCGGTCGCCCTCGAGCGGGGTGCGGCGTTCTGCCGGGTGCTGTCCACCGGTGCCGCGTTCGACGCCGACGGCGTCGAGGACCTCGATCCCGACGGCGCGCGACGGCTCACCCGCGGCGCGTCGTCGCTCATCCGGACCGCCGAGGAGCTCGAGGCCGCAGCCGATCTGTGGCGCCGCGGTCGTCTGGACTAGTCCCGGCATCGGCCGAAACGCGGGCGTAGAGTGTTCGACGACGTCGGGCCGCGGTAGCCCCGGGCTCCACATATCGCCGCCTCGAGCGGCCTTCGCGCCGACAGGCGCTTCCCGGTCCGACGTCGCTTCGTTCCTGGTTCTTCCGTCGCCCGTCGGACGCGCGGTGCGACCTGGTTTGCTTTCGCGTTCACCCGAGCGCTGCTTTGGCCTGTGCTCGCCCCAGCGTCCCCCTCGGAGAGTCCTCCAGTGCGCCTGCGCCTGACACCGCGCGATACGTCCTTCTTCGATCTGTTCGCCGTCACGGCCGAACACCTCATCACCGGCGCGAACCTGCTCGCCGAGCTGCTCGGTGCCGACCGTGCGGGCCGGATCGCCCTCGGCGAGCAGCTCGCCCACGTCGAGCACCTGGCCGACGAGTCCACCCACGCGATCATGCACCGGCTGAACAAGACGTTCGTGACCCCGTTCGACCGGGACGACATCTACAACCTCGCCTCCGCGCTCGACGACTGCATGGACTACATGGAAGAGGCCGGCGACCTCATCGTGCTGTACAAGCTCGACGAGCTGCCCGACCAGGTGTCCGAGCAGGTCCAGGTCCTGCAGCGTGCGGCCGAGCTGACCGCCGACGCGATGCCTCGCCTGCGCTCGATGGCCGACCTGCCGCCGTACTGGGTCGAGGTGAACCGCCTGGAGAACCAGGCCGACAAGGTGCACCGCAAGCTGCTCGGGCAGATGTTCGACGAGATCTCCGACCCGATCCACCTGATGAAGCTCAAAGAGGTCGTGGAGAAGCTCGAGGACGCCGCGGACGCGTTCGAGACGGTGGCGAACACCGTCGAGACCATTGCCCTCAAGGAGTCCTGAGCAGCGGTGGAGCTCGTCCTCGTCGTCATCGTCGTGCTCGTCGCGCTCGGATTCGACTACACCAACGGATTTCACGACGCCGCCAACGCGATCGCGACCTCGGTCTCGACCCGGGCGCTGACCCCCCGGGTCGCCCTGATCATGGCGGCCGTGTTCAACGTGATCGGCGCGCTGCTCGGCACGGGCGTGGCGCTGACGATCGGCTCCGGCATCATCGACATCTCGCCCGAGTCCGGCGTCCAGGGCCTCACGGTCGTGCTGGCCGGGCTGATCGGCGCGATCACCTGGAACCTCATCACGTGGTGGCTCGGGCTGCCCTCGTCGTCGACCCACGCGCTGATCGGTGGCCTCACGGGGGCCGGGCTCGCGTCGTCGACCACCGTGCACTGGAACGTGATCCTCGACAAGGTCGTCCTGCCGATGGTCATCTCGCCGCTGGTCGGGTTCGGGCTCGCCTACCTGCTGATGGTCGTCGTCCTCTGGATCGTGCGCAGCATGGCGCCGGCCAAGACGATGCGCCGCTTCCGGATCGCCCAGACGGCGTCGGCCGCCGCGATGGCGCTGGGCCACGGACTGCAGGACGCGCAGAAGACCATGGGCGTCATCGTGCTGGCGCTCGTAGCTGGCGGGCTGATGCCGCAGGGGTCGGCGATCCCGCTGTGGGTCAAGCTCGCCGCCGCCACCGCGATCTCGCTCGGTACCTACTCCGGCGGCTGGCGCATCATGCGCACGCTCGGCCGCAAGATCATCGAGCTCGACCCGTCACGCGGGTTCGTGGCCGAGACCGTCGCCGCGTCGGTGCTCTACACGACCGCGTTCGTGTTCCAGGCGCCGATCTCGACGACGCACACGATCACCTCGGCGATCATGGGCGTCGGCGCGACCAAACGCCTGTCCGCCGTGCGGTGGGGCGTGGCGAAGAACATCGGGATCGGCTGGATCCTCACCATCCCCATGGCGGGCCTGGTCGCGGCGGGCATGTACGCGGTCTTCAGCCTCTTCCTCTAGCCTGTCGGCCCAGTTCCCAGAGGAATCCGCGCCTCTTTCGCGCACATTCCTCGGGGAACCGAGCCGGAGCGTCAGCGGCGGGTGGGGACCGGGGGGCGGTGCAGCTCCGCGCCCATGATGCGGGCGCCTTTGGGGGTCTGGCCGACGTGCGCGACGAGCACCTGGCCGGGCTGCAGGAACGGGTCCTTGGCCGGCAGGGTGCTCGCCACCGACCGGCGCGAGTGCTGCCCCAGCACGTCGAGCACGGTGGGCAGCACCGGACGGTGCGTGCACATGACCACGTCCTGGTTGGACTGCAGCAACCGCCACACCTCGCCGGCCACCTTGCTCGGCGACCGCTCGTGGGCGGCCTCGGTCAGGTCGGAGTACCCGGGCACGATGCCGGCCGCGCGCGAGTACGGCTCGATCGTGCGCGCGCACCGCTCCCAGGCGCTCGTGACGACGTCGCGCACGCCGAACGCCGCGAGGACCGGCACGAGGGAGTCGGCCTGCACCCGCCCGGGGGCGGTGAGCGGCCGGTCCGTCTCGCCGCCCTTCCAGGTCGACCGCGACTGCGCTTTCGCGTGCCGCGCGACGACGAGCACCCTCGTGTCGAGGCGGTCCTTCTCGTGCAGCGCCACGAGCTCGGCGAGGGGGAGGCGGTCGGCCGCGCGGGTCAGCGTCCGCTCGGCCTTCTCGAGGCTCATCCACGCGATGTCGTCGATCTCGTCGACCGTGGCCGCGACCACGTCCGCACGCGCACCGAGCGCGGGTGCGTCGGCCTCGGAGGCGACCCGCGCCGCCCACAGGCGCACGTGCTTGATCCGACCGTCGGTCAACCGGTACCGCAGGCCGGGCAGCGGCATCCCGAGGACGACGTCGTGTCCCGTCTCCTCGCTGATCTCCCGGACGGCGGCCGCGGGAAGCGACTCGCCGGGGTCGACCTTGCCCTTCGGCCACGACCAGTCCTGGTAGCGCGGCCGGTGCACGAGCAGCACCTCGAGCGAGTCCTGCCCCCTGCGCCACACCAGGGCGCCGGCCGCCATCACGGACGGCTGGCGGGAGGTCGAGCGGCTCACCGGCAGGTCACATCGCCGGTTCGACGACAACGCTCCGCTCCGGCGGGCAGATCGGCCGGCATCAGCGTGCCCGGGCCGGGCGACGGCGCTGCGAGATGTGCCACGCCTGGAGGTCGGCGAGCGGCTGGCCGTTCTCGCGCAGGTGGTGCCGGACCCAGGTGCCGTCCGGCTGCAGGTGCCACGACGACGTGCCGTTGCTCATGGCGAGGTCGTTGAGGTCGACGAGCTCGGCGATCTGCTCGGGGTCGACGACCCGGATGAGGGCCTCGACGCGGCGCTCGAGGTTGCGGTGCATCAGGTCGGCCGAGCCGATGAAGACCTCGGGGCCGTCCCCGGAGGAGTCCGCGAACGCGAAGATCCGGGAGTGCTCGAGGAACCGGCCGAGGATGGAGCGCACGCGGATCGTCTCGCTCAGGCCCGGGACGCCGGGGCGCAGCGCGCAGATCCCGCGCACGACCAGGTCGATCGGCACCCCGACCTGGGACGCCCGGTAGAGCGCGTCGATGACGGACTCGTCCACGATCGAGTTGACCTTGATCTTGATCCAGGCGGGGCGGCCGCCGACGTGCGCCGCCGCCTCCCGGTCGATCCGCTCGATCAGGCCCGGGCGCAGCGAGCGCGGCGCGACCAGCAGCCGGTGGAACCGGGACTTCGGGGCGTATCCGCTCAGCTGGTTGAACAGTCGGGTGAGGTCCTGGCCGACGTCGAGGTCGCAGGTGAGCAGCCCGTGGTCGGTGTACAGGCGAGCCGTCTTGGGGTTGTAGTTCCCCGTGCCGACGTGGCAGTACCGGCGCAGGCCGTCCGACTCCTGGCGCACCACGAGGCTCAGCTTGCAGTGCGTCTTGAGGCCGACGATCCCGTAGACCACGTGCACGCCGGCCTGCTCGAGCTTGCGTGCCCAGGAGATGTTCGCCTGCTCGTCGAACCGCGCCTTGATCTCGACCAGCGCGAGCACCTGCTTGCCCGCCTCGGCGGCGTCGACCAGCGCATCGATGATGGGCGAGTCCCCGGAGGTCCGGTACAGGGTCTGCTTGATCGCGAGCACGTTCGGGTCGGCCGCCGCCTGGGCCAGGAACGTCTGCACCGACGTCGAGAACGAGTCGTACGGGTGGTGCAGCAGGATGTCACGCTCGCGGATGGCCGCGAACACGTCGGTCGGCTTGGCGCTCTCGACCTCGGCGAGCTGGCGGTGCGTGGCGGGCACGAACCGCGGGAAGCTCAGGTCGGCGCGGTCGAGGTCCGCGATGAGGTTCAGGCCGGTCAGGTCGAGCGGGGCCGGCAGCTCGTACACCTCGTCCTCGGTGACCCCGAGCTCGCGCACGAGCAGGTCCCGGATGCGCGGCTGGATCTGTTCGGCGAGCTCGAGCCGGACCGGCGGCCCGAACCGGCGGCGCAGCAGCTCCTTCTCCATCGCCTGCAGGAGGTTCTCGGCGTCGTCCTCCTCGACCTCGACGTCCTCGTTGCGCGTGACCCGGAACGTGTGGTGCTCGACGATCTCCATCCCGGGGAACAGCTGGTCGAGGTGCTGGGCGATGACGTCCTCGACGGGGACGAACGACATCGGGCTGACCTTCGTGGACTCGGCCTGCGCGCCCGGTGCGCCCGGCGCGCTCGGCCGGCCGCGGGCGTCGACGGCGATGAAGCGGGGCAGCAGCGGCGGGACCTTGACCCGTGCGAAGTGCTCCTTGCCGGTCGCCGGGTTGAGCACGACGACGGCGAGGTTGAGCGAGAGCCCGGAGATGTACGGGAACGGGTGCGCCGGGTCGACCGCGAGCGGGGTGAGCACGGGGAAGATCTGCTTGCGGAAGAACTTGTGCAGCCGCTCGTGCTCGGTCGGGGCGAGCTCGTCCCAGTGCACCAGCGTGATGCCCTCCGCGGCGAGCGCGGGCTGGACCTGGTCGGCGAACACGCGGGCGTGGCGGTCCATCAGCTCGTGGGCGCGCTCGCTGATGACCTCGAGCACCTGCCGGGGGCTCAGGCCCGACGCCGCCGTCACGGCCAGGCCGGTCGCGATGCGCCGCTTCAGGCCGGCGACGCGGACCATGAAGAACTCGTCGAGGTTGGAGGCGAAGATCGCCAGGAACCGCACCCGTTCGAGCAGCGGCTGGTGCGGGTCCTCGGCGAGCTCGAGCACGCGCTGGTTGAACGCCAACCAGCTGAGCTCGCGATCGCTGAACCGGTCGTCGGGCAGCCCGGCGGCGATGCCGAGCGCGGCGCGCACGTCACTGGTGGCTTCGCGCGGTTCCGCCACGGTGGGCACGGGACCGGCGGCGGCGGCGATCGGGGGCCTGCGCACCTTCGCGGTCCGCGGACGGGCGGTCGGCTGATCAGTCATCCGCCCATGGTGCCACTCCTGGGTGAACACAGGGTTGCCGAACCATCCGCCCGGCGCGTGTCAGCCGAACTGCACGTCGACGCCCGCGCGGGCGAAGCCGAGTCGGGCGTACGCACGCAGCGCGATCTCGTTGTCCGCCTCGCAGTACAGGATCGCGGTGCCGATCCCGCGGCCGGCGAGGTGCTCGAGCCCCTGCCGGATCAGCGCGCCACCGAGCCCGAGGCCCTGGGCGTCCGGATCGACCCCGACGACGTAGATCTCGCCGGCCGCCTCGTGCGTCGCGTCGGCCGGGTGCACCTTGGTCCAGACCGAGCCGAGCAGGACGCCGTCGCGCTCGGCGAGGAGGAAGCCCGCCGCGTCGAACCACGGCTCGGCCATCCGCGCATCGAGGTCCCGCCGCGTGATCCGGCCCTGCTCGGGGTGGTGGGCGAACGCGCGCGCGTTGGCGCGCCGCCAGTCGTCCTCGTCCTGGCCGGGCACGAACGCGCGCACGCTCACGCCGCGCGGCGTCGGCGCACCCTCGTCGGCCGGCAGCGTCGAGAGGTCGAGGCTGAGGAAGAGCAGCTCCCGCACGACGGCGAGGCCCGCGCTCGCGGCGAACGCGCGCGCCGCGGGCAGGTCCCCGTGCGCCCAGACCGAGAACTGGCGTCCGTCCGGGGACCCCGCGCCGTCCTCGGCGGCGAGCCCGCGGGCCGCCTCGAGCAGCACGCGCCCGACGCCGCGGCGCCGGAAGCGGGGGGCGACCACCATCTCGGCGGTCGCCGATCCCGGGGCGCCGAGGTCGAGCTGCGCGTACCCGGCCAGGGCGCCGTCGGGGTTCGCGACGTCCTGGCGATCGACGTCGTCCCGCGGGGCGCGCACCAGCAGATGGACCGTGCCGGCTTCCGCGGTGAGGTGCAGCAACGGGTTCTCCGACAGGGGAGCCACGCCGTCGGCGGCCGCGGCCTCGGCCGCGAGGGCGCGGATCTCGGCGACCGCAGCGGGGTCGAGCGGGCCGCGCCGGGTGACCGGGAGGAGAGAGGTCATGGTTTCCATCTCACCACGCGGGCGGGCGCGGTCGGGACGGTTGGCCGAACCGGTGACGGCCGTGGCACTGTGACTGGCGATGAGGGACTCCTATGGTGCGCGCGTCGACGTCGTCGTCATCGGTGCCGGCCAGGCCGGGCTCGCCGCGGCGTACCACCTGCGGCGCGCCCGGCTGGCGCCGCGCGGCCCGGGACGCCCGCCGGCGGTCGGCGGCTTCGTGGTGCTCGACGACGCGCCCGCGCCTGGGGGTGCGTGGCAGCACCGGTGGGACTGGCTGCGGATGCAGGACGCGCACGGCGTGCACGAGCTCCCCGGCGCGCCGATGCCCGCGGTGGACCCGGGCGAACGCGCGTCCGTCGCGGTGTCGCGGTACTTCGCCGCGTACGAGCGGGAGCTCGCGCTGCCGGTGCTGCGCCCGACGCGGGTCCGGGCGGTGCGCGACGTCGGCGGCCCGGGCGGGCTGCTGGCCGTCGAGACCGAGCACGCGGAGTGGCTCACGCGTGCGGTCGTGAACGCGACCGGCACCTGGCAGCAGCCGTTCTGGCCGGCCTACCCGGGGCGCGAGACGTTCGCCGGGGAGCAGCTGCACAGCCGCGACTTCCGGTCCGCCGCGGACTTCCGCGGCCGGCACGTGGTGGTCGTGGGCGGCGGCACGTCGGCGGTCCAGCTCCTGCTGCAGCTCGCCCCGGTCACCTCCACGACCTGGGTCACCCGCCGGCAGCCCGAGTTCCTGGCGCGCCCGTTCGACGAGGAGTGGGGGCGCGCCGCCGTTGCCATGGTCGACGAGCGCACCCGGGCCGGTCTGCCGCCCAGGAGCGTGGTCGGCGTGACGGGGCTGCCGCTGACCGAGCAGTACCGCCGCGGGATCGACGACGGCGTCCTCGCGCCGCTGCCGATGTTCGACCGGATCGAGCCCGACGGCGTCGCCTGGGTTCCGCAGGTCGCGCGACCGTGGGCCCCGGACCGGCCGGTGCCGGCGCACCTGCACGCAGACGTGCTGCTGTGGGCCACCGGCTTCCGGGCCGGCCTGGGCCATCTCTCGCCCCTCGGCCTGCGCGGCCGGGGCGGCGGGATCGTGATGGACGGCCCGCAGGTCGTCGCCGACCCGCGGATCCAGCTGGTCGGCTACGGCCCGAGCGCGAGCACGATCGGCGCCGGGCGAGCAGGCCGGGAAGCGGTTCGCAACCTCCGCCGCCTGCTCGCCCTCTGACGGGTCGGCTCACCCGGCGCCGGGTCGGTCAGGTGGCCGAGGACGTGGTGAGCGGGGGCTTGTCCAGGCCCTTGGCGATCAGGGCCATCACCGACGAGTCGGCCAACGTGGTCGCGTCACCCACCGTGCGGTGCTCGGCGACGTCGCGCAGCAGGCGGCGCATGATCTTGCCCGAGCGGGTCTTGGGCAGCTCCTGGACCACGAGGATCCGCTTCGGCTTGGCGATCGGTCCGATCTCCTTGGCCACATGCGTCCGGAGCTCCTCGACCGTGCCGTCGTCCTCCTCGATCCCGCCGCGCAGGATGACGAACGCGACGACGACCTGGCCGGTCGTCTCGTCGGCCGCGCCGACGACCGCGGCCTCGGCGACCGAGGGGTGCGAGACCAGGGCCGACTCGATCTCGGCGGTGCTCAGGCGGTGCCCGGACACGTTCATCACGTCGTCGACCCGGCCGAGCAGCCAGATGTCGCCGTCGTCGTCCTTCTTGGCGCCGTCGCCCGCGAAGTACAGCCCGGCGAACCGCGACCAGTAGGTGTCCTGGAACCGCTCGGGATCACCCCAGATCCCGCGCAGCATCGCCGGCCACGGCCGGGAGACCACGAGGTAGCCGCTGCCGCCGTCGGGCACGGGGTGTGCCTCGTCGTCGACGACGTCGGCGCCGATGCCGGGCAGCGGGGTCTGGGCCGAGCCGGGCTTGAGCGAGGTGATGCCCGGCAGCGGCGAGATCATCATCGCGCCGGTCTCGGTCTGCCACCACGTGTCGACGATCGGGGTGAGGTCCGAGCCGATGACCCGGCGATACCAGGTCCACGCCGCGGGGTTGATCGACTCCCCGACGCTGCCGAGCACGCGCAGGGACGACAGGTCGTGCGCCGCAGGGTGCTCCTCGCCCCACTTCATGCAGGTGCGGATCGCGGTGGGCGCGGTGTAGAGGATCGAGACCTTGTACTTCTCGACGATCTCCCACCAGCGGGCGCGCGTCGGGGTGTCCGGCGTGCCCTCGTAGATCACCTGGGTCGCGCCGTTCACGAGGGGCGCATAGGCGACGTAGGTGTGCCCGGTGACCCAGCCGACGTCGGCCGTGCACCAGTAGACGTCGGTGGCCGGCTTGAGGTCGAACACGTTCAGGTGCGTGAACGCGGCCTGCGTGAGGTAGCCGCCGGTCGTGTGCAGGATGCCCTTCGGCTTCCCGGTCGTGCCGGACGTGTAGAGGATGAACAACGGGTGCTCGGCCTCGACCCAGACCGGGGTGTGCTGGTGGGAGGCGGCCGCGAGGGCCTCGTCCCACCACACGTCGCGCCCGGGGGTCCAGGCGGTCTCCTGGCCGGTGCGGCGCACGACGAGCACGTGCTGGATCGTCGGTGCGCCCTTCGCGAGCGCGTCGTCGACCGCGGGCTTGAGCGCCACGGCGGCACCCCGGCGGTAGCCGCCGTCGGCCGTGATCACGAGCTTGGCCTCGGCGTCCTGGATCCGGGAGTGCAGCGCCTCCGCGGAGAAGCCGCCGAACACGACCGAGTGCAGCGCACCGATCCGGGCGCAGGCCAGCAGCGCGATCACGGCCTCCGGGATCATCGGCAGGTAGACCGCCACCCGGTCGCCCGTCGTGACGCCGAGGGCCCCGAGAGCGTTCGCCGCGCGGGAGACCTCTTCCTGCAGGTCCGCGTAGGTGATCGCACGGGTGTCGCCGGGTTCGCCCTCGAAGTAGATCGCGACCCGATCGCCGTTCCCGGCCTCGACATGGCGGTCGACCGCGTTGTAGCAGGCGTTCAGGGACCCGTCCGCGAACCAGCGCGCGACCGGGGCGTGCGACCAGTCGAGCACCTCGGTGAACGGCGTCTGCCAGGTGATCAGCTCGCGGGCCTGCTCCGCCCAGAACCGCTCGGGGTCGGCGCTGGCCCACGCGTAGATCTCCGGATGGGCGTTGGCCTGGGCACTGAATGCCGGGTCCGGTGGGAATCGCAGCTCTGGTGTCTCGGTGGTGTCGGGCCCAGGTGAGGTCGGGGCGTCCTTGGTCACAGTTCCTCCAGCGCGCAGCGTCATTGTTGCGTGAGCTCGGGTCTCTCGACCCGGTGGGGTGACTCTAGTGCCGGGCTACGCCTCGTGTGACTGTTCGCGGAACGCGCCGAGCGCCAGGCCGCGGCGCCGCACGAGGGACAGGGCGGTCGCCGCGGCCACCAGGAGGATCCCCGTGAGGAACAGTCCGCCGGTCGTGGCGACGGTGATCGAGTTGAGCACCGTGACCCGGTTCTGCTCGGTCGAGATCAGCCGCACGGTCTCCCGGTGGGCCTGGACCGGGGCGAACAGGAACGCGGCGCCGACGAGGATCGCGAGCAGTCCACCGGTGAACGGCACGGTGGGGGTCCACACGCCCAGGACGACGATCAGGCCGGCCAGGAGCACGCCGAGGGTGACCAGGACGATCCCCAGGGTCTCCGGGTCCACGTCCGAACGGCCGACCCCCTGCGCGAGGATGCGGGACTGTCCGAGCACGACGAGGAACCCGGCGAGCAGCGTCAGGGCGAAGCCGACGAGGATCCCGAGCAGGTGCCCGCCGAACCCGGTGGTGCGGGGGCCGGTCGGGACGGGGAACGCGTCGACGCTCGGGGTGCGGTCCTCGCGGTCGCGGCGCAGGGCCTCGCCGGGTGCGGCGGGCGGGGCTGCGGGCGTCGAGTCGGGCGCTGAGGCCGGCGGCGTTGCGGGGGTGGTCGGTTGCCCGTGGTCGGGCGTCAGCGGGTCGGTCGACGGGGTGGCTGCGGGTTCGGCGCGCGGGTCCTGGGGCTGCTCGGGGGTGCTCATCGGTGCTCCGTTCGACGGTGATGCGGTGTCGGTCGGCGCGGTGGCGCTGGTGCGCAGCATAGCCAGCGCGCGCTCGGTGCGGGCCTCGAGGGCCGGTCAGGAGGTCAGGAAGCGCGGTCCGCGAGGGTGGCGCGCGCCAGGTCGGCCTGGCCGGTGGCGGTCGCGGCTGCCGCGACGGGGACCACGGGCCGACCGGCGATGACGGCGTAGGCCACGCCGACCACGATCGCACCGCCGACCAGGTTGCCGGTGCCGACGAACAGCAGGTTGCGTCCGAAGTCCGCCAGGCTCGCGCCCGGCAGGCCGCCGAGGATGCCGAGCGAGAACGTCGTCATGTTCGCGACGACGTGCTCGAAGCCCGACGTGATGAACGCGAGCAGGCACCAGAAGATCACCAGGAGCTGGGCGCCCTCGCTGCGCAGCCGGGCCGCCGACCACATCGCGAGGCACACCAGCATGTTGCAGAGCACCCCGCGCCAGAACAGCTGGCTGCCCGACTCGTGCGACTTGCCCTCGAGCATGCTGGCGATCATCGCCCCGGCCGGGGTCTCGGGTGCGAGCACGCCGGACGAGTGCACCATGAACGCGAAGATGAACGCACCGACGAGGTTGCCGACGAACGAGAACGCCAGGGTCCCGGCGGCCGGTCGCCAGCCGATCGTGCGGCCGATCGCCCCCTGGGTGAGGGTCATCATGTTCGACGTCGCGAGCTCACCGCCCGCGGTGAAGACCAGGGTCAGCGCCACGCCGAAGACGAGGCCCTGGACCAGCTTGGTCCACGGCGACCCCTCGGCCAGGAGCCCACCGGCGGCGCTCACCATCAGCACGACGGCGATCCCGATGTACGAGCCGGCCAGGGCCGCCTGCACGAGGTAGGCGACCGGGCGGCGCGTGGAGGCCACCTTCTTCGCGGCGTAGTGGACCTGCGAGTCCATGGTTTCGCTCATTGTCAGCACACTCCAGGCTCCCCCACGTCCGACGGCGTCGATCGGGACCAAGGCCCGGGAATGCGCTCCGCCGGTGCGCAGGTTGGCCAGATGTGACCAGTCTCCTGTTCGAGCCCCTGACCCTGCGGGGCACCACGTTCGCCAACCGCCTCTGGCTCGCCCCGATGTGCCAGTACTCCGCGATCGACGGGATGCCGAACGACTGGCACCTCATGCACCTCGGGGCGCGCGCGGCCGGCGGGTTCGCCCTGGTGCTGGCCGAGGCCGCCGCCGTCGTGCCCGAGGGCCGCATCACGCCGCAGGACGCCGGGCTCTGGTCGGACGAGCAGGCGGTCGCCTGGGCTCGCATCGTCGACTTCGTCCATGCGCGCGGCGCGCTGGCCGGGATCCAGCTCGCGCACGCGGGGCGCAAGGCCTCGACCTATGCGCCCTGGGCGGCCCCGAGCGGCTCGATCCCGGTGGCCGACGGCGGCTGGCCCGCGCTCGCGCCCTCCGGCGAACCGTTCCCGGGGTACGCCGCGCCGTCGGCCATGACGTCCGCGCAGATCACTGCGCTGCCGCGGGACTTCGCCGCCGCGGCCGCACGCGCCGACGACGCGGGCTTCGACGTCGTCGAGGTCCACGCCGCGCACGGCTACCTGCTGCACGAGTTCCTGTCCCCGCTGTCGAACGACCGCACCGACGAGTACGGCGGCTCGCTCGAGAACCGGGCCCGGCTGGTCGTCGAGGTGGTCGACGCCGTCCGCGCCGTCTGGCCGCAGCACAAGCCGCTCTTCGTGCGGTTCTCCGCGACCGACTGGACCGCCGGTGGACTCACGGTGGACGAGGTGACCCAGGTCGCCAAGGAGCTCGCCGCGCACGGGGTCGACCTCGTGGACGTGTCCTCCGGGGGCAACGTGCCGGCCCAGATCCCGATCGGACCCGGCTACCAGGTGCCGGCGGCCCGGGCGGTGCGGGAGGGGTCCGGCCTGCCGGTCGGTGCCGTCGGGCTGATCACGACCCCGCACCAGGCCGAGCAGGTGCTGGTCGACGGCGCGGCGGACGCCGTCTTCCTCGGTCGCGCTGCCCTGCGCGACCCGATGTTCCCCCTCCGCGCCGCCCACGACCTCGGCGTCCCCCTGGCCGAGGCCAACTGGCAGCCCCAGTACGTCCGAGGCGCCTGGCGCTGACCCCCGCCAACCCCTCCTGACTCTCCGCGAGTGCGGGCGAACGGTTCCTCCGTTCGGCCGTTCACCAGCAGATCGACCGCACTCGGCGTCCGGGTCGGCGGGTCCGGGTCGGGGGGTCGGGGTCGGGGGGTCGGGGTCGGTCGGGGTGGGGTGGGTCAGGTGTCGTCTCGGGCGGCCTTCTCGACGGCGGCGGCGACCACGGTCGTGACGTCCGGGTGGAACACGCTCGGCACGATGTAGGTCGCGTTCAGCTCGTCGTCCGTGACGGTCGACGCGAGCGCCCTTGCCGCCGCGAGCAGCATGGACTCGGTGATCCGGTGCGAGCGTGCGTCGAGCAGTCCGCGGAACACGCCCGGGAACGCGAGCACGTTGTTGATCTGGTTGGCGAAGTCGGACCGGCCCGTACCGACGACGGCGGCGTGCTTCGCGGCGTCGACCGGGTCGACCTCGGGGCGCGGGTTGGCCAGGGCGAAGACGATCGAGTCGGGGGCCATCGTCGCGACGTCGTCGCCCGTGAGGACGTCCGGCGCGGACACCCCGATGAACACGTCCATGCCGGCCAGGGCCCCGACCAGCGTCCCCGTCACGCCCCGCGGGTTGGTGTGCTCGGCGGTCCAGACCAGCTCGTGCGCGAGGCCGGGCCGGGCCGCGTGCACGACCCCGTCGACGTCGGCCACGACCACGTCCCGCGCGCCGGCCGCGAGCAGCAGCTTGAGGACCGCGGTCCCGGCAGCGCCCGCGCCCGAGAGCAGGATCCGCACGTCGGGCAGCTGCTTGCCGACCACCCGCAGCGCATTGGTCAGCGCGGCCACGACGACGATCGCGGTGCCGTGCTGGTCGTCGTGGAAGACCGGGATGTCGAGCCGCTCGCGCAGCCGCCGCTCGATCTCGAAGCAGCGGGGGGCCGAGATGTCCTCGAGGTTGATCCCGGCGAACACCGGCGCGATCGCCACCACGGTGTCGACGATCCGGTCGACGTCGGTCGTGTCGAGCGCGATCGGGAACGCGTCGATGCCGGCGAACCGCTTGAACAGCACGGCCTTGCCCTCCATGACGGGCAGCGCCGCGAGCGGGCCGAGGTTGCCCAGGCCGAGCACCGCGGTGCCGTCGGTGACCACGGCGACGGTGTTGCGCTTGATGGTCAGGCGGCGGGCGTCCTCGGGGTGGGCCGCGATCGCCTCGCACACGCGCGCGACGCCGGGGGTGTAGACCATCGACAGGTCGTCGCGCGTGCGCAGCGGGACCTTCGACTCGATCGACAGCTTGCCGCCCAGGTGCAGCAGGAACGTCCGGTCGCTGACCCGGTCGACGACGACCCCCGGCAGTGCGCGCAGCGCGTCGACGATCTCCTTGGCGTGCTCCTCGCCACGGGTCGCGCACGTCACGTCGACCGTGATCCGCTCATGGGCCGACGACGTCACGTCGAGCGCGGTGACGATGCCGCCGGCGCGTTCGATCGCGGTCGTGAGCTCGCTGACGGCGGTCGGGCGCGCCTCGACCTCGAGCCGGGTGGTGATCGACGAGGACACACTCGGCGCTGAGGTCATGGGCAGATTGTGCCACCGGGGCAGCGAGCCCAGCGCGATTCGCCGGGGGCCCGCTCGCCTACGCTGACCGGCGTGACGACTGACCCGCTCCTGCCCCTCGTCGAGCTGCCGGGGGTGGCCGACGCGGTCGCCCGCGCCCGGGTGGCATGCGAGGAGCTGCGCTGGCACGAGGCGTTCCGGCGGCGGTGGCGCGAGGTGCGCGCCGAGGCGACCGTCCGGTCGGCCCGCGCGAGCGCGGCGCTCGAGGGAGCCGGCGTCCCGCTGACCGTGCTCCGCGATGCCGCCCGGGGTGCGGCGCCCGTCCCGGCCGACGGCGCCGGCCGGCTCGCGTTCGGCGCCCTGCGTGCGGCGGCCGAGGGCGAGCGGCTGATGCCGGTGCTCGGGGCGCGCGG
>NZ_SDWW01000064.1 GCF_004168625.1 Pengzhenrongella frigida
TACGAGACACTCCATCAAGTCGCTCTCGCGGCCTGAACCACTCAACCCCGCGAGTCAACCAAACCCGGGGCAGTCCCGATCAGCATGACCAGCAACGTGACCACCACTCCTCGCGAGATCCCCTCCCTGACGGCCACCTCGACGTCGGTGATCGCCTCGGCACGGGGCCTGGTGAAGACCTATGGCACCGGGGACACCGCAGTGCAGGCCCTGGCGGGGATCGATGTGGACTTCGCCCGTGGGGAGCTGACCGCGATCATGGGCCCGTCCGGGTCGGGCAAGTCCACCCTTATGCACTGCATGGCCGGCCTGGACACTGTCACCGCGGGCACCGTCGTGATCGACGGCGAGGACGTCGGGTCGATGAACCAGCGCCAGCTGACCCGGCTGCGCCGGACCCGGTTGGGGTTCATATTCCAGGCGTTCAACCTCGTGCCCACCCTGACCGCGGCGGAGAACATCACCCTGCCGCTGGACATCGCCCGCCGCCCGGTCGACCGCACCCACTTCGACGCGATCGTGGCCGCCGTCGGGCTGGCCAAACGCCTGCACCACCGCCCCTCCGAGCTGTCCGGCGGGCAGCAGCAGCGCGTGGCGTGTGCCCGGGCGCTGGCCGCGCGGCCCGCGGTGATCTTCGCGGACGAACCGACCGGCAACCTCGACTCCAAGTCCTCCACCGAGCTGCTGGCGTTCTTGCGCCGCTCGGTGGACGACCTGGGCCAGTCCGTGGTCATGGTCACCCACGACCCCCGCGCCGCCGCCTACGCCCACCGGGTGCTATTCCTGGCAGACGGTCGCCTGGTCGCCGAGCTGACCAACCCGACCCAGGCCTCGGTCCTGGAGATCCTCGGGTCCCTGAGCGCCGTCGACGACGCCGCCAGCGCCCGTGAGCTCACCTCGGTCGGCGCCTGATGGGCCGCGTCGCGCTGCGCGGGATCCGCGCACACCTGGTCCGGTTCCTGCTGTCCGTCCTGGCCGTCACCCTCGGGGTCGCGTTCGTGGCCGGCACGTTCTCGCTGCGCACCATGATGAGCTCCACGTTCGACGGGATCGTGGACTCCTCCATGCCCGCCGACACGTACGTGCGCGGCGCCGAGCCGGCCGCCGGGCTGAGCACGACCGGCACCACGGGCGAAACCCGAAACACCATCCCGGCCGCCCTCGCTGGCACGATCGCGGGCGTGGATGGCGTGGACAAGGCGTTCGCGGACATCTCCGGGCCGATCGTGCTGGTCGGCGCGGACGGCACCGCGGTGCAGTCCACCCAGTCGCCGAGCTTCGCGATGGCCCTGTACCCCGACGACTCCACGGTGAAGGTCGTGACCGGCCGCGCACCGGCCGGGCCGGGCGAGATCGCGCTGGAGTCTGCGACCCTGGCCTCCTCCGGGCTGTCCGTGGGCGAGCAGACCAGCACCGTGGTGGCCGGGCAGATCCAAGATGTGCAGGTCGTCGGCGAGGTGTCCTTCGGGGCCCCGGCAGCCGGAGCCACCATCGTCTACGTCGATGTGGCGACCGCGACCGCGGCGTTCGTGGCGACGTTCATGCTGATCTTCGCCGGAATCTCCCTGTTCGTGGGGGCGTTCATCATCTCCAACACGTTCTCCATGTCGGTGCGCGAGCGGATGCGCGAGTTCGCCCTGCTGCGCGCCATCGGCGCCTCCCCCATCCAGGTGTTCGCCTCCATCCTGACCCAGGCCGCCGTGGTGGGTCTGGCCGGGTCCGCCCTCGGGATCGCCGCCGGGCTGGGCCTGGTCTCACTGCTGCGCATCGGCTTCGAGATGGTCGGCATGGACCTGTCCGGGTCCATCCCACTGGACACCTCCACCGTGGTCATCTCGCTGCTCATCGGCACCGTCGTCAGCGTCATCGCCGCCGCCCTGCCGGCCCGCCGCGCCGCATTGACCGCTCCGGTCGAGGCCATGCGGGAGGCCACCGCGACCGAGAAGTCTCTGCGCACCCGCACGATCGCCGGGCTGCTCGTCGTCGTGCCGGGTGTGGCCGGGCTGATCTCGGCCCTGGTCGCACCAGAGACCAACGGCGAGACGCTCCTCGGCCTCGGCGCGCTCGCTCTGGTCGTCGGGGTGCTGCTCCTGGCCCCCGTGATCGCCCGGCACACCCTGGGCGTGCTGGCCGCGGTGTTCGTCACCGGGGTCAAGCCGCTGGGCCGCCTGGCCCGCGGCAACGTGATCCGCCACCCCCGGCGCACCGCGAACACCGCCGGCGCACTGATGATCGGCATGGCCCTGGTCGGGGCCGTCTCGGTCCTGGCCGCCTCCGCCACCGCCTCCACGAAGTCCATCGTCGACGCCGGGTGGACCTCGGACTTCTCCGTGCAATCCGCCACCGGCAGCGTGCCGCTCGGCGCCGTCGCGGACGTCCGCGGCCTCGACTCGGTCGCCGCGCTCGACGTGCTCAGCTACGGACCGGCCATCGCAGCCGGACCGGGCGAGACCGCCTCGCCCGACAGCCCGACCATGGTCGTCGGGATCGCTCCGGCCGCGTTCACCCGCAGCGTCGCCATCGACACCGTCGCCGGCTCGCTCGACACCCTCGCCGACGGCCAGATCGCCGTCAAGAACGACACCGCCACCGAACGCGGCTGGTCGCTCGGCGACCAGATGACGTTCACCACCGCCACAGCCACCACCACCGCCCGGATCGGCGCGATCGTCGACACCCAGCTGATCGGCTCCCCGATCATCGCCTCCGACGACCTGCTCGCCCAGGTCGTCGAACCCGCCCAGACCACCATCGAGGACCTCCTGATCACCGCAGCACCCGGCACGACACCGGCCGCGCTGCGTGCCGACCTCGTCGGCGTCGCCGCCCCCTACGTCGTGCTCTCCGTGCTCGACTCCGAGGACTTCGCCGCCGCGCTAGCCGACCAGGTCAACGAGATCCTGGTGATCTTGTACGCGCTGCTGGGGTTGTCGATCGTGATCGCGGTCCTCGGCATCGTCAACACGTTGGCGCTGTCCGTGATCGAACGGACCCGGGAGATCGGCCTCATGCGCGCCGTCGGCCTGGGCCGGCTCCAGCTCGCCGGGATCATCACCATCGAGAGTGTCCTGACCGCCGTGTTCGGCACCGTCGTCGGCGTCGCCCTCGGGGTGGCCGTAGCGGCGGCACTTCCCGGAGTGTTCACCGGAGTCGGCCTCACGACACTCGCGATCCCGTGGGCGCAGCTCGCCGGGATGGTGGCCCTGGCCGCCGCCGTCGGGGTCTTGGCCGCACTGTGGCCCGCGTCCCGCGCCGCCCGCCTGCCCGTCCTCGACGCCGTGTCCTCCGACTGAGGCCCCCCGATGGCGACCACCATCCCCAGCGCAACCCACCAGAACCCCGAGGCGCACACCATGCCAGCCATGCGACGAACCGTCGTCGGACTCCACCTGTTCAACGCGGTCTCGGCAGTGGGCGGCGGGATCGCCCTGGTCGCCGGCGGCCTCGGGGTGCCCACCACCCTGCTCCGGCACACCCCGTTCGAGTCGTTCGTCGTGCCCGGGATCTTCCTCGCCGCGATCATCGGCGGCAGCGCGACGATCGGGGCCACCGCCCTGATGGCCGACTGGAGGCGGGCAACGGTCATCAGCGCGGCAGCGGGCGCCGTCATGGTCGGCTGGATCGCCGGTGAGACCGTCCTCGTCGAGGGCTTCAGCTGGCTCCAGGGCCTGTACCTGTTCACCGGAGCGATCGCCGTGGTCGCCTCGATCCGCCTATCCCAGGAGGAGCGGTCCCCCACCCACCAGGAGGTGCTCCGATGAGGACTGTGATGCGACGGTTCGTCGTCGTGGTGGTGGTCGGGCATGGCCTGATCCACCTGCTCGGCGCGGCCAAGGGACTGGGCTGGGCTGAGGTGGACGCCCTGCCCGAACCGATCAGCCCGACCATGGGTCTCGCTTGGCTGACCGCTGCGGCGGCGATCGTGGCCACCGGGGTGCTGCTCGCCGCCCGCAACCGCCGGTGGTGGGTGGTCGGCAGCCTCGCCGTGGTGGTCTCCCAAGCCGTGATCGTCACGTCGTGGGACGACGCCCGGACCGGCACGGCGGCGAATCTCCTGCTCCTGGCCGCACTGGGATACACCTTCGCCTCCCACGGTCCGGCAAGCTACCGCGCCGAGTACCAGCGCCGAACCGCCGTCGCGCTCGGCGAACCCCACCCCGAAACGGGCGCGGGGGCCGTGGTGACCGAGGCCGACCTGGCCCACCTGCCGGACCTGGTCGCCGAGTACGTCCGCCGGTCTGGGGCCCTCGGCCAGCCCCGCGTGGTGTCCGTCCACGCCCGCATCCACGGCCGGATCCGCTCCGGTCCGAAGGCGCGCTGGATGACGTATACCGGCGAGCAGGTCAACACGTTCGGTCCCGCGCCCAGCCGACTGTTCTGGATGGACGCCACCATGTTCGGCCTGCCGGTCGACGTCCTGCACGTCCTGGTCGGCCCGACCGCGACCATGCGCGTCAAGGTGTGCTCGGTGGTGCCGATGGTCAACGCCGCAGGTCCCGACATGGACCGGGCCGAGACCGTGACCCTGTTCAACGACCTGTGCATCCTGGCCCCCGCAGCCCTTGTCGACGCACCGATCACCTGGCAACCCCTCGACGACCACCACGTGCGCGGCGTGTTCACCAACGGCACGCAGACCGTCACCGCCGACCTCACCTTCGACGACGGCGACCTGGTCGACTTCGTCTCCGACGACCGGATGAGCACCACCCTCGACGGCGCCACCACCCCACAGCGCTGGTCGACGCCTGTGCGCGACTACGCCCGCCTCGGCACCCGGCGCCTGGCCACCTACGGGGAGGGCTGCTGGCACACCACTAGCCCCGAGGGCGAGTTTGCTTACCTCGAGTACCACCTCGACGCCATCACCTACAACCCGGAGACCACACAGATCGACCCGACTGACCACGCAAGGAGGACACAGCCCCAGGCCATCGACGGACCGAAGCAAGGCTGGCGCTCATGAGCCGCGATCCCATCATCATCCCTGACGAGCCTCTCGCCCGGGTCGTGCCACCCGCGCAGGTCAGGATCGACTTCCAACTCATCACCGCCGCACCCCGCCAGGAGAGCGACCGCGCTGAGGGCCGACCGGGTCGGAGCCGTCGTGGGCGTCGCTCGCGGGTCGCCGGGGCGGCGGCGATGCCCGGAGTGTTCGCCGGAGTCGGCCGCACCACGCTCGCGATCCCGTGGGCCCAGCTCGCCGCGATGGCCTCCGTGGTCGGCGTCCTGGCCGCACTGTGGCCCGCCTCGCGCGCCGCCCGCCTGCCCGCGCTCGACTCCGCCACCTCAGATTGAGGCACAACATGACCGCTCGAACCGGCACAGACCATCGGACTGCCCAGCTGCGACCTGATCGACCCAAGGAGGTGTGCCGATCCGCACCAGGCCTGATGAACTGGGCCAACGCACCCGGTGGCGTCCCATTCGTCAACTTGAAGGGCGCACCAACCTCGTGACCGCACTGCAGCGCCCGACCCAGGCGACCGCCGTCGTCGTCCCCGCCTTCGATCCAGGGGGCGGGTCCGAGCCCACCGTGGTAGCGGCGGGCCTGACGAAGCTGTTCGGGAGCCGCGAGGTCGTCTCGGACCTGTCGCTCCACGTGTCCACCGGTCGCGCTTTCGGACTGCTTGGGCCCAACGGGGCCGGCAAGACCACCACGGTGCGGCTACTGACCGGCCTGCTGACGCCGACTCGCGGCGAGGTGACACTTTTCGGCGAGACCCTGACACGGTCCAACGCCGACGCGCTGCGGGCCAGGATCGGGGTACAGACCGACACGAGCCTGTACGAGTCGCTCAGCGTGCGCGACAACCTGCGGTTCTGGGGCGAGCTGCACGGCCTCGCCACCCCCACCATCGAGCGGCGGACCGGCGAGGTCCTCGACGTCCTGGGTCTGTCCGATCGCGTCGACTCGCTGGTCGGCGAGCTCAGCAAGGGGATGCGGCAAAAGCTCTCGGTCGGGCGCGCCGTGCTCCACGAACCCGACCTGCTCTTCCTCGACGAACCGACCGCCGGCCTCGACCCGGAGGCCTCCGCTGACCTGATCGACTACCTCCACGAGATGATCCGCACCCTGCACACCACGGTGATCATCTGTACCCACCAGCTTCAGGGGCTCGAGGCGCTCTGCGACGACATCGGCATCCTCAAGAACGGCTCCCTGATCGTCGTCGGTGAGGTCCGGCAGCTGCTGCACCGACGCTGGCCCGAGCAGCGGTACCTGCTCACGGTCGACGGCGACCTGGCCGTCGCCGAGCAGACCGTCGCCTCGGTCGTCGGCGGACCGGTCGAGATCGCCGACGGCAACCTGCGTTTTTGCGTGACGCAGGAGGAGTCCATCTCGCTCGTGGTGGCCGCACTGGTCCGCAACGAGTTGCAGATCCGCGCCGTGATCCCCCAGCAGCCGACGATCCAGGACCTCTACTTCGACACGATCAACAACGGGACGACGCCATGATCAACCGTCAGCGAGTCTGGGCCGTGATGCGCAAGGACTGGCGCGAGCTCGCGCGCAACAAGCAGGCGGTGGCCCCGCTGGTCATCATTCCGCTGATGCTCGCCGTGCTCCTTCCGGCGGCCATCATCATCCTGGGCAACAACGCCGTGCTCGCGTCGTCGATCAACGGCCTGCAGGGGTTCCTGGACCACCTGCCGGATCGGGTCGTGCCCGCCACTTACTCCACGGCCCAGACCGTGGTCTACGCCGTCATCGTCTACTTCATGGCCCCGTTCTTCCTCATCATCCCGGTGATGGTTGCGAGCATCACCGGGAGCTCCAGCTTCGTTGGAGAGAAGGAGCGTCGCACCATCGAGGGGCTGCTCTACACGCCGATCACCGACCGCGAGCTCGTGCTGGCCAAGGTGCTCGTCTCGGTGATTCCGTCGGTGCTGCTCAGCTGGGTCTCGTTCGTGGTCTACACGGTCCTGGTCAATGCCCTCGGGGCGCCGCTCATGGGCGGTCTGTTCTTCCCGACCTGGACGTGGGCGATCCTCATCGTCGCACTGGTCCCGCTCCTCGCCTTTCTGGCGACCTGCCTCATCGTGGCCATGTCCGGGCGGTCCACGACGGTGCAGGATGCCCAGGGCTCGGCGGTGCTGATCATCCTCCCGGTCGTCGCCCTCGTCGTCGGTCAGGCGACCGGGCTGCTGCTCTTCGACGTCTCCATCGCATTGCTCGCGTCGGCCGCCCTCCTGGTGATCGACGTCGCAGTCTTCGCTGCGACGGCGGGCCGCTTCCAGCGCGAACGCATCATCACGCGTCTTTAGCATGGACGAGCCTAAGCCGCATCGACCGCCGGATCAGAGTCCACGGATCATGCCCGCCGACTCAACTCGATCAGGTTGACCACCGATCGCAAGCCGCCTCGCACGCAAGGTCGAACAGAGAGGGGGCATGGCCGTGGCTCAGGTGACCAGCTACGACGAGCAGAAGCGCCGCGTCTGGGCTGGGCGCGCCGACGCCTACGCCTACGCGCAGACGTTCGGCCTCTTGTGCGCGCACCCCATCGAGCAGCTCCTCGACGCGGTATGAGTGTCCCGCGGAGTGCGTGTCCTTGACGCTGGGACCTGCACGGGTGGCGTACCAGCCGATCCCGATGCTCGTGCTCGCTGATGACGGGCTCGCCCACGCGATCGAATCGGCGGTCCGCGACTCCGGCGTCACCGACGTCAAGGTGGGCAGCTTCCCTGCCGGAGTGCCCCTGGTTGCTTGCCATTCCAGTACACCCGTGCCATATTACTGGTACACCCGTACCAGAATGAAAGGAGCCCGACTGTGGCTCGGGCACTCGTGATCATCGCCGGCTTGTTCGAGACCGGCTTCGCACTGTCCCTCAAGGCGAGCGACGGCTTCAGTCGTCCGGTGCCCAGCGCGCTGTTCGTTGTGTTCGCGGCGGCCAGCTTCACCCTGCTGTCACTTGCTCTGCGCACGCTCCCCGTCGGATCGGCCTATGCGGTCTGGACAGGCATCGGGGCCGTCGGCACCGCCGTTGCAGGAATGCTCTTCTTCGGGGAGTCGACCGAGGTCCTCAAGCTCGTCTCCATCGTGCTCATCGTGGCGGGTGTGGTCGGTCTGCAACTGACGAGCACAGCGCACTGACATGGCATCGGACGATGTGCCGCGGTACGCCCGCGGCGCACAGCGGCGACTCGCACTCATCGAAGCAGCAGCGAACCTCCTCCTCGAGCAGGGGCTGGCCGCGCTGAGCCACCGGGCCGTCGCCGCACGGGCAGGGTTGCCGCTGGCGTCCACGACCTACTACTTCGACTCCGCTGACGACCTGTGCGACCAGGCCCTGCAGCACCTCGCGCAAGGATGGGCGACTCGCGCCGGCGCGGTCGTCGACGCGCTGCCGGCGACAATCGATCGCGCGCAAGCGTCCCAGGCGATCGTGCGCATCATGGGTGGCGACGCCTCGAGCGAGCAGATGCTGCTGGTGCACGAGCGCTATCTCGATGCCGGCCGCCACCACAGACTGCGCCCTGTGGTGGCGACGTGGAACAACCGGCTCAAAGGCCTCGTCCACACCGTTCTGGTCCGCACCTCACTCCCCGCCGACGACGACACCGCCGCCCTGGTGCTCGCCGTGGCCGACGGGGCAGCAGTGACCGCCCTCGCCGAAGGAGTCCCACCTCGCGACGCCGTCGCGGCAGCACTGCACCGGATCCTCTCCCTGCTCTGAGTGTGGCCACGCGGCCTCAGCAGCAGTCAGGCTCTGGGGGTCGCGACGAAGGGTGCCTGGCGCGGGTGAAGGTCGCGCTCGACGACGTCGATCAGGAACCCGCCGAGATCGGCCCGAGTGATCTTGGTCGACCGGGTCGAGCGGTGGGCGTCGTGCTCAAGCGGGCGGGTGCTCGCGGGGCCGTCGACCAGACGCGGGGGGCGCACCAGGGTCCAGTCGAGGTCGGAGGCGGCCCACGCGGCGTACTCGGCGGGCTTGTCCTTGACGACGGCGCCACCGAGCAACTGGATCAACGCGGAGATGACCTTGTTGGCGGCGGACTTGCGATCACCCGGCACATCGATCCCGGCGCCCGAGACCCCGACGAACCGGCGCGGACCGGTGCGCGCCATGATCGCGATCAATGCATCGGCGGTGCGGGTGTGCAGGTCCCCTTCCTTGCTCGTGGGTCCCAGTGCGGACACCACCGCGTCCACTCCGGTGAGCAGGTCGGTCAGGGCCTCGGGTTCGGTCGCGTCGCCGACCACGACACGAACGGCTGCCCGGGTCCGGGAGTCCAGCTTGTCCGGGTCACGAACCAGTGCGGTCACGTCGTGGCCGCGTCCGAGGGCAGCGGCCAGCACATGCGTGCCGGTACGTCCGGTAGCACCGATCAGAGCGAGCTTCACGATCTTCTCCTTCACGAGCAGGGCCAAGCGAGGTCGATGGCGGCGCGGAAGCGGACTTCACACGGTGGGGATCACCGGGTCGGGATTCCAGACGGCTCGTTCGCGATAGGCGAACTCGGCGAAGTCGATCGGGTCGCGCCCGAGCACCGTGCGCACGTCATCGCTCAGCCCGGCCGCCATGCCCAGGCGCGCCGTGGTGTAGATGGCCGAGGTGACCGCGACCATGCCCCACCCCATGCCCAGGTTCTGGCGGGCGTGCCGGGCGTACCGAAGCACCCCCGGTCGGGCGTACCGGATCGGGCGGCCGAGCTCGGCGGTCAGGATTCGGGCGACCTCGTCGTATGTCAGCGCCTCTGGACCCGTGATGGTCCAGGCGGTGTTGCGGTGCGCGGCCGGGTCGAGCAACGCCGCGGCGGCGACCGCTCCGACGTCGTCGGCGTCCACGAACGCCGTCGCCCCACGCCCGGCCGGCACCACGATCTCGTTGCGGTCCCGCACGTCGGACACGTGGGTCGTGGACAGGTTCTGGTGGAAGAACGACGCCCGCACGAACGTCCAATCCATGCCCGACGCACGCAACCACTTCTCCACGGCCGCGTGCGGCACGACCTTGTTCGTCTGCGCGCCCTGCAACGACAAGAACACCACGTGGCGCACACCCGCATCTCGGGCCGCGGAGACCGCGGGCACCAGGTCGCGCTTGACGTTGCCGACCGCCGGTGGGCGCACCAGGAACATCGACTCGACCCCCGCGAACGCCTGCGCCCAGGTCGCGGGGTCGGTGAAGTCGAAGTCCACCGTCCCCGGCCCGCCCGGCCCGCCGGGGCGTTGCGCCCGCCGCACGTCGGCCCCGGCCGCGTCCAGCGCCCGCACGACGGCGCCCCCGACGTTCCCACTCGCTCCGGTCACCAGGATCGCCGCCATGGCCTCGTCCTACCTTCTGCTCACACGTGCACAGTACATACATCTTGCATGTACGATACATCAATGATGACGAACTCCGCGTCGGACCTGGAACTCATGGATCAAGCACTCCTGCGACTGCGGCATTTCTTCGACGCACCCGCGATCCTCACCGACACCGGCACCCGCGTCGAGCTCTCCACCCTGCTCGTCCTGGAAGCCGTCGCCCGATCCGGCTCCTCGGCGAGCGTCCGCGAGATCGCCGACCAGCTCGACGTCGCCCACTCCACCGCCAGCAGGCTCGTCACCCGAGCCGAGAACGCCGGGATGATCGCGCGTGCCACCTCCACGACCGACCGACGAGAAACCGTTATCGAGACCACCGCGGTCGGCCACGACTTTCGCCGACGAGCCAGCGCCTATCGCCTCGACCGCCTCGTGGCCCTGACCTCAGGGTGGACCCAGGACGAGCGGGCCACCTTCGCCAGCTTCCTCGACCGCTTCTCCGCCGCCGTGTAGACCCGCACTCAACCGACCCTCAAACGAACAAAGCGACTTTCGGTGCGTGAAGCGGGAGATGGCCCCGGCGCCGTACCAGCGGGTGTCGACGTGTGGGTGGGCTACGAGTACCACCGGCCGGAGACAGTTGTGATTTGCCTGGCCAACCCGTGGATCAACAGGGACTTCGGGCGGGACCTCCCACTGCTGCGCCCGGGGCCAAGTCGACGCCCTGATCGGATCTCCGCGCAAGCCTGACCCTGTGACCTGCGTGCTCGCCGCTCGAGGGTTGATTTGAACCTGCGAGCGCCCATTGTCTCAACGAGAACTTCGGCACTCACCGAGCTTCGCGGCGAGCCTCTCACCTGCACAAACGCGCTAGGCACGATGCGCTCAGGAATTGCTTCTGCCACGTTCTTTCCCTGTTATTGCCCCGTGACACCAAGAGCCCAGGTCAGAAATTGCTTCTGACCTGGGCTTTTGTCGGGCTGACAGGATTTGAACCTGCGACCCCCTGCAAGGATCAATCCCAATTCGTATGGGTCCGACCCTGGCCGACTATGTCCGAAATGGGCCGATGACCTGGGCTTTTGCTTCTACGGGCGAACTGTCGAGGCTTGAAAGAGACCGGTCGGGACCGAGGGTTTTTGCCCCGTAAATGCCGCGTGAATCCCTCTCCCCGGACGAGCCCCAACTTGGTCCGGGCGGCCAAGGCGACCTTCCAGAACAGACCTTCCCAACCGAGTGTACCGACAGCGAGCCATCACGCCGGAGCGACGTTTCGGGCTCGGGTCACGACGATCCCGGCGGCACACGCTTCGCCGCCGGAACCACGCGCGCCGCTCCGCCAACTGAGCACCGCAATCAACTTCGGAGCCACTGCTGCGGCGTCGCGGCCGGTGCAGTCGCGACGCCGGCCCCTGCTCAGGCGAGCCCGTAGGGCAGGTTGCCAAGTTCACGGCAGGTACCTCGACGCCGAAGTCGCCGGCTGTCCGAGCATCTTGCAGCACCCGAACTGTGCGGGCCAGTTGGCCGAGTCGGCACGCAGCCCGTGTTCACACAGGCCCCCCACTCGTGCCGCCTCCACGAGCACCGTTCGCGCGCCAATCTCGGCTGTCCGCACCGCGGCGCTCACCCCCGCAGGACCCGCGCCGATCACGACGACGTCGTAGGTCCTTGGGGTGCTGGCTCGAGCCGGCCGGCTGGGGCCAGTCGCGAGCCAGACCGTCTTTTCGACGGAGCCGGTCTTGATGCCGGTCATCGTTGTCTCCATGAAACGACAAGGCTCTATTGCCGGTCCTCCGCCTGCGCGACCTGGCCCGCGAGAGCGAAGAACGTGGGCGCCCACAACCCAATGAAGATGCCGAACCGCTCCGCGTGCGGGATGTCTCCGGAGCGTCACTGGAGATGCCGAGCTTGTTCATCTGCTGCACGAGCATGGAATCCTCCTCAGATCAGGAATGGGTTTTCGAAGGCTCACGCTGGTCAGGGCATGAGGACTGCGTCGATGACGTGGATGACCCCGTTGCTGGCTTCGATGTCGGTCTGGGTGACGTTGACCGTGTTGCCCTTCGCGTCGGTCAACGAGACCGTGCTGCCGTCGACGTTCACGGTGATCTCGGCACCGTTGACGGTCGCGACCTTCTGGCCGTCGAGTGCGAGGACGTCGGCGGCCATGACCTTTCCGGGTACGACGTGGTAGGTCAGGATGCTCGTGAGGTCACCAGTGGGGTCCGCGAGGAGCGCGTCGAGAGTGCCCGCCGGGAGCGCGGCGAAGGCCTCATCGGTGGGGGCGAATACCGTGAAGGGTCCCTCGCCTTTGAGCGTGTCGACCAGTCCGGCCGCGGTGAGCGCGGTGGCAAGCGTCGTGAAGTCCCCTGCAGCGACCGCGGTGTCGACGACG
This sequence comes from Pengzhenrongella frigida, assembly GCF_004168625.1. GTDB lineage: Bacteria > Actinomycetota > Actinomycetes > Actinomycetales > Cellulomonadaceae > Pengzhenrongella > Pengzhenrongella frigida. The sequence continues at coordinate 12,657 of NZ_SDWW01000064.1, forward strand.
TCCTTCTCCGTCATCGCGTCCGGGCTCGCCGCCTCCATCGGTGTCTCCACGGTTGTGGCGGCCGAGGTGGCCGGCTCGGCCGTGTCAGTGCTGCTGCAAGCGGCAGTTGTTGCGAGGGCAAGGGAGAGTACGGCTACCAGCGAAAATTGGCGGCGCATCGGGAGGACCTTTCGACGAGGGGCGATCTTCTTGCCACCTCTACGAGCTCAACCGCTTCCGCAGATGCACCCGCGCCCAACTGAGGGAACCGGAGAACGTGACCGGCGTCAGGATGCAGTCGAGGCTGTCGTGGTGGCCGCAGTACTGGGTGGGGGGGGTTAGCGGTCCATGCTGCGGCGAGGAGCACGATGCGTGCGATGAGATTGATCCAGATCAGTAGCGTGACCAGTACAGCGAACGAGGCGAGCAGCGCGTTGTCGCCGGCGCTGCCGGCCACGACACTCGTGCCGAGGACCCGCACTGCGCCGATGCCGACCGCGGCGATCGCCGCCCCGCGACGCAGGTCCCGCGTTGGGGGGTGCAATCCGGCCAGGACGACGACGATCAGGGCGAAGATCCCTGCGTCCACGACGAACGCGACCACGATCCCCAAAATGCGTACAACCGCTCCCGCTGCCTGACTCAGGCCCACGAGTTCGAGAAGCCAACTGGCCGCCGTCGTCACCACGAGGCTGAGCACGGCCGAGATGAGTACGGCCAGCGCCATCTCGGCGAAACCTGCCAGCTCGCGGAGCTTGCCGTGCACGGCGTTCCCGCCGACGCCGTTCGCACCGAACATTGCCCTGACCGCGGTGCGCAGCGCGGCCATCGCGTTGAGCAGCAGGACGACGACCGCGATCACGCCCGCAACGTTCAGTCCCGCGCTCACCACGAGCTTGTCGGGTTCGAGCAGACCGTTGCCGTCGCCGGTGTCGATGAGTCCGGGCAGCGACGTCGCCAGGGTGTTGAGCACGTCCTGGCGCAGCGCGGTGTTGGATCCGAGGATCGCCATGAAGACCGTGAAGCCGATCGTCAGGCCGGCGAAGACGGAGAACAGGGCGCTGTACGCGATCCCTCCGGTGAGCACGCCACCGCCGGCCGAACCGAAGCGGGCGTTGGCGCGCGCGGCCCGGGTTCGCTGCCACCACGCCAGCGCGGCCTTGACCCGGGCGACCAGAGCAGCTGGCCTGCTGGGGTCGTCGACCCTGACTGCCGGATCGACGCGCGCGGCCGCGGCGAGGTGCGCCGAACCCGCCCCGGTCGGGACGGTGGCGTCGTTGGCGGGCGCACTTGCGCCGGCTGGTTTCCTCCGGGGACCCTGCGATCTACCGACCGCGGGGCTCGACCCGGCGGCACCACCGTCATGCACCGCTTTTCACCGGTAGTGCGTGCCCCTCGCCGGAATCGTCGTGCTCACTACGCCGGTTCTCGAGCCGAAGCTCCAGGTCGTTCATGACGATGGCGGCGAGGTCTTCCAGGGTCGTGAGGTCATGGGCGTCGAGGGTGCGCGGCTCGCGGTCCAGGATGCACAAGGTCCCCAGGTTGAAGCCGTCGTGGGTGCGCAGCGGGATGCCGGCGTAGAACCTCAGGCCGAAATCGCCGGCCACCAGCGGGTTCGACAGCGCACGCAGGTCGACCGCCGCGTCCTCGATGATCCACGGGCCCTCGTGCAGGATGGCCGACGCGCACAGGCCCCCGTCCCGGTCGAGCTGGTCGATCTCGACCCCGGGGTGAGACTTGAACCAGATCCGGTCGTGGTCGACGATGCTCACGATGGCGATCGGCACGTCGAAGAGCCGGACGGCGAGCGCGGTGATCCGGTCGAAAGCACCGTCCGGTGGGCTGTCCAGGATGTCGTAGCGGTGCACGGCGGCCATCCTGGCGACCTCGTTCGCCGGGATGATCGACGGGGTCGCTCGGCGCCGTCCCTTGCCCGAGGTGCTGATCTCCCGCAGCGCCCGGGCTGTCTCACCGGCGGTCGGCCGAGCTGTGGGCTCGGTCGCTGTCATCGCTTCGAGCAACCGGGACCATTGGGGATCTAGTTGTTCTGGCTCATGACGTTGGTGACGCCTGCGTGGAGGCGTGAGGCCGGGGGCTGGTTCCCGATGGCAGTGTGGGCT
>NZ_SDWW01000065.1 GCF_004168625.1 Pengzhenrongella frigida
ACACTGCCATCGGGAACCAGCCCCCGGCCTCACGCCTCCACGCAGGCGTCACCAACGTCATGAGCCAGAACAACTAGCGGGATGACCCCGGCGCGGCGCGGTGCCCCCCCGTTACCTCCTTCTCAGCCCCGCGGGTCGTGTTGGATCGGGGGTGCAGGCCTGTCGGTCTCGGCATGATTGCTCGCCCTCGCCCTCGCCCGCCGCCGCTGCGACGTCCTGTTCGCCATGCTCCGCGGCGGCTCCCTCACGACCCACCAGTCCGAACGGCTTGAAGAAGGACATAGGGGCACCCCCCGGGGCTCGGGTTGGCGTCGGTCTCGCCGTTCCTCCGGCCCACTACTTTGGCAATGTACGTTAGGCAGTGCCCCCTGATGCTCCCGAACCCGAGCATGTAGCGCTCGATCGCATCCCCGCACTCGAAAGCCGTGCACAGCCGGCGGCGCAGTACGCGTCTACTCAGTGGCGCAGGAGGCGACAGGTCGGGCTGGTCGTGGCTCGAGCCGCGAGGGAATCTCCGGCGTGACGGCTGCCAGTCGGGATATTCGGGTGAGGATGCGTGTTCTTGTTGGCAGCCAGCTCCGTTCGAACCGCGTTTCGGGTCGTCCGGCGAGACGGGTTCACGGGGCATCTACGGGGGAAGAACCCTCGGTCATGGTCGGTCTTCTTCCAACTCGTTCAGCAAGCCAGCCAAAGTCAAAGCCCAGGTCATCGGCTCTTTTCGGACGAACTCGGTCTCGGTCGGACTCCCAAGTAGGGGGACCGATTATTGCAGGGGGTCGCAGGTTCAGATCCTGTCAGCCCGACAAAAGCCCAGGTCAGAAGCAATTTCTGACCTGGGTTTCGTTGTGTCACGGGGCGAAAACGGGGCATAAACGGGGCAAAAGTACTCGCCGAATCCACCGTCCCTCGAGTGTCTATGCAGGTCAGACGCTTGCCTCGAAGCTCGGGTGAGTGCCGTACCTCCCTTGTGGCGATGGGTATTCGCACGGTTCAAATCCCCGGCGCAGCAGCGTATGGGCAGGTCACAGGGTCGCGCGAGCATGGAGATTTGATCGGGGTTCGCGTTGATGGCGCTACGCACTCGGCCAGGGCGAGGCGGGGTTGGTGGGGTCGTCGGTGTGTCGATGTCGACGCCGTCGCCTGATGTGTACGGGTTGGACCTGGTCCTTCTGTCGACGCGGGTTGGTGGTGCCCGGTAGCGGGGGTTCGTCGGGCGTGCGGCCGGATCACTGGTCCAGGGGGTCGCCGCTGCGCACGGCGGAGACGACGTCGAGGATGGCGCGGCTGGTGTCCTTGGCGTACTGCTCGTCCAGGATCAGCCCCGCATGGCTGGCACCGTCGACGACGCGGTGCGCGCTGTCGGTCGTCAACGTCGCCAGCTTGTTCTGCGCCGCGTCGTGGGTGGCGTCGGTCTGCGCGCCGGCGGTGAAGCTCACGGGGGAACGATCACCGCTCATAGCGATGGCCCCGGTCGGGGCGCACTGTTCACCGTCACGCTGCCCGCGGCGATGGTCGCAGGCGCTGCGAACGCCAGAGACTAAGCCAAGCGGCCTTTGAGGGGCTGGAAGAGGCGCGAGACGCCCAGCAGCGAACCGGGTAGCCGCTGGGCGCCGCGCAATTGTCAGCCCACTCGGATGAACACCGGGTTGGACTGCCAGATGCTCCGGATCTGAATGCTCTGGCCGGGTCGGGGAGCGTCGACCTGCTGGTCGCCGCCGGCGTAGATCGCGATGTGTCCGGGAGACCAGATGAGGTCGCCAGGCTGGGCATCGGCGCGCGAGACGACCGTGCCAATGGTGCGCTGAGCCGATGAGGTGCGGGGCAAGGTGATGCCGACCTGCGCGTACACGTAGGACGTGTATCCCGAGCAGTCGAACCCGTCCGGCGTCGTGCCTCCCCACAGGTAGGGCACCCCGACGTATCGAGAGGCGATCTCGACGATCGCGCTGCCGTTGGCGCTCGCCGGTGCGGGCGCGCCGATCTCGGCAGCGGGGGCGGCCTCCGCGGGGAGCGCGGCGCGAGCCGAGCTTCGAGATGCGGCCGCCGGGGCAGCGCGGACCGGCGGCGGAGGCGGCGGCGGGTCGGCGATAACGGTGATCGCGGGAATGTCCAGGGCCCAGGACGCGTCGTCGGGCACGGCGACGACCGGCGATGTTGTGAGGGCTGCGCGTGCACCGGCCGTGAGGCTGGAAGTGTCCACGGAGGGGTGGTTGGTGGCGATCTCCGCGGGACTAGATGCCGCGGCAGGCGCTGCGAACACCGACATGATCAGTCCGGACGACGCAGCGACCACGACCGATCGACGGCCGACGACCGAGAGGGTCCCGGTCGCGGTGGAGGCAAGGTCAGACAGAGGTGTGACAGGCCACCCGGCTGATCGGTGGCGGGCGGGAATCGAGCTCACGGGCATGGGGACCTCTCCGGTCGCCTTCGGGGTGAGCTGTCGGGTTCGGGCGGGAGTATGCGCCCGGCCGATCAACGAGCGATCGGCTTCACCCCAAGGACATCGACAATCCGGTGTCCGTCGTGCTTGGGTCCCCCGCTCCTGCCAGCGAGACGTCGAAAGGTCCGTCGGTGGTGGCAGGATTTGGCGGTCCACCTCAGGGCACCCAGGTGTGGCCCCGGGATGGGACGACCATACGGACCGGCGCCGCAATTGTCACGGCCAGGTCACGACGTCTCAATTGGTGAGAAGACGGGCGCACGCGAGCACCGCCGGGGTGGACGACGCGGGGCTGATGGTGACGTTTACGAGACCCGTCTCGGTCTGGACCCATCCGGTCCGTTGCCCGCTCCGAATTACCCGTGTCAGCAGCATCCCGACACGTGGCGGCACGCGGTGTCCGCCGGTTATGGAGACCTCATGCGTACCAGTCACAAGTTCGCCACCGCCGCGTTCGGCGCGCGTTCCTGCTCCCGATGGGCATGTCCTCGGCCTTCGCCGCCGATGGCGACCTCAACGCGAATCTCGCCCCGGTCGCGTTGAACGGCGTCGAAGGCTCAGGCACGGCGATGGTGAAGGTCCAGGGGACCATGATCACGGTCACGATGGCCGCGAGCGGGTTGCTGGCCGATTCCCCGCTCGCCGCGCACATCCACTTCGGGGCCGAAGCGCGCAACGAGTGCCCGATCGCTGCGGACGACCTCAGCGCGGACGGCACGCTGAACACCACCGAGGGAGGCCCCGCCTACGGTCCGATCGTCGTGTCGCTGACCAAGACGGGTGACACGAGCCCGGCCAGCGGCCTGGCGGTCGAACGGTTCGACACCGCACCTGGCGGGAACCTCTCCTACGAGCGTGGCTCGATCCAGGTCTCCGAGGAGGAGGCGCAGGCGATCGCTGACGGCAAGTCGGCCGTCGTCATCCACGGCGTGGACCACAACGACAGCGGCGCCTACGACGGCGACGTGATGTCCGACCTCGACCCGGCGCTGCCGGCTGAAGCCACCGACCCGGCGCTGTGCGGGGTTCTGAGTGCCGCGCCCGTGGGGTCGATGGCGACCGGCGCCGGCGGGGCCGCGTCGACGGGCACCGACTCCGGGGTCCTGCTGGCGGGGACAGGGCTGCTGCTGGCCGCTGCGGGCACCGGGGCGTTCGCGGCCCGTCGCGCCAGCTCCAAGGCGTAGTGAGCACCATCGTGCAGCGCGTCGGCCGCCGTGGCATCTTCGCCGCGGCGGCCGCCGTGCTGGCGCTGGGGGGCGGGCTCACCCTCGCGGCCGGGCTCGGCAGCAACGACGACGGGCCGCCGCAACCCAACCAGGGCCCGACCGCCGTCCCTGACATCGACCCAGCCCCGGACAGTGTCGCGGCACCGGTGGCCCCGGCTCCGGGGCAGGCTCCCGCCGCTGAGGTGACCGATCTCGGTCCGTTGCTGGCCGCGTCCGCTCCGGTGGCGATCGACATCCCGAGCATCGAGGTGCACAGCACCGGCCTCGTGCCTTTGTCCGTCGGGGCCGACGGCGTCCTGCCTGCACCCGCGGACTACCAGGCCCCCGGGTGGTACACCGGTGGGCCGACCCCCGGCCAGCTCGGACCGGCCATCATCGCCGGTCACGTGGATGGGCCTGCGGGGCCGGCGATCTTCTACCGGCTCGGCGAGCTCGTCGCGGGCGACGAGGTCGCGGTCACGCGCCAGGACGGCACGGTGGCGAGGTTCACCATCGACTCGGTGCGCAGCTATGCGAAGGCCGAGTTCCCCACCTCGCTGGTCTACGGCAACACGACCAACCGCGCCGAGCTGCGCCTGATCACCTGCGGCGGTGCGTTCGACCGGGCCACCGGCCACTACGTCGACAACATCATCGCCTTCGGGCACCTCATCGCCTGACGGTTGCCGGTGGCCCTGTGCGGGACCAGCCCGTCGGGCAGGATGGAGGTCTTCTCTTCCGTGAACGACCTGGAGGCTCGACTGTGACTACCTCCTCTGCGCAACCGACTCGTCTCAGCAGGCGATCCACGGGTGGACTGGGGTTGCTCGGCGCCCTGACGCTCGGCGATTCCGCGTACCTGCATTCGCGTATCGCCGTTGAGCGGCCACCGTTGTTCGCCGACGGCCAGGTGACACTCAGCGGGCTTTTCGTCGCCCAAGCGTCAGCCGCAGCGCTCGTCGTGATCTGGGTCGTGGTGCGTCCCAGCGTCGTGGCCTGGCTTGCGTTCGGCGCAGTCGCGGCGGGCTCTCTTGGTGCGTTGGTGCTCAGCGTGTACGTCCAGGTCCCGTCCATCGGACCGTTCCCGGTCATCTACGAGCCGCTCTGGTACCAGGACAAGTACCTCGCCACGGCGTCAGCGGCCGCGGCCGTGCTGGTTGCGCTTGTCGCGCTTGTGTGGTTGCGGCGGCTCGCCCGGTAGGACCTGGGCCATGCGAACGGCCCCGGACAAGAACGTTCGGGGCCGTTCGCATGGTCCAGCGGGCTGCTCAGGTGACGGTGAATGTCCTGGTCATGGGCGGGTGCGGGTCGCACTTGTAGGTGTATTCCCCCGCCTCGAACGTCACGTCGAAGGTGACCTCCTCGGTTTCGGGGACCGAGGTCGTCTCGTCGATCGAGCCGCCGACCAGGTGGAAGTTGTGGGTCACCGCCGGATCGCTGACCTGGATCGTGTAGTCGCCTGCAGGAAGGGTGGTGACCTCCTCCCCGGCCTCGTCCGTCAAGGTGATGACGGAAGCCTCTGGATCGTCGGTGGAGCCCACGCTGCCCAGCAGAACGGTGGCCTCCCCAGAGGTGGCCTCCCCGGCTGTGGGCTCCCCGCCTGTGGGCTCCCCGGATGCGCCCCCGGCAGCCTCCGACGCAGCATCGGTCGACTCGGCCGCCGCGGACTCGATGGCGTCGTCGGCGTCGTCCGCACTGCAGGCCGAAAACAGGGTCAGCGACGCCACGACGGCGACTCCAAGCGCGAACTTCTTCATGGCAGTACCCCTCTCGAAGGTTGAAGGCGCAACTATTTCAGGGTCCGACCCGGCCCGCAAGCACATACGAGCACGAGATGGATCTGTCACCTGGCGCACGGGACAGGTTCGGGTCCTCGCCGTGTGACCGCGAGCTCGTCGAACAGATTGCGTATTTGCGCAAGCATGCAAGTAGCGGTTAGGTTCGCCGCATGATCCGTGCACTAGGCAACCCGACTTATCGCCGTCTGTTCTTGGCTCAGGTCGTCGCGCTGGCGGGCACGGGTCTGGCGACCGTTGCGCTGGGTCTGCTCGCCTACGACCTTGCGGGCAGCCGCGCCGGCGCGGTGCTTGGCACCGCGTTTGCGATCAAGATGGTCGCGTACGTGTTCGTCGCGCCGCTCGCGCAGGCGCTCGTGTCGCGGCTGCCTCGTCGGGCGGTGATGGTCGGCGCCGGTGTGCTGCGCCTCGGTGTGGCGTTCACGCTGCCGTTCGTCGGTGAGATCTGGCAGGTGTACGTCTTGATCTTCGTGCTCCAGGCCGCGTCGGCGACGTTCACCCCGACGTTCCAGTCCGTGATCCCGGACGTGCTGCCTGACGAGCGTGACTTCACCTCGGCGTTGTCGCTGTCCCGGCTGGCTTACGACCTGGAGTCTGTCCTGTCACCCGTGATCGCGGGCGCGCTGCTGCTCTTCATCCCGGCTTCGGCGCTGTTCTTCGGGACCGCGGTCGGGTTCGCAGGCTCGGCCGTGCTCGTGGCTGCCACGCTCGTGCCGCGCCGGTTCGCCGCGCCCGAGGCAGCGCCCATGGCCTTCGGGACTCGGGTGCAGCACGGGATTCGTCTGTTCATCTCGACGCGTCAGCTACGCCCCGTTCTGGCGCTCAACCTCGTGGTGGCCGCGGCGGGCGCGTTCGTCATCGTCCAGACGGTCGTCATCGTCCGGTCGACCTTCGAGCAGGGTGACGTCCTGGTTCCGGTGCTCCTGGCGGTCAACGGCGCCGGGTCGATGGTCGCCGCGTTGCTCTTGACCCGGGTGCTCGAGCGGGCGACCGAGCGGCGGGTGATGCTCACCGGTGCCTGGCTGCTGACCGCCGCGATGATGCTGGTCCCGATCGCCCTGTCCACCGGTCCCGCAACAGGTGGTCTCGTGCTCGTTGCGGCATTGTGGTTTGCCGCCGGTCTGGGCTGGTCGGCGGCCGAGACCCCCGTGGGTCGTCTCATCCGGCGTCACGTGCGACCCGACGAGCTTCCCGCCGCGTTCGCCGCCCAGTTCTCGCTCTCCCACGCCTGCTGGTTGCTCACCTATCCACTGGCCGGCTGGCTCGGGGTGGTCGGCCTGGTGCCCACGTCGATCACCCTGGCCGTGATCGCCGCTGGTGCGACCGTGACGGCCATGGTGCTGTGGCCCACGGGCACCGGTGGTGTGCTGCGTCCCGGGCCAGCAGCGGACATCGCGCACGACAGCGCACCAGTCGCAGCGACGACGCTAGTCACTGCGCCGGCGCCGACGGCGGTGCCATGATGAACGTGATGAGAGCCTCTACCGCCCCCCGGGTCGAGATCACGGAGAGCACGCTGCAGCACGCCGTGGACGTCCTGCGGCTGCTCGCCGACGGCACACGCCTTGCGATCTTGGCCACGTTGCGTGACGGCGCAGAGAAGTCGGTGTCCGCGCTGGCCGAGGAGCTCGACCGACCTACACCCGCGGTGTCCCAGCACCTGGCCAAGCTGCGCGCAGGGCACCTGGTGACCTCGCGCCGGGCCGGGACCACGGTCTTCTACTCCCTGAGCAGCCAGCACGTCGAGCTGCTGGTCACCAACGCGCTCCAGCACAGCGAGCACATGCAGTTCGACGTCCCCCCGCACCACCGCTGATCTGTGTCGGCGGTGGGGCAGCTCGGGGTCTCGCGCTCACGCGACTCGTTGTTTCGGCTGGAAGCCAGGATATCGGCGGCCTCGGGCCCCTGTGGCAGGCCAGAGGAAGATGGTCTCGGTGAGCGAGGTGCCAACGTCAAGTTTGTTTGGCAAGCCTGCTTGCTCGAGCAGATGCTGAGGTCCTGTCGCTGCAATTCACGTGCCGGTGGGCACCAGTGCAGGGGTGATGAGCGCGATCACTGGGGGGATTTCGGCGACGAGCTCGGAGGTTGGCAGGCCCCGCATCAGCCCGCCGAGCGTGAGTGACAGCATCGCGCCCACCAGCAGGGTGGTGATCGCCATGATGTCGGCGTCGCCGATCCGGCCGAGTTCTTGCTCGCCGCGCAGGTACCCGGTTACTGGCATGGTGGTCGCGGCGATCGGTTCGGTGTGGATCGCGGCGAGGAACCGGTGGAAGAGCACGGGGTCGCTGATGAGGCCGGAGGCCATCGGCACGGCGTCGACCATGAGGGTGAGGGCGGCTTCGGCGTACTGGCACAGGTTCGCCTCGACGGTCCCGGTGCCGGGCTGCGGAAGGCCCGTGTCGGATCGGGCGACGATCGGGTGGAAGCGTCGCACGAGGGCGAGGAGGAGGAGCTCGTTCTTGTCGGTGAAGTAGTTGTAAAGCACGCCGTCGGACACCCCGGCCGCGCGGGCGATCTCCCGCGTGGTGATCGCGGCCAAGGGACGTTCACCGAGGAGCGCGACTGCGACCTCGATGAGGTGCGTTCGGAGCGCGGCGGCGGGGTCGTCGCCGACCCGACCCCGCACGGCTTTGGCTGGTCTAGGTGACATCGCGCCTCACGGTAGTCGCAATGGCGACCAGACAGATCGCGACGGCGTAGCCGAGGAGCGCTGAGGCTGCGGCAGCCTGGGACAGGCCGCCGACGGTCATCTCCGGCATGTGGTTGAGCGACAGGCCCGCGTTGAACGGCAGCCATCTCGCGTTGTCGCCGAGGAGTTGACCGACCAGGCCTTCGACGAGGGCGAGCCACGCGAGCGCGGCGGCGATCGCGGTGCTGAGGTTGCGGACCAGGGCGCCGAGGCCGACGCCAATCGCGGTGAATGCTGCGTTCCAGATGATCCCGCCGACCACGGTGCGCCACAGGGCGGGATCGCTCAGGTCGAGGTCACCGCCTTTGGCGGCAAGCCACCCGGCGCACGCAGTCAGGGCGGTGAGCGCGTTGAGGAGGCCGAAGTCGATCCCGAACGCTGTGTAGGCGACGAGCTTCGCGCCGATCAGTGGGCCGCGCCGGGGGGGTGGCGAGGTAGGAGTCGGTGATCGTCTTGTGCCGGTACTCGCCGGCCACCGCGGTGATCCCGAGAACCAGCGTGAACAAGGACAGCAGGCCCGCGTGCCCAACGGCGCCTATCGGTGTCCCCGCTGCGGTGGCGTCCGCGCCGCCGATGAACACGCCGCTGACGCCCATCACGATGATGAGCTGGGTCAACGCGACCAGGAGCCAGGGTGAGCGAATCGTGCGGAGCTTGAGGAGTTCGTTGGCGATGAGGGTGGTCATGAGGCAGATCCCGTCAGGCGGAGGAAGGAGTCCTCGAGGGTGGTGCGGGCGTGGGACAGGTCGCTGAGCGGGCCGGAGTACTGCAGTTGGCCGCCGCTGATGATCACGACGTCGTCGACGGTCGCAGCGACCTCGGCGAGGGCGTGGCTCGAGACCAGGACGGTGCGGCCCTCGCTCGCCAGGTTGCGCAGGAGAGTGCGGAGCCACGCGACCCCGGCCGGGTCGAGGCCGTTGGTCGGCTCGTCCAGGATGAGGACTGCCGGATCGCCGAGCAGTGCCGAGGCCAGGCCCAGGCGCTGACGCATCCCTACGGAGTACCCGTGAACACGCCGGCCCGCGTCGCGGGTGAGGGAGACCTGATCGAGCACGACGTCGATGCGCGCCGGTGGGACTCCTGTGGTCCCGGCGAGGACCCGCAGATGGTTCCGACCGGTGCGGCCGGGATGGAAGCTGTCGGCGTCGAGCATCGCGCCCACGACCCGGCGCGGTTGGGTGAGCTCGCGGTACGGGCGACCGTCGATCAGGGCCGTGCCGCTCGTCGGGCGGATGAGGCCCAGGAGCATCCGCAGCGTCGTGGTCTTCCCGGCCCCGTTCGGGCCCAAGAACCCGGTGATCCGGCCCTCCGCGACCTCGAAGGTCAGCTCGCTGACGGCCTTGACCTCCCCGAACGTCTTGGTGAGGCCTCGTGCAGAGATGACTGCCATGCCGACTCCCTCGTGAGATGAGCACACGTTCATGAACATACGCTCATGAACGTACGCTCATAGTTCTACTGGACGTCGATGCATGTCAAGAGCGTCGCGGGCAAGCGACTCTTGCGGATTGTCGTGACCCCCGGGCCGCGAGCTGACACTCAAGCGCGGTGACTGCCAGTAAGGACACTCGGCTGGGGCAGCTAGTTGATCGACGACGGGGTGAAGCACCGGGCTAGCCAGGTCTCGAAGGAGCCCTCGAGCAGGTAGAACGGTGGTCGCCAGTAGTCGCTGGTCGCCTCCATCACGACCCGCGTCACCCGCAGGCTGGTCAGCCAGTCCGACATCACCAGCAATGACGGGGTCATCGTGGAGAAGGTCCGAGCCTCCTGCATCCGCCGTCGGCCTAGCCGGCGGCCTCAACAGGACCACGTTGCTACGACGTCACCGAGCGACCGGACCCCCATCTTCAGCCCGGAACGGGCTGCCCCGCCAGAGGCACGGAGGACTAGCCGAGTTCGCCGGGTCGAATTCGTGTGGGGGCGAGGGCCCGAATGACGACGACCGCGGTGATTGACCCGGCCGCCATGACCGACGCGAGGACTGTGATCTGAAACGCTCCGGCCTCCAGCGGCGAGGCGCCTCCGAAGATCGCGCCCACGAACGCGCCCGGCAGGGTGACAAGGCCGGTCGTCTTGGTCTGGTCCGTGGCCGGGATAAGTGCTGAGTAGATCGCGTTTCGGGCCAACCCGAGCGTCGACTGGCGCGGTGTAGCGCCCAGGGCGAGCCATCCCTCGACCTGTTCCCAGTGGTCGTTGACGGACTGGGTGAACCGGCGCCCGGACAGAGTCGCGATCGTCATGGCGTTGCCGATCACGATGCCGCCGATCGCCAGGGCGTACCGCGGGGTGAATGCAATGGCTCTGGTCGTGAACACGATGGTGAGCGTGATCGCGATTCCGGCGCCCATCGCGCCGCTGACCAGTGCGAGGTGGCGCCAGCTCCAGGTGATCCGGCGGGCGGCGGTGACCGAGGCGACGGTGAACATGACCAGCAGAGCGAGCGACACCCAGACCGCGCTCGTGATGACCGTGCCCAGGATGAGGCTGATGATGGCGAGTTGCGCCGTACCCCGGACGATTGCCAGCGCCGGTGCAAGCCTGTGCGGGGCGCGGGAGACCCACAGCACCACGAAAGTCAGGATCATCAAGGCACCGACGCCGACGAGCGTCGGGACAAAGTCAGCGAGCCTGATCACGGCGCGAGGCTACCGCCGCTCACCGACGGTTCGAGCCCGCACCCGAACCCTCAACCCCACCCAGGCGACAGGGCGCGACCGCAGTCTCGGTGACGTGACTGGAGCCGGTAAAGGGTGCTCGGTCATCGCCGCTTGCACTCGGTATGGTTGATTGGTGACGTTGGATCTGACCGGCAGTCTTGGTCCGCTCGCACCGGGCTTCGGCTCGTCTGGGTGAGAAGACTCCACGGGGCATTTACAGGGCAAAAACCCTCGGTCCCGACCGGTCCTCTTCAAACCCCGTCGGCTCGCCCGGAAAGGTAAAAGCCCAGGTCATCGGCCCATTTCGGACATAGTCGGCCAGGGTCGGACCCATGCCAAAGGGGCCGATCTCTGCAGGGGGCCGCAGGTTCAAATCCTGTCAGCCCGACAAAAGCCCAGGTCAGAAGCAATTTCTGACCTGGGCTTTGTTGTGTCACGGGGCGAAAGCGGGGCATAAACCCGCGAAGAAGCGATCCGTGAGCGCACTGTCCCTGGCGCGTTTGTGCAGGTGAGACGCTCGCGGCGAGGCTCGGTGAGTGCCGAAGCCCCCTGTGCGAGGATGGGAATTCGCAGGTTCGAATTTCTGGTGGAGGGGTGAACAAGCAGATCAGCGAGTCGTGTGGGCGCGGGGGCTTGATCTGGACGTGCCGACCGATTCTCGCGGTGGGTTCGCGGCGCCACGCTGATGCAGCGCTTCACGGTCGCTGCCTACCGGGCGGTGGGTCGGGGTCGATCAGAAGGAGTGCTCATGGAGTCCTACGACGTCGCGGTGATCGGGATGGGGCCAGGCGGTGAGCAGGTCGCCGGGACCCTGGCCGAGCGTGGCTTGCGGGTGCTCGGGATCGAGTCGAACCTCCTGGGCGGGGAATGCCCGTACTGGGGTTGCATCCCGTCGAAGATGATGATCCGCGCGGCGGACGCCCTCGCGGAGGCTCGTCGCGTTCCTCAGCTTGCTGGGAGCGTCGAAGGGATCCGACCGGACTGGGATCTCGTGGCGCGCCGGATCCGGGACGAGGCGACCGACAACTGGGACGACCGGGCTGCCGTGGAGCGCTTCACCGGCAAGGGCGGCACCTTCGTCCGAGGCAAGGGCAAGGTCGCCGGCACCGGCCGGGTCGAGGTGGATGGCGTCAGCTACGCCATCGCCAAGGGGATCGTGGTGGCCACCGGCACGCGCCCGTCGATCCCCCCGATCGACGGGCTCGCCCAGGTCCCCTTCTGGACCAATCACGAGGCCATCGAGGCCAGAAAGCTGCCGGCGTCGCTGATCGTGCTGGGTGGTGGGGCGATCGGCTGCGAGCTGGCCCAGGTCTTTGCCCGCTTCGGGGTGCGGGTGAGCGTCGTGGAGTCTGCTGACCACTTGTTGCCTCCTGAGGAGCCCGAGGCCGGTCAGCTGCTGCGTAGCGTGCTGGAGGCCGAGGGAGTCCAGGTGCACGTCGGGGTCAGCGCACGTCGCGTCGATCGTGACGGTGGCGGCATCGCTGTGACGGTCGGCACCGGCCCGGTGCTGCGCGCCGAGCGGCTCCTGGTGGCCACCGGACGCCAGGCCGACCCGGTCGCCGCGGGCCTGGACACGGTCGGGGTGGACCCGTCGGCGCGCACCGCTCCCGTCGACGAGCGGTGCCGCGTGGCTGACGGCGTCTGGGCCGTCGGCGACCTCACCGGCCAGGGCGCGTTCACGCACGTCGCGATGTACCAAGCCGACATCGTCATTCGCGACATCCTGGGAGAGGACGGCCCCGCCGCGGACTACCGCGCACTTCCCCGAGTGACGTTCACCGATCCCGAGGTTGGCTCGGTCGGCTTGAGCGAGCAGCGGGCCCGGGAACGGTTCGCCTCCGTCGCGGTCGGCAGCGCGACGGTTCCGAGCACGGCGAGGGGATGGATCCACAAGGTCGGAAACGAAGGGCTGGTCAAGTTGGTGGCCGACGCCGACCGCGGTGTCCTGGTCGGTGCCACGTCAATGGGGCCGGCCGGTGGCGAAGTTCTCGGTGCCCTCACCCTGGCCGTGCACGCCCAGGTCCCGCTGGACACTCTGCGGTCCATGATCTACGCCTACCCCACCTTTCATCGCGGCATCGAAGACGCCCTGCGCGACCTGTCCTGACGACTCTGCCCGCGCGATCCGCAAGGCGACCGTTGGAACCAACAAGGACGAAGCGGCATTGATGCTCCTCGAATGGCGCGAAGGCACCACGAGCCGGCACACAGTCAGTGGCGCGGACATTGCCCCGTAGGCCGTGCCCTCAGGGACACGAGGGTCTAGTGCTCAGGCCCTAGCATCGCCTTCTATGAGCTGCGCTTCTCGAGCGGTCGACGCCGCCATCGGCTGCTATCAGGACCACATCTCGCCGCGCAAGGGCTGGGGCTGCGCGCATCGGATCGCGCACGGTGGCCCGTCCTGCTCGTCTGCCGTTCGCGATCTGGTTGCTCGTCGGGGGATTGCTGGTGCGGTGGTCCCGTCCGCCACACGGTTCTTGGCGTGCTAGAGCGCGGTGAGCCTGGTCATGGCCTCGGGTGACGTGCGTGGGGTGTGCTGTTGCGGCCCGATCCCGATCCCATTCCGGTTCTGACGACCTCGTCGGCCAACTGCAGCGCCTCGGTCGGCGGTTGCTGTGCGGTCGACTTCTCGGACAGGACTCGGACCGTCGCGAAGACCGGTTGTCCGCCGGGCGCTCGCGCACGATGCGCACGGGGAGAACCAGAAGCATGAGGACAGCACGCCGTTGCGGCCGCGACGACGCTGCGCTGCGCTGCGCTGCAAAGACCGCTGGATCGGTGGCTCCCAAGAAAGCTCAGCGCAGTCATGCCC
Source organism: Pengzhenrongella frigida (assembly GCF_004168625.1). GTDB lineage: Bacteria > Actinomycetota > Actinomycetes > Actinomycetales > Cellulomonadaceae > Pengzhenrongella > Pengzhenrongella frigida. The sequence goes on from NZ_SDWW01000065.1 coordinate 13,603, forward strand.
CGCGAGATGGGATCCTTCCAGTCCCACTCAGTCGGGCGCCGCTGACCCTTCTTCGACTGCCTGGCAGACAAGCGTGATCGGCGAGGTCTCGGGCAGGTTGAGAGCATCGAGAACTTCTACACGCACCACATCGTCGTTGACCTTGGCGGCGGAGAACCGAACGTTTCCGCCGGCCTGACCCGGTGCGTGGTGCTTGAGGTCCAGCGTGAGGATCGACTCAGGCGCAACGATCTTGTCCGTTACCTGCGCATCCTTCTCGATCTGCCGGTCCTCGTACGCGAGGATGCCGACCCAGGTCTTGACTTGATCGCTAATCCGTTCCACGGTTCCTTCATTCGTTCGAGCGGTTATGTTCCCTACAGGTCTCGTCCCCGCTCGTTCCGCGGCAAAGGGACATCCGTGTCGAGGGTCAGGGCAACTCAACCGGGCGACCTCGAGCGTCCATGGCTGACCACCGCGCCCACAGCCGCTCTGTCCCGCTCGGCCTCTGCGGAGTCGTTGCCCTCCGTCCCCGCACCGGGTGCGCGGAGTTGATGTCGCAGGAGTCAACGAGGCCATCGGTGACGACGCCCCCGGCTTCGCACCGGGGGACGAGGTCATCGCGATGCTGGGAACCCGGATCAGCCGCCACGCCCAGTACGCACTGTTCCCGCGCTGCGGGGCCATCTCACACCAGCTTCCTGGGGTCGCGGACGCGAGCCGGGCCTAGGGCATGTCTCCCTAGCTCGGTTTGGTGCTCATTGGCATGCTGTTGCGGGTGAGTCGTTACGCCGTGTTGTCAG
>NZ_SDWW01000066.1 GCF_004168625.1 Pengzhenrongella frigida
ACGGGTGGGTCGGGAGTGGGGCCAAATCAGAGCATCAAAACCGGTCCAAGTGGGGCCAACTCAGGCTGGCACACTCATCAAGGCCGCCGAGGCCGCGTTCCCCGTCGCGTTCGACTCCGCTACCGGGTGGATCACCCGCCTGGCCGACGCCCACACCCACGGCCAGCTCGAGCGCGAGCTCCGTCGCCTGAACCGCTTCCGGCTCCTGGTCATCGACGAGGTCGGCTACCTCCCGTTCGACCCAGCGGCCGCGGCTCTGTTCTTCCAACTCATCGCGTCCCGCTACGAGACCGGGTCCGTGATCGTGACGTCGAACCTGCCCTTCTCTCGCTGGGGCGAGACCCTCGGCGACGACGTCGTGGCCGCCGCGACCATCGACCGCCTCGTCCACCACGCCCACGTCATCCCCCTGGACGGTGACTCCTACCGCACCCGCGCACACCGCAAGACCAAGTAGTCAGACCACCAGGGGGGTCAAAATTCAAACAGCACGAGGGGGTCAGTTTTCGCCCAGCGTTGACACGGCGAACGCGTGGTCAAGACGTACGTGAACCGCACGTTCATCGACCAGTGGCTTGCCCCCACACGCTACGAGCGGACGTACATCGTCGGCGGGATCGCAGATGGGCCCCACGCGCGATGACTCCTAGGGCGCTGCGGATCGCTACCGCGACGGCGGTCATCGTGATGCTCCATTCGAAAGTGCTGTGAGAGGTTCATTCGGGGTTCATTCGGGGTTCATTCGGGGATCACGCGGTGACCGCCTCGTCGTTTACGACGACGCGCGGGCCACTGGCGCTACACCACTATCAGGGACGCCACTGGCACTCGCTGAGGCTGGGTCGACATTGCTCGCGATGATTCCTGATGCTATGAGCTACTTCCGACGCAGTGCATCAGCCGCGCGACGGTCGGGGCCTTCGACACATCGTCCGGATCTTCGACAGATCGTCCGAATCTTCGACACATCGTCGGTACCATCTGGGTGGGCGTTGACGCACAGGCGTTGACCTCGCCGGAAATGCCTAAGCCGCTTTGATCGCTCAGGCATGACCCGGGTCATCGTTTGCGCAGGCGCAGGGGCCTCAGGCACGGCGTCGCGGACCTTAGGAGCAGGGCAAGTGACGTTCGACCTCCAGTCCTGGAAGCCCGATGCAAACCTCGTCAATGAGGTTGAGGCTCAGTTCACTCGGACCATCGAGTCGTACAGAATCCATCCGGACCTCGTCTCCGAGCATGCGAACCATGAAGAGTCAATTCGCACCGGCGGGTATTCCGGTCGGACACTCCTAGAGCTGGTTCAGAACGCTGCAGATGCGCTTGCGGGCCCTAGTCACGCGGAAGGTGAGCATGCGGGCCGCGTCGAGATCGTCCTCGACACCGAAAACCGAATTCTGTATTGCGCGAATGCCGGGCGGCCGTTCTCGGCAAGTGGGCTGACTGCAGTAACGATGGCCCACCTCAGCGGAAAGCGCGGCGATGAGATCGGGCGCTTCGGCCTCGGGTTCAAGTCCGTGCTCGCGGTATCCCAGGCACCCGCTGGTCGCTGAACCCGACGCTCGCCGAAGACGCCGTCGAGATCCTCAACCGCGAACCCGCCGCAGCGTCCGGGTGGGCCGACGCCCTGGACGCCGCCATCCACTCCGACCCCCGCACCCGCGACTCCGTCTGGCTCGGCGTGCGGCAATCCCTCGCGGCACTGGCCGACCCCGACGTCCTGGCAGCGGTCGACCCGGGCGAGGAAAAGGCGTTCGACCCCGCTGCGTTCCTGCGCGATTCCGGCACCCTGTACCTGCTCGCCGCCGCCGTCACCTCCGGCTCCTGCGCCCCACTGGTGGCCGCATTCGTGGAAGACATCACCGAGACCGCCCGCGTCGTAGCCGCCCGCTCACCCGGCGCGCGCCTGGACCCACCGCTGCTGCTGGCCCTGGACGAGATCGCAAACCTCACCCCGCTGCCATCCCTTCCCCAGCTGATGGCCGAAGGCGGCGGCACCGGCATCACCACCCTGGCCGTGCTGCAGTCCCTGGCCCAGGCCCGCAACCGGTGGGGCGAGCACGCCGCCGACGCCATTTGGGACGCCGCCACCGTCAAGATCATCCTGGGCGGCCTGGCCAAGTTCCGGGACCTCGACGACGTCGCCCGCCTGCTCGGCGAGATCGACGAGCTCACCGAAACCCGCTCCCGCGGACGAGCCGGCGAACGGTCCACCTCCACCTCGGTGCGCATGGTGCCTGTGATGCCCGCCTCCGTCCTGCGCACCTTGCCGTTCGGCACCGGGGTCCTGCTGCTGCGCCAGAGCCGCCCGGTCGTCGTCGACCTGGGCGCCTGGCCCCAACGCCGCGACGCCACACAGCTGAGCACTGACCGGCTCGCCGTCGAAGCCGCGACCGCAGCCGCTGCTGCCGAAGGTGCGTCGCGATGATCAAGGCCCTGCTCGGCGGCGCGCTCGGATTCCTCGCCGTGCCCGCGATCGCGATCCTCGCGCTCGGCGTGGGCGGATCCACCATGGCGTGCCTGGAGTCGTCCGCCGGCGGGCCGCTCGCCGCGGACGCACCGGTGCCCGCCGCCGCCCGGGAATGGGTCGCCCAGACCAAGGCGGTCTGCCCGGACCTGCCCGAGGCGTGGATCGCCGCCGTCATGGCCCAAGAGTCCGGGTTCCGACCCGACGCCTACGCCGACGACTCCAACGGCGGCACCTGGGGCCTGCTCCAGATGAACCAAGGCATCTGGACCGCCAACTACGGCCACAACTGGACCGCAGACCTCAACGCCAACGGCATCCGCGACGTCGTCGAGCCCGACATCCACGCCCGCATCGGCGGCCAGTACCTATGCGGACGACTCAACGGGGTCCGCGAGATCCGCGCCAAGCACCCCGACTGGGCCTCCTCGCAGCTGCCCATCCTGGACGCGCTGATCATCGCCCACAACGCCGGCGAATCGCGGCTGCGCACCTACCCGGCCCTGCCCGCCGTGACCGCGAAGTTCATCACCACCGTCGGCGAACGCGTTGCCGCGTGGAGTGGCCCGAGCGAGCCGGGGGCTCTGCCCGAACCAGTCGCCGTCGACCCGATTGGCGAACTGTCGACAGTCCCAGTGGACGGGAGCGCAGTACCTCAACCGCCGACCGCGGGATGCATGCCACGGCTCGGCTCCACCGGGTCGATGATCGTGCCCGCGGGAACACCGAACGACGTCGCCACCGCGGTGCAGACCGCGATGTCCTACGTCGGCGTGCGCTCCGGCTGGACCCAGCTCTGCGACCGGCTCGCCTGCCGGGCCTACGGGTACGTCAACTCCGGCTACCCCTCCGCCAAGGCCCACTGGCTCGAGATGGTCGCCACCGGCCACGCCCACCCCGGCGACACGTGCCCACCTCTCGGGTCGTTCGTGTTCTGGAATACCGGCCGACCGTTCGGACACGTCTCCGTCGTCGTCCAGGCCGATTCGGGGTGTGACCCGAACAAGATCATGGTCACCGCTAACGAGGTCTTCGACTCCGCCACCGGCAACCGCGGCGGGGTCTACCTACTGTCGTTTGCCCACCTCAATGCCGGCTACGTCAACGGGACTGGGTATCTCGGCTGGACCGACCCTGTCTGCCGGGGCGCCCAATACCCGGTAGGGGCACCGGTCGCCTGACGCGCGAGCCGATGGATTTCGAACCAGTGCGAACTGCCAATGGGGCGGGAGATCGGCATCGAAAAGCCATCGAGGCGTTGAAGCCGCGCGATCAAAACCCGATCGGTCGCATTGGCGCTACCAGTCGAACCTGTATCCAACCTGAGCGAGTGGTCGAGAGAAGGACGGGCCCAGAACTCAGCCCTTAAAACATCCGCTCAGAGCGGAAAAGTGGTCCGCGATTGGCTTCCACATAGCACGCCACGGCGCCTATAGTCGCGTTGACGCACCATTGAAGAAATGCCATGATCATGCGCGAAACCCACTTGCCTACGTAAGGAAACTCAGATGGCCCAGAAGGTTCAGGTTCTGCTCGTCGACGACATCGACGGCGTCACGGCCGACGAAACTGTCACGTTCGCCCTCGATGGTGTGTCGTACGAGATCGACCTGACAACGGAGCACGCGGCCGAGCTTCGCAGTGCGTTCGCACCCTGGGTCACCAGTGCCCGCAAGACCAGCGGCCGCCCGACAGCACGCGCAGCGCGCGGTTCACGGAGCAATGGCGGGTCGAGCGACGCGACGAAGATCCGTGAGTGGGCGCGTGCGAACGGCCACACCGTGTCCGAGCGTGGTCGCATCTCCGCCGACATCCGTGCCGCGTACGAAGCAGCCAACTGACCTCGACCGCTTCCGCAACAACACCCGAGCGCCACTGACCTTGATGGTCAGTGGCGCTCGGGTGTTGTGTTTTACGGCGTGTGGAAGCTACTGCGAACTTTGGGAGCGGAAGTCGTCGGCTATCTGTTGGGCTTGAGTCTGCACGAGCCGCTCATACCCGCTCAGGAGCTCGTTGACTCGCGACCGCGGGGCATCGCCATCCCGGGCAGCCAACCAGTCTCCCTTCGCTGCGGAGATGTCAGCGTTCGTGACGTCGATGCGGGGTTCCTGCCACCGGTGAGGCCTCGCCACATGCCGAATCCGCGCGTCTCCTCCGGTGCGAACCCCACCGAAGGCCGTGTCGCGGGACCGCTGAGGTGACGTCCAACAGTTCTTTGGCTGTCCCGACGGAAGGCTCATCGTTTCGGAACCCGTGACTTCACTGGACGGTGCTCGCCTGCTCGGCAGCCCGCTCGTGCGACGCAGTCGTTGAGTCGGTGGCGGGCGTTGGTGAACTGGTTCATCCAGGCGAGCGGTGAGTCGCCGTCTGCGGTTTGGGCGTAGGCCGTCTGCCAGGCCGTGTAGAGCGCGGAGAGCTCCTCGATGACCGCGCCGTGCTGGTTCCAGCAGTCTGGAACCGTGCGATGGTCAAGGTTGAACCGCCACGTGAGCCACCAGACCCAGTCGGTGAGTTCCGCGAGCTGCTCGGCGGACTTCTCTTCGTCGAGGTACGGCCAGCGGATGGTTTGAGCTGAATAGATCGCTCGAGGCTTCGGGTCAGGGCTGCTGCCGGTGGTGGTCATCGGGTCACGCTCCAATCAGGTGGCCGATCGCTGGGTGGTACGTCGCTGAACTTCGGGCGCGCGGTCGAAACGGATAGCTGGTCGGCGGCCGCCACGAGTTGGAGGTCACCTTCGGCGATGAGGGCGGCAACCTGGTCGCTCCACGCGTCATGGGCTGCGTCGAGGTCGGGTATCTCACCGAGGGGCCGCATCCAGTCGGGGCGGTTACCGATCGACAGGTTGGGAATCCGCCGAGTGGACAAGGCGTCGATCTGACCAATCGCGGCCGCGGTCGAGTCGCGAGGATCGATCACCTCGGTTCCTGACATGGCGTCGAGGTCGGGGACGCAGCCCGCGAACTGGGCGTCCAGCCACGTAGTCAGACGACCGTGCAATACGGCCGCGACGTCGTCGACGGGGCTGGTCGGGTCGTCCAGCGGTCGGGACTCGACCAGCTTCGTCAGGACGGGGCGCATCGGGTGCCCCGCGCTTGCGCCTTGTCGCAGGGCGGCGACCAGGGGGCCACGGGCCGGGGAGATCTCGATGGCCTGGACCTGGGTCGCGCTGAGCCCGCAGTCGGGCAGCACGCGTAGCCAGTGCCGGGTGGCGGCGTCGGTGGCAAGAGTCTGCCGGATCGGGTCCAGCCGTTCGGGTGAGGTGGCGTGGTCGAGGTTGTGGGCGATGGTTTGAGTGGCGGACAGCTCTGCGCCGGTGGTGGCCAGGATGCGCTCGAGGACGTCGCGGCCGGCGGGGGCACCGTGCGGGTCGGGCAGGTAGTCGCACATCGGGTCCACGACGTCGGTCGCGGCGTAGACGTGATTGATCGCCCGGCCCCGGGTCATCGCGACGTACAGGTTCTCCCGCGTCATGCCAGGGGCGGCCAGGACATGCGCGTGGTCGACGGTGACGCCTTGTGCCCGGTGGGTGGTGGTCGCGTATCCGAGGTCGACGTGCTCGGCGACATACCCCGCGGACAGGTGCACGGCGTCAACCGGCGTGGTGCCGACATCGGAGGCGCCGCTGCCAGGCGAGCCGGTGCGGGTGGTCTTGGTGACAGTGAGGGATCCGTCGGGGTGGGTGAGTGCCACGTCCCACAGGTCGCCGTTGCGCACGTAACCGCCGCCGGCCAGGCGCAGGTGGCGGGCGTTGCGGCGGGTAACGATCCGGTCACCCGTTCCGATGACAGTCCCGTCCGGGGTGGTGATCCCGGTGGGGGCCACGAGGCCGTCGGTGACGCGGTCGGTGTGGGCGCGCAGGTTCAGGGCGTCCACGGCGTGGGTGTCGGCGGCGAGCAGGATCGCGGAGTGCCCGGCGGCTTCGGATGCCTGCCACGAGCTGTACGCGGCTTCGAGCATCGCCTCGCCCGGGCCGGTGGTGATGCGGTCGTGCTCGGCGTACGCGTCCAACGCCCTGGGGTTTCCGGTGCGCAGCAGCCGGGTCGTTTGGGCTTCCCACCGGTTCGTGAACCGCCACAGCGACGTGAGTGTCGTGGGGTTGCCCTGTTCGGCGAGCAGGTGGAACGCGCCACCGGCGTCGACCGCGGACAGCTGGGCGTGGTCCCCGACGACCAGCACCTTCGCGTCCGCCCGGGCGGCTTGGGCCACGAGGGTGTCCAGGGTGAACGTCCCGGCCAACGACGCTTCGTCGACGATCAGTAGCTGCCCGGGTTGCAGCTCCCAGCGGCGCTGCTCGGCGTGCAGGTTGCGCATGGCCTGGGCGATCTGCCGGGCCCGTCCGGCCTGGCCGCGGTGCGGGATTTGGTCGGCCATGGTGGTGAGCTCGCCGAGCAGCGCGTTGCGACGCAGGTGCCCGGGACCGGTGGACTCGTACAGCCACTTGGCGGTGTTCTCGCACGCCACCTGCAGCGCGTCGGCGAGCTCGCCGGCGGCCGTCGCCGACGGGGCCAAGCCGATGACGCTCCCGCGCCCGTGGGTTGCCTCCCAGGTATGGCGCAGCGCGAGCAGGGTCGTGGTCTTGCCGGTCCCGGCCGGGCCGACCAGCACGTCCAACCGGCGCGCGGAGGTGGCGATCGCGACGACGGCGTCGATCTGGTCGGAGGCGAGGGTCACCTGCCCGCGATCGTGCGCGAGGTTAACCTGCGCGGAGGTGACGGCATGGGCGTCGGAGCGCCGCGCGACCGGCGCCCCGGTGTCGGTCGTGGCGGTCAGGAGGCGGGTCTCGGCGTCCAGCACGCGTAGGTCGGTGAACTTGTCCTCGGCTGGGCGGGAGAACGCCGATGTCCCGTCTGGGCGCAGGAACTCCGCGGGGACGGTGAACACCTCCGGTGCAGTCAGGCTCACGCACCGGCTCAGGGCGGCGTCGACCACCCGGGTGTGCAGGGCGTGGCGGTCGCCGACGGTCGCCATGCGCAGCCCGCGGGTGGTGCGCGCGGCTTCGGCTAGCACGTTGGACCGGGTCCACGTCGACCGACGGGTCAGCACCTGATCGAGAGCCTCCACGGCGAGCCGATCCACCACGTCCCCGGACACCTGGGCCGAGGTCAACGGGTGCCGCCGGGAGGTGTCCATCGCGGCGGCCACGAGCTGCTCGGGTGACTTGCCGGTGAGCTCCTGTCCGCGGGTGCGCCACCGGCGGAACAGATCGCCGAGGTTGTGCACGTGCTTGTCGGGGCGGGTCGCGCGGGTGGCGACCTGCCGTAGCCGGGTGATCTCGATCCGGTTGGGGCTGCGTCCGTGGTCGGCCATGAACTGCGCCACGGCGCTGGTCATGGCCTGGTCGATCTGGGTGGAGCGGGTGGAGAACGCGGCCAACAGGTCGTCGCCGACCCCGGCGACCTCGAACGCGGGGGAGCGCTTGGCGCCGCGGGACCGCCACCCCCAGGACACGGGCAGGCGTCGGGCGAGGTCGTCGGCGACGAGGTTGTCGTACACCTCCGAGATCGCCACGATCGCCCCGTGCAGGGCGCGGGAGTCCACCGACCGCCACACCCCGTCGGCGCCCTGGACCTTGTTCGCGATCACGACATGGGTGTGGACGTTCGGGTCGCCGGTGCGGGTGTCCCAGTGGTCGAACGCGGTGGCGACCATCCCGCGGGTGGGGACCTGCGCGCACGAGTGCGTCCCGACCCGCGTGAACAACGAGGTGTCCTCGAGGAACGCCAACGCGTCGGTCACCGCAGCCCGGTGGGCGTCCAGTACGGCTTGCTGGACGCCCGGGTCTCCGAGCGCCCACAGGGTGGAGGCGGACTTCTGGATCGTGAACGTCAGGTCGAACCCGGCCACCGCGGTCCGGGCCGGCTTGGCGAGCTCGATACGGGTGATCGTGGCCACCGCGGCCTCGTACTCCAAGGCGCCCATCTCCACGGGCAGCTTCTCGATCGCCGCGGCAATGCGTTCGGTGGCGGTGGCGAACACCGGGTACGCCCGCCCGAGCGGCTCGGCGCTCATCGGGTCGCGGCCGGCACCGAACAGGTTCGCCATCGCCTCCTCGCTCACCACCGTCCCGGCCGCGATGCCGGTCCCGTTGTTCAGCCCGGCCAGGCCGGTGCCGACCCACCGCCCGGGCGGGTTACCGCTCTCGGTGTAGTACGCCGTCAACGGGCTCGCCCCGGTCCGATCGCAGTCCCCGGACGCGGTGCTCTTGAGCAGGTACCTGTATCCGGCGCCCGCCGACAGCCGGTGCAACGACATCACCACGGACCCGTCACTTCCCTTCGCTGCCCGACGACGGCGGCCCAGTGGGCTGGGGCGTCGTCGTCGAGCAAGTTCTCCTACCCGCAGGTGTGCAGCGAAGTGGCAGAAGACGGTGGTGACGCAGTGACCAATTCCTCAAGAGCCAGAGGAGTCCGGTCCGCGCGTCTTGGCTTTTCGCCCTGAGGCCCGATCGGGGTCAGGCGGGGTGCGATCCAAACTGGTCGGTCGCCCAACACCGTCTTCTGCCCTGGGCGTGCACACCTGCGGGTAGAGGGAAGTTGTCCACACGATCGACCTGGCCGGGCGGTCGAGCTTTGGGCACTCGCTCACTGTGAGGGCAGGACCGGGCGGGAAGGGTTCTCGGGCCGGGCACACGAGGGGAGTGGTCATGACGATGACGTGGACGAGGCCCGCCGAAGTCCTCACCGACGGCGCGCGCGGCTGGGACGGGGTGTGGACCCTCGTCTATGCCGCCGGGCAGGCGGCGATGAACCTGTCCGCGGTCCCCGGGGCGGACGACGACCTCGGCCTGATGTACGCGGCCCTGGACGTGTCCTACGCGCTGACCGAGATCGAGTCGCTGGGCCGCGACGTCGTGACCGTCGCGGTGAATCTCGGATCGGTCGACCTGACCGACCGCGACGCGGCCGTGGCGGTCATCGACGACCTCCTCGCCACCGCGCAGTGTCTCGCGACCGAGCTGGTGGAGGTGCCCGACGTCGGCGCAGCGCAGGCCTTGTGCGGATCGCGGGTCACGACCCTGCTCGCGTCAGCGCGGGCGAAGGCGACCGGCGGTGCGTGGTGAGCGCGCCGGCGACCTATGGCGAACTGATGCTGGGTACGGAGATGGGGATCCGGCACGGGGTGGTGTGGATGCAGAACCTGCCCCTGGAGCGACGCGAGTTCGCCGAGACGGCGATCAACGACTTCCGCGACGTGCTGCGCGCCTTGAAGGAACACACCTGGGTTCTGCTCGATACCCGCCGCGTCCAGGGCATCACCGAAGCCGGTGCACCGGACCCGCGCGAGCGAGCCGCGGTGCGGCTGGGCGAGGCGTTGGACGAGATCGTCGGACCCACACCACCGTGGGCCTGGGTCGGCGCCACGATCAGCCCGTCGCCGTGGGCGAACGCGGCCAAGTGCGTGCGCGCCGCGACCGAGCTCGTCTCGACGCACTCGGATGCCGCGGGTCTGCCGCGTACCCCGGACCTGGATGCAATCCTGCGCGAATCGGCCGCCCGCCAAGCTGGCCTGGCCGGGGTCGGCGATCTGACGGCCACCCTCCTGGCCGGCGCCGACCATCTCGCCCTGCGTGCCGGGCAGGCCGACCTCCCTTGGCCTGAGGTGCGCCGCCTGCTGCCCGATATGGGCGAGGCCCAGGCCCTCGCGCGCGACGTGGCGGGCCTCGGGTCGCTGCCGACCTGGCTGCAGCTCGACGACCTCACCGTGGCCCACCCGCCGATACGAACCGGGGAGCCGGCTGCGGAGTTCGCCGACCGGCTCGGGCGCCTAAGGCTGATCGCGTGGGAGAACGCCCGCTCGCCCCACCCGTCGGTGGACACCCTCAAGACCTACGCCACCCTCGGCGTCGCCGTGCACGCCCACGCCCTCGCGTTCCACGGACTGCCGCCCGCCACGCTGCGCACCCAGCCGCAGGTACCCCGCAACCTGGCCCCGCTCGCAAACCGCGGGCGCGCGTGGCAGGACGTGTCTCGGGCGATCTTCTCCTGGCGATCCGCAGAACCGGGCGATCCCGTCGTTGCCGAGGATTTCGCCCGGGTCAGCGGGCTGCTCCGGTCCTTCGCTCCGATGGCAGGCGCGCAGCCGGACCTGTCCGTCGCAGACGGCCACCACCTGGCCGACGCGCTGACGTCGGCGTCGAAGACGACCACCGAGATCGGGCGCTGGAACCGCACCACTGTGCTGCGGATGGGTGCAGCGAACCAGATCTACATCCCGGCCCAGATCCTCACCGGCAGCCAGGTTACCGAAACCGAAGCGCTTGTCGAAGCGAAGATCCAGGGGCGGTACGTGCCCGCCTCTGACCACTTCATCGACACCGCCAGCACTCTCTACCGGCGTACAGCACCGAAGAAGGACCCCGCTCTGAGCGGGCCAAGCGGATTGTCACTCCGCGTCGAACCCCTCCCCGTGGGTCCTGCAGCGTCTCCCCCCGGCCATGACCCGATCGCGAGGAGTACGTGAATAGGGCGCTACGTCGCCGGTCGACTCCACGAGAGAGGGCGCGGTGGGGAGAGGACAGAGGCACCCAAGCCGACTGACGAGCTACGTCACTGTGAGATCGGTGTTCATCCCGGCGGCGCAATGACCGGCGAGGGAGGTTGCAGGCCAACTCGTAGTCCGGGAGCCAGGGGCAGGGTCATCCACCCGAATTCTGCCCGCCCGGATTCATGCGCCGGTCCCCTCGCCATTGGGGTTCGACGCTGCGCGTCTCTCCGATCATGGTGTCGTCACCGACGAAGCGGTTGCCGGCGGTCTCTACGCCGGAGAGCGGAAGGACAGCCGACACGCGGTCAGTGCGGCCATTGTTGGTACCGGACACGAGGCAAGCCCGTCACTCGTGATCTGGCATCGGCATCTGCATGGACTCGTCGTGGGTTGGGGGATTGCCCGAAGGGGTCGGGATGCGAAGGCGGATCGTGGCGGACCCGGCCACAGCCGGCTTCCGTGAGGAGAAGCTCACGCCGTTGGGCATGTCGCCGACCATGACGGTTTCGAGCACAGTCAGGGTCGGAAGGTCGACCACGGAGAGCGTGTCGTCGTAGAGGTTCGTCACCCATGCCCGCGTTCCTGAGGGATCGATGACAACGCCGTGCGGGCCGGAGCCGGTGCGGACGGCGCCACGGATCGCCATCGAGGCGGTGTCTATCACGGACAGGCTCTCTCCAGGCGCGGACGAGGTGCCCTGGTCTGCGGAGACGATCGTCCGCCCGTCGGGTGTCAGGAAGATCTGGACCGGGGAGGCCGACACCACGACGCTGCCGACGACCTCACGCGTTTGCAGGTCAATCTTGATGACCGAGGCGGGCTCGGCGACGCTCGCGTAGGCGAACTGGCCGTCTGCATCAACGGCCACTTGGACGGGGCTTCCACCGACCGGAATGGCCGCGACCACGACGTCAGCCTCGGGGTCCAAAAGGTCGACTGTGCTGGCTGCGGTGTTGGCGACAGCGATCACGGACCCGTTCGCCGCTGCGCGCAGCCCGTGGGGCATGCCACCGATCTCGATCGTGCCGAGCGGCTCGAGACCGGGTGCACCGAAGACCGATACGGTGCCGTCGGCAGAGCTGGTCGCATAGACCTTCGCGCCATCGGCGGAGTCGATCACGTGGGCGGGTGACGCTCCGCTCGACTCAACCGCGGACACGTCGTAGGTGGTGGTGTCGACGGCGACCACGGTGTTGTCATGGCCGCTCACGGCGTAGGTGACCGCACCGTCACGGCTGGCCTGCACGTTGTGCGGAGCTTCGATGCCGGCCAAGGTCGTCACTACCTCGCCCGTTGCCGCGTCGATGACAGTGAGGCTGTTCCCTTCCTCGTTCGCGACCCACACCGTCCCTACGACTTCGAGGCTCTCTGGAGTTGGTGAGGACGTCGTTGACCCTTGTCGCGGTGTGGAAGGAGCGGCGGAACACGCAGTGAGCGCTATCGCGCTGAAAATCGCGAAGGTCGTAACAAGCAGCGGGCGGGCAAGCATCATCAAGTTCTCCAATGGTGAAGAGGCTGGCCGGGCCGTCCGGGCAGGTCGTTCCTCACAGATGACCTTGGGGCGGGAGGGCGGCCACGATCGGGTGGTCCTTGGCGATCAGGCCGAGATTGGCGGCAGCTCCCGGGGATCCCAGGTCAGCGAAGAACTCGACGTTTGCCCGGTAGAACTCACTCCATTGTTCCGGGAGATCTGCTTCGAAGAAGATCGCCTCGACCGGGCAGACCGGCTCGCACGCGCCGCAATCGACGCACTCGTCGGGGTGAACGTAAAGCGAGCGGCTACCTTCGTAGATGCAATCCACGGGGCACTCCTGGATGCATCCCTTGTCCTTAACATCCACGCAAGGCTGCGCAATCACATACGTCACGGCTGGGTCCCTCCTGAGAACTCGTCGACAGAGCGCTTGGGCGTGCATAGTGGGCGTGTGACTCGATCGTGGCGAGAGGGACGTAGGCGTCCGATCGTCGCCGGCTACCGTGGGGCGTGGGCCGGTGGGTGGTTGGCCACAGAATTCCGCGCCTCGTTCTAGCCAGGCTGCAGGCCCCACCGCGGATCATCTGTGAATGGCCTGGTCAGGGCTGCAGCTCATCGAATGTGGCGCCGGCGTCCCGGGATTCGGAGACCGATCCGTCGGCCACGGCCAAGATGCGAAGCGCATCGCCGGAGCCGGTCGCCCCGAGGGCCTCCGGTTGGCCCTCGACTCGCCCTCGCTTTTGCCAGGTCCGCCCGCCATCGATGCTGACGTGGATCGTCCCGTCCGGTTCGATGCCGGCGACGGTTTCTCCGTCAGCCCAGGCGACGAGCAGCATCAGCGGCGCGTCGTCGGCCATCGCCCACGTCGCCCCGTCATCGATGGAGACCGAGAGGCCGAGCTCAGTTGTCGCGAGGACGGCTCCGCTCTCGCCGCCCGCGAGAGAGAACGCGGCTCCCTGGAGGCCGGTCCCTGTTCCCCATTCGGTGCCATCAGGGCTGATGCGCAGTTTTCCGTCGAATCCCGCAATACCGCCCGAGCTCGTGGTCAACGTATGGAAATCGGACTCGCCACCTCTGGACAAGGAGGTCCAGGTGGTACCGCCATCGCGAGATTCGATCAAACCCACCGGACTGGGTAGATCGGTACCTTCACCGGGGTGACCAGAGGCGTAGAAGTGATCGGAGTCGGCGACTGTGAAGCCCATCAGGTCGATGTTGGGTCCACGGGCCGTCCATCCGTCGGCTCCGGCGATGAACAAGCCATCATGGGTCGCCAGGTAGACCTGGCCATCTTTCGGATTGACCGTGATGGCGTGCACGTGGGAGCTCGGCAACTCGGCAAGATCTGTCGCCGCTGAACCCGCAACGCTGCTCGGGCCTGCGGCGTCGGCCGTGTCCGAGCGGCGTGGCGCGTCCGCACCTGCGCAGCCTGAGAGGACCAAAGCGCCCACCACGCCGACCGCGGCGAGTAGTCGTATCGAACGATTAGCCCTGGGGCGGCGCGTGCGTGGAAGAGGCGTTGCCTTGATCGGGCTCATGCTGATCAGTAGATGGTGATGCGAGGCTTCGGTCACTTCGATCCCTCGGGTTCCTTGAGGCGGAGGAGTTCGGCGGTGGTCTGGGGCAATACGGTGAACAGGTCGCCCACGATGCCGAAGTCGGCGATCTCGAAGATCGGCGCCTCGGGGTCGGAGTTCACGGCCACGATCGTGCCGGCGGACTGCATCCCGCCGCGGTGGTGCACGGCCCCGGACACCCCGGCCCCGATGTACAGGCGCGGTGCGACGGTCACCCCCGTCTGGCCGATCTGAGC
>NZ_SDWW01000067.1 GCF_004168625.1 Pengzhenrongella frigida
CCTCCGACCCGGAGGTGACCTGCGAGTTCGCGGCCGACAGCTCCTCGGCGGCCGCCGCCACCGTCTGCGCGGTCTCCCCGACCCCGGTGAGGGTCTCGCGCAGCGACGCTTGAGCGCGGGCGAGCGAGCGAGCCATGTCGCCGACCTCATCCCGGTTCGGGATGTCGGCCGCGACGGTGAGGTCGCCGTCGGCCATCGCGGTGAGCGCAACGATGCACTTCCGGAGCGGGCGCACGATCGACCGTGTGATGCCGGTGCCGAGTCCCACCGCGATCAGGACCGCGAGGACACCCGCGAGGATGACCTGCAGGCGCGCGCTTGACGAGGCGGCGACGGCGTCGTCGTCCAGGGCTGCGATCCGGACGTCCACATTCGCCTGAAGTTCGGAAGTGGTGTCGAGCAGGTCGCCCCAGGAGGTGTCGAGGCCACCCTCCAAGATCTCGTGGGCGGCGTCGAGGGACGGCCCGGTGCCCTCTGCGATCAGGTCCAGCATCGAGTCGGTGAGGGCGAAGTAGTCCGCCCACTGGGTTTCGAGGGAGTCCACGAGGACCCGCTCGGGCTCGGTCAAGGGATGTGCCTTGAGCGTGATCAGGAGCGCGTCGCCCGCCGCTCGCGACTCGTTCAGGCCCATGAGGGTCGAGTTGTCGGCCGCAACCGCGGCGGCGGGACCGGCGACGAGCGCGTCGACGAACACGTACGCCTGCCATCCGCTCACGTCGGCGTCGAGGTAGCGCAGCTGGAGCACATCGGTCCGCAGCTCATGCAGTGCTGTGGTCTGCTGCGCTACCGCGCGCTGGCGGCTCGAGCCGTTGAGGCCCGCCGCGGCAACGATCGCGAGGAGCACGCACAGGACCGCGAAGGCGGCAGCGAGCCTGCGGCCGAGGGACAGGAAGGTCAGTGGATTGCGCAAGCCAAGCCCATTTCGTCGACGGCGACACATCGCCGCTGCGGGAGGGGCGGACCGTGCGGCCCTGCCTCGAGGCCGGTTGGCGGCCCTCATCACAGGCCCTATCGACCGGTCGGCGACATTTCGTACCCAGATGGGCCGCCGGGTTGTCCGGGTATAGCGGGTGCTACGTGGGGGACGCCGAGCCCAGCACGATGCGGGTCATGGCGTTGCGGGTCGCCTGCAGCTCCGCGAGGGCGCTGTCGAGCTGGTCGGCCGTGACCGTCACCGGGGTTGGTGCCTCGCTGGCGTGCTCGTCGTCGTCGGTGGGTCCGTGGGGTCCCCGGTCGGCCTCCGCGGCCAGGACGGCGGCGCGCCGCAGCAGCTCCTTGAGGAACGATGCCGTGACCCCCGCCGTCCGCTCGGCGACCCGGTCCAGGTAGTCCACGTCGAGGTCCAGGCTCGAGCGGTACAGCTCGAGGAGCGCGCGCCGGGCGGTGAGGTCCGGCAGCCCGAGCTCGATGGCCTGGTCGACGCGGCCGGGCCGGGCAGCGAGCGCCGGCTCGAGCAGATCGGCCCGGTTGGTGGTGAGGACGAACACGACGTCGGCACTCTCGGTCAGCCCATCCATCTCGTTGAGCAGCTGGAACAGCAGCGGGTGCTGGCCGGGGAACGCGCCGCGGTCCTCGGCGATCAGGTCGACGTCTTCGATGACGACCATGGCCGGCTCAAGGGCTCGGGCGACCGAGCAGGCCTCCGCGATCAGGTGCAGGGCCGAGCCCGTCAGCTGGACCACCGTGACTCCGGGCGTGCAGCTGAGCAGGTACCGCACCGTGTGGGTCTTGCCCGTTCCGGGCGGACCGTAGAGCAGCAGGCCGCGCTTGAGATGCTGGCCGCTGGCCAGGAGCCGACCGCGGTGGCGGGCGACGCCAATGACCTGGCGCTCGACGGCGTCGAGCACCCCGTCGGGCAGGACGAGGTCGGACCGGTCCAGGGCCGGCCGGGGATGGAAGTGCGCAAGGGTCTGACCGGGTCCGAAGACCTCGCTCCCGAACGACAGGACCTGACCGCGAAACACGTTGTGGGTCAGGGTGAGCTCGCGGACCCGGGCCGCGATGGCGGCGGACGCACCAGGCTCGGTGCTCACGACCTGCAGGGTGACACCGTCGTGGGCGCCGTTGAGCTCCGGTCCGCGGAGCAGCAGGGCCGAGAGCCGCACGCCGTCCGTGATCAGGTAGAGCGCGCAGGCGACGCATGCCCGGACCTCGCCACGCGGTCCACACGCCGCATTGACGGTCGCGACGTTGCCCGGACGCGGCCCGTACGGATCGCCGGGACCGGCTCCGGACAGCACGTCCGCCAGCCCGAACTCGCGGTGCTGGAACCCGGTGATGCCGACGACCTCGTGCTGGCGGCCCGGCTCCGCGAGCCAGGCGTCCAGCCCCGCCTGGACGTTCACGTGGTCGTAGCCCCGCCACGACTCCTCGACCACGGCGACGTCGGACGCCACCTCGCCGAGGTGCGCCCGCAAACGCCGCGCGAGAGTCGGCGCCAGGTCGGCGCGGGCCGTGCGGACGATCGACCGCAGCCCGCGCCGAGCCAGCCGTCCGACGTCGGCCAGCTCGGGACGGCCGGGCTGGCCTTCGCCGGTGATGGGATCTGGGGCGGTCGCGGCCCGCGGTGCGAGCGGTGCGTAGGCGAACCAGCCGAAACTCGCGGAGCTCCCCATCGGATTCCCTTTCGTGGTGGTGTGGCCACGGTAGGGGAAAGGGCATCGAATTGACCGCCTTTATGGGGATCGCGGGAGCTTCCCGGCGTGATCACATCCGAGTCGCCGATTCGCGGTCGGCGACGTGGATCCGCCGGGACGGGCAGAGTGGGCGCATGCCACCGACCGCTCCCGCTGAGCAGGGCCAGCTCCCCGCCACCACCTACGACGAGCTCAAGCGGCGCGCCTGGGCTGGGCGCGCCGAGGCGTACGCGGAGACGTTCGGGCTCCTGTGCGCGCTCCCTATCGAGCGGCTGCTCGACGCGGCGCTCGTCGCGCACGGAACGAATCTTCTGGATGCCGGAACCGGAACCGGTGCCGTCGCTGCCGCCGCTCTCGGGCGCGGTGCCCACGTCACCGCCGTGGACCCCGACCCCGACATGCGGCGCCTGGCGCGCCGCTCCGCCCCGGGCGCCCAGGTGCTCGACGGGGCGTTGCCCGAGCTCGACCTCCCGGACGGGGCGTTCGACGCCGTCGTCGCGAACTTCGTTCTCAACCACGTCGGCGACCCGCTCGCCGGCGCCCAGGAGCTTGCGCGGGTTGCGCGCCCGGGGGCCAGGGTGGCCGTGACGGTCTGGCCCCGGCCTGCCACCGAGCTGCACCGATTGTGGGACGACGTCGTCGAGCACGCTGGGGTCGCGCCGGTGCCCGCTCCACCCCTCGCGCCGGCCAGCGAGTTCGGGCGCAGCCCGGACGGGCTCGGGCGCCTCCTGACGGCTGCCGGTCTGACGAACGTGCAGGCTGCGACGGTGCGGTTCGTGCTTCGGGTGGACGCGGAGGTGTGGTGGAGCGGTCCGGCGCGTGGTGTCGCGTCGATCGGGGGGATCGTCGAGGCGCAGCCCCCAGACGTCGTCGCGCGCATGAAGGCGCACTACGACCGGCTCAGCCGTCGATACCTCGCCGCCGACGGACTCCTCCACCTCCCGACGGCGGTCGTCCTCGCACACGGTCAGGTGCGCTGACGTGGACCTGGCACGGGAGGCGATCGAGTTCGAGATCGTCGCGCCGGACGACACCGCTGCGCGCCAGATCCTGCGGTCGTACATCGACGACGTCGCGAGCACGTACTACGGCCGCCGGGCGACGCCCGACGAGATCGATGCGGCCCTCCTCGACGACCCCAGCGACGACCTGGCGCCGCCCCGCGGCCTCTTCGTCGTCGTCCGACGGCGTGATCTCGTCCTGGGGTGCGCGGCCCTGCGGCTGCTGCCCGACGGGGTCGGGGAGGTCTGTCGCGTCTTCGTCGCACCGCACGCGCGCGGCCGGGGGCTCGGTGCCTCACTCATGGGCGAGCTGGAGCGGCTCGCGCGCGTTCATGGACGGTCGGTGCTCCGGCTGGACACCCGCCACGATCTCGTCGAGGCCCGCCG
This sequence comes from Pengzhenrongella frigida, assembly GCF_004168625.1. Classification (GTDB taxonomy): domain Bacteria; phylum Actinomycetota; class Actinomycetes; order Actinomycetales; family Cellulomonadaceae; genus Pengzhenrongella; species Pengzhenrongella frigida. Next base: position 4,025 of record NZ_SDWW01000067.1, read on the forward strand.
CCTGTACGCCACCCTCGGGTACGACGAGGTTCCCGCGTTCAATGCGGACCGCTACGCCGAGCACTGGTTCGCCAAGTCGCTCGCCTCAGTGCCGTCCTCGCCGCAGGCCCGAGATTCGTGATGCCGCGGAGGGCATTGTTTCGCGGATCCGCATCGCTTTCCCGGGTCTCACGTGCGGGGCCCCGATAGGGTGAAAACCGTGTCACCCAGCCGGAACACCGCAGCTACCGTGCGGGACCTGTGGGCAGTCGGCACCGCTCATCGGCGCACCCCCGACCCCACCCCGGAAGTCGATCCGTGGGAGGACGCCGACCCCATCGATGGGCCACGCGACGACGCGGTCGTCGTCTTCCGCGGCCTGCCGTGCGTCGAGGTCCACCTGTTCGCGGACGGCGAGGACACCGTCACCGTCGAGCAGTGCGTCGATTTCGACATTCCCCGCTGTGAGACGCTCGCGCTGGTCGACGCACTGCTGGCCGGAGACGCGCAGATCGGCATGCGCGGCGGACGACTGCGGTTCGTTCGAGACTGGCTGCAACCCTTCTACGGTCTGCAGCTCGTCGTCCCGGTCGCCGGCCGCGAGCCCTATCGGCAGCGCGTCCCGTACCAGCCTCTCCAGCACTGGATCTCGACGCTCTCGGTCGTGCCCGTACCGTGAATGAGTGACTCCCTGCGCTAGTCCCAGAGCCCGCCGAGCCGCCGCAGGCCCTCGACGATCCGGTCCGGCGGTTGCGTGGTGAACGACAGCCGCAGGGTGGACCGGTCCGGCTCGCCCGGGAAGAACGGTGCACCCGGCACGAAGGCGACGTCGCGCTCGAGCGCGCGGGGCAGCAGGTCGGCCGTGTCGGCGTCCCCCGGCAGGCGGACCCACACGAACATGCCGCCGTCGGGGTCGCTCCAGGTGCTGCCCGCAGGAAAGGCCATGGGGAGCTCGGCGAGCATCGTGTCGCGCCGCTGCCGGTAGACGTCGCACAGCGTCCGCACGTGCCGGTCGAGGTCCGTCGTGGCCAGCCACCGCGCCGCACCCGCCTGGTCCACGGTCGAGGTGTGCAGGTCGGCGGCCTGCTTGGCGACCACGAGCGCCGGCATCAGGTGCGCGGGGGCGCGCAGCCACCCCAGACGTAGGCCGGGGGCGCCGATCTTAGAGAAGCTGCCGAGGTGGATGACCCGGTCCTCCGCCGCGGGCTCGGCGGCGAGCGGGGCGATCGCGTCGCCCCGGTAGCGCAGCTCGCTGTAGGGGTCGTCCTCGATCACCCACAAGTCGTGTGCGGCGGCCAGCTCGGCGACCAGGGTGCGCCGCCGCGCGCTCAGGGTGCGGCCGGTGGGGTTCGCGAACGTGGGCACGAGGTAGAGCAGGGTCGGCCGCTCCCGCGCGATCACCTCGGCCAGGGCCACCGGGTCGACGCCGTCGTCGTCGCCCGGCACCGAGACGATCCGCGCGCCGCTCAGCTGGAAGGACTGCAGCGCCGCCAGGTAGGTCGGTTCCTCGACGACGACGACGGCGCCCGGGTCGAGCAGCGCGGTCGCGAGCAGCGCGAGGGCCTGCTGCGAGCCGGTGGTGACGAGCAGGTCCCCCGCCGCGGTGGGCAGCCCGCGGCCCGTCATGCGAGCGGCGACGACGGTCCGCAGGTCGACGTCGCCCTCCGTCGGCGCGTACTGCAGGGCGCGCCGCGCGGTCGGACCGGTCAGCACGTGGTCGAACGCCGAGCGGAGCCCCGCCACGTCGAACAGCTCCGGGGCCGGCAGGCCCCCGGCGAACGAGATGACCTCGGGCCGTGCGGTCAGGGCGAGCAGCTCGCGCACGGGAGAGCTGGCCACGCCACCCATCCGGGCAGCCAGGCGGGTGGTGGGACGGGTGGTGGGGCGGGTCGCGGCGGTCATGACGGATCCTCGAGGGTCAGACGGGGTGCGCTGCCGCGGGCGGTGGTTTCGCGGTGGCGGCGCGGCGGGACTGCCCTGGTCGAGGTGCGTGGTCGAAGACTAGCGCAGCCCCCGACCACGCGTCGGCGAGATACCGCTACCGGTGGATCACCGTCCCGCTCTGACCGCTCATCGCGAGCGGCGCGTTCTCCAGCGAGCAGATCACCGCGGTCCGCCCGGGTCCGCTGGCCACGAACTCCATCGCCGCCTGGACCTTGGGGGCCATCGAACCGGCGCCGAACTGCCCGTCGTCCAGGTAGCGCTCTGCCTCGGCGAGGTCGAGCCTCTCCAGGTCGCGCTGCTCGGGGGTGCCGAAGCCGATCGCGACCCGGTCCACGGCCGTGAGGATGAACAGGACGTCCGCCCCGACCACCTCGGCCAGCTTCGCGGAGGCGAAGTCCTTGTCGATGACGGCCGGAACCCCGTGCAGCTCGCCCGCCTCGTCCCTGGCCACCGGGATGCCACCTCCGCCGCACGCGACCACGATGAACTCGTGATCGAGCAGGTTGAGGATCGAGTCCCGCTCGACGATGTCCACCGGGCGGGGCGACGCGACGACGGTCCGCCACCCCCGCCCGGAGTCCTCGACCATGACGAGGCCGGGCCGACCGGCCATCAGGGCCCGTGCCGCGGCCTCGTCGTAGAAGCCGCCGATCGGTTTGGTCGGATGCGCGAACGCCGGGTCGTCGGCGGCCACCTCCACCTGCGTCACGACGGAGGCGACGTGCCAGGGCATGCCGACCCGCCGCAGCTCCTTCGCGATCCCCTGCTGCAGGTGATACCCGATGTACCCCTGGCTCATCGCGGTGCACTCGGGCAGGTCCATGGAGGCCACCCGATCGGTGTGCTGCGACGCGATCTCGAACGCGAGGCTGATGGCCCCGACCTGCGGACCGTTGCCGTGGGACACGATGATCTCGTGCCCCTGGGCGATCAGCCCGACGAGCGAGGGGGTGGCCGCGTCGATGCAGGCGCGCTGCTCCGCCGCGGTGCTGCCCAGGGCGTTGCCGCCCAGGGCGATCACGATGCGTGACATCGGCGGACCCCTACAGGATTCCGGCGAGCAGCGTCCCGAGCTCCGCCTTCGCTGCGTCGACCTTGATCGGGTTCGCGACCTCGGGCCGCAGGAAGTACACGAGCAGCGCGCGCTGAGCCGTGAGCCGGTTGCCTGCCTCGTCGAGGGCGATCGAGATCTCCGAGTCGAGGACCTCGTCGGTGACCTCCTCGCCGCGGGTGGCCGGCAGGCAGTGCATGAACTTCGCGCCCGGCTCGGCCAGGGCCATGAGCTCGGGGTTGACCTGGTACTTCGGCATGAAGGCGGCCAGGCGCGCCTCCTCGCCCAGCTCGGCCTCGTAGTCGCCGTACCAGACGTCGGTGTAGACGAAGTCCGCGCCCTCCAGAGCCTTGTGGGCGTCGTCGGTCACGAAGACGCTGCCACCCGACACGACGCCGTTCTGCCGACCGATCGCCTGCATCTCCTCGCGGAGCTGGAACGCCTCCGGGCCGAACTGGACGAACTCCATGCCCATCTTCGTGGTGATCATCATCAGGGAGGCGCAGACCTGGGTGGCGTCGCCGACGAAGACCACCTTGCAGTCCTCGAGGCGCTTGCCCTTCGGCAGGTGCTCGACCATCGTGATGAGGTCGCCGATCTCCTGCGTCGGGTGGTTGTAGTCGGACATGCCGTTGAGCACCGGGATCGTCGCGTGCTTCGCGAGCTCCACGACCGTCGCGTGCCGCGCGACCCGCGCCATGACGACGTCGACCAACCGGGACAGCACGCGGGCCGTGTCCTCGATCGACTCGTGCCCACCGAGCTGGATCTGGCCGGGCGCCAGGTACTGCGCGTGCCCGCCGAGCTGCGACATCGCGGTCTCGAACGAGACCCGGGTCCGTGTGGAGGACTGCTCGAAGATCATCCCGAGGGTGCGGCCGTGCAGCAGCGGCGGGAAGTAGCCGACCTCGACGCACCGCTTGAGAGTGAGGCCGAGATGGACGATGTCGAGCACCTCCTCCTTGGTGAGGTCCTGGGTGTCGATGAAGTTGCGTGCGGTCATGATCGTCTCCTTCTCGGGGTCGACGCGGGGGCGTGCGGCGCGTCTGGGGGCATGGTGCGGGGGGCAGGATGCGGGGGCAGGGTGTGGAGGCATGGCGAGGCGCGGTCGGTCGCCGGCGAACGGGCGACAGGGACCGAGGAAGGTCGTGCCGGGGGGGTGTGGAGGAGCGGGGGAGGACCGGGGGTGCCCGTGGGGGACGGGCGCCCCCGGTCGACTAGTGGCCCGAGGGCTGCTGCTGGGTGATGCAGTGGACGTTGCCGCCGCCGAGCAGGATCTCCCGGCCCGGGACCGTGACGACCCGGCGCGGCGCGAACATCTCGGTGTACGCAGCGACCGCCGCGTCGTCGTGCGGATCGTCGAAGACCGGCAGCACGACGACGTCGTTGCCGATGTACGAGTTCACGTAGGAGCCGGCCAGCCGATCGCCCGCCTCCCGCGGCAGGGTGCCGGCGATCGAGTCGACCCCGCCGGACTCCTCGTCGGTGATGAAGATCGGGCCGGGCTGGTGGAGCTTGACGACCTCGAGCGTGCGGCCACGGGCGTCGACGGCGTTCTCGAGGACCTTCAGCGCGGCCGCCGAGCGGTCGTACTGCGGGTCGGTCGGGTCGTCCGTCCACGTGAGCATGACCTTGCCGGGCGCGACGAACCGGCAGAAGTTGTCCACGTGCCCGTTCGTCTCGTCGAGGTAGACGCCGAACGGCAGCCAGATGATGACCTCGACTCCGAGGTGGTCGCGCAGCAGCGTCTCGAGGTCTTCCCGGGTCAGGTCGGGGTTGCGCCCGGCGGACAGCAGGCACTCCTCCGTCACCAGGAGCGTGCCCTCGCCGTCGACGTCGATCGACCCTCCTTCGAGCACGAACGGCGCCTTGTAGCGTGCTGCTCCCTCGATCTCGAGGACCTTGCGCGCCACGGCGTCGTCGGCCGCCCAGGGAAAGTAGAGGCCGTCCACGAGGCCGCCCCAGGCGTTGAAGTCCCAGTCGACGCCGCGCACGTCGCCGGCGTCGTTCACGACGAAGGTCGGGCCGCAGTCCCGGATCCAGGAGTCGTCGTTGGACATCTCGACGACCCGGATGTGCTCGCCGAGCTCGCTGCGAGCGTTGTCGAACTGCCGGGCGGAGACCGCGACGGTCACCGCCTCCGTGCCCGCGATCGCCTCCGCGACCTGGGCGAACACGGCCTGCGCCGGCTTGCCGCCCAGGCGCCAGTTGTCCGGGCGCTCGGGCCAGATCAGCCAGCAACCGCTGTGGTGCGCCCACTCCGCCGGCATCCGGTAGCCGTCGGCCGCGGGGGTGGAATCGAGAGTGCGAGTCATGAGAAGCAGCCTTTCGAGATCGAAGCAGGTCAGAGGTGCGCGTCAGCGAACTGGCTGGCGGTGTCCGGGTCCTCGCCACGCTCGATGGCCCGCTGGCGGGTCCACTCGGGCGACCTGGCGCAGAAGTACTCCTGGAAGACGACCGTCACGACGAGGCCGACCAGGATCGACCCGGTCACCGCGAGCGAGTAGTCGTACGGGTTCCAGACGAAGAACACCGCGGCTGCCGCGAGCAGGGCCACCGGGATCCACGTCATCAGCCACGTCATGACCGGACCGCCCGGGACCCGATAGGGCCGCGGCCGGTCCGCGTCGATGTGCCGAAGCTTGGCGAACGCCAGCATCATCACGATGTACGGCAGCAGGAAGATGACCGACGAGAAGGCGAACAGGTTCCAGAACAGGTCGTCGATCGCGCCGTCGGTCAGGGAGAACAACCCCGCGTACCCGACGGTGAAGACCGTCCCGACGATGGAGCACAGCATCGCTGCGCCGACCGGGGTGCCGCGGGTCGGGTGCGTCCGGGCGAACACCTTCGGCAGGTCACCCTGCTGGGCGGCCTCGGCGGCGGCGATGTTCGCACCGATGGTCCACGGCACCAGGCTCGCGAAGAAGCAGAACAGTGCGCCGATCCCGAGGATGGTCACGACCGCGTTGGCGACGGCGGAGTCGCCGAAACCGTGGCGGAGGGCGTCGATCAGGCCGGTGGTCTGGGAGATCTCGTCGGCCGGGAGGATGAGCTGCATGCCGACCGTCGCGATGAGGTAGAACCCGCCGATGAGGACGCCGGCGATGAAGATCGTCTTGGGCACGTCGCGCTGCGGGTTGGCCATCTGCGTCGAGGCGGACGACATGAGCTCGAAGCCGAGGAAGTTGTAGATCACGATCGGCAGCGCGGCGATGAAGGCGGGCAGCGCGTCCGTCGGGATGACGGTGTCCATCGTCCAGGAGGTCGCCGAGCCGTGCGCCGAGGCGTAGATCCCGCCGGCGATGGCGAGCGCGATGATGACGGCGATCGTGATGCCGGCTCCGAGGTTGGACACCCAGGTGCCGGTCTTCAGGCTGCGCACGTTGACCCAGTAGTTGATCCAGATCAGGGTCACGGTGATCGCGACCTGGACCCAGAAGTTCAGGTCTCCGCCGAAGAACATCGACGAGATCGCGCCCGAGAACATCAGGTACACGCTCGGTACCCACAGGCCCACGTTCAGCCAGTACCACCAGGAGACCCGGCTGCCCCAGCGGTTGCCGAACGCCCGCACGACCCAGGCGTAGATGCCGCCGGCGTCCGGGTAGGCCGAGCCGAGCTCGCTGGTGACCAGGCCGTAGGGGACGAAGAACACGACGATGATCGCCACGGTCCAGAAGATCGCGGTCGGCCCGACGGCGGCCGTCACGGTCAGCTGCGAGAGCAGGAGCATCGCGGCCACGGAGAACAGGACCATGTCGAACATCCGGAAGGTCGGACGCCCCGTCGTCCCGTCGTCGGCGCCTGTCGGAGGCCTGTCTGTCTGCACGGTCATTGCTGCTGCTCCTTTGCTTGGCATACCGCTGGACGAGCTGTTCGGACGCCGGACGCCGCGCAGAGGCCGGGATCCACCCGACATGTACAAACGTACAACCTTCGATGTTGTACAAAAGTACATCTGCAGACAGGGGTACCTAGGGACCAACGTCCCGCCGCCCGGGAGAGACCTTTTCGAGGTCGCTCGGGGCGTGGTTCCGCTGCCGCTCGCCGGCCCGACGGCGTTCGACGTGGCGGGCGCGGGTCAGGCACGTGAAGCGGTCTCGCTAGGGCTGTACGCACAACCGCTCGACGACGATCTTCAGCCGTTCGGCGAGGTCGGCGACGGTCAGCTCACCGTTGGACACGGCCTCGAGCATCAGGCCGTCCACCAGGCACGCGACGATCTGGACGACGGTCGCCCGCGGCACGGTGGGGTCGCTCGCGGGCAGCACGCGGTCGACCAGGAAGCCGATCATGGTCGACCACTCGCGCGCTTCGTCGCGCACGGTGACGTTCCGGGTCGCTTCCATGAACATCTCGAACAGCGCGAGGTCGTACAGCGGGTCCGCGACCGTCTTGTCGAAGAACATCTCGGTCAGCACCTCGACCGAGCGGTCGACCGTCAGCTCCCCGTCGAGCGCCTCGACGATCGCGGCGAGCCGGATGGCCTCGGCCGACCGGGCGTGGGCCATGGTCTGCAGCAACAGGTCGTTGCGGTCGGTGAAGTAGTAGGTCGTCGAGCCGAGCGGCACGCGAGCGACCTTCGCGACCGCACGGTGGGTCACCGCGGCCGCGCCACCGGTGCCGAAGACCTGCACGGACGCATCGAGGATCTGCTCCCGCTTGCGCTCCCCGGTCAACGTCCGTGACGGCCGCCCGCCCCGCGTCGTCGACGTGTGCGTCTCGCCCATCGTGGTTCGCTCCCGTTGTCGACGCCTTTCGGCGCCCCGGCTCGTGCCAGCCACCGCGACCGTGCACCCCTGGCCACCGGGATACGGCGTCCAGGTTACCGCCGCTGCCGGCCGGGACCCGGGTCGGCTACTCCGGCTCCCCTTCGCGCAGGAGGTCGAACCGCAGGTGGGAGACCGGTCCGGACAGCAACGGGATCCGCCGTCGCTGGCGCCACAGGACCGGGCGCCCGTCCGTGCCGCGCGCGAGCGAGAACCGGCGCTCCAGCCGCAGCCCCTGGTTCGGCACCGCGCTCGCGGCCAGCTCGTGCCCGGCGCCGGCGCCAATCAGCTCCGAGCGCGCCGCGGCGCGCGGCACCGGCGGACTCTGGCTGAGGTCGGCGACCAGGCCCTGGACGAACATCCGCCCCGACGGGGCCGGTCGGTTCTCGATCCGGTACGGGTGCCAGTGCTCCGGCAGGGTCGTCGAGGGTTCGTAGCTGAACCGGCGGGTCTGGGTACGGCGGGTCTCGAGCAGGGCAGCGGTCGCGTCGGCGGACAGCGCGAGGTCGATCCCGTCCGCGCGGAGCTCGACGGCCCACATCACGTTGGCGTCCTCGTCGATGCCGAGCAGCACGTCGTCGAGCGCGGGGCCGGACAGCGGCGTGGTCGCGGCGGGCCACACCACGAGCGAGGACCGGTCCAGGCCCCGGGTGCGGAACAGCGACCACGGGCCGGCGGCCTCGTCCGGGCCGGCCGGGGGGTCCTCGTCGCCGGGCGGGATCGACAGGTCCCACCAGTCGTCGAACCCGTCCTTCACCCGCAGCCCGGCCAGGGTGACGACCACGCCCGAGCTCGGCGGGGCGGTCTCGCCGGGCGCGAGGGGCGCGGGCGACGGCACGGGCACGGTGAACCAGTCGTTGGCATGGTCGGTGACGAGCTCGATCAGCAGGGCAGTGGCGAGGTGGGCCCGGTCGGGCGGGAAGCCGCCGATGTCGACCGCCGAGTCCTCGATCTGCCACCACCGCGGCGCGGGTGCACCGGGGTATTGCAGCCGCGAGGGGATCACCTGCCGCACCGCGAACTCCGGCGCGGGCAGCGGCGCGGGCGCGTCGGCGGTGTACCAGTCGACGTCGCCGCCGTCGTGGCCCGAGACGGTGAGCGTCGTGCCGCCGACGGGAACCTCCGCCTCGTAGGTCAGCGTCTGGGCCTGCCAGAAGTCCGGGCGCGGGGTGAACCCGTCGAGCGCGGGATCGCCGGGTGGCACCAGGCCCAGGCGATGCGCCGCCAGCCCGTCGACCTCGCCCACCAGCGCGTCCCCGTACGGCGCCGGCAGCGCGCCGAACGCCGCGGCGGCGCGCTCCTGGGGAGTCAGCCCGGCCGTGATCGCCCGGCCCACCCGGATCCGGCGCCCGATCGTCCACCAGTCGTCGGTGGCCCCCTCGAGCAGCGCCTCCGCGGGCACGACGGTCGGGTCGAGCCCGGCCACCGCCCCCAGCGGGGTGTGCGCGACCTGCATCTCGACGAGCACCGGCGACGACGCGTCCTCGCCGGCGTGCTCCCCGACCTGCCACTGCCGCCCGAGCAGCCACAGCGGGTCGGCGACCTCCGCGGCGAAGCCGCGCTGCACGTCCGTGTACGGCGGCACCGGTTCGAGCCGGCGGAAGTGCTCCCAGGTCATGACGGCTCCCTCAGGTCGGTGCCCGCCGGGCCGGCCGCGAGCACCATCGACGTCGGCACCGCCAGCGCCCAGGCCCCCAGCTGGTCCGGCTGGGCCATCCGCGCCCGGGCGAGGTCGCGGGTGGACAGGACCACCCCCGGCAGGGCGTCGGCCGTGAGCGGTTCGCGCTCGTCCGGGGGGAGCGCGAGCAGCACGGCCTGCTGCGCGCGGGCGCGGGGGGCGTCGAACCCGAACGCCGCGTGGGTCGTGTGCTTGCTGCTCGGGACCGTCTGGGCCCAGTCGTCGAGGAGGGCGATCCCGACCGGCCCGGCGGCCGCGGCGGCCGGGCCGTACACGACGACGTCGCGCTGCGAGGCCGCCGGGACGGTCCACAGCCGCGCCGGGTCGGTCGCCGCGGCCGGCCACGGTGCCTGCACCTGGTGCGCCTCCAACCGGGCGACCGCCGGCCGGACCGCCGCGACCACCTCGAGCCAGTCCCGGTCCAGGTCGGGCGCCGCGGCCACCGGCGGGAGCGTCCCGGTGCACACGAGCGGCAGGCCCGACGCCGGCGCGAGCAGGGCGCGCAGGCGTTCGCCGAGCGCCGCCGCGTCGGCCGTGGCGTCGGATCCGGGGCTGCCGGCGGCGGCGAGCCGGGCGGCCAGCACGACGGCGGCGTCGTCGTCGGGCAGGCCCCACCGCCGGGC
>NZ_SDWW01000068.1 GCF_004168625.1 Pengzhenrongella frigida
TCGCCGTGGGCGCGGCCCTGACCGGCGCGGTGATGTGGCGCCGGCGGGCGTGGACCACCGACATCACCGGCGTCCCGACCACCCCCACCGCGGCCGGCACGCACGAGGCGGCCACCACCGCGCTGCTCACCGCGTGCCTCAAGGGCGTCGGCGTCGGCGCGGTCGCCCTGCTCGGGGTCGAGTTCCTCATCATCCCCCTGTACATCTCCTCCCTGGCCGGCGCCGGCGGCGTCGCGGCCCAGTCCGCCGCGGTGTTCTCCGGCGCCTGGTTCATCGCCCGCCTCGTGCTCGTGTTCGCCGGCGCCGGCCTGCTCGCGGTCTACCTGTTCCGGTACGCCGCCGCCCACGCCAACCCCAAAACCCTCGCCATCCTGGCCGGGTCCGCATTCCTGCTCGTCCTGGCCGGCGAACTCATCGGCCGCTCCCTGTTCTACGACTCCATGATCCGCATCGGCATGTAGCCCACGCGAGGTCTCGTGGTCAGGTGTTCCGAGGGAGCCACGCCCTCGCCGCGGACACCAGGGCGCCGACGCCGATCGTCAGCGTCGGCTCGATGACCGGCGCGTACTGCGGGGAGTGGTTCGAGGGCAGGGTCGCAGCCCGCGCGGCGAACTCCCCGGTGCTCGTCGCTCCCCCGAAGTCGGCCGGGTCGGCACCGCCGAGCAGCCAGAACACGCAGGGCACCCCGGCCTCGACGGCGAACTCCCCGACGTCCTCGCTCCCGGTCACCGGACCCGGATCCACCACCCGTGCCGGCGCTGCCGCGAGCGCCCCGCGGGTGTGCTCGACGGCGGCCGGGTCGTTCACCACCGCAGGGGACTAGAGCAGGACGGTGATCTCCGGCTCGCGGGGAGCGTCCGACGCCGCCGCCTCGCCCCGCACGATGCGGGCGATGGCGGCCAGCACCCGTGCGCGCACGTCCGGCGAGTACGTCCGGACGTTGACCAACAGCTCGGCGTCGTCGGGAATGACATTCGCGGCCGTCCCGGCACGCAGGGCGCCGACGGTCACCACCGCGAGGTCGGTGGCACTCACCTCGCGTGCTACCACGCCCTGCAGCCGCATCACCGTCGCAGCGGCCATGACGACGGGGTCCACCGACACCTCCGGTCGCGAGGCATGGGCGCCCCGCCCGTACAGCGTGATGCGCAGCGTGTCCGTCGCCGCGAACGCCGGCCCGCTCCGGAGCCCGATCACCCCCGCGGGCAGGGGTGCCACGTGTTGGCCGAGGATGACGTCCGGGCGGCCGACCCGCTCGAACAGGCCGTCGTCGATCATCGCCCGGGCCCCTGCGGCGATCTCCTCGGCGGGCTGAAAGACCAGCAGGAGCGTCCCGCGCCACGTGTCGCGCGCGCTCGCGAGCTGCGCGGCGGCGCCGAGCAGACAGGTGACGTGGACGTCGTGCCCGCACCCGTGCATGACCGGGACCTCGGCCCCGGACTCGTCCACGCCCACCGCGGTGCTCGCGTAGGACAGCCCGGTGCCCTCGGCGACCGGAAGGCCGTCCATGTCGGCGCGCAGCAGTGCCGTCGGGCCTGAGCCGTTGGCCAGCACCCCGACGACTCCGGTGCGGCCGACCTCGGCGAGGACCTCGTAGCCGTGCCGCGTCAGCCAGGCCGCCACGATCGCGGCGGTGCGGGTCTCCTGGAAGGCCAGCTCGGGGTGCGCGTGCAGGTCGCGGTAGACGGCGACCAGGTCATCAGGTTCGCTCACGTAGACCTAGGCCTGGACCGCGCGAACGCGGTTGTTGCGCGGTTCGTGGGTGAGCTCGACGAGCCCGAGCGCCTCCAGCAGCGGCGGGAGGTACATGCCGAACCGGCCCCGGTAGCCGTTGCGGAGCCCGTACCACCCGCCCACCGGGTTGTCGGGCGACCGTCCCCAGGCCTCGACGGTGCCGTCGGGGGCGGGCTTCTTCTCGTCGGCGGCGCCGAGGTCGACCCAGTCCCCCTGTTCGGTCAGCCAGGCGTGCAGGTCCTCGATCGCCCGCAGGTGGTACTTGAGGGTCGTCGAACCGACCTGGCACACGAGCGTTGGCGGCTCCGCCTGCTCGTCCCGGAACATCGTGTACCCGGAGCTTCCCGGCGCCGTCGTGAGCAACCACGGGTCGGCCTTGGTACCGCTGCCTGCTGTCATCTTCCGCATCCCGTCGACCGGTCAGTCAGAGGTGGGCTACTCGCGACCCTAGCGAAGCCGCGCGAACCGCGCGGCTGGTGGCCCGGTCGACCTTCGACCCACCCGCCGGAGCGCTCGGATCAATACCCCATGGGGTACCCGGGACCTTAGTCACTCTCCAAAGCGCTCCCGCCTTCCTAGCGTGGAAGACAGGTCCACGTCATCACCGCCGATGCGAAGGAGCGAGCCGTGAAGAAGCGACTACTGGTGCTGGGCGCAGGCACAGCGGGCACGATGATCGTCAACAAGCTCAGACATCACCTCCCGGCGGCCCAGTGGAGCATCACGGTGGTCGACCGTGACGACGTGCACCCCTACCAGCCGGGCTACCTGTTCGTGCCGTTCGGCCTGCTCGCCCCGGAGCAGATCAACCGCTCGCGCCACGCCTTCCTGGCCGACGGCGTGGACTTCGTCATCGCCGACGTCGACCGCGTCGACGCGCCCGCGAGCACCGTCACGCTCACCGACGGGCGCGTGCTGGAGTACGACTACCTGGTCATCGCCTCGGGTACCACGCCCCGGCCCGACCAGACCCCCGGGATGCTGGGCGACGAGTGGCAGCGCAGCATCTTCGACTTCTTCACCTTCGACGGCGCCGTCGCGCTGTCGAAGGCGCTCCAGAGCTTCACGCACGGGCGGTTCGTCGTGCACATCACCGACATGCCGATCAAGTGCCCGGTCGCCCCGCTGGAGTTCACGTTCCTCGCGGACGCCTGGCTCCGCGAGCAGGGCCTGCGGGATCGCGTCGACCTGGTGTACGTCACCCCGCTGCCCGGCGCGTTCACCAAGCCGATCTCGTCCGAACGCCTCGGCTCGATGCTCGACGAACGCAAGATCACGGTCGAGTCCGACTTCCTGGTCGAGCACATCGACACCGAGAACAAGACGCTCGTCTCCTACGACGAGCGCGAGGTGCCGTTCGACCTCCTCGTGACGATCCCGCTCAACATGGGCGCCGACTTCGTCGCCCGGTCCGGTCTGGGCGACGAGCTCAACTACGTCCCGGTCGACAAGCACACCCTGCAGTCGACGACCTACCCCAACCTGTTCGCCGTCGGCGACGCCTCCGACATCCCCGCCTCCAAGGCCGGGTCCGTCGCGCACTTCTCCGTCGAGATCTTCGTCGACAACTTCCTGCAGCTCATCGCCGGCAAGCCGATGACCCGATCGTTCGACGGCCATGCGAACTGCTTCATCGAGACGGGCAACGGCAAGGGCCTGCTGATCGACTTCAACTACGAGACCGAGCCGCTCCTGGGCAAGTTCCCCCTGCCGGTGGCTGGGCCGTTCGACCTGCTCAAGGAGACCCGGGCCAACCACCTGGGCAAGCTCGCCTTCCGGTGGATCTACTGGAACATCCTCCTGCCCGGGCGCCCGCTCCCCCTGCCCTCCCACATGTCCATGGTCGGCAAGACCCAGCCCAACGGCGCCACCAAGACGCTCGCCACCAAGTAGAGGAGTGAGACCACCATGCCCGTGACCACGCTCAGCGGCCACCAGATCCACGTCAACGACGAGGGCTTCCTCACCGACCCGAGCGAGTGGGACGAGGAGCTCGGCACGGCGCTCGCCGCGCAGATCGGCATCACCATGACCGACGAGCACTGGAAGGTCGTCCGGTACCTCCGGGCGGACTTCGCCACCCAGGGTGAGACGGCCACGCTGCGCCGCGTGTCCACCAACGGTGGCGTCCCGGTCAAGCAGCTGTTCGCCATGTTCCCGCAGAAGCCCGCCAAGAAGATGGCCTACATCGCCGGACTCCCCAAGCCGCAGGGCTGCGTGTGATGGGCCCGCGTCTCCCGCACGGCTGCGTCTCCCGCACGGCTGCGTCTCCCTACTGAACCGAAAGGACCGTCATGACCACCAACGTGGAACCGGCCATCGTCCCGAACTTCGACGCGGTCGAAGGCGAGGGCCGCAAGATCGCCATCATCTGCTCCAAGGGCAACCTGGACATGGCCTACCCGGCCCTGATCCTGGGCAACGCCGCACTGGGTGAGGGCGTCGAGGTGCACCTGTTCTTCACCTTCTGGGGCTTCGACATGATCAACAAGAAGACCATGGGCGACCTGAAGTTCACGATGCTCGGCAACACCGCGACCCACATGCCGCAAGGCCTGGGGGGCCTGCCCGGCATGACAGCCATGGCGACCTCGCGGATGAAGAAGTCCATCGCCGACCTCGACGTGCCCGAGGTTCCCGAGTTCCTCGACCAGATCGTGGCCTCCGGCGGCCACCTGTGGGCCTGCCGGCTGTCGGCCGACATGAACCGCCTCGGCATCGACGACATCCGCGACGACGTCGAGGGCATCATCAGCGCGAGCGACTTCATCGAGAAGACCGCCGGCGCCCAGCTGCTGTTCATCTGACCGTGCCCCGAGCCTGGCCCCGGCGACGACGTCGCCCGTCGCGCGGGGCCAGCCCGTACCTCCCCCGGCCGAGCCGTCACCGACCCGGCTCTGTCGACTCGCCTTTTCGATACCCCCTGGGGTATCGTGGCGGCAACGAATGGAGCTCACCTTGACCACCGCATCCGCACCCGAATCCACCACCGTCCTCGACCGGCTGCGTCGCCTGTTCGGCGGCGGACCGAGCGACGGCCGACTCGGCTCGACCGTCAGCGCCACCCGCGCGCTCGAGCTGGTGGCCGACGGCGCGACGCTGCTCGACGTGCGTGAGACCAGCGAGTGGAGGTCGGGGCATGCCCCGCGGGCCATGCATCTCCCGCTCGGCCAGATCGAGCAGGCCACGCGACGCGTCAAGGCCGACCGCCCGGTCGTCGTCGTCTGCGCGAGCGGGATGCGGTCGCGCACCGCCGCCAAGCACCTGCGCGGACTCGGGTTCGAGGCCGCGAGCCTGTCCGGCGGCATGCCCGCCTGGCAGCGCGCCGGCGGAGAGGTGCGGCGATGACCGCCCCGAGCGAGAGCGCGCGCAAGATCGTCATCGTCGGCGGGGTCGCCGGCGGGATGAGCGCCGCGGCCCGGGCCCGCCGGCTGGACGAGCAGGCCGAGATCATCGTGCTCGAGCAGGGCGACTACGTGTCGTTCGCGAACTGCGGCCTGCCGTACCACCTGTCCGGGGAGATCACCCGGCGCGAGGCGCTGCTGCTGCACACCCCGGCGACGCTTGCCGCCTCCTTGAACCTCGACGTCCGCACGGGGAACCGGGTGACCGCGATCGACCGCGGCGCCCAGGAGGTCGTCGTCCAGACGGCCGACGGCACCCACCGGCTCGGGTACGACGCGCTCGTGCTCGCCCCCGGCGCGGTCCCTGTCCGACCGCCGATCACCGGCCTCGACCACCCCGCCGTGCACACGTTGCGCACCGTGCCCGACGTCGACGCCCTGCGCGACACGGTCGCCGGGCTGCTCTCGGGTCGCCCGACCGATGCCCCGGCGCCCCACGCCGTCGTCGTGGGTGCCGGGTTCATCGGTCTGGAGGCGGTCGAGGCCCTCGTCGCGCGCGGCCTGGTGGTCCACCTCGTCGAGCTGGCCGATCACGTGCTGCCGCCGCTGGACCCCGAGCTCGCCCCCCTGCTCGCGGACGAGCTCGCCGCCCACGGCGTCGACCTTCACCTGAGCGTGTCAGCCCAGGCCGTCACCCCGGTCGACCCGTCCGGTCCGGTCGCCGATCAGAGCGAGGCGAGCGATGTCGGCGCCGTGACGGTGACCCTGTCCGACGGCACCGCCCTGACGGCCGACCTCGTGATCGTGAACGTGGGCGTCCGGCCCGCGAGCGCGCTCGCCCGCGAGGCCGGACTCGACCTGGGCCCGACCGGCGCCATCACGGTCGACGGCGACCAGCGCACGTCCGACTGGCGCATCTGGGCCGTCGGCGACGCGGTCGAGGTCACCCACGCAGTCACCGGTGCGACCGGACCGGTGCCGCTGGCCGGGCCTGCCAACCGGCAGGGTCGCCGCGCCGCGGACTCCATCTGCGGCCGACGCACCACACCCCAGGCGTCGGTGCTGGGCACCGCGATCGTGCGGGTCTTCGACCTCACCGCCGCGACCACCGGCGCCAACCAGGCAACCCTGCAGCGCGCCGGCATCGCCCACGAGGTCATGCACCTGCATGCCGGTCACCACGCGGGCTACTTCCCCGGCGCCGAGTCCGTGCACCTCGTGGCAAGCTTCGCCCCCGACGGCACCCTGCTCGGCGCCCAGGCGGTCGGCCGCGCGGGGGTCGACAAGCGCATCGACGTCCTGGCCACGGCGATCCGCGCGGGCATGACGGCCGACGATCTGGCCGAGCTCGAGCTCGCCTACGCGCCGCCCTACGGCTCGGCCAAGGACGTCGTCAACATGCTCGGGTTCGTGGCTCAGAACGTCCTCGACGGCACCATGCCGCAGTGGCAGGCCTGGGACGTCGACAAGGCGATGGCGACCACGCTCGTGCTCGATGTCCGGTCTCGGTCCGAGTACGACGCCGGCCACCTCGAGGGCGCCCTGAACATCCCGCACCTCGAGCTGCGCGAGCGCCTCGACGAGGTGCGCACGGCCGCCGGTGGCCGGGAGATCAGCGTGCACTGCGCGAGCGGCGTCCGGTCGTACCTCGCCACCCGGATCCTGCTCGGCGAAGGGTTCGACGCCCGGAACCTGTCGGGCGGCTGGCTCACGCTCGAGGCGGTCCGTTCCACCCAGTAGGGCTCCCTGCAAGCAGACTGCGGCGATCTGTACCACTCCATTATCTGATCAGTTCCAATAAGCGAGATACACTGACGCGGTGACCTCAGCCGAGCTCCTGCGCGACCACCACCTCCGGGTGACCGCCGCGCGCGTGGCCGTCCTGGAGGTCCTGGCCGAGCGGAGCCACCTGACCACGGACGAGGTGGCCGCCGGGGTCCGCGCGCGGATCGGGTCCCTCTCGACGCAGGCGAGCTATCACGTGCTCGACACCCTGGCCGCCGCCGGCCTCCTGCGCCGGGTCGAGGTGCCCGGGAGCCCGGCGCGCTACGAGCGTCGCGTCGGCGACAACCACCACCACCTCGTGTGCCGCTCGTGCGGCGAGGTGACCGACGTCGACTGCGAAGCGGCGTCGGGCCCATGCCTGGCGCCCGCGGTGCCCCCGGGCTACGAGATCGACACGACCGAGATCGTCTTCTGGGGCACCTGCCCCCGGTGCCGGACGTCGCCGGCAGTTCCACCCACCCTAAGGAGTCCCGCATGACCCAGACGATCGATATCGGCATCCCCGAGGCCAAGCTGACGGACATCGTCCACGGCCTGTCGAAGGTCCTCGCCGACTCGTACACGCTCTACCTGAAGACCCACAACTACCACTGGAACGTCGTGGGCCCGATGTTCTTGTCGCTGCACACGATGTTCGAGACCGAGTACGCCGAGCTGGCCCTGGCCGTCGACGAGATCGCCGAGCGGATCCGCGCCCTGGGTGCCCCCGCACCGGCGAGCTACCGCGAGTTCGCCGCGCTCACGGTCGTGCCCGAGGACACCGACCGGCCCGACGCGCAGGAGATGGTCCGCCGCCTGGTTTCTGCCCACGAGGCCACCGCCCGGACCATCCGCACGATGATGCCGCTCGCCGAGGGCGCACCCGACCAGGTCTCCGTCGACCTGCTCACCCGCCGGCTCGACGTCCACGAGAAGACCGCCTGGATGCTTCGCAGCATCCTCGCCTGACTGTCGACCGGTCACCGGCCGCTTCGGACCACCGATCCGGCCGGTGGCTACACGGCGCAGCTGCTCGCGTTCGTCAGCCGCTGCCGCAGCCCGAAGGCAGCCACGCCCAGGGCGAGGATCGCGGTGGGGACGTCGTGCGGGGCGGAGCCGATGACGAAGACCGCGATGAGCACGCTCAGGGCGGAGACCGAGGCGCACGGCGTGCACCCGACGTCGATCCGGCGCCCGGTGCCCGGAAGCGCGAGGTAGGTCGCCAGCGTGGTCGCGGACGTCACCGCGACGAGCAGGGCCAGCGCGGTCCAGCCCGGCGGGGTCACGGTGGCGGAGCCGCCAGACACCGCGACGAGCACGGCCAGCAGGGCCGGGGCCAGGACCGCGACCGCGAGGACCCGCCGGAGCGGCCAGAACGCCCGCACGCGGGCGAGCCGCTGACCGGTCCCGGCCCCGACCTCCGCCGAGGACCGCTCACCGGCGGGTGCACGGGTCACGATGTGCGCACGATCTCGACGACGGCATCGAGGGCAACTCGGCCGTCGGTCCCGACGGGACGCCCCCGACGTTCCGCCCGCCGGACCTCCAGCCCGGGCAACCCGGCCAGGTCGGCCACGACGTCGGCCGCGGTGAAGAGCACCGCCGGGTCGGACGGACCGCCGATGCCCTCGGTGGGGTTCGTCGCGTCGTGCCCGACGACGAGCAGCACCCCGCCGACGGCGAGCGCCTCGGCGGCCGCCCGCGCGAGGGTGCGCCGGTCCGCGCCGGGCAGGTGGATGTACAGGACCGCGACCGCCGTGCTGGACCGCGGCACCGGCACGTACGAGCGCAGGTCCGCGTGGACCCAGGTGACGCGCGGGATCGTCTCGGGCGCGTGCGCGGCCTGCACCGCGCGTCCCTTGCGGATCGCTTCGACCGAGAAGTCGACGGCGGTCACGTCCCACCCCGCCGCGGCGAGCCAGAGCGAGTTGCGCCCCTCCCCCGCACCCAGGTCGAGCGCGACGCCGGGCGGCCGACCCGCGAAGGTCTCGACCAGCCAGCGATTGGGTTCCGCGGTCCAGATGAGCTCATCGGTGGCGTATCGGGCGTCCCAGGCAGCAGCATCCATCGGAGCGAAGAACCTTTCAGGCGAGGGAGAGAAACAGCTTCTCGAGCTTCTGCACGTGCAACGTCTCGTTCCCGTCGGCCTCGACCAGGCACTGGCGCATCCCGGTCGCGATGATGGCGAAACCGGCCCGGTCCAGCGCCCGGCTGACCGCGGAGAGCTGCGTGACGATGTCCTCGCAGTTCCGGCCCGCCTCGAGCATCCGCAGCACGCCGGACAGCTGCCCCTGCGCGCGCTTGAGCCGATTGATGACCTTGCCCATCTCGTCCGGGTCGAGCTCGATCCCGGCATCCTCGATCCCGGCATCGCCCCCGGGCGCAAGCTCGGCGGCGGTCGCCTGCGCGCTCGACGAGGCGGAGCCGACGTCGGCCTCAGGCTGCGGCTGCGCAGCACCGGTTCGCATGGCGACTGCTCAGGACGCGGGCTGCTTGGCGGCGTCCGAGGCAGCGATCTGGGCCCGGACGTCGTCCATGTCGAGCCCCTGCACCCCGCTGATGACCTGCTCGAGGGCGGCGGCCGGCAGCGCGCCCGGCTGGGAGAACACCAGCACGCTGTCCCGGAACACCATCAGTGTGGGGATGGACGTGATGCCCGCCTGCCCCGCGAGGAGCTGTTCGGCCTCGGTGTCGACCTTGCCGAAGACGACGTCGGGGTGCAGCTCGGAGGCCTTCTCGAAGACCGGCGCGAACTGCCGGCACGGCCCGCACCACGCGGCCCAGAAGTCGACCAGGACGATGTCGTTGTCCCGAACGGTCTGCTCGAACGTGCTCGCGGTCAGATTGACGGTGGACATGGTGTCTCCTCACGGTTGATCAATACCCTAGGGGGTATAACCCTACTGCGTCCACACGAATTCCCGGTCACACCCCCGCCGAGTGCACCCAGCGCAGGTGCTCCACGGCCCCCAGCAGCTCGAGCCGCCGCCACAGCACGCTCGACGGAACGGCCTGACTCGCATGCGCGGCGATCGCCACGCGCTGGCGGGACCGGTCCACGGGCAGGACCAGGTCGACCTCGTCGGCCCGGTGGCCGGTGAAGGACGCCGCGAACTCGTCGTTGAGCTGCGCGGCGACCGCCGTCGGCAGCGTCCAGGCCAGAACCGGAAGGCCGAGCCGACCGGCCGCCTCGACGCCAGCGCGCGACGCCGCAGCGTGGTCGGGGTGCCCGGTCACGCCGTCGACGTCGAACACCAGCACCGCCTGCGCACCGCTGGAGCCGGCGGAGCGCACGGCCTCCTGCACCAGGGTTTCGGCGGGCACTGCGGCGAGGCCGCCATCGGGATAGCCCCGAAGCGCCGCCTGCGCACCACCCAACGCCTCCGCCGCGGCCTGCAGCTCGACCTGCCGCAGTCCGGCCAGCTCTCCCGGGATGCCGTGCAGCGTCGAGGCCTCGCCTTTTGTCAGGCACAGGACGGTGACCGCCGTGCCCCGGGCCAGGAGGTGACTGATCACGGCCCCCAGGCCGAACGACTCGTCATCGGGGTGCGCGACCACGACCAGAACCGAGCCCCACGGGGGAATCAGTCCGGGCGCCGGTGGACCGGCATGCTCGATCGCTCCTGGGGCGCCCGGGGCTGCGGAGATCTCGGGCGAAGCCGGAGAGTTCATGGCGAATCCCTTCGTCGAGCCTGATGCGTGCCGTCGATACCTCGAACGATACCCCGTGGGGTATCGTTCGGAGATGCCGAACCCCCGCCTGTTCTCCACCGAGCCCCGACGGACGCTGGAGGCGAGCGCGTTCGCCCTGCGCGGCTGGACGGTGCGGCAGCACCTCGCCGCCGCCGGGTTCACCGTCGGGTTCGCCCTGCTGATCGGGTTTCCGACGGTGCTGATCCCGAACCCCGTGTTCGGTCGGGAGATCCCGGTGGTCGCCTGGAACTATCCCGTCTGGATCGCGACGTCGATCCTCGCCGGCATGCTCGCCGCGACCTACGTGCGCCGGGCCCGGGCGGGGGACGACCTCCCCGAGGTGGACGAGCCGGGGGACGCGCCCAGAAGGTTCGGGATGGTCGGCGGCCTCTTGGCGTGGTTCGCCGTCGGGTGCCCGGTGTGCAACAAGCTCGCGCTGATCGCGCTCGGCTACTCCGGCGCCCTCACCTGGTTCGCTCCCGTGCAGCCGTACCTCGCGGCCACCGCGCTCGTGACGACGGCCGGCGCGTTGGTGATGCGGCTACGTGGTCAGACCCTCTGCGCCACCAGGCCGGCTCGCGGGCAGTCGCATCGTGATGCGAGTGCCGGCGCCCTCGGGTGAACCTGCTCACCGGGTCCGAGCGCCACCTGGCCGCGGTCAGCCGCTGACCGCCGCCGGGCCCGGCCGGTCGCCGCCGGGCCGGTCAGCTGTGGCCCTTGCGGACCATCCGCATCATGCGCAGGTTGATCAGGGCGAACCGCACGACCTGCACCGGCAGGGACTTCCGCCTGCGCAGCGTGGCCGCGGTCGGCAGCGGTGCCGCCGCAATTCGATCGTCGACGTTGTCCATTCTCGACTTCCTCGCAGATTCTGGGGTGGGAGCACGGATGAGGTGGTGCCCGACGGCGACCGAGGCGGCCCGCCGGGTGCGGCGCTCACTCGGGGATGAACCGCCAACCCGGTCGGGCCTTCGCCTTGTACAGGAACAGGTGGTGCAGCATGTGCTTGATCCAGTGCGCCGCGAGGCCGATCTCCCCGTAGGTGTCCGGACCACTTCGACCGCTGCCGGGGAAGCGCACCAGGTCCGGGACCACCGGGTACATCGTCATCGCGGCCGCACTCCCCGTGCGGAACCCCGCCCCCGCCGAGGCGATGCATGCCGCCCCCATCGCCGCCATCGAGGCCGACCGGGTCGGCACGGTCGCGCCGTGGTTGATCATGTCGGCGATGCTGTGCGCGACCTCGCGTCCCATCACCCCGGACGGCATCCCCGTGCGCGGGGGTGCCGGGGCGATGACGGTGCCCCGTGGGCTGACCCGCGGTCGCGAGATCGCGTGCGGCGGCGCGAAGGCGATGCCGATGCCGAACAGGTGGGGATGGCGGGGACTCTGATAGGTGCTGGGCCAGTCCGCAGCGCGCCACTCCTCGAACTTCTTGGGCGTGTAGTCGGCATCGACGCGCAGGAAGCCGTTCGGTGCGAACAGGTCGCTGGTGATCTCCTCGCCCGCGCGGTCGAACGCCTGCAGATCCGCACCGCGGAACGGCGGGAGCAGCATGGCGAAGTCGAACTCGAGCGTGGTCTGCGTCCCGTCCAGCGTCTCGTAGGACAGCTTGCCCTCGTCGACCCGCTCCACGTGCGCGCCCACGATGGCGGTGACCGACCGCTCCCGGAACAGGGACTCGGTCCAGAGCTGGCTCGAGGTGACGAAGCCGCTCTGCGTGAACGTCATCCCCCCGACCCCGAAGTCCCCGAGCTCGTGCTCGTTGGTCAGGTAGACGACCTCGGCCAGGTCGCGCAGGCCGGCCTCGCGCAGCTCGTGCTCGACGTTGAACGCGTACTCGAACGCGGCGCCCTCGCACGTGCAGGTGCCATGCCCGACGCCGATCACCAGGCGTTGGCGCTGCCCCGCGCGCAGCTTGTCCTTGACCGCCTCGAAGGCGCGGGCGGCCTCGACCGCGTGGTCCGGGGTGCACACCGACCAGGAATGACCGTCCGGACCGAGTCCCGGCGTGGCCGCGAAGTTCAGCTTCGGCCCGGTCGCGTTGATGAGGAAGTCGTAGGGCAGTCGCTCGGGCTGGCCGTCGCGGAGACTGTCGGTGTAGACGATGTCGACCGCGCGCGCGAGCGTGCCGTCGCCCTCCGGCCAGATGGCGACGGCCTTCGCCTGCCGGAAGTCGATCCCCTGGCGCCGGTAGATCGGGGCGAGCGGGAACACGACCTTCCGCACCGGCATCTTCCCGACCCCGACCCAGATGTTGGACGGGATCCAGTTCCAGTCCGCCTTCGGCGAGACCACCACGACCTCATGCTCACGGCTCAGCAGCCGACGCAGGTGCAGCGCTGCCGTATGCCCGGAAACACCCGCACCAAGAATCACCACACGCGCCATGACTGCTCTCCCCGGAACTCGTCGTTGAGCTGGTCCGCCGAGCATACCCCTCGGGGTATCTCCGGGACGGCTTTCCCGGTCCCCCGATTCGGCGCCATGACCGACGCCGGGGTGCCTACCGGGCGTAGAGCAGGAGCCCGAGGGAGAACAGGCCCGCGAGCAGGAGGACGGCGGCGGTGAGTGCCAGCAGCAGAGCATCCGGAAGCGCGACCGGGTCCTCGACGCCGGCAAGCACCCGCTCGACCGCGCGCTGACGCCTGGTCGCCAGGGCGGCGATGCAGATCCCGATCAGGAGCCCACCACCGGCAGCAGCAGCCGCCAGCACACCGCTGCCCGGCGCGAGCAGCCGCGCTGCGGCCACCGGGCCGATCATCAGCGCCAGCGCGGTGCGCCGCCACGCCAGAGCGGTTCGCTCCGGCTGAAGGCCCGGATCGCGACCCTGGGTCACCCGAGCACGAGCCCGATCAGCAGCAGGACCCCGGCGATCAGCGTGCCGGCGCCGATCGGCCCGGCGAGCGCCGGCGCGGGCAGCGGCCGACCGGCGCGGATGGCACGCTCGACCCGCATCCAGCCCACCCAGGCCTGGACGGGCGCCACGGTGCCCAGCGCCATGAGAATGACAACCCCATTTGGCCCCACTTTGATGCTCTGATCTGGCCCCACCCGTTGCGTGTTGGGTCGTGCTTGC
>NZ_SDWW01000069.1 GCF_004168625.1 Pengzhenrongella frigida
CGCAACTCCGTCTTTGTGGTCCTGAGCGGACAATCTTGAGCGTGCCATATCCACGCTAAGCGACACAGTACATGTGTATCACTCTAGAACGAGCCACTGACACGTACGTTCTGCCGGGGGGAAGGGTTGCGGGCACCGGTCGAAGGCCTACGCGGGCGCCGTTGTCGGGCGCGGGCGGAAGTCGCCGTCAGGCCCGATCGCAGCCCGCACCCACCCCGCCGTCGGGCCCGGCGTGCGAAAGCCCCGTCGGCGTGGCGCGCGACAACTGCCGTCGCGCCCGCGGAAGCTGCCATCGGGCCTGAACCCCGCCCGAGAACACCGACAGATCAGCCGAGCGCGGGGGATACCTCGCGCTCGGCTGATCGGCTGCTACACATGGGGCCAACCTGCGCCCCGGGGAGTGCTCTGGAGCGGTCAGGCCTTCTCGGCTGCTGCCTTGAGGTCCGTGACGAACTCCGGGTTGTCGGTCAGCCACTGGGCAGCCGAACCCTCGTTGTCCTTGCCGCCGTTCTCGTTGAACATGAGGTTCTCGAGGGCGAACAGCTGCTCGTCATCCAGCGTGAACTTCGCGAGCCACGCGGTCAGCTGCGGGTAGTCCGCGCCGAAGTCCGTGCGACCGACCATCTCGATCGACTCCGCACCGCCGAGGGCACCCTCGGGGTCCTCGAGGTCGCGGATCGGGAAGGCGTCGTACGCCCAGTGCGGCCGCCACAGCGTGACAGCGACGTCGCGGCCGTCGTCGATCGCGCCGCTCAGCTCGGCGAGCATCGCGGGTGTCGAGGACTCGACGAAGTCGATGTCGTCCAGGCCGTAGGTCGGGATGACCTCGTCCTTCGTGATGCGGGTCAGGCCCGCACCGGACTCGATTCCGACGAGCTTGTTGCCGACGACGTCGCCCTGCGCCTGGAGGTCGGCGATCGTCTTGAGCGGCGAGTCCTCGTTCACGGCGATCGTCAGCCGCGCGTCGTCGTACCAGGAGCCGAGCTGCTCGAGGTCGTCACCGTACTTCTCGAGGTAGTCCGCGTGCGTGATCGGCAGCCACATGTCGAAGTTGACGTCGTAGTCGCCGCCGGCGATGCCCGTGTAGACGATGCCGGGGTCGGCCGTCTCGAGGTCGACCTCGTAGCCCTCGTCGGCGAGGATCGCCTGCCACAGGTAGCTTGCGGCGATGCCCTCGTCCCAGCCGTTGTGGACGCCGATCGTGAGGTTCTTCTGGTCTCCGCCGGGGGTGGTCTCGGCAGCGGCGTCCGAGCCGCCGGACGAGCACGCGCCGAGCAGGAGGCCGAGGGTGGCGGTGGTGGCCGCGATGGCCAGGGGACGGGAGTGAACTCTCATCGTTTCCTTTCGAGTCGCCGCGGCGAGGTGCCGCCGGCGCAAGGGGTCAAGAGGTGAAGGGGGAGTGCTCACACAGCGGCGAGCTTGAGCGCGCGGGAGACCGGCGCCCGGTCGGCAAGGGCGGAGGTCATCCGGTCGAGGTACATCGCGAGGATGACGACGCCGAGACCGGCCTCGAACCCGAGCGCGACGTCGACCCGGGCCAGCGCGGCGACGACGTCGCGGCCCAGGCCCTCGGCGCCGGCGAGCCCGGAGATGACGGCCATCGAGAGCGACAGCATGATCACCTGGTTGATGCCGGCCATGATCGTCGGGAGGGCGAGCGGGATCTGGATCTGACGCAGGATGCGCCCCGGGGTGGCCCCGAACGCCTGCCCCGCCTCGACGACCTCGGAGTCGACCCCGCGGATGCCTAGCTCGGTGAACCGGACGCCGGGCGCGAGCGCGAACACGATCGTCGCCACGATCCCGGGCACCGCGCCGGTGAGGAAGATGACCACGGTCGGGATCAGGTAGACGAACGCGGGCATCGTCTGCATGAAGTCGAGCACGGGCCGCAAGGCGCCGGAGAGCCGGTCGTTGCGTGCGGCGAGGATGCCGAGCGGGATCGCGATCATGAGGGCGATCGCACCGGCCACGATCACGAGGGCGAGCGTCGCCATCGCGTTCTCCCACTGGTCGACGCCCACGATCACGGCGAAGCCGACCAGCGCGCCGACGGCGAGCTTCCAGCCCTTCGTCCAGAACGCGAGTCCGACGAGCACCAGCGCGACGATCCACACCGGCGGGCCGGTGAAGACGAGCGCGAGCCCGTCGTAGCCCCCGAGCAGGACGGTCTTCACACCGTCGAAGAAGCCATCAAAGGTCGAGGTGATCGTGGCGATGGCGGTGTCGACCCAGTCCCCGAGGGGCAGGCGGTAGAGCGGTTCGGTGCTGGCGGCGTAGGTCATCGGGGGTCCCCCGTCGTGGTGAGGCGGAGATCGTCGAGCTCGGTGTCCAGGTCAGGGCCGACGGCGATCGGGTACGCGTCGCTCGGGTCCGTCGCGGGATCGACGACGGCGACCTCGGCGGTCGTGGGTGTCATGGCATCGAGCAGGGTGACCCGCGGGATGACCCCGACGAGCCGGCCGCGCGCATCGATGACGGGGACGGGCAGGGGCGTCTCGGCAGCGGGCGCGAACAGCTCGGCGAGCAGCGCGTCGGTGGAGACCGCCGACACCTCGTCGCGGGTGAGGTCCACCAGGGCGACCGGTCCGAGGCGGACCGCGGCGCTGATGTCCTGGTCGCGGACGACGCCGAGCAGCTTGCGGTTGCGGTCGACGACGTACGCGGCCGAGACCTGCTCATCGCGCATCTGGCGCAGCGCGACGTGCGGTCCGGCCGCGGCGAAGACGACGGCCTTGGGGCGCACCATGACCGAGCCGGCAGTGAGCACCCGGGTGCGGTCGACGTCGGCCACGAACGTGGCGACGTACTCGTCGGCGGGCTCGGTGAGGATCTGCTCGGACGTGCCGATCTGCACGATGCGACCGTCGCGCATCATGGCGATCCGGTCGCCGAGGTGCATGGCCTCGTTGAGGTCGTGCGTGATGAAGATGATGGTCTTGCCGAGGGTCTGCTGGAGCTCGAGGAGCTGCTCCTGCATCTCGCTGCGGATCAGCGGGTCGAGCGCGGAGAACGCCTCGTCCATCAGCAGCACGTCGGTGTCGGCGGCCAGTGCGCGGGCCAGGCCGACGCGCTGGCGCATCCCGCCGGACAGCTGCGAGGGCAGCGAGTCCTCCCACCCGTCCAGGCCGACCATGCCGAGGGCCTCGGCGGCGCGGCGGCGGCGCTCGGCCTTGTCGACCCCGGAGATCTCGAGCGGGAACGCGGCGTTGTCGAGCACCGAGCGGTGCGGCAGGAGCGCGAAGTGCTGGAAGACCATGCTGACGCGCTTGCGGCGGATGTCGCGCAGCTCGGCCGCGCTGACCTTGGCCAGGTCGTGCTCGCCGAGGATGATGCTGCCCGCCGTCGGGCGCACGAGCCCGTTGAGCATCCGGATGAGCGTCGACTTGCCCGAGCCGGACAGGCCCATTACGACGAAGATCTCGCCGGGAGTGACCTCGAAGGTCGTGTCGATCACGGCAGCGGTTCCCAGCCCGGCGACGTCCTCTCGCGAGGCCCCGTCCCGTAGACGGCGCACAGCCTCGTTCGGTCGTCGTCCGAACACCTTGAACACACCTTCGGCGCGCAATGCAGTCACTAGTCGTCCCCATCCGATAGATCGCGTTCCGGACCGGCGTGCCCTGTGCAGGGCGTGACGCAGCGCGCCGCACGCGAATCGCGCGGCACAGCTCATGGTCCGGGCAGACAAGCCGATCGGTGGACGTCGGTGCCCTGGGCACCTCGAGGGACGTCTCTCACGGGCTCCGTGTACTGCCGGGATCGGGCGCCGGTGGCGCCGCGTTCCCGGGGGTACTCATGCCGCCCAGTTCAACCGATCGTGGATCTGTTCGACCCCTACGATGCCCTGTTGCGGCCGGGGTGCCTAATGGCGGGCGGGCAGTTCTGGCGCCTCTCGGGACGCCGTGAGGCGTTGATATGACCTTTGACCTGGGGCTTTACCTAATCTTGAATTGTTACCGCTTTGTGACCTAACGCATGCCCAGGTGGCTCTCAGGCGAGTGTGTTTGTGACCCCGGTCACGCCTCGCGGACGCCGCCGGCCTCGACCACCCAGCGCCGGTTCACGGTGACGGCGTCGAGCATCCGACGGTCGTGCGTGACCAGCAGGAGCGTCCCGGTGTACCCCTCCAGCGCCGACTCGAGCTGCTCGATCGCGGGCAGGTCGAGGTGGTTGCTCGGCTCGTCCAGGACCAGCAGGTTCACCCCGCGGGCCTGCAGCAGCGCGAGCGCGGCGCGGGTGCGCTCGCCGGGTGACAGGGACGCCGCCGGCCGCGGGGTGTGCGCGGCCCGCAGTCCGAACTTGGCGAGCAGCGTGCGGACGTCCGCCCCGGTCCAGTCGGGGACCTGGAGCTCGAACGCCTCCGACAACGGCAGCGGTGAGTCGAGCAGCGCGCGGGCCTGGTCGACCTCGCCGATCGCCACGGAGGTGCCGAGCGACGCGGCGCCGGAGTCGAGCGGGGTCCGCCCGAGCAGCGCGCCGAGCAGCGTCGTCTTGCCCGCGCCGTTCGCACCCGTCACCGCGATCCGGTCGCCCGCGTTCACCTGGAGGTTCACCGGACCGAGGGTGAAGGCCCCGAGGTGCACGACGGCGTCCCGCAGCGTCGCGACCACCGCGCTGCCGCGGGGAGCGGCGGCGATCTCGTACCGCAGCTCCCACTCCTTGCGGGGCTCGGGCACCTCCTCGAGCCGCTCGATCATGCGCGCGGTCTGGCGCACCTTGGAGGCCTGCTTCTCGGTCTGCTCGACCCGGAAGCCGCGACCCACCTTGTCGTTGTCCTTGCGCTTGCGCGCGGCGTTCTTGAGCCCGGTGTCCATCCAGCCGCGCTGCATCCGGCCGCGCTCCTCGAGGCTGCCGCGCTTGTCCGCGTACTCGTCGTAGTCCTCGCGCGCGTGCCGGCGGGCGGTGGCGCGCTCCTCCAGGTACGCGTCGTACCCGCCGCCGTACACCCCGACCTGCTGCTGGGCGAGGTCCAGCTCGACGACGGAGGTGACGCACCGGGCGAGGAACTCGCGGTCGTGGGAGACGACGACGACGCCGGCCCGCTGCGCCTGCACGAACGCCTCCAGGCGCGCGAGCCCGTCGAGATCGAGATCGTTCGTCGGCTCGTCGAGCAGCAGCACGTCGAACCGGGCCAGCAGCAGCGCGGCCAGCCCCACGCGCGCGGCCTGCCCGCCGGAGAGCCCGGTCATCGGGTGCTCGAGGTCCAGCCGCAGGCCGAGGTCGGCCAGCACCTGCTCGGTGCGCTCGTCGAGGTCGGCCGCACCGAGGGCCATCCACCGGTCGAAGGCGACGGCGTAGACGTCGTCGGCCCCGGGCAGGGCCTCGACGAGCCCGTTGGCGGCGTCGTCGAGCGCGACCTGCGCGGCTGCGACGCCGGTGCGGCGGGCGAGGTGGCCCGCGACCGTCTCGCCGACGCGGCGCTCCACCTCCTGCGGGAGCCAGCCGACCAGGGCGTCGGCGGGGGAGAGGGACACCGAGCCCGCGGCCGGGGCGTCGAGGCCCGCGAGGATGCGCAGCAGCGTGGACTTGCCGGCGCCGTTGGCCCCGACCAGGCCGACGACGTCGCCCGGCGCGACGGTCAGGGCGAGGTCGGCGAACAGGGTGCGGTCGGCGTGCGCGGC
The DNA here is from genome assembly GCF_004168625.1 of Pengzhenrongella frigida. Classification (GTDB taxonomy): domain Bacteria; phylum Actinomycetota; class Actinomycetes; order Actinomycetales; family Cellulomonadaceae; genus Pengzhenrongella; species Pengzhenrongella frigida. The sequence goes on from NZ_SDWW01000069.1 coordinate 5,622, forward strand.
GCTGACGCCGCGAGCTACGAGGTGTGCGGTCACGGGCGAATTCTCGCAGCCCTGGATAGCGTGGAAGCACCGCTCGACCCGCCCGACCCTGCGGAGCGACATGACCACACCGACGTTCGACGAGTCCGCCGACAGGTACAAGGTGCGCGACCTCACGCTCGCCGCCGCCGGGCGCCACCAGATCCGGCTCGCGGAGCACGAGATGCCCGGTCTGATGTCGTTGCGGGCCGAGTACGGCCCGACCCAGCCCCTCGCGGGAGCGCGGATCGCCGGGTCGATCCACCTGACCGTGCAGACCGCGGTGCTCATCGAGACCCTGACCGCGCTCGGCGCCGAGGTCCGCTGGGCGTCGTGCAACATCTTCTCGACCCAGGACGAGGCTGCGGCGGCGGTCGTCGTCGGCCCGGCGGGGACTCCCGCGACGCCGGCGGGGGTGGCGGCCTTCGCGTGGAAGGGCGAATCGCTCGAGGAGTACTGGGACTGCACCGAGCAGATCCTCGTGTGGCCGGGCGGGGGCCGCCCGAACCTGATCCTGGACGACGGCGGCGATGCCACCCTCCTGGTCCACCGGGGGGTCGAGCTCGAGGAGCTCGGCGAGGTCCCGGCCGACGCGCTGCCGGGCGAGGCGGGGTACAGCGCCGAGCGCAACGTCGTGCTCGGGGTGCTGCGCCGATCGCTCGCGGCCGACCCGCACCGCTGGCGCACGATCGCCGAGGGGATCCTCGGGGTCACCGAGGAGACGACGACGGGGGTGCACCGGCTGTACCAGCTCGAGGCCACCGGTCAGCTGCTGTTCCCGGCCATCAACGTCAACGACTCGGTCACCAAGAGCAAGTTCGACAACAAGTACGGCATCCGGCACTCGCTGGTGGACGGGCTCAACCGCGCGACCGACGTCCTGATCGGCGGCAAGGTCGCGTGCGTCGCCGGGTACGGCGACGTCGGCAAGGGGGCGGCCGAGGCGCTGCGCGGCCAGGGTGCGCGCGTGATCGTCAGCGAGGTCGACCCGATCTGCGCGCTGCAGGCCGCGATGGACGGCTTCCAGGTGGCGCGGCTCGACGACGTCGTCGGGCAGGCGGACTTCGTCATCTCGGCAACGGGCGACTGCGACGTGGTGACCGCCGCGCACCTCGCGGCGATGAAGCACCTGGCGGTCGTGGGCAACATCGGGCACTTCGACAACGAGATCGACATGGCCGGGCTGGCCGCGGTGCCGGGCATCCGGCGCGCCGAGATCAAGCCGCAGGTGCACGAGTGGACCTTCCCGGACGGGCATGCGGTGATCGTGCTGTCCGAGGGGCGGCTGCTGAACCTGGGGAACGCGACCGGGCACCCGTCGTTCGTGATGAGCACGTCCTTCGCCAACCAGGTGATCGCGCAGATCGAGCTGTTCACCCTGGTGCCCGAGTACTCGGTGGGGGTGCACCGGCTGCCCAAGGTGCTCGACGAGATGGTCGCGCGCCTGCACCTCGACGCGCTCGGCGTGCGCCTGACGGAGCTGACGGCGGCCCAGTCGGCGTACCTCGGCGTCGAGGTGGCCGGCCCGTACAAGCCGGACCACTACCGCTACTGATCGCTGCTGACTGCTACCGACTGCGGCCGGCGCCGTGGGTGCCTCGGGTGCTGCGCTCATACTGGGCCGATGGGATGGGCGCGCGACGTCGTTCGAGCGGTGGTCGGGATCGGCTGCGCGGCGATGATCGGGGGATGCGCGGGGGCGGGGCAGACGACGCCGTCGGGCACCACTGCCGGGTCAGGGCCGACGACGACGCCGAGCGTGAGCCCGAGCGCAACGCCCACCCCCACCCCTACCCCCACCCCGACCGCGATCCCGACCCCGACCCCCACCCCGACGGCGAGTGCGATCCCCGCCGAGCCGGTGTTCACCGCCACCGCGACCACCATCACGCCCGAGCTGGCGGTGCGGATGGCCGCCTCGTGGCGGGAGGGCTGCCCGGTCGCGCTCGCGGACCTGCGCTACCTGACGCTGACCTATCGCGGGTTCGACGGCTCGGTGCACGAGGGCGAGCTGGTCGTGCACGCGGACGCCGCCGACGCGATCACGCAGGTGTTCCGCACCCTCTTCGAGGTGGGGTACCCGATCCGGTCCCTGCGGCTGGTCGACGACTTCGGGGCCGACGACGACGCCTCGATGGCCGCCGACAACACGTCGGCCTTCAACTGCCGGGCCATCGCGGGCACCCGCACGTGGTCCCAGCACGCGTACGGCCGCGCGATCGACCTGAACCCGGTCGAGAACCCGTACGTCAGCAGCTCGGGGGTGTACCCGGCTGCGGGCGCGGACTTCGCGAGCCGCCCGGACCTCCCGGGCGTCCTGCACGCCGGCGACGCGGCGGTCACCGCGTTCGCGACGGCGGGCTGGCCGTGGGGTGGGCAGTGGCCCACCACGAAGGACTTCCAGCACTTCTCGGCCACCGGCAAGTAGAGGGGCGAACCGGGTCAGTCGGGGTCCGGGATCGAGTGGGGGAGGCGGTGGACGAGGGCCGCCTCCTGCGAAGCCTTGTTCGCGGCGCGGGCGGCGGACGCGTACTCGCGGTCGCGGCGCTCGGCGAGGACCGCGGCCAGGAACGTCTCCGGGTGCGTGCCGGGCGGGGGCGGGGGTGCCACATGCCGCTCGGCCTGGGCCGCGAGCTCGGTGCCGAGCCGGGCGCGCGATGCCGGATGCAGGGTGGTGGCGCGGCCGAGGAACTGCCGGGCGGCGAGGGCGAGACCGTCGGGCAGGCGGCGCATGTCAGCGGTCCGGGCCCAGGTCGCGAGCTGGTACGGCATGGTCACGGGCGTAAGGGCCCGCTGCGCGCCGCGCACGCGCACCGCGTACGTCCCGGCGACGATGTCGCCCACCCGCTTGCCTTTGTCGTTGAGCAGCGAGGTGATCAGGGCGACCGATCCCAGCGTGAGCCACAGCTCGCCGATCCCGGTGAGCGCGCGGACCAGGCTGTGTCGGAACCGCACCGGGCCGCCGTCGTCGCGCACGATGCGGATCCCGGCCGCGAGCTTGCCCAGCGAACGGCCCCGGCTCAAGGTCTCCACCGTCGTCGGGATGATGACCATGACGAACGCGATCGCGACCACGCCGAGCGCGCGGACGGCCGACGCGCTCATGGTCGGGGCGATCACGCTGATCGCGATCGAGATCCCGAAGATCACCGTGAGGATGACGACGACGTCGAGCAGGGCCGCAAGCAGCCGGGTCGCGAACGACGCCGGTCGCGCATCGAGCAGCACGCCCTCGCCGGTGAGGATCCCCTCGGTCATCGCCACTCCCAAGTTCGGTGCAACCGGTTCTCGCGCATCCGTGCGACGGCGCCGCAGGTCAGGGGCGCTTGTGGCAGGGTATCGGTCGTGGACCTGGATGCTTTCGCTGCCGTGCGCGACGCTCAGTGGGGTCGGCTCGACACGCTGGCCCGGCGGCGCCGCCTGACGGGCGCCGAGTCCGACGAGCTGGTGCGCCTCTACCAGGCGGTCGCGACCGACCTGTCGACCGTGCGCTCGACCGCCCCGGACCCCGCGACGGTGACCCAGCTGTCCGACCTGCTCGGTCGGGCCCGGAACGCGATCGCCGGTGCGCACGAACCGGCCTGGGGAGACGTCACGCGATTCGTCGTCGTGTCGTTGCCGGCCGCGCTCTACCGGATCCGGTGGTGGACGGTCGCGGTGTCGACCGCCAGCCTGCTGCTCGCGGTGATCGCCGGGGTCTGGGTCGCGACGCAGCCCGACGCGCTCGCGGCGATGGGCACCCCGAGCGAACGCACGGAGTACGTCGACAACGCGTTCGCTTCCTACTACGACCCGTCCGCGGGGTTTGCCGCGATGGTGTGGACCAACAACGCCTGGATCACGGCCCAGTGCATCGGCCTGGGGATCAGCGGGTTCTGGCCGGCGTTCGTCCTGGTCAACAACGCCGTGATGGTCGGCGCGACCGGCGGGATGATGGCCGAGTACGGCCGCCTGGACGTGTTCCTCTCGTTGATCGCGCCGCACGGCCTGCTCGAGCTCACCGCGGTCTTCGTCGCGGGCGCGGCGGGTCTGAAGATCTTCTGGACCTGGATCGATCCCGGTCACCGGCCGCGGCTGCGCGCTCTGGCCGAGGAGGGCCGCGCGCTGTTCACGGTCGCGATCGGCCTGGTCGGCGTGCTCGCAGTCTCCGGCCTGATCGAGGGGTTCGTGACCGGTTCGGCGCTGCCGTGGGCCGTGAAGATCAGCATCGGCGTGCTCGCGCTCGCGGGGTTCTGGGTCTACACCCTCGTGCTCGGCCGGCGCGCGGTCGCGGCGGGGGAGACGGGCGACCTCGACGCCGACCGCGCGGGGCAGAGCTTGCCGGTCGCCGGGTAGGGCGCTCGCTGCGGGCCGGGGCCGGGGCCGGGGCCGTGGTGGGCGTGCCGGCAGTTCTGTGCACACAGCCGGTCAGGCGAGCGGGTTCCCGCGGTGGTCGGGCGTTCCCGGTGGAACGGGTCCGGGGTTGTGCCCGGTCGGCGGGGTCCGGGGGGACCGGACGGTCGACCGGCGATCGAGATTCGCCTCCGCGACCTGGACCGAGACCACCGTGGCGGTGACGAGTGCTCGGTGCGCGCACAGTCCCAGGAGCCGGTTCATGCGCTGGGCGTTCACAGCCGACCCGCCGCCTTGAGCGCGAGATACGTGTCGGCGAGCTTCGGCGCGAGCTCCTCGGGGAGCGCGTCGACGATCTCGACCCCCCGCTGGCGCAGCCGCACGGCGACCGCAGCGCGCTCGAGCTCGCCACGCTCGGCCGCGGCGGCGTCGAACACCTCGGCGGCACCCGCCCGCCCGGCGCGCAGCTGCGCGACCTCGGGATCGCGCACCGAGGCGAGGACGACCTGATGGTCGTCCGTCAGCTGTCCGACCACGCCGAGCAGCACCGACTCGACGGCAGCCGGCTCGAGCGACGACAGCAGCACGACGAGCGACCGCTGCGACAGGCGTTCGCGGACGAGCCCCACGACCCCGGGCCAGTCCGTCTCGACCAGTGCGGGCTCGAGCGGTGCCAGGGCGTCGGCGAGGGCGGGCATGAGCGCCGGACCGCTCGCGCCGGCCACCCGTGCCCGCAGCCGGCGGTCGTAGGCGACCAGCTCGATCCGGTCACCGGCGCGGGCAGCCAGGGCGGCGAGGAGCAGGGCTGCCTCGATCGAGGCGTCCAGCCGCGGCTCGTCGCCGACCCGCGCGGCGGCGGTGCGGGAGGTGTCGAGCACCATGAGCACACGCCGGTCGCGTTCGGGCCGCCAGGTCCGCACGACCACCTCGGAGCGGCGGGCGGTCGCGCGCCAGTCGATCGAGCGCACGTCGTCGCCGATCACGTACTCGCGCAGCGAGTCGAACTCGGTGCCCTGGCCACGCACCTGGACCGCCGCGCGACCGTCGAGCTCGCGCAGGCGGGCGAGGCGGCTGGGCAGGTGGCGGCGCGACGAGAACTCGGGCAGGACGCGCAGGGTCGCCGGGACGTCCAGCGAAACCTGCCGCGCGGCGAGCCCGAGCGGACCGAACGAGCGGATCGTCACCCGATCGGCGAGCCGGTCGCCGCGGCGGGTCGGCACGAGCACGGTCACCAGGCGCCTCGACTCACCGGGCGGGAGGTCGAGCGCGTGGCGGTTGACGTGCGCACCCGCGGACGGCTGCCACGCGTCGCGCACCAGGGCGCGCAGGCGCCGGCTCGTCAGGTTGGTCACCGTGAGCACCGACCGGGCCTGCTCGGTGAGCCGTACCGAGCCGGGCACCGCCCGGGCGACCTCGACGGACCGGGGCGACGCAGCAAGGGCGACATCGATCGCGCAGAGAGCGAGCACGGCGATCGCCCACAGCACAGCCGTCCCCGGGACGGGCACGACCAGCACCGGCACCACGCCGACCGCGGCCAGCACGACGGCGCGCCAGGTCAGCGCCACGGGCGCCCCCCACTCACGGGCGCCACGAGACCCGCCGGAGTCAGCGCGGTGTCTCTCGTCCTGCTCGGGGTGCGGGGTCGGGGCATGTCGGGGCGCCGGCCGTCAGCGCGGGACCGGGACGGCGGCCAGCACGGCGTCGAGCACGCTCTCGGCCGTGACCCCCTCGAGCTCGGCCTCGGCGCGCAGCTGCACGCGGTGGCGCAGGGTGGGGTGCGCCAGTGCTTTGACGTCGTCGGGCGTGACGTAGCCGCGACCGCAGAGCCAGGCCCACGCCCGGGCGGTCGCGAGCAAGGCAGTGGCACCGCGGGGCGAGACACCGAGCGACAGCGACGGCGACTGGCGGGTCGCGCGGCACACGTCGACCACGTACCCGAGCACCTCGCGAGACACCTGCACGCGGGCCACCTCGGCGCGCGCCTGCGCCAGCATCTCGGCGCCGGCGACCGGGCGAACACCTGCGGCGCGCAGGTCGCGCGGGTCGAAGCCGGCCGCATGCCGGGCGACCACCTCGATCTCCTGGTCGCGCTCGGGCAGCGGGAGCACCAGCTTGAGCAGGAAGCGGTCGAGCTGTGCCTCGGGCAGGGGGTAGGTGCCCTCGTACTCGATCGGGTTCTGGGTCGCGATGACGAGGAACGGGTCGGGCAGGAGTCGTGCCGTGCCGTCGACGCTCACCTGGCGTTCCTCCATCGCCTCGAGCAGCGACGCCTGGGTCTTCGGCGGCGTGCGGTTGATCTCGTCGGCGAGCATGAGGTTCGTGAACACCGGGCCCTTGCGGAAGGAGAACTCCGCGGTGCGCGCGTCGTACACGAGTGAACCGGTCACGTCACCGGGCATCAGGTCCGGGGTGAACTGCACGCGCTTGGTGTCGAGGTCGAGCGCGGCCGACAGGGTGCGGACCAGCAGCGTCTTGGCGACCCCGGGGACCCCCTCGAGGAGCACGTGCCCGCGGCACAGCAGGGCGATGACCAGCCCGGTCACCGCCGCATCCTGCCCGACGACGGCCTTGGCCACCTCGGCGCGCACGCCGCCCAGCGCATCGCGCAGCGCGACCGACGGTGAGACGGCCGGTGCCGGCGCGGGCGAGTCCATCGGCGACCGCGGGTCGGGCGTGGCGGGACCGGGCCCGTAGGTGGGCCCGCCCGACTGCTCCGGGCCGCGTCCGTATCCAGCTCCGGGTTCGGGCATGGTCGGGTTGACATGTGCCTCGGTCACGATCGGTGAACCTCGCTCTCCAGCTTGTCCAGCCTGCGGGCCAGGCGTTCCAGCCCGGAGTCGTCGGTCGGTGGTGGTCCGTACAGAAGTGCCGCGACGTCCTCGGTCGACCACGCGGTCGCGCGGGCGAGCGCCTCGATCACCGCAGGTGCGCCCGCGCTGCGCGGCAGCCCGACGCGCGCTGCCGATCGGCTGGCCGCGCCGGCGCGCAACGCGGCGGCGGCATGCCCGTACGACCGCGAGCGACGGTACAG
>NZ_SDWW01000006.1 GCF_004168625.1 Pengzhenrongella frigida
TACGCTGGGCCTGCACCCGCAAACACCGCCGGGAGGCAGCCAAGAACACCGATCTGCCCGGTTAAGAACGAAGAGCCGTCAAGCCGGGGGACCTGATCCCGAGTCTGCTCGCCCTCTCGGACGTGATGGCCACCGAAGGTCGTGACCGGGTTCGGCGCCACCCACATCGTGGCGGAGCGCGGCGAGGAGGGCCTTGCCCGCGTGCGCGAGCTGACCGGCGGGATCGGCGCTGACGCAGCGCGGGAGTGCGTGGGGACCGTGGAGGCCCGCCCCCAGGTCGCCGAGGCCGACGGCGCATCCGGGCGTGGGCGCGGTCGGTCATTCGTTGATCGCCTCGATGCCGAGCTGCTTGAGCTTCCCAAGATGGTCGCGCATGTCCTTGACGTCGTCGTGGACCTCGAGCGGTATCGGCTCGTTCGCCATGCTCACCCTGAGGGTCCTCGTGCGTCCCGCACCGGCGGCGCTGCCACGTCCGACACCCAGACCGCGGGGGCGATCAGGGTGCGGGTCCACAGCTCGGCGAGGTGGCCACCGATCCGCTCCGGGCTCCAGCCCCGGCGGGACAGGAGCGAGTAGTACTCGGAGCTGTTCGTCGACCACACGATGTCGGCCACCTGCTGGTCGGCGAGGTCGCCGCGGACCTCGCCGGTCGCGCGCAGGTCCTGCGCGAACAGCAGCATGTTGCCGGCTCGGCGCTCCTCGAGCCGCGCCCAGGTCTGCGCACACCCCGGATCCGTGCGGCTGGCGTCGCGCAAGGCCTCCTGGAGCGGGGCCACGACGGGAAGGAGCCGGGCGAGAGCGCTGGAGTAGATCGCGATCTTCTCCAGCGCTCCGTCGGCCGCCCGGATGCGCTGCACGTAGTCCCGCTGCTCGGCCGGGAGCGGCCGGTCGGCATCGCCCAGCACCATGTCGATCACGGCGAGGACGAGCGCCGGCTTGCGTCCGACGCTCGTGTAGATGGTGTCGACGGCCACGCCGGCGCGCTCGGCGATCCGGGCGATCGGGCAGCCGTAGCCCTCGGAGGTGAACAGCTCCCGCGCGGCGAGAAGGACTGCGTCGCGGGTCGCGTCCGCCTGGGCGGAACGGACCTCGGACCGGTAGCTGCGCCTCTTGACTGTCGACGTCACGGGTCTATCGTAGTTTCATCCGAAGTCACTTCGGACGAATCGCGTCCAACGAGTCTTCCGGAGGAGGATCGATGGTCATCGAGCGGATCGACACCGTCGTCGTCGGAGCCGGACAGGCAGGTCTGGCCGTCGGCTTCCACCTTGCGCAGCAGGGTCGCTCGTTCGTGCTCCTCGATGCGCACGAGCGCGTCGGGGACTCCTGGCGCCAGCGGTGGGACTCCCTGCGCCTGTTCACCCCCGCGCGTTACGACGCGCTGCCCGGCAGCACGTTCCCCGGGTCCCCGTGGTCGTTCCCGTCGCGTGAGGAGTTCGCCGACTACCTCGAGCGCTATGCCGTGCAGCACGGCCTCCCGGTCCGTCCGAGCACACCGGTTCGGCGCCTTGCCCGGGACGGAACGGGGTACGTCGTCGAGGTCGACGGCGGCAGCCTGCGGGCGGACCACGTCATCGTGGCGGCCGGCTTCGACCGTCTGCCCCAGACGCCGACCTTCAGCGCCGAGCTCGAGCCGACCATCACCCAGCTGCACTCGGCGGAGTACCGCAATGCTGAGCAGTTCCCCGACGGCGACGTCCTGGTGGTGGGAGCAGGCAACTCGGGTGCGGACATCGCCCTGGAGCTGTCTCGCACCCACCCCGTGCATCTCGCCGGCAGGCACCCGGGGCAGGTGCCCTTCCGGATCGAGCGCCCGACCTCTCGGCTCCTCAGCATGCTGGTGTTCACCGCCTTCGCCCACGTCCTCACCACGGGCACGCCCATGGGGCGGCGCGCCCGGCCCCAGGTGCTCGCCCACAGCGGGCCGCTGATCCGGGTCAAGACCGGCGACCTCGCGGCCGCCGGCGTGCACCGGGTACCGCGGGTCGTCGGGGTCCGCGACGGGCTGCCCGTGACCGAAGGCGGCCAGGTGCTGCGGGTCGCGAGCGTGGTCTGGTGCACGGGGTATCGGCCGGACTACTCCTGGATCGACGTTCCGGTGTTCGGGGCCGACGGCCTGCCCGTCCACGACCGCGGAGTGTGCCCGTCGCAGCCGGGCCTGTACCTTCTCGGCCAGCTGTTCCAGTACTCGCTGGCCTCCTCGATGATCCACGGCGTCGCTCGCGACGCGAAGCACGTCGCGGACCATCTCGCCCGCGCCACGAAAGCGGCGACGGCGCCAGGCGGACGACTCGACCAGCCCGCCGCCGATCGTCCGGGGCGGCATGAGGACTCGGGGGCCGAGCCGACCGGGGTGCCGAAGGCCTGAGGCGCGCCGCCCCAGGCCCCGGGCATCGAGGTGTCCGGGGACCTTTGCCCCTTCGGTGCGGCTCCCCGCGGTGCGCACACTGGGCATGGAGGGGCTGCCATGGCACCTGTCTTCGCCGATCCCCAGGCACACCGCGCCCGCCAGGCCGGGCGGTCGCGTGCGGCCTGGGCGGACAACCTCAAGGTCGTGCTCGTGATCGGCGTGATCGTGGCGCACGTGACCATCGCCTGGACCGGGGTGGGCAACTGGGTCTTCACCGAGGGACCGGTGCGGGAGCCGCTGTTCAGCCTGCTCGTCCTGGCCTCCGCCGGATCCCTGTTCGGCCTCGCGGTGTTCTTCATGCTCGCGGGCATGTTCACGCCGCAGTCGCTCGAGCGCAAGGGTCTGCGCAGGTTCCTCATCGACCGCACCCTCCGGCTCGCCGTGCCGATGCTGTTCTTCATCGTCGTCCTGGCGCCGTTCGTCGAGTGGGCCGACCCGGAGCGCGCCGGCTGGGACCGCGGGTTCGCGGCGTACACGGTCGAGGTGGTCTGGTGGTCCTGGCCGGTGCCGCCTTCGTGGGGACCCACGTGGTTCCTCGCCGTGCTGCTGCTGTTCTCGGTGGTGTACGCCCTCGTGCGGCAGCTCGTCCCCCGTCGCCCGGCGGCCACACCGCTGCGCCGCCGGTATCTCGTCGCCGCTGCGGCGACCGTCGCCCTCGTGAGCTGGTTCGTGCGGTTCGAGATCCCGGTCGGTGACGAGGTCGGCCGTCTGGCCCTGGGGCAGGCGCCCGCGTGGGTCACCGGCTTCGCGCTCGGGGTGGTCGGGGCGGAGCGTGGCTGGTTCGATCCGATCGAGCCGGCGATCGCGGGCTGGGCGCGACGGGTCGGGATGACCGCCATCGTGGGTGCAGCGCTGGTCATCGGCGTGGCCGGGGTGCTCGACGCCGATCTGGACGCCTTCGCCGGGAACGACACCTGGCAGTCGCTCGTGCTCGCCGTGATCGAGGGCGTGCTCGTGGTCTCCATGCCGCTGTGGCTGGTGGACGTGTTCCGTTGGCGGTTCGACCACCAGGGCCGCCTGGCGCGGGAGGCCAGCCGCGCAGCGTTCGCGGCCTTCGTCGTGCACCAGATCGTGCTGGTCGGGCTGGTGCTCGCGAGCCATGCCGTGCGGCTGCCCCCGGAGGCCGAGTGGCTGGCGGTCAGCGTCCTCGGGGTGCTGGTCTCCTTCGGTGCGGGTGCGCTGCTGACGCGCATCCCCGCGGTCGGCCGATTCGTCTAGCGCGCCACCATCGCGAGCACCGTCCGCACCGGTTGTGGAGGACGAAGCCCTGTGGATGACCGGAGCGGCCGGGGGGACCGGCATCTACGGTCGGGTCTCGCACGGAACCGAGGAGGCCTCAGTGGTGCACATCGACGATCCCCGGGACACCGCTTGGCTCGACCAGCACGCGCAGCTCGTCGCGGAGCAGATCCGCGTCTACGGCGTCCATATCTCCTACGTGATCGGGGACCCGCGAGCGCGACGGACCTCGATCGCGTACACCGTGGGCCTGTTCGGCATCGGCCACCCCGAGGTGCTGGCGGTCGGGCTCGACCCGGATACCGCGATGTCGCTCCTCAACGAGGTCGCGGCCCGGGTCCGCCGGGGCGGTCAGCTCGTCGTCGGTGAGCTGCTGGCGTTCGACCGCTGGCCCCATCGCGTCGTGGTCGAACCGTCGCCGAACCCCGGCCAGATCGTGTTCACCGCGAACCGGCACTACCAGCGGCCGGACGAAGCCTCGGTTCCGGTGCTGCAGCTGACGTACGACGACACGGCCGGGCGATTCCCCTGGGACGACGGGTATGCGGTTCCGCCCTGGGTCCAGCCGCGGCCGGGCCGCTTCACGGCGTGACGAGCGCCCACTCAACCGGAGGAGGTGGCAAGAGTCGGCCTCGTCGACTAAGGTAGACGAACTAGTACGTCTACTAAGGAGTCCGCCATGGGCACGCTCGAGTCAACGACCGCGCAGCCCCCCGCGCGCTCGACCGTCCCCGGTGTCGACACCCGTCGTCGCACGGTCGGGCGCATCGCGCTGGGGAGTGTCCTCGTCTTCGCGGGGATCACCCACCTCACCGTGAGCCGCCAGGAGTTCCAGGCGCAGGTGCCGACCTGGGTGCCGCTCGACGCCGACGCGGTGGTTCTCGCCTCGGGCATCGTCGAGATCACGCTCGGCACCGCCCTCGTCGTCGTGCGCCGCCGACGTCGTGCGATCGTCGGCGGGCTGGCCGCCGCGTTCTTCGTCGCGATCTTCCCCGGCAACATCTCGCAGCTCGTCACGCACACGGATGCGTTCGGCCTGGACACCGATGCGGCTCGCGCGACCCGGTTGATCTTCCAGCCGCTGCTCGTGGTGTGGGCGCTGTGGTCGACGGGTGCCTGGCGGACCTGGCGGCACCACCGTGGCGGCGGCCGGTCCGCATGACGGCCGAGATGATGATCCGCTCGGCACCGTGCGCATGGTCGCACTCCGACCCGGTGAGCGACCCGTGGTGACCGTCGAGGGCCTGTCGGCGCGGACCTCGTCCCCGGTCGTCGGGCGACCGACGCGCCAGGGTGGGCAGGCCGAGGCGGCCCGACGCATCCTCGACGCGGCCGGGCCCCTGTTCTACGGGCAGGGGATCCGGGCGGTCAGCGCCGACGCCGTGATCGACGCCGCGGGCGTGACCAAGACGACGTTCTACCGGCACTTCCCGACCAAGGACGACCTCGTCGTTGCCTACCTCTCGGCGGTCTCCGCGGCCGAGCAGCGCGCCGTCGCGGATTGGCGCGCCGCCTACGCCGGTCGGCCCGTCGAGGTGCTCAGGATCTATGCCCGGACGTTGGGGGAGGAAGCGTGCGGCGCCGGATTTCGCGGGTGTCCGTTCCTCAACGCGGTCGCCGAGTACCCCGACGATGCTCATCCGGTGCATGTGGCCGTCGAGAGGCACCGGACCTGGCTGCGAGGGGCCGCGCGCGAGGTGCTCGAGCAGATGGGCGTCGAGGATCCTGACCTGACCGCCGTCGAGCTCGTGATGGTGCGCGACGGGGCGATGGCCGCCGGGCGTGGGGTGCCCGCGACGCGGGTGACGGCGGCGCTGCTCCGTGCGGGGACGGCGATCGTGCGCGCGGCGTCGCCGGGAGCCTGAGCCGGGGTGGCTTCGGCGCCGTTCGGGATCGACCTGCGGGCTCGCACGCCGCCCAGGCGGCCGACGCGCCGCGGATGGATGATGGAGACGAGGACGGTTCTTCGGTGGACGGAGCACCGATCCCCACAAGGGACGTGCATCGTGCGCCGGCAGCATCTGGGTGGGATCTCCCTCGTGATCGTCGCTTCGTTGGGTCTCGGGGGGTGCAGCCCCGGTCCACGAGATCCAGCGGAGGCGCCGCCGACGTCGGCCATCGAGACCCCGGCCATGCCCTCGCCCTCGAGAACGGCCCCGACGCCCGCACCGACCGTGCCCGCACCGACCGTGCCCACCGCGGCGGGTGATCTCGCCCCCTTCGTCGACGCGGCCCGCTCCGCTGACTCGCGGCTGCGGGAGGCGGCAGCCCTGATCAACGGCGCGGTGCGTTCGACGGCGGTGGTGGTGGACGCTCGCACGGTCGCCGCGGTGCAGGCCGCCGAGCCGGAGCAGGTCGCGGCGACCATTCCCCCCGGGATGCCGGAACCGTTGCTGCGCGCCGTGCTCCTGACCTACAGCGACCTCGTCTCGCGATACGCCGCGATCAGCTCCTTCCGAATCGCGGCGGGCACCTACCCGCGCGAGGAGCCCTCGGCCGACGAGATGATCGGGTGTCTGGCGAACGGGTCACCGGCGGCGGCACGCTTCGACGCGGACCTTGGCGCCGTGGCGACGTCGGCGGGCGAGACGCCACCCGTCGGTGGGGTCGATCCCGCCTCGTTGGCGGCCGCCGAGCTCGCGGTGCGGCTGGCGGACATCGAGCTTCGCAACGTCGGGTGTGGCTCGTGCGGCGGGTACGTGTCGACCACGTTCGTCCCGATCCGCTGGGACGATGCGGCGCCCGGCCTCACCGCGCGGTCCGGCCTGCTCGGCGACGTACGGTTCGAGGCCGTCCAGGTCTCCGGAGGTGGCTGGACGGCGGAGCTCAACGCCTGCTGACCGCGGTCACCAGGGTCCCGCCGGGCCCGCGGACTGCACCCGGTCGCGCCCGTCGGCCTTGGCGCGATACATGAGCTCGTCGACCCGGCGCAGCACCGACGTGGCGGACTCGTCGTGCTGCAGCTCGGTGACCCCGAAGCTGGCGGTGACGCGCACCCCGACCGCCACCGTCAGCTCCTGGGGCAGGGCCTGCCGCAACCGCTCGGCCAGCTGGACCGCCTGGTGGTGGTCGGTGGCCGGCGTGACCAGGACGAACTCCTCGCCGCCCAGGCGGGCGAGCACGTCGCCGTCGCGCACCGTGCGGGCCGCGACCTCGGCGACCACCCGCAGCACCTGGTCACCCAGGTCGTGCCCGAAGGTGTCGTTGACCTGTTTAAAGTGATCGAGGTCGAAGTACACGACACAGACGGGGTGGGAGGGGCTGACGAGCCCCGCCTGGTGCCCGAGCTCCTCGAGGAGGCGGCGCCGGTTGGCGATGCCGGTGAGCTCGTCCAGGTAGGCCATGTCGCGCATCCGGGACGCGGTCGCATCGGCGCGCGCGGCGTCGGCCACCGCCGAGGTGACGTGCTCTTTCGCCCTCGACAGCACGAGAAGCAGGACGAGGAACACGCCGAGGTAGACGCCGTAACGCAGCGACTGCCAGACGTAGAAGGCTCCGCCGGGTCGCTGCCCCAGCGCCGTCGCGATCACCGCGGTGATGAGGGCGGCATAGACCGTGCCGTGCACGAGTGCGGTGCGGGTGCTCTGGAACAGGAAGCCGACGATGAGGCACACCACCACGCCGAGGAGCGGGGTCGGCAGCAACAAGGCCCAGGCGGTCGCGGCGTCGGGTGCCTGCGCGATCCGGCCCAATGCGATGACGACCCACAACGCCTCGAGCAGCACGAGGATCGCCAGTGCCGCGCGAATGGCCCACTCCTGCCGACGGAGCAGGATCCACGCGAAGACCAGGAGCACCGCGCCCAGCGGCGGGTAGCCCCAGTGCACCCAGGGGTCCTGGGGCCCCTCCCGGTACCAGGTGCCGGCGATGATCGGGGCGCCCACCGCGATGCCGAGGGCCACGACGCGTCGGGCGAGCCCGGCGAGGTCGACACCTGGCTGGGACGCGGGCCATCCGGTACGACGCTGCACGAGCCCTCGCCTCCCGCCACCTGGTCACCGGTCGGGTAGACCAGGTGTGCTCCGGGCGGGGTGGCGTCGGCCGGCCGGGGCGCACATTCTTGCACCGTCCGGGCCCAACGCCCCTGGTCGGCGATGTCGGCGCGCTGCGAACGTGAGGCAGGTGCAGATGTCCGGAAAGCAGATGTCGACGATGGGGGTACGGCAATGCGTCGGTGGATTCAGCTGACAGGGGTGGCCGTGGTCCTGGCGGGCACCCTCGTGGTCGTGACCCGGTCGAAGGGCACAGCGGGCAACGGTGCGCGCCGGGTCTTCTGGTCCGCGTTCGCCGGGGTCCCGAGCGGGCGGCTCGGCACTGTCGGCGCCCGGGTGTTGGCGAAGCGGTCGTCGTACTTCGCTGCCATGGCCGAGGAGCTGGCCCTCCAGCCCGAGGATGACCTGCTCGACGTCGGCTGCGGAGCCGCGGGCCTGCTGGCGCAGCACGCCTCGCAGGTGCGCTTCGTCGCCGGCCTGGACCTCTCGGAGATCCAGCTGCGGATGGCTCGACAGAACCTCGCTGATCGGATCGCCGCCGGGACGGGCGAGATCGTCCAGGGCGATGCCACGGTGCTGCCGTGGGACGACGGGCGGTTCAGCGTCGTGGCCTCGCTGGACTGCGTGAAGTTCCTCCGGGATCCTGCGCAGGCGTTGCGGGAGATGTATCGGGTGCTTCGGCCCGGTGGGCGCGTCGTGCTCGGGTTGGGCAAGCGGGTCAAGAACGAGGCCGAGTCGAGCACGGTCGATGTGTGGGGCGAGTGGCAGTGGAGCGATGCCGACGCGCGGCGGTTGATGGACGAGGCCGGCTTCGTCGACGTCGTCGTCTCCTTCCTCCATGCGGGGCCGAAGGAACAGCTCGTGCGGGGGACCAGACCGGGCGCGGGTCAGGGCTTGGCGTAGTCGGCGTACCCCTGCCAGTCGACCAGCACGCACGGTTCGTCACCGAGCGTCCACGCGTCGTGCCCGGGCGCCATCTGGGCGAGGTCGCCGGGCCCGAACTCCATCTCCTCGCCGTCGTCCATCACGACCTTGATCCGCCCGGACACGACGTACGCCAGGTGCGCCGCCTGGCAGCTGTCCGTCTTGGCGATCGGCTTGACGTGCTCCGACCATCGCCAGCCGGGCTGGAACGTGGCCCGTCCGACCGGCGCCCCGTCGAGGTTGACCATCTGGAGCTGCCCCGTGCCGCCCACGAACGGTCGCGTCTCCTCCGGTGCGTCGAAGCTCTTGCGGATGAGTCCTGACATGGTGTCCTCCTGGTCGACGTGCTGGATCGCGGACCTCACCTCAACTCACCTCACCTTGCCGACATCGAGCTCGAGGCGCGAGTCGACGGCCGTGATCAGCGCGCTACCGCGCAGGGAGTGGCGCCGAGGTACTCCGCGGCCGCATCGGGCGACAGGGGGCGGCTCAGGTAGTAGCCCTGCGCCTGGTCGCACCCGACCCGGGTGACGACGTCCAGCTGTTCGCGCGTCTCGACCCCTTCCACCACCGTGGTCGCGCCGATCGCGCGGGCGAGCTGGACGATGAACGCGAGCATCTCCTGGTCGCCGGGCAGTCGGCGCGTGAACGACTGGTCGATCTTGAGGATGTCGACCGGCAGGTCGCGCAGGTACGCGAGCGAGCTGTAGCCGGTCCCGAAGTCGTCGACGGCGACGCGCACCCCGCGCGCGCGCAGCGCACCGAGCTGGCGCAGGCTGTGCTCGAGGTCGACCATCAGCACGCTCTCGGTGATCTCCAGCTGCAGGGCGGTCGGCGGCAGCCCGACGTCGCTCAACACAGCCGCGACGTCGTCCACACAACCGGCCTCGGCCAGCTGGCGGGCCGAGAGGTTCACCGCCACGGTCAGGGGGCGGCCGGTCTCGTCCCGCCACCGCCGGACGGCGGTGCACGCTGCCCGCAGCACCTGCTCGCCGAGGGCGTGGATGAGGCCGAGGTCCTCCGCCATCGGGATGAACACCGCGGGTGACACGTCACCGTGCCCCGGCCGGTGCCACCGGGCGAGGGCCTCCACCCCGACCACCTCGGGGCGAGACGGCTCTCCGTCGGGCCCGGGCTCGCCCAGTGCCAGCACGGGCTGGTAGGCAACGGTGATCTCGCCCTGGTCGACGGCCCGGCGCAGGGCGCCATGGAACTCGAACCGCTCGCTCACGCTGGTGCGGAGCCGAGCGTCGAAGACCGCGACCCGGTCGCGACCGGCGTCCTTCGCCTGGTACATCGCGACGTCGGCATCCCGCAGCACGTCCGCGGCATCCTGCTCGCCGGCGACGCAGATCGTGACCCCGACCGACATGGTCGAGGTGATGATCCGGTCCCCGACCTCGATCGGATCGCGCAGGACCCCGCAGAGACGCTCCCCGACCGCCTTCGCCTCCTCGAGGTCGGTGACCTCCTGGCACAGGACGGCGAACTCGTCGCCTCCGAGCCGGGCCACGGTGTCGCCCGCGCGGACCACGCCGGTGAGCCGCGCGGCCGCCGCGCGCAGCAGGTCGTCGCCGGCGGCATGGCCGAGGGAGTCGTTGATCACCTTGAACCGGTCGACGTCACAGAACAGGACGGCCACCACACCCCCGCCCCGCGTGGCCTGCTGCAGGGCGACCTCGAGCCGGTCGCTGAAGAGCGCCCGGTTGGGCAGGCCCGTCAGGGCGTCATGGGTCGCCGAGTGGGCCAGGGCCCGTGCGGCCTGACGCTGGTCGGTGACGTCGATGACGACGGCCCCGACGCCGAGAACCGTGCCACCCAACCGCACCGGGAAGTAGCTCGAGGTCCACGCTCGCTCACCGTCGGTCAGCTCGACGTCCCCGACCGGCTGACCGGACATCAGCACGCGGTGGAGGTTGAGTGCCAGCGGCGGCGTCGAGGTGGCGATGTCGGTCACGGCCCGCCCGAGGTGCTGCTTGACCGGCAACCCGGCGAGCGCGGCCATGGCGTCGTTCAGGCGGCGGAACCTGAGGTCGAGGTCCCAGAACCCCAGCCCGACGGGTGTGGCATCGACGTAGGTGTCGAGCAGGGCCAGAGCCCGGTCTCGGTCCGCCACCGCCGCGCGATAGGCCGAGGCCGCGGTGTGCACGAAGGCCGCGACGAGCGCGAGAGAGAACGCGCGCACGAGGGCGACCGGGGCGGGCCCGTCGGCCGCCTCGAGCGGCAGCAGCGCGAGATAGGTGATCGGGACGACGACGGCGACCAGCCGGCCGATCTCGCGCGGCAGCACCAGCGGGTACACCGCAGCCAGCACGAAGTACCAGAGGAGAAAGTAGCCGCTGACGTGGTCGTTCAGGGCCATGAGCAGGTAGCCGAGCACGAGGATGGCCGCCGCCCGCACGGTCACGCTGGCCGGCCCCTGCCAGCCGACCAGGCCCACCACGCCGAGCACGACGAGGATCGCGACCGCACCGTTGATGGCTGACGCCCATCCCTCGTCGGCGACGACCTGGATCGCGAGCGCATGGACGGCCAGCGCGAGGCAGGTCAACGGTTCGAGGAAGCGGAGGCGCTGAGGAACGCTGGTGCGGCGCGGGTCGGGATCGTCCGCGGGCCGCCATGCGCCCTCCGTGAGGGACTCCGCTGACATGTGCGAAGGCTACCGGGATCACGGCAATTCGGTCATACAGGCTTATCGAACAGCCCAACGCCGAGTAAGCAGCGTCGAGCACGTGGCGGGGCCCCGGCTAGGGTCGTCGCGTGAACACGCAGCCGCTCGGGCCGCCGATCCGGTGGGGCATCATCGGCGTCGGCGACGTCACCGAGTCGAAGAGCGGTCCAGGCTTCCAGGAGGCGCGCGGCTCCGAGCTCGTCGCGGTGATGCGCCGCGACGGCGCCAAGGCCGCCGACTACGCGCGCCGGCACGGCGTGCCGCGGTGGTACGACGACGCGGACGCCCTGCTGGCCGATCCCGACGTCGACGCCGTCTACGTCGCCACCCCGCCGAGCTCGCACCACGACTACACGGTCCGGGCCGCGGCCGCCGGCAAGCCGGTCTACGTCGAGAAGCCGATGGCGCGCACGGCGGCCGAGTGCGAGTCGATGATCAGCGCGTGCGAGGCGGCGGCGGTCCCGCTCTTCGTGGCCTACTACCGGCGCGCGATGCCGAGGTTCGTCACCGTCAACGACCTGCTGCACGGCGGCGCGCTCGGCGACGTGCGCGCGGTGACTGTGCGCCTGCAGAGCCCGGCGCCCACCTGGGGACCGGGCCCGATGCCGTGGCGGCTGCAGCCCGAGATCTCCGGCGGGGGCCTGTTCGTCGACCTGGGGTCGCACACGCTGGACCTGCTGGACCTGCTCCTCGGGCCGATCAGCCACGCGAGCGGCGTCGCGACCAGCCGGGACGGGCGCTACCCGGCGGAGGACACGGTGGCCGCCACGTTCACCTTCGGCTCGGACGTCGTGGGCGCCGGCCTGTGGGACTTCAACGCCCAGGATCGCCTGGACGAGATCGAGATCATCGGCTCGGCCGGCACCCTGCACTTCTCCTCGTTCGGGCAGGAACCGCTGCGGCTGACGACGTCGACCGGGCTGCGCGAGATCGCCGCGCCCTACCCGCAGACGGTCCAGCTGCCCCTGATCCAGACCGTCGTCGACGCCCTCACCGGGCGGGGCGAGTGCCCGAGCACGGGAGCCAGCGCGCTGCGCACCGCACACGCCGTCGACTCGATCCTCGCCGCCTACCGGGACGCGAGCGCCCCCAGGGCCTGACTACTACGGGGGTCAGCGGGGTCGGCAGGGCACGTAGACGAGGGTTCGGGGCTCGGCCACCTCGGGGCCGTCGAGGTAGGTCTCCCACGGCGGAGCCGTGGCCTCCCCGTCGTGGTCGACCAGCCACGCTTGCGCTGCCTCGTACGCCGCGGCGACCGCGCTGTACGGGCCCGTGTGCAGCACCACGATGGCAGGACCGGCGGGGAGCGTGGCGGGCAGGACGCGGCCGCTCGGTTCCACCGGCCCGGTGGCCGGGAAGCCGGGCTCGACCTGGAAGCCGTCGGGGGTCGGCACGTAGCACCCGAACGGCGGGCCGGCCGGGTGCAGACCCTGGGCGCCGATGACCTCGATCACCTCCCCGAACACCCCGCCGAGGAACTCGGCGATCCCCGCCTCCGGCACGACGGCGCGCACGACTGCCGTCGGCTGCTCTTCCAACGCGACCCGTTCGACCCGGTAGTCCATGGATCCCACCCTGCCAACCGCACGCCTCGGCGGCGAGTCGAGGGCGAGCTCGTCGGGCGGCGCCGAGTCGACCGTTGTAGCGTCGATCTCATGCCCAGACCTGTGCATTTTGAGATCCACGCCACGGACCCTGACGCCGTGCGAACCTTCTACGAGTCGGTCTTCGGCTGGCGTTTCGAGCAGTGGGGCGACATCCCCTACTGGCTGGTGAGCACCGGCGACGGCGACCCCATGTCTGGTGTGCCGTCCTCCGAGCCGGGGATCGACGGGGGGCTGGTGCAGCGCGCCGCCGACCGCCCGGCCGAGGGGCAGCCGGTCAACGCCTTCGTCATCACCGTCGACGTGCCCGACTGCGCCGCCTACGTCGACAAGGCGGTGGCTGCCGGGGCCACGGTCGCGCTCCCGCTCGCGGCGACGCCGGGGGTGGGCTGGCTCGCCTACGTCAAGGACCCGGACGGCAACCTCCTCGGGCTGATGCAGGCGGACCCGACCGCGGCCTGACCCCGCGATCGCCGCTCCCGTTGTGCGCGGTCGGCCGCTGTGCCAACGTGGTCGTTTCGCCGTTCGACGCCAGCCGAGACCGCATCGGGAGCAACGCATGTCGACCGAACAGAGCACCAGACAGTTCCGTGGGCCCGCGCTCGGGCCCCACGACCCGGGGTACGACGAGGCGCGCACCGTCGTGATGGGTGGGATCGATCCTCGGCCCGACCTCATCGTCCGGGTGGCCGACGCCGACGACGTCGCCGGAGTGATCGAGCTCGCCCGCCAGGCCGGGAGCGAGCTCGCCGTCCGCTCGGGCGGGCACAGCGGCGCGGGCCACAGCACCACCGACGGCGGGATCGTGCTGGACGTGCGCGATCTGGACTCGTTCGAGATCGATGTGCCGAGCCGGACGGCGTGGGCGGGGGCGGGCCTCACCGCGGGCCGGTACACGACGGCGGCCGCCGAGCACGGGCTCGCCACCGGATTCGGCGACACGGGGTCGGTCGGGCTCGGCGGTCTGACGCTCGGAGGAGGGGTGGGGCTGCTGTCCCGCAAGTACGGGCTGACCATCGACAGCCTGCTCGCCGCCGAGGTGGTGACCGCCGACGGCGAGCTGCTGCGGGTCGACGACCGTTCCCACCCTGATCTGTTCTGGGCGATCCGGGGCGGCGGGGGGAGCTTCGGCGTCGCCACGCGGTTCCAGTTCCGGCTGCACCCGGTCGACGACGTCGTCGGCGGAATCCTGGTGCTGCCGGCCACCGCGGAGGTCGTCGCCGGCTTCGTCGCCGCGGCCGAGGCGGCACCGGACGAGCTCACGACGATCGCCAACGTGATGACCCTCCCGCCGGTGCCGTTCGTGCCGGCAGAGCACCATGGCAGCCTCGTCGTGATGGCGCTGATCTGCTTCGCGGGCGACCCGGGTGCGGCGGACCGGGCACTGGCACCGTTCGTCGACCTGGCGCCGCCGCTGGCCAACCTGGTCGCGCCGATGAAGTACGCGAACATCTTCCTGCCGGAGGATCCCGACTACCACCCCACCGCCGTCTCGCAGACGATGTTCATGAAGTCCGTCGACCTCGACACCGCGACCACGATCCTCGATCGCCTCGCCGCCTCCGACGCGACGATGCGGGTGACCCAGCTGCGGGTGCTGGGGGGAGCCATCGCCCGGGTGGCGCCCGCAGCCACCGCGTACGCCCACCGGACCAGTCGCATCATGGTCAACGTGGCCGCGTTCTACGACGGTCAGGACGACCGGCCCGCGAAGGCCGACTGGGTGGCGGACCTGGCCCGGGCGATTTACCAGGGCGACGACGGCGCGTACGTCAACTTCCTCGCCCAAGACGGTCAGGCCGGCGTCCGCGCCGCGTACCCCGGCCAGACCGGGGACCGGCTCGAACGGATCAAGGCCACCTACGACCCGGGCAACGTGTTCCGCCGGAACCAGAACATCAGGCCGGCCACCGGCCCCTGACTGACGTGATTCTGCCGCCGGAACTGCGGCCCGACTCGCTCACAGACTGAGCACGTTGCCGTGGCGGTCGGTGAACTCCCAGCCTCCGCCGGGCTTCCAGGTGATCTCGATGCCGTCGTCGTGCACGGTTTCGTGGTGGTGCCAGCACAGCAGGACGCCGGTGGTCGCGTCGGTATCCCCGTGATCACGTGCCCAATGAATGCGGTGATGCCCCTCGCACAGGCGCGGCGGAGCCTGACAGCTCGGGTACTGGCAATGCTTGTCTCGTGCCACGATCGCTCGCCGGAGCTGCCCGGCGAATGTTCTTCTCGACCGTCCGACATTCAGTAGCTGTGAATCCGGTCCGAACACGACTCGGCTGACCTCGCCGTCACACATCAGCCGGTCCAGCACCGCGCGCGGCACCGCCTCGCCGTCCTCGAACACCGCCGGACTGACCAGCGCCGGATCCACCAACCCCTGATCCGTCACCCCTGGGCCTATCAGTGCCGGATCCACCAACCCCGGCGTCGGCAGCCCGTGGCAGGAGGGGTCGCTCACACCAGCCGCGGATGCCAGTGCCATCAAGGTCGGGTACTCGACCAGCACGCTCAGGTGCGGGCGCACCGTGGCGCTGGACCCCGCCAGGCCGTGGTCCAGGCTCAGCCGTGCCAGGTCCGACAGGGCCCCGGCCCGGCGCTGGGAGGAGGTCCGTTCGTCGTCGGCCGCGGGCACCCCGGCGACCGCCTGCAGCGCCACCAGCAGCGCCTGACCGTGCTCGGTGGTGAGGAAGCCCGACAGGTGGGTGCCACCGGTGGTGGGTGACACGTCGAAGAACTCGCGCTCGGTCGCGTCCTTGTATCCGCGCTCGTCGGCCTCGGGGTCCGCGGCCGCTGCCCACCGCCGTGCCACCAGCCGCAACGTGTCCGCGCTCATCATCGAGGCCTGGTCCAGCAGGAATCTCTCCCCGACGGGCTGGTCCGGATCTGCGAGCACCTCGCGGCGCCGCGCGCTGGTTGCGGCGGCCGACACGAGGATCTCCGCCTGCTCCGTGCTCACCCGGTCAGGTCCGCCCGAGGCGACCGCCACCGCGGTCAGCCGCAGCTCGTCGCGCAGCGCCTGACCCAGCCGCACCAGCCGCTTGGAGCGGGCGCTGGTCAGGTGTGCGCGCCGCGCGAGCCAGGACGGGAACGTCCGCGCCCCGCCCGTGGCCCACCACCCTTGCGCCTCCACGACCGGCAGCGCCTTGACCGCCACGGCCTGCAACCGGTCCGCGAGCTCGTGGGCGGCGTCGAACAGTGCCAGGGCCTGCGATCCGGCCAGGCTGTCTGATCCGGGCAGGTCTGCGGCGGCTATCTGCGCCAACGAGTCGACCTGTTCCCGGATCAGCGCCAACCGCTGCGCGACCGACACGTCGTCAGCCGGGCGTGGCCGCTCGCGGTCGGGCGGTGGCGTCGACGGGGTGGCAGCGCCCTCCTGAGCGGCCATGTCACCACCTCCGTCGTCGGCCCGAAGAATCGATTTCCCGTGGCTCAAACTGTAGGGGCAGCCACTGACATTCCCGGCCCGTCGTCGGGCATTCGTTGTGAATCCCGAGAAATGCGTCCAAATCTGTGGACGGGGGCCATTGTTTAATGACCTGTGGTCGGCCCGATTTACCGGCCGACCGGCAATTCTCGGTGCCCCGGCCCGCGGTCAGGGCCCGGCCCGCGCGCCCTGGCGCAGCCGCGCCCCGCTAGGGTCCCTCCCGAGCGTGGTGACCGTCGTGCGAGGGAGCGTCAGTGAACAGCAACGCAGCGCAGTTCGCGCTCGACCCGCGGCTGACCTACCTGAATCACGCGTCGTACGGTGCGCCGAGCCTCGCCGGACTTGACCACGCAGACCTCGAGCGGCGGTACCTCGAGCGCGACACGGCGCCACGCCTCGGCGGCGAGCTCCTCGATCGCCTGCGGACAGGCGCGCAGGCGGTCGCCGCGAGGCTGGGCGCCGAGCCCGGCTCGGTGGCGCTCGTGGCCAACACGACCGAGGGCGCCGCTGCCCTGGCGAGCTCGGTGCCGCTGGGCGCGGGGGACCGCGTCCTCATGCTCGACGTGGAGTACTCGTCCGTGATCCGCGCGTGGCAGGTGCGCTGCGCCGCGGTGGGAGCGCACCTGGACCTGGTCCACCTTCCGCTCCCGGCCACGGAGGAGTCCGTGCTGCGGCTGCTCCGCGGCGCCGACCCGCGCGTGAGGGTGGCGGTGATCAGCGCGATCACGTCGTCCACGGCCCTGAGGCTTCCGCTCGCCCGGGTCGCCGACTGGGCCCGCACCGCGGGGGTGGAGCTGCTCGTCGATGGTGCACACGCGATGGGCCATCTCGAGCTCGACGTCTCCGCAGTGCCGTGCGGGGCGGTGTTCGGGTCGCTCCACAAGTGGCTGCCGGTGCCTCGGTCGGTGGGGTTCCTCTGGCTCGCCCCGCACCTGCGGGACCTCGTACGGCCGGCCGCCATCTCGCTGTACTGGGATGCGGACGACCTCGTCGAACGGTTCGGGTGGCGCGGGACGTGGGACCCGGCGCCTGCCCTGGGGCTGGGTCGCGCCTGGGCCGAGCACCAGCAGTGGTCCGAGTCGGGGCACCTGCTCCGGGCGGCGGCCCTCGCGAGCGAGGCCGGCGACGTGCTGGGCGAGCTGGGGCTCGTCCCGACCTGCGACGGCGCGCTCCTGGCGCCGCGGCTGCGCGCGTTCGCTTGCCCGGACCTCGCTCTGGCGGACCTGGACGCGGCCCTCCTGCGGGACGGCGTCCGGGCGTGGACCGGGCTGAGCGCCGCCGGGCAGACCCTGCTGCGCGTGTCGACGCACGTGTACAACGACGGCGACGACCTGCGCGCCCTTGCCCACGCGGTCTCGATCGCCCGACCCGCCCGATAGCCGGGTGAGCCGCTTTCCCCCGCCTAGGGTGGGCCGATGACCAAGCGGAGGAGCAAGAGCACACGCGACCGGAATCGACGGCGAGCCCTCGGACGAGGACACGCTCCCGCGCGGAGCTGGGCGTTCGACGGCGAGGTCCCGAGCGAGAGATGGTCCCGGACCCGGAAGATGTGGTTCGGGATCTACGTGGGGAGCTGCCTGCTCGTCACCGCCGCCGCCGTGGTCGTCGCCGTGCTCGTGGGGTCGGACGTGGCCGTCATCGCGGTCTCGGTCGCTGCCCCGGTCCTGTTCGGCCTCGTCGGCCTGGCGATCTTCGGCATCCAGCCCGAGGACGACGACCTCGTGCGGATCATGGCGGCGGGATGACCTCGGGTTCACCCGGCGGACGGTCGCGGTCGCGAGCGGCGTAGGCGAACGCGGGAATCCGGGCCCGGGCGACAGTACGCTCGCAGCCTCGGCAACGGCGCCGGGGCAGCGCGGCCCGGATGGAGTGACGCATGGGGACCTCCCCGGACGACCAGCCATCGATGGAAGCCGTGGATGCGGTCACCGACCTCCGCCACCTGGAGCCCCTGGACCGCTACCGCGGCCAGCTGCTGGACGCCGTCGGGCGCCGGCTCGCGGACGGGGACGACGCGCTCGTGGTCACCGCAGCGATCGCCGAGGCGAACACCGCGCTGACGCGGCGACTGCTGACCCTGGGCGAGGTGCATCTCGGCCCGCCGCCCTGCCGGTACGCGTGGCTCCTGCTGGGATCGCAGGGGCGCGGCGAGCAGCTGCTCTCCAGCGACCAGGACAACGCCATCGCGTACGAGAGTCCCGGGCCGTCCGACGAGGCGGCTGCGGGCGAGTACCTCGGCGCGCTCGCGGACCTGGTGGTGGGCGGGCTGTATCGCGCCGGGTTGCCGCGGTGCGCCGGCGGTTACATGGCCACGAACTGGCGGCGTCCGTTGGCGGAGTTCCGGCGGTTGTTCCACGGCTGGATCGAGGAGCCGGAGCCAGGTGCCCTGATGCAGGCCGAGGTGTTCCTCGACGTCCGGGCCTGCCACGGCGACCTGCCGATCGACGATCTGGAGCATCTGCTGCACCTCGGGGGGACCCGAGGATCGTTCCAGGTCCAGATGGCCCGCGCCGCGCTCGCCTTCCGGATCCCACCGAACACGCTCGGGCGGTTGCGGTCGCCGGGCGCGAGCCTCGACCTCAAGCGGGGCGGCACCGCCGCGATCGTGCTCCTGGCGCGGCTGCATGGCCTCGCGGCCGGTTCGTCGGCGCGCAGCACGGTCCTTCGGCTGCGGGCGGTGGACGGCACGTTGAGCCCGCCGGACGCCCGGGACCTCACCGACGCGTACCGGTTCCTCACCGGGCTCCAGCTCCGCCACCAGGTGGAGCAGGTGGCCGGCGGGCTGACGGCGGACAACCTCCTTCGCCCGGACCGGTTGACCAGCGCGGAGCGCAAGCAGCTGCGGACCGCCCTGCACGTGGTGCGGGACGTCCAGGAGGTCACCGCTCGGCGCTTCGCCCTCCAGACCGTGACCTGAGGTGGGCGCCATGGACCACGGGCGGGGAACCGCGCGAGCGCTCGTCGCGGGGATCGCGCTGTACTGCGCACTGGTCGCCGCCGTCCTGGGCCTGCTCCTGTGGGGCGGGCTCACCGTCCCCGCGCGCGACGCGGTGCTGGGTTCCGCGCGCGGGCAGGTCGCGCTCCTTGGCGTCGTGGCCGCCGTGGCGCTCGTCGGGTTCATCGCGCTGGTGTCCGCCCTCGTGGGGCGGTACGCCCGGACCGCCGCGCGCCTCACCGCCGAGACCCGGCTGCTGCTGCACGCGAACCCCGACCTGCACCTCGATCGGTCCGGACCGCCCGAGCTCGCCGAGCTCGCCGAGGCCATCGAGCAGCTGGCGGAGCGGCGTCGCGTCGCCGAACGGGAGGTGGACGCCGAGGTCGGCGCCGCGCGGGCCGGTCTCGAGCAGGAGCGCAACCGACTGGCGACCCTCATGGCCGAGCTGGCAGTCGCCGTCGTCGTATGCACCCTCGACGGGCGGATCCTGCTCTACAACACCGCTGCGCGGTCCCTCGTGGACGACGACGACGCCGTCGGGCTGGGCCGGTCCGTGTTCGACCTCATCGACCGCGATCTGATCACCCGCGCCGTCGACCGCTTCGCGGCCGGCTCGACCGAGGCCCTGGTCGTCACGACCCAGCGCGACCGGCAGACGCTGCGGGTCCACCTGGGAGCCGTCCGCGGGTCGGCCGACGAGGTCGACGGCTTCGTCCTGCTGTTCGAGGACCTGACCGGCCCCGCGCCCGCCCGCAGCCCGCGGACGCCCCGTCACAGCACACCGCTCAACGCCGCCAGCCGGCCCGAGTTCTACGACTTCCAGCTCTTCGACTGGGCGCACGGGCCGTCCGCGCACCTCGGTCGGTCGCTCGGCGAGGTCAGCTACACCGTCTTCGACACCGAGACCACCGGTCTCGACCCGGTGCGTGGCGACGAGATCATCTCCGTGGGCGCCGTCCGGATGGTGAACGGGCGCCTGCTGCGGCGGGAGACGTTCGAACGTCTCGTCGACCCGCGGCGCTCGGTCCCGGCGAGCTCCACCGCCATCCACGGGCTCACCGCCGACATGCTGGCGGGTCAGCCGACGATCGATGCGGTGCTGCCGGCGTTCGCCCGCTACGCCCAGGACACCGTGCTGGTGGGGCACAACGTGGGCTTCGACCTGCAGTTCCTTCGGCTGAAAGAGGCCCGGACCGGCGTGCGGCTGCGCCAGCCGGTGCTCGACACGCTGCTGCTCGACGCGGCCCTGCACCCCGACCACGACGACCACTCCCTCGAAGCGATCGCGGCGCGGCTCGGCGTCGAGGTGGTGGATCGCCACACCGCGCTGGGGGACGCGCTGGTCACCGGGGAGGTCTTCGTGCGGCTGCTCACGGTGCTGCGGGCGCGCGGCGTGGCCACCGTGGGTGAGGCCGCCGAGCTGTCCCGCGCCACCCTGCAGGCACGGGTGGGCCGGTCACAGTACGGCACGCCGGACGGGTGAAGGACCGCGGCGCGTTCGTGCACGATCTTGGCAGATGACGCCTACAGTCCCACCAGGTCCTGTGCAAAACACAGGGCTCTCCGACCAAGCAATGACGCTACGGCCAGAGGAGCTTTTTACGATGGAACATGATCGTCAGGCGGCAATCACGCCCCCCACCCCGATCGAGGCCAAGTACCTCGCGGTGCAGCGGTCCGAGGAGTTTCAGGATCTTCGCCGGCGCTATCGGGGGTGGGTCATTCCCGTGACCGTCGGTTCCCTGCTCTGGTATCTGGCCTATGTGCTGCTCGCGGCCTATGCCGCCGACTTCATGGGGACACCCCTGTTCGGCAACATCAACGTGGGGCTCGTGCTCGGTCTGCTCCAGTTCGTCTCCACCTTCGCAGTCACCGCCCTGTACCTCCGCTACGCGAGCCGGGTCCTGGACCCCGCGTCGTTGAAGATCCGCGAAAAGATGGAAGAGGAGGGTCTGCTGTGAGAGTCCTCGCCGAGTCCACCCAGGTAGGCAACTCCGGGCTGAACCTCGCCATCTTCGGTGCGTTCGTCCTGGTCACGATGGCCTTCGTGATCCGCGCCGGCCGCACGAACAAGACCACCGCCGACATGTACACCGCCGGCGGCGCCTTCACCGGGCGGCAGAACGGGATCGCGATCTCCGGCGACTACCTGTCGGCCGCCTCGTTCCTCGGCATCGCCGGCGCGATCGCGCTCTCGGGCTACGACGGCTTCCTGTACAGCGTCGGCTTCCTGGTCGCCTGGCTGGTCGCCCTCCTGCTGGTCGCCGAGCTGCTGCGCAACACCGGCCGGTTCACCATGGCCGACGTGCTGGCCTTCCGCATGCGCGAACGCCCGGTGCGCACGGCCGCCGCGACGTCGACCCTGGTGGTGTCGTTCTTCTACCTGCTCGCGCAGATGGCCGGCGCCGGTGGGCTGGTGGCGCTCCTGCTGAACATCACCGACCGCACCGGTCAGAGCATCGTGATCGCCGTCGTCGGCGTGCTCATGATCACCTACGTGCTGATCGGTGGCATGAAGGGCACCACCTACGTGCAGATCATCAAGGCGGTCCTGCTCATCGCGGGCGCCGCACTCATGAGCGTGTGGGTGCTTGCCAACTACGGCATGAACTTCTCCGACCTGCTCGGTGCGGGGGCCGAGGCGGGCGCCTCGCTCGAGCCCGGGGCCAAGTACGGCCTGACGGACATGTCGAAGCTGGACTTCGTCTCGCTCGCGCTCGCCCTGGTCCTCGGGACCGCCGGGCTGCCGCACATCCTCATGCGGTTCTACACCGTGCCGACGGCCAAGGAGGCCCGGAAGTCGGTGGTCTGGGCGATCGGTCTGATCGGGGTCTTCTACCTGTTCACGCTCACGCTGGGCTACGGCGCTGCCGCCCTGGTCGGACCGGAGCGGATCGCGGCGTCACCCGGTGGGGCGAACTCGGCGGCCCCCCTGCTGGCGTACGAGCTCGGCGGGACCTTGCTGCTCGGGATCATCTCGGCCGTCGCGTTCGCCACGATCCTCGCCGTCGTCGCGGGGCTCACCATCACGGCGTCGGCCTCGTTCGCGCACGACATCTACGCGAGCGTCATCCACAAGGGCAATGCGCCGGCCGGCGCGGAGGTCCGGGTTGCGCGGATCTCCGCCGTGGTCGTCGGGGTGGTCGCCATCGGCGGCGGGATCGCGGCCAACGGGCAGAACATCGCCTTCCTGGTGGCGCTGGCCTTCGCCGTCGCGGCCTCGGCGAACCTGCCGACGATCCTGTACTCGCTGTTCTGGAAGCGGTTCAACACCCGGGGCTGCCTGTGGAGCATCTACGGCGGCCTCATCATCACGCTGACCCTCATCGCCTTCTCGCCGGCGGTGTCGGGCAGCCCGACCTCGATGTTCCCGAACGCGGACTGGCAGCTCTTCCCACTGTCCAACCCGGGTCTCATCTCGATCCCGGCGTCGTTCCTGCTGGGCTATCTCGGGACCATCACGAGCAAGGAGCACCTGGAGAACAAGGCCGCCGAGATGGAGGTCCGCTCCCTGACGGGTGCGGGTGCCGAGAAGGTGGCGCTGAAGCACTGATGCACCTGCGTCGACGGGCGGCGGCCGCCCCGGCCCTGGCTCTGCGGCTCCCTCGGCTGGACGGGAGCTCGTGGCCGGACCACCGGGCGGTCGGTCGCGCGTCGTTCGAGGTGAACACGCTGTACGAGCTGGGGTATCGGGAGGCGTTCGAGCCCGAGGCGCACGCCATCGCCGAGGCGATCGTCGACGAGGTGCTGCCGTCGATCGCCGTCGATGCCCCGGCCGCGGACGAGCCGTTCCTGCGCCGCACCTTCCTGGTTGCGGCGCAGGTCGGCGCGGGGATCGGGATCGTCGAGGCGCGGACCACGGGCCTGGGCGAGCTGGAGACGGACCGCCGGATCTGGGGCGCGCTGTGGCACGCGCTGCAGGACCTGCCGGCCCTGGCGCCGCCGCACCGGTTCATCGCCGCGTACCTGATGCAGTCCGGCCACTACCTCGCGCGCACCGGGGTCGCGGCGATCCCGCTGCTGCTGGCCGGGCTCGACGGCGAGCCGCCGGGCTCGTCGGCCTAGCCCGTCGGCATGGCCCGTCGGCCTCGTCCGGCGGCACGGACGCGTGGGATCCCGGCGCGAGCTCGCACCGGGGGCCACACTGGACCTCGTGCCGATGCCCGAGGTCCTCCCGCGTCTCGAAGACGCTCCGCTCGTGCTGCGGGAGTTTCACGCCGGCGACGTCCCGCTGATCCAGGACGTCGCCACCGATCCGTTCATCCCGCTGGTCACGTCCGTGCCCGCGACACCAGAGCTACGGGCCGCGCAGGACTTCATCAGCCGCCAGCGGGCCCGGCTGCGCGACGGCGAGGGCTACTCGTTCGCCATCGCCGACTCGACCACGGACGAGGCGTTCGGGCAGGTCGGGCTCTGGCTCTCGAACCTCGGGCAGGGCAGGGCCAGCGTCGGCTACTGGGTGGCGGCCCGCCATCGTGGCCACGGCGTGGCCACCCACGCGCTGCGTATGATCTCGGCCTGGGGCCTGGACCTGCCGGGCGTGCACCGCCTCGAGCTGTACGTCGAACCGTGGAACGACGCGTCGTGGCAGGTGGCGGAGCAGGCCGGGTTCGAGCGCGAGGGCCTGCTCCGCAGCTGGCAGACAGTTGGCGCGGAACGCCGTGACATGTACATGTACTCCCGGCTCAGGCGCGACCGGAGCTAGGGGCCTGCCGGGAGGTCAGTCGTCCTCGTCCGTGACGCTCAGCGTGACCTCGACGTTGCCTCGGGTCGCGTTCGAATACGGGCAGACCTGGTGCGCCTGCTCGGTCAGGGCCAGCGCCTCCGCCCGGGGCAGGTGAGGCAGGGAGACCTCCAGGGTGATCGCCAGGGCGAACCCACCGCTCGCGGACGGGCCGATCCCGACCTGGGCGCCGACCGCGGAGTCGGCGACATTCGCGCCCGCCGCGCGGGCGACCAGCTGCAAGGCCGAGTGGAA
Source organism: Pengzhenrongella frigida (assembly GCF_004168625.1). Taxonomy (GTDB): domain Bacteria; phylum Actinomycetota; class Actinomycetes; order Actinomycetales; family Cellulomonadaceae; genus Pengzhenrongella; species Pengzhenrongella frigida. The sequence continues at coordinate 24,181 of NZ_SDWW01000006.1, forward strand.
GCACGCGGCGTAGCCCGCCGCGAACAGCTGTTCCGGGTTCGTGCCCTCCCCACTGCCGCCCATCTCCTTGGGGAGGGCGAGCTCGAGGTCGAGCCGACCGTCGGACGTGCGGGTCCGGCCGTTGCGGCCCTCGCCGGTCGCCAGGGCCTCAGCGGTGTACAGGATGTTCATCAGATCTCTTCACTGTGGTGGGGGGAGTGCAGGGTGTCGCGTACGCGCGTCAGGGTGACGCGCAGCTGGTCGAGCTCGGGGACGGACAACCCGGTCGCGAGCGCCAGCCGACCGGGAATGTCGGAGGAACGCTCCCGCAGGGCGGATCCAGCGGGGGTGAGGTGGATGTGCACGCGGCGCTCGTCGGTCGCCAGCCGTCGGCGTTCGATCAGTCCGAGCGACTCGAGGCGCTTGAGGAGCGGCGACAACGTGCCGGAGTCGAGCTCGAGCAGGTCGCCCAGCTCACGGACACCGCGGTCGTCGCGCTCCCAGAGCACCATCAGGACCAGGTACTGGGGGTAGGTGACGCCGAGGTCGGCCAGAAGCGTGCGGTATGCCGCCGTGATCGCCCGGGACGCCGAGTACAGGGCGAAGCAGACCTGTCGGTCGAGCGTGCTGTCGTCGGGCATCTCCGAACCATAGCCCACAACTAGGTTGTGCACCACTGACAAGACCCGGTTGGGGCTTCACCATGAAAGGCCGTATTTTCCGAAGGTATTTGTCGGCAAATGATCAGGGCCACCAACGGTGCCATTTTGCGAGGTGGCGGGGGTTCGCATCTTCGTTCAGTAGTGTTTCGGTGCAACCCGCCCATTCATTTCACCTGGAGCAACCGTGCGTCGCACCATCGCGTCGATGTCGATTCTCGCGATCGTCACCCTCGTCCTGGCCGGCTGCACCGGCGAGACGGACCCGGACGCGACCGATGCGGCGGGCTCCGCCGAGCAGGCGCAGGCCGCGAAGGAGACGTCCGAGTCGCTCCAGGCGGATGCCGGTGCCGACGCAGCGGACCAGGCTGTGGCGCAGGACCTGCAGGTCCTCGGCACCCGCCAGACAGCGGACGCGGGCATCGCACTCGAAGTCGATCTCAACAGCGTCTCGGTGTCGGGCGAGGTGATGACCGTGCTCTTCACCGCCCGGAACATGGGCACGGAGCGGTGGCAGATCGCCGGATTCTTCGACGACGGGCTCCTCACGGCCCCGTTGGACGCGGACGGCACCCGCGCCACCGTGAGCGACCTGACCGCGGGGTCGTCCACCGACGGCGTCGCGGTGATCGACACCACCAACGCCCTGATGCACCGCGCCGCATACGACACCGCGGGCACCTGCGCCTGCAACGTCGACCTCAGCAACCACTTCGTCGGCGCCGGCCAGTCCATCGTGCTGACCACGGCGTTCGCAGCTCCGCCGAAGGACGTGGAGACCGTCACCGTGCAGATCCCGGGGGCGGGGTCCTTCGACGCCGTCCCGGTCACCCGGTGAGGGGCGGGCGGACGGCGAGCCTCGCCGTCGTCGCCACCGCACTGCTGGGTGCGGGCCTGCTCGTCCCCGGACCGGCGGTGGCGGTCGACGACCCGACCGCTGAACCGACCACGGTCGCCGTGCCGCCGGCTACCTCGTCCGTCGACATCGCGCCGGTGGTTGCCGTGATCGCGCTCGTGACGCCGCTGGTCGCCCCGATCGCAGGGCTCATCGTGCGCACGAGCACCGTCGACGGCGCGGTGGGCCACGACGAGGCGCCCGCGCAGGAGCAGTTCACGCTGTCGGGCGACGTGTTCTTCGAGACGAACTCGGCCGTGCTGACCCCCCGTGCGCTCGCCGAGCTGGCCACGGTCGCCCAGGCGTTGCTCGACACCGCGCCGGCCGCGGTGCAGGTGGTCGGGCACACCGACTCCGTCGCCGACGATGCCCACAACCAGCAGCTCTCCGTGGAGCGCGCGACCGCGGTGCAGCAGTTCTTGCAGGGCCAGGTGCCAAGCGTGCAGATCAGCGTCGAGGGGCGCGGGGAGTCCCAGCCCGTCGCCGCCGAGGAGGGGTCCCCGGAGCAGATAGCCCAGGCCCAGGCGCTCAACCGTCGGGTCGAGGTCACCGCGACGCACAGCGCCACCAGCTGACGCGCGCTGCGGGCGCCTCGGCCGGTGGTCAGGGCCAGGCTGCGCGCCGTTCGCGCTTGTGCTGGTACATCCTGTCGTCGGCGAGCGAGAGCAGGGTGTCGAGAGTCGCGCCCCCGCCGGGACGGGCGCTCGCGATCCCGATGCTGACTCGAACCTGCAGCGCGTGCTCACCCACCTGCACGGGCTCCGCGAAGGCTGCTTCGATTCGGGAGGCTGCGTCGATCGCGAGCCGTTCGTCGTCGCCCTCGAGCACGACGACGAACTCATCGCCTCCGAACCGGGCGACGATGTCGCCGTGAGCGTTCCGAACGCAGCGGCGTAGGCGGTCCGCGACCACGACGAGCAGGTCGTCGCCGACGCGGTGGCCCAGGGTGTCGTTGACGACCTTGAAGCCGTCGAGGTCGAGGTAGAGCACCGCGGCGCCGGGGGACCGTGCGTTGTTGACCCGGTCCAGGAGGGCGGTCAGGTGCCGGTCAGCGGCGCGGCGGTTCGGCAGACCGGTCAGCTGGTCGTGGTCCGCGAGGCGTTCGAGCCGCTTCTCGGCGCGAGCCTGCGACCGTGCCAGCTGCGCGACCCGGGCCAGGACGAGCGGGACCAGGACGAGCAGGGCGAGGCTGAGCATCAACCAGTCCGCGTCGTGGCCCATGAGCTCCTGCCCGGCGGCGAACACCGGTCCCACGACGAGGGCGACGCCGAGGAGGCTGAGTCGTCCTGCGCTGAGCTGGCCGCCCGTGCCCTCGCCGCCGCGGGCATCGAGCTGTGCGCTCGACGGGTGGGAGGCCGCGGCGGAGGCAGCGAAGTAGCCCAGTCCCCACAGGGCGCCGACCCACCTCGGAGCGGCGCCGGTGACCGGGTCGGCGGCGACCGCGCTCAGGATGGTCCCCGCGAGCGTCACGACCATGCTGATCAGGAAGTAGCCGAGGGAGGGCCGGGCCACCACCGCGGTGGTGATCGCCTGCACCAGCGCCCCCGCCACTCCGCTGAGGATCAGCAGCACCATCAGGTCGTACGAACGCTCGAGCGGGGTGGCGCCCGCTGCGTCGAGCGCAGGGAACATCAGGACCGTCCACAGCACGACGGCCGCGCCGACGGCGATCGTGGCGGCATCGAGCACGCCGCCGGCATCTCGCCGCACGGCCGGCAGGACCAGCAGGACGCTCGCGCAGAGGAAGCCCAGGTAGCCCAGGGGCAAGGTCACCAGCGGCACCCAGGCGGTCTGTGCGGTGGCTCCCGCGATTCCCACCTCGATGAGCCAGGAGAGGTTGTTCGCGGTAAGGAACGAGACGCCGATGACCATGAACCACCAGGGCGTGACCCAGGTGAGCTGGCCGCGGATCAGTCTGAGCCCGATGTTCACTGCCACGGTGGCGCTGGCCATCACGACCACGGAGCTGCGCACGATCGGGTCGCCCACCGCGAACGCCAGGAGCACGACGACGACGAGCCCGGCGAAGCGGGCATGGACGAGCATCCGCCCATCCCCCCTGCGCGTGGCCATACCTGCTCATCGGCAGAGCGGTCGCCGTGCTGAGCAGCTCCGGGTCGCCAGCCGAGCTGGTGCGGGGCTCAGGCCTTCTTCACCACGGACGACTTGAGCTGCATCGCCCCGAAGCCGTCGATCTTGCAGTCGATGTCGTGCCCGTCCACGCCGTCGATCAGGCGGATGCTACGGACCTTGGTGCCGGCCTTGATGGGGGTGGGATTGCCCTTGACCTTGAGGGTCTTGATCACGATCACGGTGTCACCGTCGGCCAGGACCTTGCCGACGGAGTCCTTGACCACGGTGCCTTCCTCGCCGGACTCCACGGCGGCGTCGCCAGCCCCCGCCTCCCACTCGTGCGCGCACTCGGGGCAGACCAGCAGTGCGCCCATCTCGTAGGTGTACTCGCTCGAGCACTGGGGGCACGGGGGCAGGGAATCGGTCATGTTGTCGAGGATACCGACGGTCAGCCGCCGGTCAGTCGAGCCGGCCGCCGGAGAACACGTCGCGCAGCCGCTCCCGCCGGGCCTCGTAGGCAGCCCCGAAGCGCGCCTGCGACCGGGCGGTCCGGGCTGGACCGTAGAACCGCTTGGCCCAGAACGACTCGGGTTTGGCCAGTCGGATCGAGCCGGTGAGTGCGAGGACGGGGAGGAAGAACCCGACCAGCCCGAACACGAGCTTCCCCTTGAGCAGGCACACCACCGTGTAGCCGACGTGCGTCAGAACCACGACCGTCGCGACCGCGAAGCCATAGGCCTGCACCGTGCCGCTGGCGAGGCCTGCCGGGGTCGCGCCGATCAGCAGGGCCGCGCCCAGGACGACGGCGACCATCACCGCGTCGATGGATTTGCGGCCCTCCTCGGTCCAGTACACATCCTCGAGGTGCAGCCACAGGGCGAACTCGTCGAGAGCCAAGGCGGCGCCCGCGCCGAACAGTGCGGCGAGGACCTCCAGCCCGGGCGACGGCGGACGGAACCGGAACTCGAGCAGGCCCACCACAAGGACGAGCAGGATCCCCCAGACCTGGTGGTGGATGTGGACGCCGCCGATGTGGATGTCCTTGACCGCGCCGCGGTGCTCGCCGGTGCTGCCGTGCTGCCCGGTGCTGCCGTGCTGCCCCGGCCCGCTCGCCGCACGCGCGCGGATGGTCCGCGTGATGTGCCGGGTGAGGGCGTAGGTGATCAGAAATCCGATCATCAACCACAGCGCACCCGAGCGGCCCGTGACGACGAACGTGGTCTGGTACCAGTCGGCCATGCGCCGACGATAGTGAGCGGGCTGCGATCCCGCGCGTGCTGGCCGGTCGTGATCGGCGGGCCCGACCCGGGTCGTTGGGGGTGCAGGGTCCCGCGGTGTCCCCTACATTTTCGCCCATGCAGGTGGAGATCAGTGCAGGTCCGGCCTTTGCGTTCGGTGAGATCACGTTGCCCCCGGGGGGTGCGGTGCGGGTCGAGGCGGGTGCGATGGCGATGACCCGCGGCGACATCGAGATCGTGACGTCGACGCGCGGGGGATTCATGAAGGGACTGCGCCGGACCCTCGGTGGCGAGAGCTTCTTCGTCAACGACTTCAGCACCCGGTCCGGTGGCCTCGTCGGGGTGGCCGCGGCACTTCCCGGTGACCTGAGCCTGGTCCCCTTGGACGGTGCTGTGACGTTGCTGGTGCAGTCCGGTTCCTGGATCGCCTCGGACCCCGCGATCGAGGTCGACTCCTCCTGGGGCGGGGGCAAGTCGTTCTTCAGCGGTGAGGGCCTGATCCTGCTGCGCTGCTCCGGTCAGGGCGACCTGCTGCTGTCCTCGTACGGCGCGATCCGCTCCGCGGTGCTCGCTGCCGGCGAAGTCCTCACCCTGGACACCGGCCACGTGGTGGCGTTCGACGACACCGTGGTCTATCGGGTCCGCAAGGCGGGCAGCTGGAAGTCGACCCTGCTCGGCGGCGAGGGCTTCGTGACGGACTTCACCGGGCCGGGCCGGGTCTGGTTGCAGACCCGCAGCAGCAGCGATCTCGTCTCGTGGATCGCCAGTCACCTGCCGTCCCAGCACACGCACACCTAGTCGCCCACCGCCGCGCCGACGACGGCGGCGTCCAGGTCCTCTCCACGCAGCGTCGTGACCACCACGGTGAGCCCGTCGGGAACCTGCCCGCGCAGATCGCTCATCAGATCGTCCAGGTCCGGCAGGTCGCCCGGGGACCGCACCTGGACGTAGAACGTGCCGGACACGAGGTCGACGCCGTCGACGCGGCTGCCGGGGGCCGCCGAGATCCACTCCTCGGCGGTCACCTGCACCCGGTCGGACCAGATCGCCACGAAGTAGGCGAGGACTGTGTTGGCCACGAGGGGCACGAGAACCAGAACCAGCAGGGTGCCGATGGCGAGATAGGCGCGTCGCTGCGACAGCGCCTTGGTGACCGATCCTTCGGCCGCGTAGCCCGCCGCCGTGAACACCAGCATGCCCACCAGCACCAGGGCCACGAAGTTCGACAGGAACAGGACCAGGGCTCCGGTCGCCAGGATGATCGACCCCTGGCCGAGGCACACCCCGACGACGACGAGCGGCGGAACCAGGGAGATGGCGATGGCGACCCCGGGCAGCACCGCCGCAACATCTCGCCGCGTCAGTGCCACGGCACCAGCGACGCCGGTGGCGACCGCCGCGACGAGGTCGAGCAGCCCGGGGGATGTGCGCCCGGTGATCTGGGGGTTCGTGAACAGGTTCACCTCGCCGGGCGCGATGAACGTGAAGAGCACCCCGAGGAGGACCACGAGGCCCGCGCCGAGCACGACGAAGCGCACCGCCCGGCCGGTCAGGCGGGAGTCGCGGAGCACCACCCCGAGCGCGATGCCCATGATCGGCGTCGATAGCGGCGCGATGATCATGGCGCCGATGACGGTCGCGGTGGAGTCCGACATCACCCCGGCCGCCGCGATCACCGCCGAGACCACGAGCATCGTCCAGAAGGCGGACCGTTTCGAGTCGGCGTCCCCGGCGGTCAGGTCGAGATCCGCGGTGAGCTCGTCGAGCGTGCGTCGCTGGACCTCGGGCAGGAGCTGCTGGCTCAATCGAGAACGCATGTCGGCGGCCTTTCGTGTTTCCGCACGCCGGGCGCTGGCATTGTCCGGACCCACTACTGGGCGGCGATTCCCATCTCACCATCTTCGAGATGATCGGCAACCGGAACCCGCGCTGCTTTCGCACCGAGGGTGCGCCCGGCCGGGCACGTAGGCTCGCGCCCATGCACTGCTCCTACTTCGCCGCGGAGCGCTGCCGGTCCTGCACGCTGATCGAGCAGCCCTACGCCGACCAGCTCGTCGGCAAGCAGCGGCAGGTCGAGGCCGTCCTCGGGAGGCGACCGGAGCTGGACTGGCTGGCCCCCGTGGCGAGCCTGGAGGCGGGTTTCCGGAACAAGGCGAAGATGGTCGTGGGCGGGACCGCCCAGCAACCCACGCTCGGGATCCTCGACGCCGAGGGCCGTGGCATCGACCTGCAGCGGTGCGGGCTGTACCCGCCCGGCCTGACGGCCGCCTTCCCGGTGCTCGCCGAGTTCATCGTGCAGGCAGCGCTGGCGCCCTACGACGTCCCCCGGCGGTCGGGCGAGCTCAAGTTCCTGATCGTCACCGAGTCGCCCGACGGCGAGCTCATGCTGCGGTTCGTCCTGCGGTCACAGGAGTCGGTCACCCGGATCCGCAAGCACCTGCCGGACCTGATGCGCGCCCTGCCGAACCTGCAGGTCGTCTCCGTGAACCTGCACCCCGAGCACAAGGCGACCGTGGAAGGTCAGCGCGAGATCGTGCTGACCGAGCAGGAGACCCTGCGGATGCGGGTCAACGATTTCGACATGTACCTGCGCCCGCAGAGCTTCTTCCAGACCAACACGCCCGTCGCCGCCGCCCTGTACCGCCAGGCGCGGGAGTGGGTGGCCGAGCGCGCCCCGGAGTCGGTCTGGGACCTGTACTGCGGGGTGGGGGGCTTCGCACTGCACTGCGCGGCTCCCGGGCGCGACGTGATCGGCATCGAGACCAGCGCGGAAGCGATCGCCAGCGCCGAGCTGAGCGCTCGGCAGGCGGGCCTGGACCGGGTCGCCTTCCAGGTCGGCGACGCGACCGCGTTCGCGCTCGGGGCCGACGTCGTCCCTGAGCTGGTGATCGTCAACCCGCCCCGGCGCGGCCTGGGCGAGGACCTGTGCCGCTGGCTGGAGTCGTCGTCGGCCGTGCGGCAGGTGGTCTACTCGAGCTGCCATGCCGGGTCCCTGGCCCGCGACCTCGCCTTGATGCCCTCGCTCCGGCCCCGCCGTGCCCGGCTGCTCGACATGTTCCCGCAGACCACGCACTACGAGGTGCTGACCCTGCTGGAGCGCGGCTGAGGGGTGTTGCTCAGGCCGGGCGGCGACCGCCGTAGATCACGTCGTCCAGGTGCTTCCAGTACACGTCGATCCCCTGGAAGCCCGCGGCGCGCAGGTAGTCCAGCTGCTGCGGGAGCGGGATCAGGTACTGACGGTGGTTCTCGCGGCGAGCGCGTTCCTCGGCCGTCCCGTGCAGGCGCTTGCGGGCGGCCTCGGGGTCGAGATCGATCACCCGGTTCCAGGTCGCCGTCACCAGCGGGTCGGCCGAGCTCACCGAGTCGTAGTTGAGGTACCAGCCGCCCGGGGCGAGGTGGTCGAAGATCTCGGTGAACAGGCCCGCCTTGCGGTGATCTGGCATGTGGTGGATGCACATCGAGGTCACGACGGCGTCGAACGCGGCCGGGATGGCGCCGGGCCAGTCGCCGGTCGACATGTCGAACTCGAGGTACCGGAACCGGCCGGCGAACGGCGCCATCTCGGCCTCGCCGACCGCCATCATCGGCGCTGAGAAGTCGGTGAGAACGGCCGTGCTCCGCGGGTACAGGTCGAGGATCGCGCGCGCCGCCGATCCGGTCCCGGCACCGAGGTCCAAGAACGTGAAGGCGTCCTGCGCCTCGAACGGGAGCAGCTCGCCCATCAGTCGCCACTGGGCTGCGTTCTTGCGCACCCGCTCGTCGGCTTTGAGCTCGCGATTGTGGACGATCTGGGTCGATTTCCAGATGGCTTCGTTGGTGTCCATTCCGAGGTCCATGACAAAAGGCTAGACCAGCCTTTCGTAGCGGAGCAGGACCATCCCGTCGCCGAAGGCTCTGGCCTCGCGGAGGCGGAGACTGGCCGAGGTGTCCGAGGAGCGCCTGCACCTGCAGGTCGACGGTGTGGTGAGAATGATCGTGGTCGGTACCGGAGCGGACATCAAGAACCGGCCGCGAGGAGGAAATGATGAGCGACCCGGCAGGAACCATCCAGGTGGTGCCGTCCTCGCGGGTGCCGTGGAAGGACGTGCGCGTCGTGTTCGGCACGCGGGGCGACCCGGCAAGTTGCTGGTGCCAGTACTTCAAGGTGACGAACCGCGAGTGGAACCAGGCGCCGGCGGCCGACCGCGAACGCGCACTGTGCGCGCAGGTGGAGCGGGAGCCCGCACCCGGTGTGGTCGGCTACCTGGACGGCGAGCCGGTCGGCTGGTGCGGGGTCGAGAGCCGGACCCACTACCCGCGGCTCCTGACCGCCACGGTGGTCCGGGGGAGCGCGGAGCCAGCCGACGACGGCTCGGTCTGGGCGGTGACGTGCTTCGTGGTGCGGGTCGGGTTCCGGCGTCGGGGGATCGCGACGGCGCTCCTCGACGGCGCCGTCGACCACGCCCGCCGGTCCGGCGCCCGGATCATCGAGGCGTATCCCGTGGACACCAGCGAACGGAAGGCGTCCGCGGCCGACCTCTACCACGGGAGCCTGGCCCTGTACGAGCGGGCCGGCTTCCGCGTCGTGTCGCGGCCGGTGCCGGGTCGCGCGGTGGTCGCGCTCGACTGATCGGTCAGCCGGTCAGGTGAGGGCCGCCAACCGGCGCGCGGCCATCGCGCTCTTCGTGCCGGCACGTCCCGCCGCCAGGGCCGCCACGGCCGCCGGAAGCGGGACACGGACGCGATGTGACTCGGCAAGGACGGCCGCCAGCTCGATGATCGCGCCCCCGCCGGGCGTCGTCGGCGCGATCGTCAGCAGCCGGGCGGACGCGGCGAGCACGGTGTGCGCGGCGTGGTCCGAGATCCCGCTGGCGTCCCGCAGGGTCGACACCAGCCGGTTCACCTTGACCCGCTTCTCCACCACGAGCACCTCGGCCTGCGCGCCCAGCGCCGTCCCGTCGAGCAGGCCGTGGGACGCGCATCGGGCGATCGCTTCGGCCGCCCGGGATCGCACGGTGGCGTCCCGGAAGCCCGCGGCCAGGCCGAGCGCCGACAGCGACGGCGCGCCCAGCGGGGCCGAGGCGGCGCCGATCGCGTCGAGCAGCGGCCCGACGCCGGCCGTCGGCTTCTCGTCCCACGAGAGGAGCAACGGGTGAGCATGGGCGGCCAGGACGTCGGTGTCGAACGGGGTCAGACCGGCCCACAGCCCGAGGGTGGCCTCGTGCTGCGGCTCCCACGTCGCCTCGTCGACGTAGCTGCCGTGCTGCCGCACCGTGGAGGACAGGTCCAGGACGCCCCGGACCGGGTCGGTCACGGTGCCGGGCGTCGAGGAGTCGTCGAGCCACGCAAGCGTCTCGTGACCCGCGAACGAGCGGAACCGGCCGCCGAGCCCTGGTGTCACCGTCCGGCGCCAGCGCGGCGAGCGCTGCGCCAGCAGGTCGAGCCGGGCGTCGTCGTCGTCGGCCAGGACCCCGGCGGACAGCACCGCCGCCCGGTCGCCCGGGGCGATCCGGAGCAGGGCGGTGCCGCGGTCGTGCGGACGGCCGCCCGCTGCGCCAGCGACGGTGCGCAGCCGCGCGAGCACCTCGTCGGGGTCGATCGTCCAGTCGCCGCGGGTCGGGGTCGACAGCAGCAGGGCGGGTCCTTCGCGCAGGGTCACGGTGACCTCGTGCAGGCGCGCGACGGCCAGGATCGACGGGGTCCACGCGGGCTCCTGCGCCGTCCACCACCAGGCGCTGGGCAGGGCCGCCAGCCGACCTTCGCCGAGGTTCTGGTGCATGGGCACCTCGCGCACGGCGGTTCCCGGCGGGGCCGAGGCCCGGTCCGGGGCGCTGCCGTGCAGCTGATAGCCGCGGCACTGGGTGGACGGCGGGCCGTCATCCAGCCAGCGGACGACGAGGTCGGCGATGCGGCGGCGCACGTTCAGGTCCATCTCGTCGACGACGGACTCACCCACCTTGCGGGCCCGCTTCGACAACGCGCGTGCGCTCGAGGGGAGCTCGGCCCGCAGCCGGACCACGGCCTCGAGGGCGCGCTCGATCTCGAGAGCCGGCGCCGGTTCCTCGAGCAGGTGCGCGAACACCTCGGCGAGCTCGCGGACGTCGGCGATCGCGGTCACCGCCTCCGGCGCCGGGAGGTCGATCGGGACGGGGCAGACCGCGGGCCTGGCCGGTGCCGTCGGCAGCGCCGCAGGGGCGAGGGTCCCGAGGGTCGCCCGGAGCTCGGGCCACGGCGCCGGCAGCGCCTGCGTGATCGCGGCGCGGACGCCTTCCCGAGCGTCATCGTCGAGGTGCCGGGCACAGTCGTGCAGGAGCCGTGCCGTGCGCAGGGCCAGGTCGGCGCGCTCGGGATCGAGGGTGGGTGCCACGACGACGGCGATGGCGGGGGCCAGGGCCGGGTCGGACGCCAGGATGCGGGCGAGCAGGGCGAGGTGAGCCACCACCGACTTCCGGTCGGCGCGGACCAGCACGTCGGCCGAGGCATCCACGAGCGCTCGCGCATCGAGCCGCCCGTCAGCCAGCAGCTCGCCGAGCACCTGCTGGGCGAAGGTCACCGTGACGAGCGGATGGGCGGCGAGCAGCCGGAGGTAGGCGTACTGGCGGTCACGGCGCTCGGAGGCGGTCACGCCCAGTCTCCCGTGCAGCGCGAGGAAGCCGGCCGCATCGCGATCGGGCAGGCCCGCGCCCAGCGCCCGCAGGCTGGCGTCGATCGCCCGCACGCGCGTGCCCGGGTCGCCCGTGCCCAGAGCGGTCAGCAGCCCGGCCCAGTGCTCGTCGCGGCGAGGTCCGCCACCGCCAGGTCCGCCACCGCCGGTCAGCGCTGCGCCCGCCTCTTCGGTGCTGAACGCCCGCCAGAGCAGCGGGACCAGTCCGGGGTCGGCCTGGGCCGCCTGGTCGAGCGGGCCGCGCACCGCCTCGAACAGCCAGGAGACGTAGCGGGGATCGGTCGGCTCCGCGACCATGCCCGCGCGCACCATCGCCCGCAGCAGCCGCCACCGGGGGCGCTTGTCGAGCCAGTCATCGGCGGCGAAGAGCGCCACGGCGAACCGCTCGAGCCAGCCGTCCGGTCGCTGGCCGAGCACGGGCAGGAGCCAGTCCTCGTGCTCCCAGGAGCCCCGACCCATCCCTACCGCGAGCGCGGCGGCCCGGGGCGAGGGCACGGTGCCGAGCTGCGCCGCGAGCCGCGCCGCGGAGTCGCTGGTGCCGCGGAGGAGCTCGGTGGTCGCCCAGGACGACGTGCCCGAGTCGATCGCGGCGGCGAGGCGGGCACGCTCGGCCTCCGTCGCGCCGTCGAGCACCGCCACCACGTCGGGGACCCGGTCATCGACGATCGCCCGCACGACCAGGTCCATACGGTTCGGGGGTTCGCCCGACGATGCGTCGGCCCGGCCGGGACGCCACCAGCTCACGTGGGATTGCCGCCCGTCGGTCCGCTCGGACTGCTCAACCGCACCGCGAGGACGTGCTTGCAGGGGCCACGCGCGCCGCGATGCTTCCCGTACCAGGCGCAGGTGCACCGATCCGTGTCATCGACGCCGAGGCGCACCGCGTAGTCCACGCCTGCGCTCCGGACCAGCACGTCCTCGCCGACCGCGTGCACCGCGCCGTCCGCCGCCAGGGTGCGGGCGGCCTCGAGCCGGGGGTTTGCCCGCGGCACGGCCCGCAGGTCGAACGGGAGCAGTCGGGGGAAGAACCGCTGCTCGGCCGGGTCGTACCCGAGCTGACCGTTCGCGGCCCGGACGGCGTCGCTGTCGGTGTCGGTGCCGGCATGGGCCTGCGCCAGATCGTCGAGCAGAGCGCCCTCACCCGAGAACCCGCGGGACGCCTGGGGGCTCAGCCCCAGGACGAACCGCGCATGGGGGAGGAGAAGCTCCCAGCAGCTCGCCACCGGCTCGGACCGCGGGTCGACCGCCTCGCCGTACACGCGCAGACCGGTGGCCAGTCGGAGGAGGGGCTCCAGGACCCGCAGCCGTTCCGGTCCGCCGAGGCACACCGATCCCGCCGCCGGGCGGCTCGCCAGCCGCAGGCCGCCGCCCGCCACCGCGCTCGCCCACACCGCCCGGGTGCTCGCGCTCGAACGCGGCAAGCCACGAACGAAGCGGCGGGCCGCGCCGGCATCGAGCTCGTGCCGCAAGGTCATCCGGCTCGCCGCGGCCTGCTGCGCCCCCAACGACGAGATCCAGCGCACCGGCAGGTCGACCCTGCGCTCGACGGCGCTGCCGTCGAGGGTGCGTACCGCGACGTCGTCGCGCCCAACCTGGAGCTGCATCGGGTCGGTCCGGACCACCTGGCCGAGCAGGGCCCGCAGCTCGCCGTTCACGTCGATGTTGGTCGTGCCGTGCCGAGCGCGCGTGGTGTCCAGTCCGCCGGGCAGCACGTCCAGCCGCGCGTAGACGCCGCAGCACGCCGAGAGGCTCTCGAACCGGAGGTGACCGGACTCGGCGGTGATGATCGGGTCCGCGAACGCGAGCCGCCGCGCGAGCCCCGGCGGCAGGTAGTACCGGGTCCGGGCGACCTCCGCGACGCGCAGCAGACCGGCCGCGACGACGTCGGCGCGCTCGGCGCTGCCGGTGAAGAACGGGTCCGCGCCGTACTCGTCGTGGGCCGGTGCACCGGATGCCGTCGCAGCCGGGGCCGGGTCGCCCGTGCCGGTGAGCGCGGTCTCCAGCCGCACCGTCGGCTGCCCGTCGACGAGCTCACCGCGGGATCGAGCCACGTACCGGTAGTGCTGCACCACGGTGTCGGCCATGCGGGTCCATCGGCACCCCGGCGCGCGGACGTGAGGGGCGCCGACGTGAGCGGTCGACCTTCTCCCGAAGCAGGGCACTGGTGCACGATGGTGGCGACATCCCTGCGCCGGCGTGGCCGGACCGCACCAGACGGTGAGCCCTGGAGGTGCTCATGGTCGCCCGGATCAACCTGCTCGGCCCGCCGTCTATCGAACGTGCCGGTGCGCCCGTCGCGCCGCCGCGGGGAAGCAAGGCGTGGGCGCTGCTCGCCTACCTGGCGTTGACCGACGGGCCGGTCCCGCGCTCGCGGCTGATGGACCTGCTGTTCGACGAGGCCGACGACCCGGCCGCGGCCCTGCGGTGGAGCCTGTCGCAGCTGCGCCGGGCGCTCGCGGGCGTGGCCGACGTCGGCGGCGACCCGCTCCGGTACGAGCCGCACGCCGGCACGGTGGTCGACGTCGACGTGCTCGCGCACGGTTCGTGGGTCGAGGCGCTCATGCTGCCCGGGTTCGGGGGCGGGCTGCTCGAGGGGGTGACCCCGCGGGTGGGGGCGGCGTTCGACCTGTGGCTGTCGACCGAGCGGCGTCGCACCGCCGGGCAGCGAGCCGCGATCTTGCAGGAGGCCGCACACAGCCGGCTGGCCCGCGGTGACGTCGCCTCGGCCGTCGATCTGGCCGGTCGGCTCGTCGCCGCCGAACCGCTCACCGAGCGCAGCCTCGAGCTGCTGGTGCGGGCCCTCGTGGCGGGCGGGGACCACGCCGCCGCTGTCGAACGGGTGCGGGACTGCCGCGCGCTGTTCCTGCGCGAGCTGGGCACGGCGCCGTCGTCGGCCCTCGACGAGGCGCTGCGGCGCCGGCCCGCGTCGGGGACGACCCGGACGGCGGCAGCGGTGGATGCGGCGATCGAGGGCGGGGTGGGGGCCGCCCACGTCGGGGCCTACGAGCGCGCGGTGGAGCTGCTGCGGTCCGCGGTCGACGGTTCGCGCGCGCTCGAGGACGGGCCCCTGCTGGCTCGCTCGCTCGGTGAGCTCGGCGGAACGCTGGTGCGCGGGGTGCGGGGGAGCGACGAGGAGGCCGTCGGGGTGCTGCACGAGGCCTCCGCGATGGCCCGGGACCTCGGCGCGCGGGGGGTCGCGGCGAAGGCTGCCCTGGAGCTCGGCCACGTCGAGCTGCTGCGCGCGCACTACCCGCGGATGGAGGTCTGGTTCGACCGCGCCACGGCATTGGCCGACGACGACGCGCACCTGCTCGCCTGGGTGGGTGTCTACGCGGGGCTCGGTCGGACCGACCAGGCGGACTACCCCCGCGCCGCCCGCACGCTGGATCGGGCCGTCGAGCGGGCCCGGTCGGTCGGCGACCAGCGCGCCCTGGCCTACGCCCTGACCGGGCTCGGCCGGCTGCGGCTGCTCCGGGCCGAGCTCGACGCCGCCCGCTCGGCGCTCGACCTGGCCTGCGCGACCGCCGACGAGCTCGGGTGGACCGCCTTCCTCCCCTTCCCGCGGGCGCTGCGCGCGGAGGTGGCGATGGCGCGCGGCGACCTGGACGGGGCCGCGGAGGCGTTCGACAGGTCGTATGCGTTGGCCTGCCAGGTGGGCGACCCGTGCTGGGAGAGCTACTCGCTGCGGGGCCGGGGACTGCTGGCGGCGACCGTGCACGACGACGCGCTGGCGCTCGACCTGCTCCTCGAGGCGCCGGCGGCGTGTCGGCGGCAGCGGGTCACCCACAACTGGGTCGAGGGCCACTGCCTGGACGCGCTGTGCCGGTTCGCCGTGAGCCGGGGTCTGGCGGGTGCGCCGGGCTGGGTCGACGAGCTCGACGAGTTCGCCTCGCGGCGGGGGATGCGCGAGCTGGTCGCGCGGGCGGCGGTGCATCGCTGCGACCAGGGGCAGGACGGCGCGCGCGAGCTCGCTGCGGTGCTGGTCGCCGGGATCGACAACCCGGCGCTCGCCGGCGAGGTGACGTCTCGGGCCTAGTCCTGGCCGTACCTCTCGGGCCGCGTCCGGCGTCACACGGTTCGGCACACGATCGCGCCCGAGGATCGGCGGTGTCCCGAACACGAGCGGCCCGCCCCCGCAGGGCACGGCCGTCGCCACGAGAGGAAGCCGACATGACCGAGATGACCGACACCCGAGCGCTCGACACCCGCGCGCTCGCCACCGGAGCGATCGACACCGAGGCCGACCGCGCCCTGAAGGCCAAGCACCGCGCGATGTGGGCGCTGGGTGACTACCCGACGCTGGCCGCGGAGATCATCGCCGACCTCGGGCTCGCCCTGGTCAGGGCGAGCGCGATGCGACCCGGGGACCGGGTCCTGGACGTCGCTGCCGGTGCGGGTAACGCCGCGATCCCCGCGGCGCTGGCCGGTTCGCGGGTGGTGGCCAGCGACCTGACCCCCGAGCTGCTCGAGCACGGCCAGCGACAGGCTGCGGCGCGGGGCGCCGAGCTGGAGTGGCACGTGGCCGACGCCGAGGCGCTGCCGTACGCGGACGGCGAGTTCGACACCGTGGTGTCCTGCGTCGGGGTGATGTTCGCTCCGCACCACCAGGTGGCGGCCGACGAGCTCGTGCGGGTCTGCCGTCCCGGGGGCACGATCGCCCTGCTCAGCTGGACGCCGTCGGGGTTCATCGGCCAGATGTTCGCCACGATGAAGCCGTTCGCGCCGGCGCCCCCGCCCGGCGCGCAGCCACCGCCGCTGTGGGGCACGGAGGACCACGTGCGCACGCTGCTCGGCGACCGGGTCACCGACACCACCGCGACCCGCGAGCACCTCACGGTCGACCACTTCGGGCAGCCCGAGGAGTTCCGGGACTACTTCAAGGCCCGGTACGGCCCGACGATCGCGGTGTACCGCGCCATCGCCGACGACCCCGAGAAGGTCGCCGCCCTGGACCGGGACCTCGCCGACCTCGCCCGGCGGCACGACCGCGGCACCACCACGACCTCGATGCAGTGGGAGTACCTGCTGTTCACGGCCCGCAAGAATCCCTGAGAACCGAGCAGCCGGTGGTCGGCCGCTGAGCGCTTCACGTGATTCGTCGGGTATTCGTGATGAATCCTGCACACGTGCCGGAGTTCAGCGGTTGAGCGGTTTGAGCGGTTCGGCTGATCGGTGGGCACTGTCAGGTCGGGTGGTTCATTCCCCGATAGGTTTGCGTTCGCAAACCCCGCAGGTGTGAGGGGAAAGCTCCCGACCCTCTCAGGGGAGAACAGTGGAACCACGACCGGTGACCCGGGCGCGCCTGGTCGACGATCTGCGGGCGCTCGGCGTCCGAGACGGCATGGTGCTGCTCGTTCATGCATCCCTGTCGTCCATCGGATGGGTGCCCGGTGGGGAGCAGGCGCTGCACGAGGCGCTGGTCGCGGCCGTCGGCGAGCGCGGGACCCTGGTGATGCCCACCCAGTCCTGGCAGCTGTGCGACCCCGCGTACCTCAACGAGGCGCACGTGCCCGCGGCCTGGTGGCCCGAGATCCGGGACACGCTGCCGGCGTTCGACCCGGCCCGAACCCCCACGCGCACCATGGGCGCCCTCGCTGAGCTGTTCCGCACCCACCCGGGCACGCTGCGCAGCGCGCACCCGCACCGCTCGTTCGCCGCCGCCGGACCGCACACCCGCGAGGTCGTGGCGACCCATGACCTCGACTCGCCGGTCGGCGAGCGATCGCCCCTGCGCGCCCTGGTGGACCTGGGCGGCTGGGTGCTCCTGCTCGGCGTCGGGCACAAGAAGAGCACGACCCTGCACCTCGCGGAGCACCGCTGCGACTACCCGGGCAAGCACACGGTCCGCAACACCGCCCCGATCCTGGTCGACGGGACCCGGACCCGCGTGGGGTGGGAGGAGCTGTGGGTGGCCGACGACGACTTCGACCAGGTCGGTGCGGAGTTCGCCGCGAGCAGCGGTCTGGTCCGCAGCGCCCAGGTCGGGCACGCCGATGCCCTGCTGATGCCGCAACGTGACCTCGTGGAGTTCGCCGCGTCGTGGTTCCCGCGGCACCGTGACGCCGCAGCCTTCTCGCAGGACTCCACCGCCTGGAACGCCCGCTGACGTCTGGCTGAGCTGATACTCAACGAAGGAACTTCATGCCCGAAACGGGTCCGACCAGCACCGCCGCGGGCGTTCCCGCGGCGGCTTCCGACGCCTCGGGGACCACGCCGGCCGGGTGGTTCGCCGACCCGCTCCGGCGCGCCCCGCTGCGGTACTGGTCCGGCACGGCGTGGACGACGTGGCTGGCCGCCGGGACGACCGTCTGGGCGGACCCGGCGTCGGGCCACCGTCCGCTGGTCCCGGGTGACCTCGCCGCGCTGACCTTCGTCGAGGAGGTCTTCCTGCCCGCTGCGCAGCCCCGCGCCCAGCTCACCGTCGCGCAGGAGGGTGCCCTGCGTGAGCTCGTCGCCGAGCTGAGCGCCCGAGCGCGCACCCCTCTCGCTGCCGCCGCACCGCCCGCGGCCACCCTGCCCACCGCCGTGCCCCCGACCGCCGTGCCCCCGACCGCTGTGCCCCCGACCGCCGTGCCCCCGACCGCGATGGCGCACGGCGTACCGCTACCGCGGACCGCGCCCGCCCCCGCGTTCCGTGCGCCGGTCTCGCCGCAGGCCCCGTTCGCCCAGCCGGCGCAGCTCCGGTCACCCGGTCGGCCGGAGCATGCGCCGCAGCCGCTGGTCTCCCCGCGCCCGCAGGACCGGCAGCGGCCGCCGTCCGAGCTGTCGCGGTGGTGGGCGCGCACCCGTGGCGCAGCCCTGTCCGACCTGGCGGTGCACGGCCTGGCGTACCTCGGGGTGCTGCTGCTGTTCGTCGGGATGTTCGGCCTGGTCGCGTTCGCGTTCGGCGAGGTCACCCCGGGACTGCGCCCGGTCGCCGAGCTGGCCTGTGCGGCCGTGCCGTTCATCGCCGCCCGGCTGCTGCGCCGCCACGGCGCGGAGGTCGCGGGCCGGGCGCTCGAGGTGGCCGCCGGGCTCCTCGTGCCGCTCATGGTCATCGCCTCCGTCGTGGACGGCTTCCCGGTTCCCCCGGACCTGCGCGGGGGCGCGCTCGTGGCGGTGCTCACGGTGGTGTGCGTCGCGCTCGCCGCCACGTACGCGGCCTGGTCGCGGGCCCACCCGGCCAGCGGGCTGCGGTTCCTCCTCGGCCCGCTGCTGATGCTCGCCGCAGCGATGTCCACCCTCGGGATCGGGCGAGCGGTCCCGACCGGCGAGGACGTCGCCGTCCCGACCCTGGCCCAGGTCGCGGCCATGTCCGTCGTCCTGGTCGCGGTCCTGGTCGGCGCGCGCCTGCGCCCGGCGGGGCACCTCTACCGGCCCACCCTCACCGCCGCGATCCCGGCCACGTTCGTGCTGGCGCTGCTCGCGGTGCTGACGGCGCTCGCGCAGGGCTGGCCCACGGTCACGTTCGGCCTGGCCGGGATCGCGCTCCTGATCGCCCTCGAGCTGCTGCGACCCCGGCTGCCCGCGCGGGTGCTCGACGCCGCCCTGCCGCTGTGGTGGGCGACGATCGCCCTCGCCGTCGTCTCCGCCGAGGGGGCGCCCGGTGCCACGGTGGTGGCGGTGGGCTTCGTCGGGCTGCTCGAGCTGTTCGCCCACCGGCACCGGCCGGGTGCCGTGCTCCTGCTGCCGGCGGCCGGGCTGGCCGTGAGCCTGTTGGCGGTCGCCGGGGATCCGTGGTGGGCCACCGCGACGTTCGGGGTCGTGGCCGCGTGGGTGATCGTGCGCCGGACCGTCCCGTTCGCGGGTGCAGCGCTCGCGCTGGATGCGGCCGCCGCGGTGCTGCCGGTGGCCGCCGTCGGCGCCCTCGCTGCCGCGACGGACGTCGCGACCGCGCTCGTGGGCGCCACCGCGCTGGTGGCGCTCGCCACCGTCCCGGCGACCCGGCGGGTGCTGCGTCGCGGCGACGGGGACGCGTTCTGGCGGTACTGGTGGTCGGCGGCGGCCGTGATCACCGCCGTGCTCGCCCAGGGCTCCTGGGTGCCCGGAAGTGCGCCGTCGGCAACCGGCTGGGTCACCGTCGGGGTCTTCGCGACCCTGGGGGCGCTGGGCGTCGTCGGTCCGGTCGCGCCGGTGTGGCGGCCGTGGCTGACCACCGCGGCGGTGGCCTGGTCGTGGGTCCTCACGTGTGCGGTCGGCAGCATCCCGGACGGGACCCGCGGGGGCGTGCTGGCCGCGACCGCGCTGGCGCTGGTCGTCGCCGGTCACCTGGCACGACCGACCACCGCGACCGGGGTCCCGGCGGCGCTTGCGCTGTGCGGCCACGTGGTCGCGTTCCTCGCCCTGCTCCTGTCAGGGACCGGCTGGGCCCTGGTGGCGGCGTGCGCCGCGGCCACCGCCGGACTCGTCGTCACGGCCGTCCGCGACGACCGCGATCGGTCCCCGGTCGGGTTCGCGCTCCACGCCGCACCGGCGCTGCGCTACCTGCCCTGGACCCTGGCCGCGATCGGCGCACCGGTGACCGCCGCCCTGGCCCTGGATCGCAGCGGTGCGCTGCCCTGGACCGCCCCGTGGGCACCCGCCGTCGTGGTCGCCACGGCGCTCGCGTACGCGGCCGTGGCGCGGGGAGCCGCGGGGGAGCGGCTCGCCGGCACGGCGACCTGGTCCGGCTTCGCGGCAGCACTGCTCGCCGTCGGCCTGGTCCGCGAGCCGTGGCCCGCGGTGATGGGCCTGCTGGGCGTCGTCGCCGTCGTGGTCGTCGTGCCCCGCGTGCGCCGCGCGCGGGTCATGCGGTGGACCGCTTGGCTGGTCCCGGCCCCGCTGGTCGCCGTCGTGGCCGACCTGGGGCTCGGGTGGTTCGCCGCGCTGAACCCGGCCGCCGCGGTCGCGGTCACCCTCACCGGGGTCGGCACGGCCCTGCTCGTCGGCGCGGCCGCGGCCGACCTGCGCGGCCGCCGGTGGGCGCCGCGCCGGGCCGCGAGCCACGGCGCGCTGGTCCCGCCGCTGGTGCTCGGCGGGCTCGAGGTCACGATCGGTCTGCTCCTGACCGGTGGACCGGTCCCGGGCTTCTTGGCCGGCGTGCTGGTCGCGGTGGCCGCGGGGGCTGCGCTCGCGACCGGCATCCTGGCGCAGGCGGGCAGCCTCGCTGGCACGGCCGCCCTCCTGGGCTGGGTCGCCACCCTGCGCCTGGCCGGATCGGCCCTCGACTCCCGGGCCTGGGTCGCGGTGCTGGCGACCGCGGGCCTGCTGGTCGTGGCCGAGGGGCTGCACCGCCTCGTCGCGGACCGGGTCTGGTGGAGCCGGTGGGACGTCCCACCGCTGGTGGTCGCCGCACCGGTGGCCCTCACCGGGCTCGTGCTCGCGGCCGACGGCGACTGGTTCGTCACGACCTACGTCCTGACCGGGCTGCTGAGCGTCGTGGCCGCGGTCCGGCTGCACCGCGTGCCCGCGGCCCGGGAGACGACCGGATGGGCGGGTACCGCCGCCATCCTGCTGGGGGCGACCGCCGCGGGTCCCGGGTGGGCCGCGCTGGCGCTGCTCGCGCTCGGCGCGGCGCACACGGCGCTCTCCGTGCACGCGACCGGGCTGATGCGGGTGGTTCGCCTGATGATCGGTGCGGCCGCGACGGTCGCGGCGTGGCTCGCGGCCCTGGCCTGGTTCGGCTGGTCGACCCAGCTGGCGACCGATGTCACCGCCCTCGGGGCGGGCGCCGTGGCGGTCGGGGTCGCGGTCGCGGCCCGCAGCGACCGGCTGAACCGCACGGGCTGGCTGAACCGCACGGGCTGGCTGAACCGCACGGCCACGGCCGTGTGGGGCACGACGGCGGCCGTCGTCGTCGGCGCCGCGACCCTGGTGGCCGTGTCGTGGGGCACCCTGGTGGCCATGTCGTTGGGCACCCTGGTGGCCGAGTCGCCGGGCACGGTGACGACCGTCGCGCCGAGCCTGCCCGTGGCGGTCGGGGTGGCGCTCGTCGCGGTGGCGGTCGCGCTCGCCGCGGCGCCGTTGCGGGCGACGTGGCTGGCGGACGTGGCGGTGGCCCCCGCGCTGGTGAGCCTGCTGCTGGCGTTCGAGGTCGCGGAGCTCGCCCCGGCCGTGCGCGTCACGGCGCTGTCCGTCCTGGGCGCAGCCGTCGCGGTGGTCCTGCTGGCCGCCCCACGCCTCGTGGGCCGCTCGGCCTGGGTGCGGGTCGGGGTCGAGGCGGCCGCGGCCGCCGTCGGCGTGGCCGGCCTGCTCGGGCTGGACGCGCTGCCGGACGCGATGCTGCTGGTCCCGGTGCTGGCCGCCGCGGCGGCGTTGGCGGCCGCGACCGGGGTGGCCTGGCGCAGCGTCGAGCTGCAGATGCTCTCCCCGGCGGTGGCGTGCGTGGCGTGGCTGGTGTTCGTCGCGAACGCGGTCGGCGGTGGTCCCCAGTGGTACACCACCGGGGTGGCGGTCACGCTGCTGACGATCGTGGCGCTGTGGCGCCGGGACCGGCGCCGGCTCGGGCTGCCCCTGGCCGGACCGCAGGTCGTCGCGCTGGAGCTGACGGCCGTCGCGTTCGGAGTCGGGGCGTCCTTCGTCCAGGCGCTGACGGTGTCGGTCGCCCACGCGCTGGTCGCGATCGTGCTCGGGGCGATCGTGGCCGGGTGGGGCGCCGCCACGCGCGTGCGGCGTCGGGTGGTGGCCGGGGTCGTCGTCGTGCTGGCCGCCGTGGTGATCCTCGTGGTGGTCCCGCTCGTGGCGCTGCTGCCAGAGTGGGGCGGGGCGAGCCTGTGGATCTTGGTCGCCGTCATCGGCCTGGTGGCGGTGCTCGCCGGGACGCTCGCCGAGAAGGCCCGCGATGCCGCGCGCGCCACTCGCGTGCGGGTCGGTGGCCTCACCGCCGGGTGGGAGTGAGGCCGGCCCGCTCCGCCGGGCGTTACCGCTTGAGCAGCCCGCCGCCGACCCAGGCGCGGATCGCCGACACGTCCTGCGGACCGAGCGCCATCCTGGCCCCACGGCACAGGCCCACGACGTTGTCCGCCCAGGTCTCGGCGACCTTCTTGGCCGTGGGCTTGGCATCGAGGTCGAGCCCGGAGTAGAGCACCCCGGCGATGACTGTGTTGACCGAGACCCGACCGATCTGGGTGCCGGCCGCCTGGCACGCGTTGCGCACCCGCCGGGCGGTCTCGGGGCGCGAGAACGGGACCGAGGAGACGTCGTCGGCCAGGGCGGTGAGCAGGATGCGGTAGCTCTCGGTGGGCAGGTTCGGGATGTCCGTGACGTCCACGACCTGACGTTGCAGCGGCGGCAGGTCGACCACGCCGACGCCCGGGATGTCCGACTCGCTGAACCGTTTCGGGTCCCAGACGAAGCCCGCACCGGGGCGCGGGGCCGTTCCCAGCTCCGGCAGGGTCCGGGCGAGCCACGGGAAGAAGCTGCCCGCGCCGTCCCAGCCGGTGACGAGCAGGGACGGATCGGCATTCTGGGCGGCCTGCGCCACCACCCCGCCGGCCAACGGGCGGTCGGCCGCGCGGACCAGTCGGAGGATGGCGCGGCGAGCCGAGAACGTTGCTGACGTCGTCCCCGTCGTGGCGGCCGCGGCCGGCTCCGCGGCCCGCGGCGCGGACGTCGGGGTGGTGATGGCTGCGGGTGCGGGTGCAGCAGCGGTGGCTGCGGCGGCAGGCAGGACGATCGGAGCCACGGGCACGTCCAGGATGGCCAGGGCGGGATCCTTGACCAGATCAGCGAGCTCGTCGGCGGTGATGACCGTGTCCGCGACGGCCCGGTACGCGCTCGCGGCGGGGCCGGCGGTGATGATCGTGACCCGGCGGTCGGCTGCGCGGCACCGGAGCGCGAGCGGGGTGAAGTCGGCGTCCGCCGACAGGATCACGAACTCGTCGTACCGGGTCTGGGCGCTGAGCGCGTCCACGGCGTCGAGCACCAGGTTGATGTCCGCGCTGCTCTTGCCCTGCTGGGTGAGCGACGGGCAGTCCACGACGCTGAACCCGGCGCGGGTGAAGTTCGGTCGGAACTGCGAGAAGGCCGAGGGGTTGAGGTAGCACGCCCGGATGAGGAAGCGCCGCGAGAAGTCGCCGTCGGCGTCGCTGCCGTTCTCGAGCGCGCTCAACCAGTGGGCCGGGGAGGTCGCGAACGCCTCGGCGGCCGCGGGGTCGAGGCGCCGCAGGCCGATGTAGACGTTGTCGAAGTCAACGAACAGGGCGCACCGCAAGCGGCGAACGCCCTCGGAGTTGTCGATTGTGGTCACAAGGGCATCTTCCTCGCCCTGGGGCCGGGGTCGAAACACCGGCGGCGGTCGACCGGTTTCACACCCGCTGACGGACCGCGGTGGGGGCCGGTGGGGGCGGCGGCTGACCGCCACCCCCACCCACGCTCAGGCCCCGAACCACTCCGCGACGCGGTGCGCGATCGCCTTCTCGAACTCGTCGTCGTCGTGCCGGGCGCGCAGCCACTGCGCGAAGTCCCCGCCGGCGACCTTGTCGATCTCGGTCCGGCACAGGTCCGTGGCGGTGACCGCCCGGTAGAGCATCTCCTCGGCCTCGGCCGGCGTGCGGTAGATGAACGGGTACCCGGCCGGCAGGATCGCCCGCACCCAGGCACGGTCCGGGAACACCCCGACTGCGCCGGCGACGAGCGCCTCGATGTACTCCAGGCCGTAGGACTCCTCGGTCGCGGTCGCGAGGAATGCCGTGGTCCGCGCGAGCGCTTCCCAGTAGTCCTCCCGGGTCGCGGTGAGCGGGCCCACCCACGCCCAGCGATGCCGACCCAGGCGCATGGCCGCCTCCGAGATGAGGTGCGACTCCTGCAGCCGCGCCTCGACCTGGATGGGGGTGCGCTTGGCCAGCTTCTCGACGACGTCGAGGAACAGTTGCGGCTGCTTGCGCTCGGACAGGTAGATCGCCGGGTAGAGCACCACGGGAACGGGCTGCTCATGGCGGGGCCGGACGTGCTCGAGGCGGATGCCGAGGTTGACCCACGCGATCTGGGCGTTGTCGGCCAGGGTCGGGATCGTCCCGCTCGAGACGATCTCGCGGACCTCGCTGGCGGTGCGTTCGGAGTTCGCGAACGTCGGGAACAGCGCACAGGACAGGGCCAGCGCAGCCCGCTGCACCGGATGGTTGTACTGCGAGGTGTTCCACCACACGAAGTTCATGAGCTTCGGCTCGTCGCAGTTGGCCTTGAGCGTCTGCCAGATGCTCAGCGAGTCGATGACGTCCATGGTGATGATCACCGTGTCCGCACCGTCGATGAACTCGAGCGGGATCATGTCGAATCCCGCGCAGTGCCGGGTGGCCGGGCCGATGAGGACTGCACCCGGGAACACCCGCAGCAGGCGGCGCACCAGCGTGGCGCCGGCGTCATGGCCCGCGACGTGGCCCTCCGGGTCGACGTACGCGGCCGCATACCGGATCGCGATCTTCATCGTTCGTCTCCCACTCCAGATTGCGCCAGCTCGGACCCGTGGGATGCGGCCGTGGTCGCATCATCCGTGGGCGGTTCGCTCATGACGGCGTCCGTGCTGTCGTCCTCGAGCGAGGTCTTGATCCGCATGCCGTAGAAGGACCGGTAGGCGAAGTACGCCGAGGTCACGAAGAACGCGGCCGCGAGGATGTGCACCAGGGTGCCGCTGCCCTGATCGGTGAGGCTGACCGCCAGCTCGACGGCGAGCAGGCCGAACAGCGTCGTGAACTTGATCACCGGGTTGAGCGCGACCGACGACGTGTCCTTGTACGGGTCGCCGACGGTGTCACCCACGATCACGGCGTCGTGCAGCGCCGTGCCCTTGGCGTGCAGGTCGACCTCGACGATCTTCTTGGCGTTGTCCCACGCTCCACCGGCGTTGGCCATGAAGATCGACTGGTACAGGCCGAAGATGGCGATCGAGACCAGGTAGCCGATGAAGAAGTACGGCTCCACGAACGCGAACGCCAGGGTGGCGAAGAAGACCCCGAGGAACATGTTGAGCATGCCCTGCTGGGCGTACTGGGTGCAGATCGCGACCACCTTGCGGGAGTCGGCCTCGCTGGCCTTCGTCACGCCGTCGAGCTTGATCGTGTTCTTGATGAACTCCACGGCCCGGTAGGCGCCGGTGGTGACGGCCTGGATCGACGCGCCGGTGAACCAGAAGATCACCGCGCCACCCGTGATCAGGCCGAGCAGGAGCGGTGCGTGCAGCAGGGAGAGGTTCTCCATGTCGGTGGTCAGACCGTCGGTGAGGCTCATGATGATCGAGAAGATCATCGTCGTGGCACCCACGACGGCGGTGCCGATGAGGACCGGCTTGGCCGTCGCCTTGAAGGTGTTGCCGGCGCCGTCGTTCTCCTCGAGCATCTGCTTGGCCTTGTCCCACTGGACGTCGAAGCCGTAGTCGCGCTTGAGCTCGTCGTCGATGCTCTCGACGTCCTCGATCAGGGACAGCTCGTACACGCTCTGGGCGTTGTCGGTGACCGGGCCGTAGGAGTCGACCGCGATGGTCACCGGACCCATCCCGAGGAACCCGAACGCGACCAGCCCGAAGGCGAACACCGCGGGGGCGATCATCAGTGCGCTGAGACCCAGGCCGCTCATGAGGAACGCGCCGGCCATGAGGCCGACGATCGCCATGCCGATCCAGTACGCGGAGAAGTTCCCGGCCACCAGCCCGGACAGGATGGTGAGCGAGGCGCCACCCTGGCGCGAGCTCTTGACGACCTCGCGCACGTGCTTGCTGTGCGTCGAGGTGAACACCTTGACGAGCTCGGGGATGATCGCCCCGGCCGCGGTGCCGAACGAGATGATCGTGGCGAGCTTCCACCACAGCCCGTCGGACAGGGTGTCACCGAGGACCACGTAGGTCATCGCGTAGGTCGTCGCGATGCAGACCACCGAGGTGATCCACACGAGCGAGCTGAGCGGGGCCTCGAAGTTGATCCGCTCCGCGGTCGCGTAGCGGACGCGGGCCCAGGCGTCGTTGATGAAGTACGACAGCACCGACGCGATCACCATGATCACGCGAACGGCGAAGATCCACACCAGCAGGCTTGCCTGGATCGACGGGTCGTTGACGCCCAGCAGGACGAACGTGATCAGGGCGACGCCGGTGACGCCGTAGGTCTCGAAACCGTCGGCGCTCGGGCCGACCGAGTCACCCGCGTTGTCACCGGTGCAGTCGGCGATCACCCCGGGGTTGCGGGCGTCGTCCTCCTTGATCTTGAACGTGATCTTCATGAGGTCGGCGCCGATGTCGGCGATCTTCGTGAAGATCCCGCCAGCGATGCGCAGCACGGACGCCCCGAGGGACTCGCCGATGGCGAACCCGATGAAGCACGCGCCCGCGAGGTCGCTGGGCAGGAAGAGCAGGATGATGAGCATCATCGCCAGCTCGATGCTGATGAGCACCATGCCGATCGACATGCCGGACTTCATCGGGATGCGGTGCATCGCCAGCGGCTTGCCGCGCAGCGACGCGAACGCCACCCGCGAGTTCGCGAACGTGTTGACCCGGATCCCGTACCAGGCGACGGCGTACGAGCCACCCATCCCGACGAGGCTGAAGCCCACCACGATGGCGACGCGTCCCCAGGTGAACCCCGCGAGGAAGCCGTAGTAGACGATGATCACCGCGGCGATGAACACCCACAGCATCATCAGGAAGCGACCCTGCTGCACCAGGTACGTCTTGCAGGTGGAGTAGATGAGCTCGGAGATCTCGCGCATCGTCCCGTGCACCGGCAGCGCGCGGAGCTGGGTGTAGCTCACCGCGCCGAAGCCGATCCCGAGCGCGCACACGATGAGGCCGATGAGCAGCAGGGTTCGGCCGGAGCCGCCGCCCATGATGGTCACGGCGCCCAGGTCCGGCAGGACGAGGCTGGCCTCGCCGCCCTGGATCGTCGACTCACCGGATGACGCGCACCCGGTCAGCGCCAGTGCGCAGGCGCCCGCCAGGGCGGCGATCCGCGCCGTGGCCCGGCGCCTGCCGGGGGGTGCCGCTCCGTCGCCACCGCGAACGGGTGGCCGACGAAGGTCGGAGGAAGAGGTGGATGCGCCGACGACGGCGTTTCCCTGGTGGACATCGTTCACGATTGCCTCGGACCTGGCTTCTGAGCGGCGTTGCTTGGACATCGCCACGCTATGCCGGGGCCAGGGCCCCGATGTGTGACCTTCGACTCAGGCGGCCCGGGATCGGGTCTCGCCGGTCACGAGCACGCGGGGGCGGCGAGATAATCACCGCGTGCCCGCACAGCTGAGCGTCTTCGACCTCGCCGAGCTCGCCGCCGACGTCGGGCCGAACCCGCGCAACATCGGCGTGCTGCTCGAGCTCGACGGACCCGCGCCCGAGCTCGTGGCCGTGCGCGAGGCCGTGCGCGCCCGGCTGGGGCTCGTCCCGCGCCTGGCCCAGCGCATGCGGCGGGTGCCCCGCGGTGCGGGTCGCCCGGTGTGGGAGGACGTCGACGTCGACCTCGCCCACCACGTCCGCGCCCGGTCCGCCGGGCCGGCCGACCTGCTCGGGGTCACCGCGGCGATCCTGTCCGAGCCGCTCGACCTCGGGTACCCGTGGTGGACGCTCACCGTGGTCGATGTGCCCGCTGCGGGAAGCTCCGCCCTGGTGTGGTCGAGCCACCACGCGATGGCTGACGGTCCCAGCCTGCTGCGCGCGGTGCTCGCCGTCGTGCAGGACGGCCCGCCGTGCGCGCTCCCGCGGCGCGAGCCGATGCCCGGCCGGGTCGGGCTCGCCCGGGCCGCATGGGCTGCCCGGGTGCGGTCGGTCGGCGGGGTCGTGCGGTGGCCACAGCGCCTGATCGGGTTCCGCGAGATCGGGGCGTCGACCGGCCCGGCCGTGCCCCGGTCGCCGCTCAACCGGCCTGTCACCGCCGGCTATGCGGTGCGCGTGGTCGACGTCGAGCTGGCCGGGTTGCGGGCGGGGGCGCGCGCGTGCGGCGCGACGGTCAACGACGCGCTGCTCTGGGCGTGGGGGGCCGCGCTGCACCGGTGGCTGGCTGCGGCCGGAGATGTCGGGGTGCCCCTGGTCGTCTCGTGCACGGTGACTGTGCCGTCGCGCGCGATCGAGAACCGCGTCGGTGCGGTGCGGATCCCGGTGCCGGCCCCGGGGGAGTCCGTGGCCGCGGACCTGGCCGCGCTCGCGGTCGACACCCGACGGCGCAAGCGCCTCGTGTCCGGCTCCACCTGGTGGCTGACGGCGCAGGGGTTCCGTGCGATCGGGGCGCTCGGGCTGTACCGCCGGTTCGTCGACCACCAGCGGTCCATCAGCACGTTGCTCACCAACATGCGGGGGCCGGACGAGCCGCTGCGGGTGCTCGGTCGGCAGGTCACGCGCGCGGTGCCGGTCTCGACCCTGGTCGGCAACGTGGCCGCGGCCACCGCCGCCCTGTCCTGCGGCGGGCGGGTGGTCGTGACCGTGATGTGTTCGCCGGAGCTGGCGGACGCTGTCGACGTGCTCGCCGCCGACCTCGGGACCGGGCTGGACGCCGTGGCGCGGTTGGCGAGCGCGGCGCCACCGTCGGGCGAACCGACCTGAGGTCACGAGCCGCAGGCGACCGCGGGCTCAGCCGAGCGGCGCCTGCCAGCTGAGCAGGGTGCCGGGCCCCGACGGCACGGGGCCGAGGGTGAAGGTGCCGCGCTCCCGCTGGGCCCGGTCCGCCAGGTTCTTCGTGCCCGAGTGCCGGTCCCGCGTGAGGTCGAGTCCGGCGCCGTTGTCCTCGACCTCGATCAGCACCGCCCCGTTCGGACCGGACCCGGTGAGCGTGACCCGCACCGTCACCGCGGTGGATCGCGCGTGCCGCGCGGCGTTCGCGAGCCCCTCGCGGACGACGGCGATGATGTCCTCGGCGCGGTCGGGGCCGACGACGTCGTCGATGCGGCCCGCCAGGTCACCGTCCGCCGCGCTCACCGCCCGACCGTCGACCTCGATCCGCAGCAGGGCAGCGAAACCCAGTCCGGGACGGGCCAAGGTGATCTCCCGGTGCAGGCGCTCGACGAGCGTGCTCGGGCGCCCCTGGTCGTGCAGGGTGCGCACGATCACGCGGATCTGCCGCACGGACGACTCGAGCCCGGCCAGGGCCTCCTCGAGGATGGCGCCGATCGCGGTCGAGGCGTCGCCGAGCGCGACCTGACCGCGCGCGGTCTCGAGCTGCATGCCGGTCGCGAACAGCTGTTGGATCGCGAGGTCGTGCAGGTCGCGGGCGATCCGCTCGCGCTCGTCGAGGAGCGCACCCACATCCTGGGTGTGCCGCGCCTGCGCGAGGATCAGAGCCAGCGCGGCCTGGGCCGCGAACGACTGGGCCATCGTCAGGTCGCTCGGCGCGAACGGCGGTGAGCCGGCCCGGCGCAGCAGCACGAGCACACCGACGCTCTGCTCCCCGGCCCGCAGCGGGGTGTACAGGGCCGGCCCGAACCGGCTCAACGGCTCCAGCTGGGGGGTGTCGGCGGTCGACAGCGACGCGACGAGCGTGCCGGCCCCGCGCAGGAACGCCTCCCACGAGCGGCCGTCGCGATCCATGGTGAGGCCGAGCAGCTTGTCCTCGCGGTGACCGTCGACGATCTCCATCACGAGCTCCCCGCCCACCCCGGGCAGCACGAGGGCCGCGGTGTCCGCGCGGGCGATCTCCCGGGCGGAGGCGGCGATCTGGAGCAGCACCTCCTCCTCCTCGACCCCCTCGAGCAGCATCGTGGTGATCCTCTGGCCCGCGCGGAGCCAGTTCTCCCGGTGGCGGGCGGCGGTGTACAGCTCGGCGTTCTGGATGGCCACGGCCGCCGCGGCCGCGAGGGCGGTGACCAGCGACTCGTCGACGTCGACGAAGCCACCGTCCTTCTCCGAGAGGTACAGGTAGCCGAAGACCTCCCGGCGCACGCGCACCGCCGTGCCGAGGAACGAGCCCATCGGCGGGTGGCCTGCCGGCAGGCCGCGGAACGCCGGGTGCTGTCGCAGGTCCGTGAGGCGGAGCACGCCGAAGGCCGGGATCTGACCGAGGACCCCGACGGCGTGCGGGGGATGCGCCAGCGCGGCCACGACGGCGTCTGGCATGCCGCTCTGCACGAACGTCGTGGAGGCGCCGTACTCGTCGAGGATGTTGATCGCGCCGTACCGCGCGCCGGTGAGCTCGGTGGCCGCCTGCACGAACC
Source organism: Pengzhenrongella frigida (assembly GCF_004168625.1). Taxonomy (GTDB): domain Bacteria; phylum Actinomycetota; class Actinomycetes; order Actinomycetales; family Cellulomonadaceae; genus Pengzhenrongella; species Pengzhenrongella frigida. The sequence continues at coordinate 54,745 of NZ_SDWW01000006.1, forward strand.
GCTCGAGCAGGCTCGTGGGGTCCAGGTCTGCGGCGAGCGCGAGCACGGCACGCAGCAGCGCCGTCGTGCTCTCGGGTGGGCCGGTCTGCTCGTCGATGGTTCCCGTGCCTCCTTCAGGACTGCCGTGCCGATACAGCACGGTACGTCCATGATGCCGGGACCAACGTCCTGACGGCGCGCGTCAGGGGTGCCGGTCCGGTCAGAGCGCCGGTCCGGTCAGAGCGCCCAGGCGGGCGCGGGCGGGGAGCCGGCCAGGGAGACCACCTGGCGGTGTCCGTCGGACCGCACCCGCACGGTGGAGATGCTCGCGTTCGGCAGCGGGTCGATCGGGCGCGGGTCGATCAGGTGAAGGTAGGCACGCAGCGTGAGCCCGTGGCTCACGACCAGCACGTGACCGTTCGGGTGGCGGCGCTCGATCCGTTCGAACGCCGACCGGACCCGCGTGACGAACGTGTGACCGGACTCCCCGCCGGGCAGGCCCGTGAACGTGCCGTCGAGCACCTCCGGGAACATCGTGTCCGGGTCGTAGCGGGCGAGCAGCTCCGCCTCCGGCCGAGCCTCGAAGTCACCGAAGCCGAACTCGCGCAGGTCCGGGTCGGTGACCGGCCGGGCCGCCGGGTGGTGCGTCAGGATCTCGCGGGCGGTGGCCTGGGCCCGGCCGGACGGGCTGACGTACGCGGCGGTGAACGGCTGGTCGGTCAGCTCGGTGGCCGTGCTGCGCACCACGGCCAGGCCACCGGAGGTCAGCGCCGAGTCGCACCAGCCCTGCAGGCGTTGCACCGCGTTGTACTCGGTCTGGCCGTGCCGGACGAGGGAGAGCGTGAGCACCATTGAAGCCTCTCGGGGCAGTCGCCGGCGGCACTGTCCTCCGGTCGGCCCGAGCGTAGGAGGCGAGGGTGTCCGCAGGGTTACGCGCAGGTGCTCGCAGTCTGCACGTCACGCGTCGGGCGAGATGCAGGCGCAACCGGCACCTCAGCCGAGGCGGTCGAGCCACTCCTCGAGGTCGTCGACGAGCTCGCGGGCGGCTTCGCTCGTGGCCACGCGCACATACTCGCTGCGCGTGAACGGCGAGAGCTCGTCCCAGGCCGGTGCGTCCGGGACGCTCGCGCTGCGCTGCACGTGCAGCGCCTTGGCCAGGTCCAGGTGCTCAGACATGGGGTGCTCGCAGGTGTGGGCGGTGCTCGCGGGTGATCGACGTGTTGACCATGGGCGGGGCCTCCTCGAAATCTCAGGGGTTCGATCTCCTGATCGGCACCGTCCGGCGAGATGTGAGGAGAACCGGAGGCGTTCGTTCACGGGGCGCGAACCCGGGCCCGACATCGGGACCCCGGAGGCCCACCGCGAGCCGGGAGTCGGCGTACGGTGAGCGACTGCCAGTCCCATCGACGAGATCGAGGCCGCCGCGTGCTGACCACCATCGCCCACGGCCCTGTCCTCGAGCTCCGGCTCAGCCGACCACCGGTCAACGCGCTGGATCCGGCGCTGGTGGCGGCGATCCGCGAGGGTATCCGGGTCGCGGTCGACGGCGGCGCTCGGGCGGTGGTGCTCTCGGGCGTACCCGGGATCTTCTCGGCCGGTCTCGACGTGCCGGTGCTGCTCGGCCTGGACCGCGCCGAGATGGTCGCGTTCTGGCGCGGGTATGTCGACCTGCTCGCCGCGCTCGGGCGGTGCCCCGTCCCGGTCGTCGCCGCGGTCACCGGCCACAGCCCCGCCGGCGGTGCGGTCCTGGCGCTGTTCTGCGACTACCGGGTCATGGCGCGCGGGGACTTCCGGATCGGCCTGAACGAGGTACAGGTGGGTCTGGCGGTGCCGGAGCTGGTCCAGTTCGCGCTGCGACGCCTGGTAGGGCCCCATCGCGCCGAGCGGCTGATGGTGGCCGGCGCGATGGTCGATCCCGACGAGGCGCTGCGGGTGGGCCTGGTCGACGAGCTCGCCGACGTCGAGCACGTGGTGGGTCGCGCGCTGGCGTGGTGCCGAGCGCACCTCGACCTGCCGCCCGCGGCGATGGCGCAGACGCGCCGGATCGCCCGCGCCGACCTGGCAACCGTGCTGGCCGCGGCGGTCGACGACGAGAGCACCGAGTTCTTGGACCGGTGGTTCTCCGACGAGACGCAGGCCACGCTCACCGCCCTCGTCGATGCGCTGCGGAGCAGGTCCTTGACCTGAGCCCGCCGGGCCGGGGCTCATAGCCCCGGCACAGCCCGTGCACGTCTGGGCAGTAGGCGGGCCACCTAGAACTGCCGTATGACCCCACGCCTCCTCCGCCCCCGCAGTCGGGCCCGCCGCGCGCTCCTGGTGGGTGCGCTCTCCCTGTCCCTCACCGGCGCCGTCGCGGCCGTCGCGCTCGACCGGTTCGTCATCGAGCACGTCGAGATCGCCGACGTCGCCGCCTACGAGGCCAGCCAGTCGGAGAGCACGAGCCAGTCGGAGAACGCCGCCTCGACCGAGGCGGTCGTGACCGGATCCACCGCGCAGTCCGACACCGCCGGCATCACGATCTCCACGGTCACGACCGGCACGGGCGACGACACGGTCACCTACTACGTCGCCGACGTCGTGCTGACCGACGCGACGGCCCTGCGGTCGGCGTTCGCCCAGAACAGCTTCGGGGAGAACATCACCGAGACCACCTCGGACATCGCCGCGGACAACGACGCCGTCTTCGCGATCAACGGCGACTACTACGGCTTCCGGGACACCGGCATCGTGATCCGCAACGGCGTGGTCTACCGCGACTCCGGCGCCCGCGACGGCCTGGCGTTCTACCGCGACGGGACGGTGGAGGTCTACGACGAGACGACGACGACGGCCGCGGACCTCGTCGCCGACGGCGTCTGGAACACGCTGTCGTTCGGCCCGGCCCTGCTCGCGGACGGCGAGATCATCGACGGGATCGAGAGCGTCGAGGTCGACACCAACATCGGCAACCACTCGATCCAGGGGGAGCAGCCGCGCACGGCCGTCGGGGTGATCGACGCGAATCACCTCGTCTTCGTCGTCGTCGACGGACGGAGCCCCGGGTACAGCGCGGGCGTCACGATGACCGGGCTGGCCGAGATCATGCAGGGCCTGGGTGCCACCACCGCCTACAACCTCGACGGCGGCGGGTCGTCGACCATGTACTTCGACGGAGCGCTGGTGAACGACCCCCTGGGCAAGGGCGCCGAGCGCGCCACCTCCGACATCCTCTACATCGCGGGTTGAGGACCGGCGATGATCCTGCTCATCCCGGCCTACGAACCGGACGACCGCTTGATCGCCCTGGTCACCTCGATCCGCACCGCGGCCCCCGACGTGCACATCCTGATCGTCGACGACGGCAGCGGCGGCGCCTACGGCGCGGTGTTCGACGGCGCCCGCGGGCTCGGTGCGACGGTCATCGGCCATCAGGCCAACCGGGGCAAGGGGGCCGCGCTCAAGTCCGGGTTCCGCCACGCGGGGCGCACCCACCCCGGCGAGGCGATCGTGTGCGCGGACTGCGACGGGCAGCACGACGTCGACGACATCCTGCGGGTGGCCGATCGGGTCCGGACCGCGCGCACCTCGATGGTGCTCGGGGCGCGGCAGTTCTCCGGCCGGGTGCCGGTGCGCAGCCGGTTCGGCAACGCCGTCACCCGCCTCCTGGTCCGCCTGGCCACCCGGCTGTCGCTGCAGGACACCCAGACGGGCCTGCGCGGCTACCCGGCCTCGATGGTCGCCTGGCTGCAGACCGTCGACGGCGACCGGTTCGAGTACGAGCTCAATCTGCTGCTGCACGCGACCGGGGCGGGGTATGCGGTGGAGGAGGTCGAGATCGCGACCATCTACCTCGAGGGCAACGCCTCGTCGCACTTTCGTCCCGTGGCGGACTCGGTGCGGATCTATGCGCCGCTGCTGAGGTTCCTGCTGTCCTCCCTCGGTGCGTTCGTCGTGGACACCGCGGCGCTGCTGGTGCTGGTCGCCCTGACCGGCGCGCTGCTCCCGGCCGTGGTCGGGGCGCGGGTGCTCAGCTCGACGGTGAACTTCCTGGTCAACCGCACCCTGGTGTTCGCCCGCGGCACCGACAAACCGGTCCGGACGGCGGCCGCGCAGTACTGGCTGCTGGCGGGGGTGCTGCTCGCGGCGAACTACGGCCTGCTCCTGGTGCTGACCCAGCTCGGGCTCGGGCTGCTGCCTGCGAAGGTGCTCACGGAGGCGGCACTCTGGGTGACCGGGTACCAGGTGCAGCGGCGGTTCGTCTTCGCCCCGCCCCGGGCGTCCGCCGTCGAGCGGCCGGTCGCGGAGCCTAGCCGCGCCCTCGGCGCGGACGTGCGGTGAGCAGGAACTGATCGGCGGCGGCTCCCAGCCGGGTGCCGCGGCGCCAGACGGCGTTCAACGACCGGCTCAGCTCGACGTCGCGCAGGGGGACCTCGACGAGCCGGCCGTCCCGCAGCTCGTTCGCGACCGCGAGCTCGCTGATCACCGCCGGATAGCTGCCCGAGCTCACCAGGACCTTGACCGCGGCGTTGGAGTCGAGCTCGACGGCGGCCGGTGCCATGGCGTGCTCCATCGCGACGTGCAGGGTGTCCCGGGTGCCGGAGCCGTCCTCGCGGGAGGCGAGCGCCATCGTGGACAGCTCCGCACGCGAGACCGGGTTGCGGCGCCGGGCCAGCGGGTGGTCGGGGGCCACGACGAGCACCAGGCGGTCGACGGCGACCCGACGGCTGCGCAGATCGGAGGGGATGGTGGGCGTCTCGACGAAGCCGAGCTCGATCTCGCGCGCGCGCAGGGCCGCGATCACGCCCTGCGAGTTGGCCACGCGGAGCTGGACGGTCGGCTTGCCGCCCCGTCGGCGGAACTCCCCGAGCCAGGACGGGGCCAGGTACTCGGCGATGGTCTGGCTCGCGCCGATGCTCAGCTGTTCGGCGGCGCGGGCAGACAGGGCCTGGCTCCCGGTCACCAGGGCGTCCGTGGCTTCCACGACCGCCCGGCACCAGCCGGTGACCATGCTGCCGTGCGCCGTGAGGACGGCGCCGCGCGTGCGCCGGTCGAGGAGCTCGAGGCCGAGCTGGCGCTCCAGGACCTGGATCCGCTTGCTGGCCGACGGCTGGCTGATCTGCTCCGCGCGGGCCGCGGCCGAGATGCTGCCGAGGTCGGCGACGAGGGTGAGCACGCGCAGCGCCTCGAGGTCCAGGCCGGGCCGGTGGTCGGTCGCCATCCGCTGCTCCCTCCATCACTTTCTGGCATAGGTATAGCCATAGGCTATGCCGCTATCGCGTTCTGACCGCTACCGGCCGGCGCCGATCAGGACGAGAGTCGCCGGGTGAGTCATGAGCGCGCGGTCCGGGAGCGGGCCTCGGGCGTCGCCTCGCAGGCGCGGCGGGCGCGGGCGGTGGCGCTCCTGCCGGGGCTCGCGCTGGCGGTCGCGGTGGCCGTGGCCGCGACGTTCGTGGGGCGTCTGGTCCCGGTCATCGGCGGGCCGGTCTCCGGGATCGTGCTCGGGGTCGCGCTGGCGGCGCGGATCGCGCCCCGCGTCCGGCTCCGTCCGGGGATCGCCGTCGCGAGCACCACGGTGCTGCAGGCGTCGGTCGTCGCGCTCGGGGCCCAGCTGTCCCTCGGGCAGGTCGCACGGGTGGGGCTCGCCTCGCTGCCGGTGATGGTCGGCACGCTGGCCGCCGTGCTGGCCTCCGCCTTCTGGGTCGGGCGATGGCTCGGCGTCTCGCGCAACCTGCGCACCCTGATCGGCGTGGGGACCGGGATCTGCGGCGCGTCGGCGATCGCCGCCGTGACGCCCGTCATCGGTGCAGCCAGCGCGGAGGTCGCCTACGCCGTGTCGACGATCTTCGTGTTCAACGTCGGCGCCGTGCTGATCTTCCCGGCCCTGGGCCACCTGCTGGGGATGAGCGAGCAGGCATTCGGCCTGTTCGCGGGGACTGCCGTCAACGACATGTCGTCCGTCGTGGCGACGGCCACCACCTACGGCCCGGTCGCGGCCACCTACGCGGTGGTCATCAAGCTCACCCGGACCCTGTTCATCATCCCGATCAGCCTCGGCCTGGCGGCCCTGACCGCGCGACGCGAGCGCCGCAGCGAGGCGACGGCGCTCGCGGACCTCCCGCGCGTGCGGATCGCCGGGCTCGTCCCCCGGTTCCTCATCGGCTTCCTGGTCGTGGCCGCGGCGAACACCGCCGGCCTGATCCCCGACGGGTGGCACCCCGCGCTGAGCCAGGCGTCGGGGTTCGGCATCACCGTGGCACTGGCGGCGATCGGGCTCTCGACCGACCTCGGCGCGCTGCGCCGGGCCGGGCACCGCCCGCTCGTGCTCGGCGCGGTGCTGTGGATCGTGGTCTGCCTGACGAGCCTGGGGCTGCAGCACGTCACCGGCACGCTCTGACGCGGGTGGCGACCGCTACCAGGGCGCCGGGTCGTCGCTGCTACCAGTGCGCCGGATGGTGGAGCGACTGCGGCAGGGTCGTCGTGCGATCGCCCCGGGCGGCGTCGAGCTGGGACTGGATGAGGAACAGGCTCCCGGTGAGGTCGGCGCCGGTGAGATCCGCGCCGCGCAGGTCGGCGCCGGTGAGGTCGGCCAGGCGCAGGTCGGCGCCGCGCAGGTCGGCGCCGATGAGGTACGTCCCGCGCAGGCTGGCGCCGCGCAGGTCGGCGCCCCTGAGCTTCGCCCCGATGAGGTCGGCGCCCCGGCGGTCCTTCGCGGTGCGGATCCCGGCGCGCGCGCTCTCGCTCGCGCGCAGCAGCAGGGCGTTGACGTCCTGCCGGATGGCGGCGACGTCCAGCTCCAGGATCGAGGCCGGATCCCCCTGGACGCAGCGCTCGGTCGTGACCAAGGCCTCGCTCAGCTCGGCGTGCAGCGGCTCGGACGACACCAGGGTGAGGGCCTCGGTGAGGTACCAGAGCAGCTCGTGCAGGTCCCGCACGATCGGGAAGACCGTGAACATCTGCCGAGCGGTCTGCGGTGCCCGCCGCCAGTCGGTCCCGCCGAAGGTGCCCTGGGCGACGCGTTGACCGGCTCCGAAGCAGTCGTACACGGTGCACCCACGGAAGCCCCGCTCGGGCAGGCGCGTGTGGATCGCGCAGCGGAAGTCGTCCTGCAGGTTCGGGCAGGCCTGCCCGGCGGGTTTGGTGATCGCGAAGTCCGCCGAGGCGGCGAACGCCGGCACGACGCAGCACAGGGCGAAGCAGCGGCTGCAGTCCGCGCGCAGCCGGCGATCGTCTGTCGCCGCGGCCGGCGCGGCGTCGTGCTCCTCGGTCATGGGTGCCCGGTCTCCTGCGCTGGGTGAGGTTGCCGGCCACCGAATCGGTGGGCGCAACGAGTGCAATCTTAATTGGTTGGCTGCCACGATCCTGAAGGACGAGAACGGCATCTCGGCTGTCGGCCTAGGCATTCTGTCGAATGCCTTGCTCATCGCCTACGGGCCGAGCACGTTTCTCAGTGCGGTGGTCTCCGACCGGTCCAACGCCCGGTTTCTCCTCCCGCTCGGGCTGGCGCTGTCCGCGCTGGCCAACTTCGCCATCGCCTTCATTCCGGCGGCCGGCGTGCTGTCCTGACGAGCAGCGGACCGGGTCGGCGCCGACACGAGGTCGAGCGCCGACCCGGTCCGCCCGGGCGGGTCGTCAGCGGCGGCCGGGGCCTGCGCCCATGCCCATGCCGCCGGCGGCTGCCTCGCCGGCCGTGGCCGTCGCGACCTCGGTCGCACCGGTGCGGTCGCCGTCGGCCGTCATCCCTCCGACGCTCACGCCGGAGATGCTGCCGCCGGCGTACACCGTGTACGACTCGCCGCTGGTGATCTGCGCGGCGGAGAGCACGAGGGACTGGAAGTCCTTGGTGGACTCGAACGCGGCGATCTCCGTGCCGTCGGCCGAGACCACGTGGACCACCGTCCCGGCCACCTGGGTGGAGTCGAACGCCACGGACACCCAGCCCTGGGCGGACGTGTCGCCGGGGGACATGGCCATCCCGGCGCTGCCGGCCGCGAGCAGCACGCCGCCGGACACGTCGAACGTGCCGTCGACGTCGAGCGCGCCGTTGCCGGAGGTCGTCGGCCCGGAGACCACTGTCGTCCCGCCGCTGATCGTCATCGAGCCATTCGAGTCGAGCCCGTCGCCGTCGGAGTCGACCACGATCGTGCCGCCGCTGATCGTCAGGGAGTAGTCACCGGTCGTGGCGAACTCGTCCTCGGTGCCACCCACGGGTGCTCCGCCCGGCCCCTGCTGGCCCGACCCGTCGGCCCCGCCCGCGACGTTGATGCCGTCGTCGCTCGCCGTGATGCTCACGTCGCCGCCGCTGATCGTGATGGTGGCGCTCTCGAGCCCTTCGTAGGACTCGGTCACGGCGACCGTCCCGCCGGACACGCTCAGGGCGCCGTCGGCGTGGACGCCGTCATCCCCGCTGGCCAGCGTGAGCTCGCCGCCCACGATCGTCACGGCGCCGCCGGAGTGGACGGCGTCGTCCGCCGCGTCGACGGCGACCTGGCCGCCGCCGACCACGACGCTCACGTCCCCCTTGAGCCCCTTCGCCGAGGCATCCGCGGCGACCGTCGCGCCGCTGCCCCCGCCGGCGTCGACGGTGACCTCCCCATCGGCGATGATCACGTCGGTCGTGGCCTGGAGGCCGTCACCGCCGGCCGTGACCGCGACCGTCCCGGCCAGGATCGCGATGTAGCCCGCCGCCGCGTCATCCACCACGTCGGACTTCAGGCCGTCGCCGCCGGCGGTCGCGGTGACGGTCGCGCCGTCGATCACGAGGTAGTCCTTGCCGCGGATCGCGTCGTCGACCGCGTCGACCGTGAGGGTGGCGGCGGTGATCACCAGCCCGTCGGTGCTGGCGATGCCGTCGTTCGCGTTCCCGTCGACGCTCAGTGCACCCGTCCCGGTGATCGTCAGGTCTGCCGTGGAGTAGAGGGCCGCGTTCGGTGCCTCGGTGTCGGCTGCCGCCCCGGCGGAGGTCGCCGCGTCGGCCAGCGTGTTCGTGGAACCGTCCGCGAGGACGACGACCACCTCGTCGGCGTTCGTCACGGCGACCGCCGCGGTGGTCGAGCTGGTCACGTCGACCCCGTCGAGGATCAGCCGCACGATCCCGTCGTCGGCGCTGTCGACGACGATCTGGCCGTCGTCGAGCGTGCCCGAGATCCGGTAGGTCCCCGCGGCGGTGATCGTCACGGTGGCGCCGTCGACGGTGACCGAGGCGGCGTCGGCCGTCGCCCCGTCCCCGGTGAGGGTGATCGGGATCTCGTCGGCCTCGGCCCATTCGTGGTCGGCAGCGTCGTCGTGGTCGGCCGTGTTCGCGGCCAGGGCCTCGGCCACGGTGACGTCGGCGCTCACCGAAGTCGCGCTCGTGGCGGGGCTGGTCGTCGTCGTGCCGGCGGTCGTGTCGGCCGTGCTCGCGCAGCCGGTGAGCAGGGCCGCGACGAGCAGGGCGGGGATGAAGGTGCGGGGGGTCGGACGTCGCATGAGGAGCTCCAAGGATGAAGGGGGTTCGGGCGGTCAGGAAGAGGGGGACGACGGCGCGCGGGTCAGGGCTGCGGGCGGTCGGGGGTCGCGAAGTGGTGGTTCAGGACCCGCTGCCAGCGGTTCGCGGGCAGGTCGGGCTGCAGTGCGGCCAGGCCGGTGGCGAACTTGGAGATCGGCGTCGGGCGGTGTCCGCGGGACCAGAGCAGGCGGTCGACCGGCGAGGCCGTCGACCCCGTCTTGGTCTCGAGGATCACGAGCTCCGGCAGCTCGAGGCACCGGCCGGCGTCGTCGAGCCAGGAGAGGTCGGTGTCCACCGTGACGCGGCTGCCGGATCCGGGCAGGTAGAGCGTGCTGCGGTGGTACCGGGTCACGAGGGTCGCGGTGAGGTCCAGCGCGCCGGCGGCCGGACCGCCCATGACGGCGGCGTCGACGAGCACCTCGGCGGCGAACGTGCGGCCCGGTGCGGTCAGCACCGCGCCGGCTCCGACGGGGTGCGCCGCCCGGTGCTTGACGGTGCGACCGCGCCCGTCCCGGGTCTTGACCTCCAGCCAGCACTCGGCGGAGTCCAGGTAGGTCCGGGTGCGGATCTTGAACCGCCGCCGTCGGCGGTGGGCCGCGAGCAGGTAGCTCGTCAGGTCCGGGGTGTCGAAGTACACCGACTCGTAGCCGAACGAGCGGGCGCCGTCGATCTGCAGCGCGCGGGTGTCTCGCGAGACCCGGCGCAGCAGGTCGCGCGCGTCTGCCAGCGGGAGCACGTACTTGCGGTCGACCCGGGTCTGCAGCGCCGCGCGATCGTTGAGCTCGTCGAGCCCGATCGGGGCGAAGCGGGTGAGGGCGTCCGCCAGGTCGGGCGCCTCGCGCAGCTCGAGCGCGGTCATCGCACGCCCCCGGTCGCGGTTCCGGCCAGCGCACCGGCGCGCGGGCGGCTCGGGCTCCCGGTCGGCGGCAGCTCGAACCGCACCTCCACGATGGTCGTGTCGTTCACCAGGTCGACCCGCTGCACGTTGGCGGCGTGCACCCGGGCGCCGAGGAGATCCTCGAGGCGATCGACCAGGGCGGTCTGGTCGGTGAAGGCGGAGTCGAGCACCATGACCTGGGACCGGTAGTGCCGCAGCATCCGGGGGTGGTCGCCGACGAACATGACCGCGAGGATCAGGGCCATCAGCGCGACCGTGAGCCAGGTGGGCGTGACGCTCAGCCCGCCGAGCAGGCCGAGCGCCAGCGCCGAGAAGTAGTACGCCACCTCGAGCTGGTCGAGCTCGGACGACCGGAGCCGGATGATCGAGAGCACCCCGAACAGCCCGAGCCCGAGGCCGGCGCCGACGGTGCTCGAGGCGAGCGTGCCTGCCACGGCGAGGACCCCGATGTTCACACCGAGGTAGGCGACGACGAGGTCGCGTCGACGGTGCCGCGGGAAGTACATCCCGAAGGTGAGCAGGGTGATCGCGATCAGGTCGATCGCGAACATGACGGGCTGGGTCATCGTGAACTCCGAATGTCGGTGGAGTGAACATCACCTCATCCGGGCCTGGGGCTCGGCTTTGTCCTTCCTGTGCGCCAGCCCATCGTTCGGGCGACCTCGACGCCGGGGCCCCGCCGGGCGGGCCGGGGCGGGCGCTCGTAGAGTCGCGGGGGTGGCCGACATCCGCATCGGGATCTCCGGCTGGCGGTACGCCCCGTGGCGCGGCACGTTCTACCCCCCGGGACTGCCTCAGGCCCAGGAGCTGGAGTACGCCGCTCGTCGCCTGTCGTCGATCGAGATCAACGGCACCTTCTACGCGCTGCAGCGACCGGAGAGCTACCGGTCCTGGTGCGCGCAGACCCCGCCGGGATTCGTGTTCGCCGTCAAGGGCCCGCGGTTCGTCACCCACCTACGCAAGCTCGCGGGCGTGGACACCGCGCTGGCCAACTTCTTCGCCTCCGGGGTGCTGGCGTTGGGCGACAGGCTCGGCCCGGTGCTCTGGCAGCTCCCACCGACGCTCGCGTACGACGCCGATCGGCTGGCGTCGTTCTTCCGGCTCCTGCCCCGCACCACGAGCCAGGCCGCCCGGCTGGCGGGTCGGCACGACGAACGGCTCGAGGGACGGGCCTGGACCGAGACCGACGCTGATCGACCGGTGCGCCACGCGATCGAGGTCCGGCACCCGTCGTACGAGCGACCCGAGTTCGTCCGGCTGGTCCGCGACCACGACGTCGCGCTCGTGGTGGCCGACAGTGCGGGGCGGTGGCCGCGGTTCGAGGAGGTGACCGCCGACTTCGTCTACGTCCGCCTCCACGGCGACGCTGAGCTCTACGTCAGCGGGTACGACGACGAGGCCCTGGACCGGTGGGCGGCGCGCCTGCGACGGTGGAACGCGGGGGCCGGACCCGCCGGCCGGGACGTTTTCGTGTACCTCGACAACGACGCCAAGGTGCGGGCACCGTTCGATGCCATGAATCTCGCGCGGCGGGTAACCGGGCGAGAGTGAGCTCGGCGTGCAACAGTGGTGGGTCGTCGGCAATTCTGTGCGCCTGAAATCGGGCGTACGTCAGCGATGCACCGGGCGCATTTCTGCGTCCGGCAAAGGGGGAGCAATGACTGACGAATTTGAACCGGATGCTGTGACGACGTCGCAGGCCCGAGCCGAACTGGGCTCGATCCTGCTCGAAACCGCGAGCATCGAGGACTACCTCGAGGAGTTCGCCCAGCACGCACCCGAGCACATCGGCGCGGGTACGCACTGCGGCATCACGCTTCGACACCGCGGCCACGACCGGCGCGCGGCGAGCAGCGACGCGCGGACCGCGCGCTGCGACGACGTCGAGGTGGCCGCCGGGTCGGGGCCGTGCATCACCTCGCTCGACGAGCAGCGCACGGTGATGGGCGACGAGATCTGGCACGACGAGCGCTGGGTCGAGTGGCGCGAGGCGGCCGTCCGCGCGGGATTCCGGTCGGCGGCTGCGTTGTCGGCCACCGCTGGGCCGGGGGCCGCGATCGCGCTGAATCTCTACTCGGAGGACGAGGAGCCCTGGGAGCAGGAGCGCCTCGTGCGGGCGGCCGTGTTCGCCCAGCAGGTCGCCCGGGTGATGGCCCTGTGCATCCGGATCTCCGAGCAGACCGTGATCAACGGTGACCTGAGCGCGGCGATGGCGTCCCGGGCGATCATCGACCAGGCGATCGGGGTGATCATGGCGCAGAACCGGTGCACCTCCGAGGAGGCGTTCGAGATCCTGCGCAGCGCGTCGAGCCACCGCAACATCAAGCTGCGCGACGTGGCCGCCGCCGTCGTGCAGGGGATCGCCGGCTCGGTGCCCACCACCGGCCAGTTCCGCCCGCGCGCGGAGAGCTGAGCCGGTCCGCGACCCCGCCGGGCGAGCGACGCGCGGGGTCGCGGGGAGGTGCACGTTCGCCATCCCGGCGCCGAGTTGGTGATACTTGACCTCAGGACGATGACCGTCACGACTCGCGTGTCGGCCGGACCGGGCTGGGGTGGGGTGTTGGAGCTGCAGCTGGTGGCCCAGCCCTCGGCGGCACGGGCCGGACGGCAGTGGGTGGTGCGCGCGATCGCGGCGCAGGGCGTCTCGGCGGAGGCGTCGGACGTCATCGAGCTCCTCGCCGGCGAGCTCCTCGCGAACGCGGTGCTCCACGGTCCCGCCGCCGGTGACATCCAGATCCGGATGTGGCGCTCCGGGCACCTGGTCAGCGTGGCCGTGAGCGACCGGGGCGTGGGACAGCCGGTGATCCGGCGTCCGGTGCTCCTGACCGCGAACGGGCGGGGCATGGTGCTGGTCGACACCCTGTCCAGCGCCTGGGGGGTCGACGACCATGGTCCGGACGGCAAGACCGTGTGGTTCACCCTCGACGTCGGCGTGGCCTGACGGCCGCGCCTCGCCAGCCGTTGGCGCGGACCGGTCAGTCCCGGGCCACCCGCAGGGCGTCCAGGACCCAGCGCACCGCGCCGTCGTCGTCCATCCCGAGCGCGCGAACCCGGCTGACGTAGTCCTGCGCCGCGGCGAACGCCGCGCGCTCGGTCGCCTCGCCGGACGTCTCGACGAAGGTGCCGGCCCGCCCGCGGGTCTGCACGACGCCGGCCTGCTCGAGCTCGCGATAGGCCCGCGCGACAGTGTTCGTGGCCACACCCAGGTCGTCGGCCAGCGCGCGCACCGTGGGCAGGCGCGTGCCCGGGACCAGCGCGCCGGTGCGGATCGCGGCGACGAGCTGCGAGCGGATCTGCTCGTACGGGGGGAGTGCGGAGTCCGGGTCGAGGACGGGGATCATGTCCGAGCTCCTCGTCTCCGGCCGGTCGCGGCCATCGTGCGGCCGGTGTGCAGCCACTGTGCCGGCGCGATCCGCGCAGGCGGGCTCAACCTAGTCGCCCGCCGCCGTCGGGCCCGCGTCCCGCGCCGCGCGGGCCGCGATTGGCGCCGCTCTCACGGGCCGTGACACGGTGGCCTGATGGAGGTCATCATCGCTGCGCCCGACGAGCTCGCAAGACTCGCCGCCGGCGCCATAGAAAAGCTCATCCTCGCCCGTCCGGCCGCGGTCCTCGGGCTGGCGACGGGGTCGAGCCCGCTCGGCATCTACGACGAGCTGGTCCGCCGGCACGAGGAGGGCGGGCTGTCGTTCGCGAAGGCGCGGGCGTTCATGCTCGACGAGTACGTCGGACTGCCGGCCGACCACCCGGAGCGGTATCGGAACGTGATCGAGAAGGAGATCGCCGGGCGGGTGGACTTCGCACCCGGTGCCGTCCGGGGACCGGACGGGCTCGCGTCGGACCTCCCGGCGTCCTGCGCCGAGTACGACGACGCGATCGCGGCCGCCGGCGGCGTCGACCTGCAGATCCTCGGGATCGGCACGGACGGGCACGTGGCCTTCAACGAGCCGGGCTCCTCGCTCGCCTCCCGGACCCGCATCAAGACGCTCACCGAGCAGACCCGCGCGGACAACGCCCGCTTCTTCGGCGGCGACATCGACCAGGTGCCGCAGCACTGCCTGACCCAGGGGCTCGGCACGATCATGCGCGCCGCGCACATCGTGCTGATCGCGACCGGCCGGGCCAAGGCGGACGCCGTGCACCAGCTGGTCGAGGGGCCTGTCAGCGCCATGTGGCCCGCGACCGTCCTGCAGCACCACCCGCACGTGACCGTGCTGGTCGACAACGCCGCCGCGAGCCGGCTGCAGCTGGCCGACTACTTCCGGAGCACCTACGCCGCGAAGCCCGTGTGGCAGGGCCTCTGACCAGGGGTGAGCGGCTAGGGTGACCCGATGGCCCTCCAAGTCGGCAACAGCACGACCACGGTTCGCGCGGGCGACCTCAACGACACGTACGTCGGTCTCCCGTTCGCGATGGAGATCGGCCAGGCGGACTACTTCCTCAAGATCGAGGGGATCCGACGGATCTTGAGCGTCGTGCGGATCTTCGTCGGCGTTCCCGTGGGGCCCAGAGGCGAGATCTACCTCGACGTTCAGCCGGAGCAGCTCCTCAACTTCCAGCCGCATCGCGGGTAGGGACGGCGGCGGGCGGTCCGCCGTGATCACGGGTGTCAGAGGGTCGGTCGTAGACTCGCCTGCATGAGTGAGCCGCTTCCCCCCACCACCGGTCCCGACGATCCCTTCGGTGCGCAGCCGGACTCGGGCGGGGGTACCTCGACGAGTGTCCTCGAGCGCGAGGAGACCTCCGAGCAGGTTGAACCCGGCGACCACGAGCGCTTCGCGCACTACGTGCGCAAGAACAAGATCATGAACTCTGCGATGTCGGGCAAGCCCGTGATCGCGCTGTGCGGCAAGGTCTGGGTGCCGGGTCGCGACCCGAACAAGTTCCCGGTCTGCCCCATCTGCAAGGAGATCTACGACGGGCTGCGAGCGCCCAAGGACGGCGACGGCTCCGGCGGTAGCGGCTCCGGCGGCAACGACTCCTCCGGCGGAAAGTGAGCCCCGGGAACCGTCCCAGCGCACGACCCGCTTCCGCTGCTTCGTCTGCAGCGGCCTCCCACCTGTCGCCGGCCTTTCCTGGGCGCGCGCCGTGGGGGACCGCCGAGAAGCTGCGCGCCTGGCAGGCCGAAGCGCTGGCGATCTACCGCGCCCGAGCGCCCCGGGACTTCCTCGCCGTCGCGACACCGGGTGCCGGCAAGACGACCCTGGCGTTGCGCGTCGCGACCGAGCTGCTGGAGGCGGGGGTCATCCGGCGGGTGACGGTGGTCGCCCCGACCGAGCACCTCAAGAAGCAGTGGGCCGACGCCGCCGCGCGGGTCGGGCTGCGCCTCGACCCGAACTTCAAGAACGCGCAGGGGCGGCACGGCGCGTTCTACGACGGCGTGGCGATCACGTACGCCCAGGTCGCGATGAAGCCCGCCCTGCACGCGGCTCGGACCGCGGCGGCGCCGACCCTGGTGATCCTCGACGAGATCCACCACGGTGGCGACGCACTGTCCTGGGGCGACGGCATCCGGGAGGCCTTCGACGGCGCGACCCGGCGGCTGTCGCTCACCGGTACCCCGTTCCGGTCGGACACGGCCGCGATCCCGTTCGTCCGCTACGACCGCGACGAGCACGGGATCCGCCGCAGCGCGGCCGACTTCAGCTACAACTACGGCGACGCCCTGCGTGACCGGGTGGTCCGACCGGTGATCTTCCTCACCTATTCCGGCCAGATGCGCTGGCGCACCAAGGCGGGCGACGAGATCAGCGCGCGGCTGGGCGAGCCGCTGACCAAGGACATGACCGCGCAGGCCTGGCGCACCGCGCTCGACCCGAACGGCGAGTGGATCCCCTCGGTCCTCGCCGCCGCGGACCGGCGCCTCACGGAGGTCCGGCGCACCGTCCCGGACGCGGGCGCGATGATCATCGCCACCGACCAGACCGACGCGCGTGCCTACGCCGGGCACCTGGCCCGCCTGACTGGCCAGTCGCCCACCGTGGTGCTCTCCGACGACACCGCCTCGGACGTGGGGGCCTCGGATGCGATCGATGCGTTCTCGGCCGGCACCTCGCGGTGGATGGTCGCCGTCCGGATGGTCACCGAGGGGGTCGATGTCCCGCGCCTCGCGGTCGGGGTCTATGCGACGTCGGCCTCCACGCCGCTGTTCTTCGCGCAGGCGGTGGGCCGGTTCGTGCGCGCCCGGCGGCGCGGCGAGACGGCGTCGATCTTCCTGCCGAGCGTGCCGCAGCTGCTCGAGCTCGCGGGAAGCCTCGAGATCGAGCGGGACCACGCGCTGGACCGCCCCCCGTCGGCCGACGAGCTCGGCGACATGTACAACCCCGAGGACGCGCTGGTCGCGGCCGCCAACGCACCCGACTCGGGAGCGGATGCGGTAGGCCCCGGCGGGATCCAGGGGGCGTTCGAACCGCTCGAGGCGCAGGCCTCGTTCGACCGGGTGCTGTTCGACGGCGGTGAGTTCGGGACCGGCGCCGACGTCGGCTCGGCCGAGGAGCTGGACTTCCTCGGCCTGCCCGGGCTGCTCGACGCCGACCAGGTCACCCAACTGCTGCAGCAGCGGCAGGCCGACCAGCAGACCGCCAAGCGGGGCCGGGCGAACACCGACCAGGTGCGCGCGGAGGCCGACCACCGGCGCCTGGCGGAGCTGCGCAAGGAGCTGTCCGCGCTCGTGTCCGCCTGGGCCCGGCGCAGCGGTCAGCCGCACGGGACCGTGCACACCGAGCTGCGCCGTCGGGGCGGCGGTCCTGAGGTGGCGCTCGCGAGCGCGACCCAGCTCGAGGAACGCGTGACGATGGTGCGGGGCTGGTTCGTCGGCAAGCGCTAGCGGGCCAGCGACCAGCGGGCCAGCGGGCTAGACGAGCTCCCGCACGATCGTGGGGATCGCAGCCTCGTCGGCGGACAGCCGGCGGGCACCCCGCGGCAGCTCCGCGCGCGAGGCCTCGTGCCGCAGCGCCGCCAGGCGCACGCCGGCCGCCCCCGTCCAGCGGGTGTCCACGGCGCCCTCGACGACCAGCGGGACGTGCAGCGCGCGCATCTCGCGGTCGTCCTCGGCCCAGTCGGTGATCGCCGCCTCCGAACCGACCACCAGCACCTCCTCGACCGCGCGGCCCTCGCCGTCCAGCCGGCGGGCGGCGCCCTTGCGGCCGCCGACGCCGACCTTGGCGGCCGACGTCTTGGCGACCGCGGCCAGCGCGCCGTCGGACCCGGCCCGGGCGACCAGCTTGTAGACCATGCCGCAGGTGGGAGCGCCGGAGCCGGTCACGACCGAGGTGCCCACGCCGTAGCTGTCCACGGGTGCCGCGGCCAGCGCCGCGATGCCGTACTCGTCGAGGTCGGACGTGACGGTGATCTTGGTCGCCGTCGCGCCCAGCTGGTCGAGCTGGTGCCGCACGTCCTGGGCGAGGGAGAGCAGGTCGCCCGAGTCGAGCCGCACGGCCCCCAGCTCGACACCGCCGGCCTTGATCGCGGCCGTGACGCCGCGGCGGACGTCGAACGTGTCGACGAGGAGTGTCGTGCCGCGGCCCTGCGAGGCGATCTGAGCCGCGAAGGCCGACTCCTCGTCGTCGTGCAGGAGGGTGAAGGCGTGCGCGGCGGTGCCGATCGTGGTCAGGCCCCAGCGCCGCCCGGCCTCGAGGTTCGACGTCCCCGCGAAGCCGGCGATCACCGCGGCCCGGGCGGCCGCCACCGCGGCCTGCTCGTTCGCGCGGCGCGAGCCCATCTCGAGGACCGGTCGGCCGACGGCGGCGCTCGTCATGCGCGACGCGGCCGACGCGACCGCCGAGTCGTAGTTGAGGATCGACAGGATGAGCGTCTCCAGCAGCACCGCCTCGGCGAACGTCCCCTCGACGACCATCACCGGCGAGCCTGGGAAGAACACCTCACCCTCGGCATAGCCCCAGATCTCGCCGGTGAACCGGTAGTGCGCCAGGTAGTCGATCGTGGCCGCGTCGACGACCCGCTCGGCGGCGAGCCACTCGAGCTCGGCCGCGCCGAAGCGGAAGTCGGCGAGCGCCTCGAGCACCCGTCCCGTCCCGGCGAGCACCCCGTAGCGGCGGCCCGGCGGCAGCCGGCGCGTGAAGACCTCGAACACGCAGTGCCGGCCGGCCGTGCCGCTCGCGAGCGCCGCCTGCAGCATGGTCAGCTCGTAGCGGTCGGTGAGCAGCGCTGTGCTCGGACGCGGGGGAAGGGGGGCAGTCGCGGGGCGGACAGCGCCGCCCACCTGCGCCGAGGGCTCCGGTGCACTCATGGGATCACCGTAGGCCGTCGGGGCCGCCGGTCGGTCCGCGCCGGGCCCCGACCGGCCCCCGCCGGACCCGACCGGTGCACGACACCCGCCGACGCCGCCACCTACAGTGGGGGCGTGCCCGTCCAGACCCTTCCCCAGCAGGACGAACAGGTCCACGAGGACGAGCGGCTCGCCGACGCGTGGATCACGATCGTCTGGAACGACCCCGTCAACCTCATGAGCTACGTGAGCTTCGTGTTCCGGTCGTACTTCGGCTACCCGGCGGCGAAGGCCGACACGCTCATGCGGCAGGTGCACGAGCAGGGTCGCGCGGTCGTCTCGACCGGCAACCGCGAGCAGATGGAGGTGGACGTGCAGGCGATGCACTCGTTCGGCCTGTGGGCCACGTTGCAGCAGGGCGGCGCCTGATGCGCGCCTTCCGGTCCGAGCCGGCGGGGTACGTCGCCGGGCTCGACGCCACCGAGCGCGAGGTGCTCGCCACGGTGGTGGCCGACGTCGCCGAGCTGCTGGGCGCCGATCGGTTCGAGGCGACCACGGCCGCGGCCCGCGGGGCCGATGCGCCCGACGAGTCCGCCACCCGGTCGCTGCTCGGGTTGCGCCCGCTGCCCGCCGTCGTGCCCGCACCCGTCGACCCGGCAGTGCACCGCCTGCTCCCGGACGCCTCCGACGACGACGACGAGCTCGCCGCCGAGTTCCGCCGCCTCACCGAGGGCGACCTGCGACGGGTGAAGATCGATCGCCTGCGCGTGCTGTGGCAGGCCCTCGTGGGGGACGCGCCGGACGCACCCGCCGTCGGGCACGGCGCGGCGCCCGACGACGGCGAGGGCACGGACCTGTGGGTGCGCCGCGAGGACGCCGTCGACCTGGCCGCCACCCTGACGGACCTGCGCCTCGTGCTCGCCGACCGCCTCGGGGTCGAGTCGGAGGAGGACTCGGACGCGATCTACGAGGCGCTCGACCGCCGCGAGCGCGGTGAGCAGGACCCCGACCGCAGCGCCCGGGAGGTGCTCCAGGACGAGATCCGCGAGTACCTCGGGTCCGTGTTCGCCGCGCTCGGCTGGCTGCAGGAGTCGCTCATGGCCGTGCTGCTCGAGGATCTGCCGTGATCGGCGACCCGACGGAGCCGCCGGTGAACCCCGAGTCCGTGACCGACCTGCCGATCGGGATCTTCGATTCCGGGGTGGGTGGGCTCACGGTGGCCCGGTCGGTCATCGACCAGCTCCCGCACGAGTCGATCCTGTACATCGGTGACACGCTCAACACGCCGTACGGTCCCAAGCCGTTGGCGGCGGTGCGCGCCCACGCGCTCGAGGTCATGGACGACCTCGTCGACCAGGGGGTGAAGATGCTGGTCATCGCGTGCAACACCGCCTCGGCGGCCGTGCTGCGCGATGCGCGCGAGCGGTACACCAAACGCCGCGGGCTGCCCGTCGTCGAGGTCATCCTGCCGGCGGCCCGGCGTGCGGTGGCGGCCAGCCGCTCGGGACGGATCGGCGTGATCGGGACCCGCGCGACGATCGAGTCGCGGGCCTACGAGGACGCGTTCGCCGTCGCGCCCCGGTTGACGCTCGTCACCCAGGCCTGCCCGAAGTTCGTCGAGCTGGTCGAGGCCGGCATCACCTCCGGACCCGAGGCGCTGGCGATCGCGCATGAGTACCTGGACCCGGTCCGGGAGGCGGGGGTCGACACCCTGGTGCTCGGCTGCACCCACTACCCGCTGCTGACCGGCGTGATCTCGTACGTGATGGGGGACGAGGTCACCCTCGTCTCGAGCGCGGAGGAGACGGCCAAGGACGTCTACCGGACGCTGGTCGCCCACGGTCTGGAGCGGCTCGTGTCCTCCGGGCCGCCGGTGCACCGCTTCCTCGCGACGGGCGACACCGCCTCGTTCCAGCTCCTGGCCCGCCGGTTCCTCGGCCCCGAGGTCGGCGCCGTCGAGGCCGCAGGGGTGCTGCGGTGAGGCTCACGGTGGTCGGGTGCGCGGGTTCGTTCCCCAGTGCGGTCTCGGCCGCGTCGAGCTATCTCGTCGAGGCCGACGACGCCGACGGCCGCACCTGGCGGGTCGTGCTCGACCTGGGCAACGGCGCGTTCGGCCCGCTGCAGAAGTACTGCGACCCGAACCGCGTCGACGCCTTCGCGATCTCGCACCTGCACGCGGACCACGCCGCCGACCTCGTCGTCCTGGGCGTCTACCGGCGCTACCACCCGGGCGGGCCCTGCGGGCCGGTGCCCGTCCACGGGCCGGCGGGCACGACCGAGCGGCTCGCGCAGCTGGCCGGCACCGACCCGGCCACGGACATCAGCGGTCAGGTCGAGGTCCGCCGGTGGGATCCCGCCAGCCCGGTCCAGGTGGGGCCGCTGCGGCTCGAGCCGGTCCCGATGGCGCACCCGGTCCCGGCGTTCGGGATCCGGGTGACCGGCCCGGCGGAGGCCGATCCGGCGCGGCGGGTGACCCTCGCGTACACCGGGGACACCGACGCGTGCGCAGGGCTCGACGCGCTGGCCACCGGCGCAGACCTCCTGCTGTCCGAGGCGGGCTTCCTCGAGGGGCGCGACGACGCCGTCCGCGGGGTGCACCTCACCGGCCGGCGGGCCGGGCAGGCGGCCACGGCGGCACGGTCCGGTCGGCTGGTGCTCACCCACGTGCCCGCCTGGAACGACGCCGGGGTGACGCTGCGCGAGGCGCAACAGGTCTACGCGGGCCCGATCGACCTCGCCCGGCCGGGGTCCGTCTACCTGCTCTGAGCGGCCCGCCGCAGAACGTCGTGGCGACCCGGACGGTAAACTCCCCGGCCATGACCACTATCACCACGGATGCCTTCCTGCGCCCCGACGGGCGCCGTACCGACGAGCTTCGCCCGGTCACGATCACCCGCAACTGGCTCGACGCCGGTGAGGGCAGCGTGCTCGTCGAGTTCGGCAACACGAAGGTCCTCTGCGTCGCCTCGTTCACCCCGGGCGTGCCGCGCTGGAAGAAGGGGTCGGGCCAGGGCTGGGTCACCGCGGAGTACGCGATGCTCCCGCGGGCGACGTCCACCCGGTCCGACCGCGAGTCCGTCAAGGGCCGCGTCGGGGGCCGCACCCACGAGATCTCGCGCCTGATCGGCCGCTCGCTGCGCGCCGTCGTCGATGTGGCGGCCCTGGGCGAGAACACCCTCGTGCTCGACTGCGACGTGCTCCAGGCCGACGGCGGCACGCGCACGGCCGCGATCACCGGCGCCTGGGTCGCCCTCGCGGACGCGATCGCCTGGGGTCAGCGGCAGGGGGCCATCAAGGGCACCAAGCCGGTGCTGCTCGACTCCGTCGCGGCGGTGAGCGTCGGGATCGTCGACGGCGTCCCCATGCTCGACCTGCCGTACGTCGAGGACGTGCGGGCCGGGACGGACATGAACGTGGTCGTCACCGGCAAGGGCCTGTTCGTCGAGGTGCAGGGCACCGCCGAGCAGGCGCCGTTCGACCGTCGGGAGCTCGACACGCTGCTGGAGCTCGCCCTCGGCGGCACCGCCGAGCTGACCCGGCAGCAGGAGCTGGCGCTCGCGACGGACCCCGCGTCTCGTCCGTGACGCCCGGGTCCGTGACTCCTGGGTCCGCGCGCGCCCCGCGCGTGGTGCTGGCCACGCACAACGCCCACAAGATCGGCGAGCTGCGCGCGATCCTCATGGACCTGCTGCCCGGCATCGAGCCCGATGACGTCGTCGGCGCGGGCGAGGTCGGCGCCGACGAACCGGTCGAGGACGGGCTCACGTTCGCGGCGAACGCGCTGATCAAGGCGCGGGCGCTCGCGGCGTTCACCGGGCTGCCCGCCATCGCGGACGACTCCGGGCTCGCGGTCGACGTGCTCGGTGGTGCGCCGGGCATCTTCTCGGCGCGCTGGTGCGGGCGGCACGGGGACGACGCCGCCAACCTCGCGCTGCTGCTCGCGCAGCTCGCGGACGTCGCGCCCGAGCACCGCGGCGCGCAGTTCGTGTGTGCCGCGGCGCTGGTGCTGCCGGACGGCTTCGAGCACGTGGAGCACGGCTTCCTGCGGGGCGCGCTGGCGACCGCTCCGCGGGGGGCGCACGGGTTCGGCTACGACCCGATCCTGGTGCCCGCCGGGCTGACCCGCACGAGCGCCGAGCTGACCCCGGCCGAGAAGAACGCCATCTCCCACCGGGGGGAGGCCTTCCGGGCGCTCGCGCCGGTCATCGTGGCGGCGCTCAGCGGCCGGCCGAGCCCGGCTGCGCCGAGCGGCCGGCCGAGCCCGGCTGCGCCGAGCCGCGCGGTGACCTCGCGCCCCGAGTCGCACTGACCAGCGCGACGATGCCACGCCAGCCGAGGAGCAGGGCCGCGAGCGCGGTCGCGGCCACGAGCAGGAACGTGGGCGCGAGCCCGCCGCCGGAGAGCCCCCGCAGGAGCATGCCGACGCCCCAGGTCCCGGCCCAGATGCCCACGCCGACCGGCCACATCGGCACCGGGTCGCGCCAGGCCCGGGTCACGACCCACGTGAGCGCGCCGGCGGTGAGGAACGGCCAGGCGACGCGGAGCACGTCGAGCACGGCGTCGGCCCCCGCGTGCGAGGAGCGGCCCACGGCGGCGAACGTGACGATGCAGGCCGCGTCGGCGACGGCGGCGAGGACGGTCCGGGTGCGCATGCGCCCGACCGTACCCGCCGGGGATGTCGTGGTGACCCGGTGACGGCGGCCCGCACACGCGGTCGGGGGAGCGCGCCGCGCGAGCCCGTCGTCGCGCCCGGCGCCGTCCACCTCGTGGCCGACGACGTGACGTTCGCGTACCCGGGGCGTCCGGTGCTCGCCGGGGTCACGGTCGTGGCCGGGGCCGGGCAGCGGATCGGCGTGGTCGGCGAGAACGGCGCGGGCAAGTCGACCCTGCTGCAGGTGCTGTCCGGGGAGCTCGTGCCGCAGGTGGGGAGCGTGCGCCGGGCCGGCACGCTCGCGGTCGTGAGCCAGGAGCTCGAGAGCACCCCCGGGGCGACGGTCGGCACGCTCGTCGACGAGGCCCTCGGCGCCGTCCGGGCGGCCGGGCACGCGCTCGAGGCCGTCATCGCGGGGTTCGACCACGAGCGCGGGGACCTGGTGACGCTGACCGAGGCGCTCGCGCGCGTCGACCGGCTCGCCGGCTGGGATGCGGACCGCCGCATGGACGAGGCGCTGACCCGCTTCGGTGCGCCGCGGGACCAGGCCCGGGCGTTGGCCGAGATGAGCGTCGGCGAGCGGTACCGGGTCCGGTTGGCCTGCCGGATCGCGCAGCGCGCCGACGTGCTGCTCCTGGACGAGCCGACCAACCACCTGGACGAGGCCGGGATCGAGTACCTCACCGGCCAGCTGCGGACCTGGCCCGGCGTCGTGGTGATCGTCACGCATGACCGCCAGCTGCTCGACGACGTGATGACCGCGATCCTCGATCTCGACCCGACCGTCGACGGAAAGCCCGCGCTGTACGGCGCGACGAGCTATGCGGTCTACCGGTTCGCCAAGGACCAGGCGCTGCGCCGGTGGCGTCAGCGGTACGCGGCCGAGCAGCAGCGCCGCGAGCAGCTGCTGCGCCGCCTGGACGACTCGTACGAGGGCCTGTCCGACGGCTGGCGCCCGCCCAAGGGCAGTCAGCCGAACCGTCGGGCGACCCACGCCCGCATCCACGTCAAGGCCGCGGACCGGCTCGTGGCGCGGCTCGAGGAGACGGCCGTCGAGGTGCCCGTGCCGCCCCTCGCGCTGGCCTTCCCCGACCTGCCCGCCCTGCCGGCCACCGCGGGCGGCACGCCGTCGGGCAGGCCGCTGCTCGAGGTGCGGGCGCCGCTCGTCCCGGGCCGGCTCGATCTCGCCGGGACCCGGGTGTCGGTACCGGCGTGCGGGCGCCTGCTGGTGACCGGTCCGAACGGGTCCGGCAAGTCCACCCTGCTCGGCGCGCTCGCCGGGGTTGTGCCGCTCGAGCGCGGCACCTGGACGCTCGCGCCGGGCGTGCGGCTGGGGATCCTCGCGCAGGACGACCGGCCCGGTCTGGGCGGCGTGCCGGCGGTCGCGACGGGATTCGACGCGTACGCACGCGAGGCGCTCGACCTGCTCGCGGGCGGCCTGCTCGACCCCGACCAGCTGGTCCCGGTCGCGTTCCTCGGCCTGCTCACCGAGGAGGACCTCGACCGCCCGCTCGCGGACCTCTCCGTCGGTCAGCGCCGGCGGTTCGACCTGGCTCGCGCGCTGCTCGCCGCCCCGCACCTGCTGATCCTCGACGAGCCGACCAACCACCTGTCGATCGCGCTCGTCGACGAGCTGACGGCGGCGTTGCGGGCGACGTCGGCCGCCGTCGTGGTGGCGACCCACGACCGGAAGATGCGCGCGGACCTGTCCGACTGGCCAGAGCTCACCCTCGCCTAAGAATTGCCGAGTCGAGATAGTCCTTCCGCGCCGAGATCGTCCGTCTGGATGGACTACCTCGGCACAGATGGACGATCTCGGTATGTCTTGGGGTGGCGGCCGGACCTCAGTGGAGGCGGCCGACGTGGGCCATCGCCTGGCGCAGCAGGGTCCCGGTCCCGCCGGTCATCTCGACCTGGACCTGCTCGCTCGTGACCTCCTCGGGCGTGAGCCAGGCGAGGTCGAGGGAGTCCTGCTGCGGCAGGCAGTCGCCCGCGACGGGGATGATGTACGCGAGGGAGACCGCGTGCTGGCGCGGGTCGTGGTAGGCGGTCACGCCCGGGGTCGGGAAGTACTCCGCCACCGTGAACGGCTGCGGGGACGGCGGGATCTGGGGGAGCGCCATCGAGCCCAGGTCCTTCTCGATGTGCCGCACGAGCGCGTCGCGCACCCTCTCGTGGTACATCACGCGGCCGGAGACCAGCGCGCGGGACATGACCCCCTCGGGCGTCACCCGCAGCAGGATCCCGACGGCGATCACGTCGCCCGAGTCGTCGACGCGTACGGGTACCGCATCGACGTACAGGATGGGCAGGGAGGCACGCGCGCGGTCGATCTCAGCGCGGCTCAGCCAACCGGAGGGACGCTCGGGCCTCGGGAAGTCGACGGTGTCGGTCACGGTGCCGTTCTACCCTGCGACGCGGGCCATCGCCCAATCCGGCGCGCGCACCCCGCCGCCGCCGCGGGAATACCGGGGTGCCGACGATTGCTCTAGCCCCCGGTTGAACCGTGACGAACAGGAGACTTTTCATGGCCACGAAAGAGCTGACCGAGATCACGATCGAGCAGGCGATCAAGGACAACGACATCGTCCTGGTCGACTTCTGGGCCGAGTGGTGCGGCCCGTGCAAGCGCTTCGGGCCGGTCTTCGAGGCGTCCTCGGACGCGAACCCCGAGGTGCTGCACGCCAAGGTCGACACGGAGGCCGAGCAGGGCCTGGCGGGGGACCTCGGCATCACGTCCATCCCGACCCTGATGGCGTTCCGCGAGGGCATCCTGGTCTTCAACCAGGCGGGTGCGCTGCCGGCCCCGGCCCTCGACCAGGTGCTGACGGCCGTCCGGGCTCTCGACATGACCGAGGTGCGCGCGCAGATCGCCGCCCAGGCCGTCGAACCGACCGCTTGACCTCGACCGCTCGGCGTCGAACCGCTGGCGTCGACCGCCCTGCCTCGAACATTGGTGCGGGAGACGGGAATCGAACCCGCACGCCCGAAGGCACGGCGACCTAAACGCCGCGTGGCTACCATTTCACCACTCCCGCGTCGACCACCCTTCCACACCGCAGGGGTCGACCGTGCACGCGCGGCGGGGTGTCAGTCGATCCCGAGGTCGCGGCGCAGCTTGGTGACGTGGCCGGTCGCCTTGATGTTGTACTGCGCGAGCTCGACCTTCCCCGCGGGGTCGACGACGACGGTGGACCGGATCACGCCCGTGACGGTCTTGCCGTACAGGTTCTTCTCCCCGAACGCGCCCCACGCCTGCAGCACCTGCTTGTCGGGGTCCGAGACGAGCGGGAAGGTGAGCCCGTCCTGCTCGACGAACGTCGCGAGCTTGTCCACGCCGTCGGGCGAGACCCCCACGACGCTGTACCCCTTGCCCTGCAGCGCGGCGAGGGAGTCGCGGAAGTCGCAGGCCTGCGTCGTGCAGCCGGGCGTCATCGCCGCCGGGTAGAAGTACACGATCACATGCTGCCCGCGAAGGTCGGACAGGGTCAGGCTGCCGCCATCGGCAGTCGGCAGAGTGAAGTCGGGCGCGGTGTCACCAGGGACGAGACGGGGGGTCATGATGACCAGCCTATCCAGGCGCGGGTACGGTCGGACGGTGACCACCTCCAGGGCCGAGCCGCCACCTGCGCACGAGCCCCCGGCTATCCGGATGCTCGCCGATCGACTGCTCGTGAAGTACGACGCGGAGTCGGCGGAGCGGCGGTCGTCGTCGGGCATCGTGATCCCGGCGACCGCCGTCGTGGAGCGCAAGCTGGCGTGGGGTGCGGTCGCAGCCACGGGTCAGGGCGTCCGCCAGGTGAACGTCGGCGACCGGGTGCTGTTCGACCCCGAGGATCGCGCGGAGGTCGAGCGGACGGGTACCGTCTACGTGGTCCTGCGCGAGAAGGACGTTCACGCGGTGGCCCGCCCCGAGGCGGACGGGCAGCGCACCGGGCTCTACCTCTGAGGGTTCAGATGGCGAGCGTTCGGGTGAGGCGCGACCTCAGGCCGATCCGACGATTGCGGTGCGCCGCCGCCGGATGGTCCTATGGGTGAAAGACGAAGGAGGAAGGCAACATGGCTGACGTGATGAATGTGCCCGACCACGATTCGACGGAGGAGCTCCTCGACCTCCTGGCGGAGCATGTCCCGCTCGCCCTGCTGGCGGACCTGACCGCGCCGTCCGTCCCCGCGTCGGCCGAGATCCTGCGGTCGGAGGGCCTGCCCGACGACGCCTGGTGGGAGAGCACGGACTCCGAGCCGGTCCCGCCGAGCGATCAGGAACCCGATCCGGCGTGACGTGGGCCACGTCCGGGGCCCCTGGTTAGCATCGGGGGCCTGGGCCGTGTAGCGTCATGCATCGCGCGCCATTAGCTCAATTGGCAGAGCAGCTGACTCTTAATCAGCGGGTTCGGGGTTCGAGTCCCTGATGGCGCACAGATAAGGCCCCTCACCAGCGGAAACGCCGGCGAGGGGCCTTCGTTTTTTGGTCGGCCCGTCCCGGTCGCGTCTCATCCCTGCGGGGTGACGCGACGTCAGGTCTGCGGCTGGCAGCGTTTGCCTCCTTGCAACCCGACCGCGCCCCAGGCGGGCTGGTGGAGGATCGGCGATGGAGCTGACCTACGGCCTGTCCACGCTGCTGGCCATCGCGTTCGTCGCCGCGGTCGCCCCGATCGTCGTCGGGCTCGTCCCCGGGCTGCACCTGCCCCAGGTGGTCGTGTTCCTCGTGGGTGGCGCGCTGATCGGTCCGGAGGTCCTCGACTGGGGCGACCCGGCCACCGTGGAGCCGTTCGTCAACCTGGGGCTCGGGTTCCTGTTCCTGCTCGCCGGCTACGAGCTCGACTTCAGGCTCCTGCTGGCCGCGCCCGGGCGGCTCGCGGTCATCGGGTGGGCCGCCAGCCTCGCGCTCGCCCTGGGGGTCGTCGGCGTCCTGGCCGCCACCGGGTTCGTCCGCGCGTTCGTTCCCGTGTCGTTGGCCCTGACGACGACGGCGCTCGGCATCGTGCTGCCGATCCTGCGCGAGAACGCCATGCTGACCGGCGCGTTCGGGACCAACGTCGTCGCGGCCGGCGCGGTCGGGGAGCTGGCGCCCATCGTGGCCATCGCGATCTTCCTGAGCGCGAACGGGCAGTTCATCGGCCTCGCCTCGCTGGTCGCCGTCGCGCTCGTCGCGCTCCTGCTCAGCTACGCGCCCCGGTTGCTCCGGGGGCGGCGTGTCCGGTCGATCATGCTCGCCGGTGAGCACTCCACGACGCAGACCACGCTGCGCTGGACGATCCTGCTGCTCCTGTTCCTGCTCGTGATCGCGGCGGATTTCGGGCTCGACATCGTGCTCGGAGCGTTCCTGGCCGGCGGCGTCCTGAGGCGATGGGCGCCGGGGGACACCGAACAGCTCGAGGTCAAGCTCGACGCCATCGGCTATGGGTTCTTCATCCCGATCTTCTTCGTCGCGGCGGGGATGAGCCTGGACCTGAGGTCGATCGCCGACGCGCCGGCGCGGGTGCTGGTGTTCTTCGTCCTGCTGCTGGTGGTCCGCGGGCTGCCGGCCCTCGTGGTCTACCGGCGCTCGCTCGTGCGGCGGGAGCGGGTCGAGATGACGCTGCTCACCGCCACGGCGCTCCCGCTCCTGGTCGCGCTCACCCACATCGGGCTCGCCAACGGCACCATGCTGCGCGAGAACGCCGCCGCGCTCGTCGGGGCCGGCGTGCTGTCGGTGATCGTCTTCCCCGCTGCCGGCCTGGCGGTGCGCCGCCGCGGCGAGCCGGCGTCGGCGGCCCCCGCCGCGTCACCACCGTCAGATCCGTCGACGATCGGAGAGGCACCATGAGCGGTCCGCCGAAAGCCACCGCGCTCCCGGAGCTCCCCGACCCCGACTACCTGCCGAAGCGGACGCTCAGCGAGCGGGTGGCGCACGGACGGGAGCTGCGTGCACAGCTCCCGCACGAGCGCCAGGCCACCTGGACGCTCTCGCCCACCCGGGCCGACCCGCTCGCGATCCTCGACCGGCAGTCGGCGGAGCGGATCGAGGACCTGGTCCCGATCCGCTACGGGCGGATGGCCGCCTCCCCGTTCGCCTTCTTCCGGGGCGGCGCGGCAATCATGGCCGCCGACCTCGCCGGGACCCCCACCAGCGGGCTGCGCGCACAGCTCTGCGGGGACGCGCACCTGTTGAACTTCGGGATGTTCGACACCCCGGAACGCTCGCTCGTCTTCGGGCTCAACGACTTCGACGAGACCCTGCCGGGCCCCATCGAGTGGGACGTCAAGCGGCTCGCGGCCAGCGTCGAGGTCGCCGCCCGGGATCTGCAGTTCGGGCGCACCGAGCGCCACGCGGCGGTGCTGGCGACCGTCCGCTCCTACCGGGCGGCCATGGCGGGCTTCGCGGCGCTCCGCAACGTCGAGGTCTGGACGCGGCGCCTGCCCGCCAAGACCCTGGAGCGCCAGATGGCGATCGCGGCCGACCACCAGACCCAGCGCGAGGTGCGGAAGGCGATCCGCAAGGCGCTCAGTCGGGACAGTCTCACGGCGTTCGAACGGCTCATCGAGGCGCACGACGGTGCGCTGCGGTTCAGGGCGGCGCCGCCGCTCGTGGTCCCGGTCGAGGCCCTGCTCGATCAGCACGAACGTGAGCGCTACGTCGAGGTGATGAGCTCGTTCCTCGAGCAGTACCGGGGGAGCCTTCCCCCGCACCTGCGGTACCTGGTGGAGTCATACCGTTTCGCGCGGATGGCGCGCAAGGTCGTCGGCGTGGGCAGCGTCGGGACCCGGGCCTGGGTCGTCCTGCTGATCGGCCGGGACGCCTCGGACCCCCTGCTGCTGCAGCTCAAGGAGGCGAAGCCGTCCGTGCTGGAGCCGTACGCGGGTCCCTCGGTCTACGAGACGCAGGGGCGCCGTGTGGTCGAGGGCCAACGCTTCATGCAGACGGCGAGCGACCCCCTGCTCGGCTGGTACCGCCTGAGGGCTCTGGACGACCAGATGCACGACTTCTACGTGCGCCAGCTCTGGGACGGCAAGTCCTCGATCGATGTGGCCCGGCTGTCGCCGGCGGGCCTCGTTGCCTACGGCGAGGCGTGCGGGTGGACCCTTGCGCGCGGGCACGCGCGTTCCGGCGACCGGATCGCCCTGGCCGCCTTCCTCGGCGAGGACGCCGCGTTCGACGACGCGATCGCCGCGTTCGCCGCGACGTACGCGGACGTCAACGAGTCCGACCATCGGCGGCTGGTCGCGGCGATCGCGAGCGGGCGCGTGCCCGCCGTCAGCGGGGTCTGATCTGGCCCGGCTACTTGGCGAGCGCCGCGTCGGAGGAGAACACCAGGCCGACGGCGATCTTGCCCTGCTGCAGGGCCGTCTTGGTCAGCGGCCCACCGGCGTCGAGGGAGGTGAACTCCGCGAAGTCGAGCGCGTAGGTCTCCTCAAGACCCGGCTGGCAGAACGGGCGATCGGGGCACTCCGGCGGTCCGCCGAGGGTGAGGCCCCCGCACGTGGCGGCGAGCTCGCTCAGCGTGGCGACGTCGTACTCCTCGGCGAACGCGGTGGTGACCGCGAACGCGTTCTGGTCCTGCGCGGCTGCCGGGGTGCCGAACGTGAGCCCGACCCCGTCGCCGAGCGTCGTCAGGGCCGCCATCGTGGCGTCGAGGTCCGAGCTCGCGACGGCCGCCGCGTCGGCGCCGTTGACCGACTTGTTGAGGAACTCGGTGAACGTGCCCGCGTACTCCGGCACGATCGTCAGCTCGCCGGACTCGAGAGCCGGTGCGTAGGTCTCGCGGTTGCCGATGGTCTGCGTGCTCGCGTCGTAGCCGGCGGCGCGGAGCACGCCCGCATACAGCTCGGCGAGCGTGGCGCTCTCGGAGAAGTTGCCCGCGCCGACCACGATCTTCTTGCCCGCGCCGACGGCGTCCTGCGCGGAGAGCTCGTTCGCCTCGAGGTACTGCGCCGCCACCTCGGTCGAGGTCTGGCGGTCCACGTCGACGGACTTGTTCAGGGCCACCAGGGTGTCGGTGTCGAGGGTGGCGGACACCGCGTCGAGGAGGCCGACGATCGCCGTGTCGCCCTCGATCGCGGCGGTGTTGATCGCCGGGACGATGTTGTCGACGGTCTGCAGCCCCAGGTCGTCCTCGAGGACGACCAGCTTGTCCCCGGCGACGGGCTCGCAGGTCATCAGCTCGGTGCCGGTGACCGTGGCGGCCGTGGTGGCGCCGCCGCCGGAGGACCCGGCGTCGCCGCACGCTGCTGTCAGCAGCAGGACGGCGGCGGCAAGGGCACCGAGCGTGGTTCGACGTGCTCGCATGGAGAACCTCCGGGAGGATGTGCCGCGCCAGGCGGCATGGGTGACCATTTGATCCCGCGAACGCCTGCCGGGCAACCGTTCGAGGGGTGTCGATCGCGTCACGATTGTGCACGTGCGACCCGCGCGGCCGCGCGCCGGGGTCGTCGTCCGACGGGCCGCATCGGGCGCGGGGTCATCAGATGCTGGAGGCCTGCCATCACGCCCTCGGCGCCCAGGCACAGGCCCGCGACGAGGACGCCCCCGGCCAGCACTTCGCCGAACCGGCGCGTGGCGAGCCCGGTGATGATGTAGGTCCCGAGCCCGCCGCCGCCCACGAGGGCGGCGAGCGGGACCGTCGCGATGACCTGGACCACCGCCGTGCGCAGCCCCGCCCCGATGAGCGGCAGGGCCAGCGGGATCTCGACCAGCGCGAGTGACCGTCGCCCGGACATGCCCATACCGCGGGCCGCCTCGCGCACGTCCTGATCGACGTCGCGCAGGCCGGCATAGGTGTTGGTGAGGATCACGGGGATGGCGAAGATCGCGGCCGCGAGCACCGTGGGCCGGTTGCCGAACCCGATCGCGGTCGACGCGAAGATGAGCAGCAACGCGAAGGTCGGCAGCGCGCGCGAGGTGTTGGCGGCCACGACCGTGAGTGCTCCGCCCCGGCCCCGGTGGCCGAGCCAGATCCCGAGCGGCAGCGCGACCGCGGTGGCCAGCAGGACCGCCAGCGCCGACATCGTGAGGTGCTCGAGGGTGCGGACCGGGATGCCGTCCGGGCCCTGCCAGTTGAGGGGGTCGTTCAGCCAGACCAGGGCCTGACCGACGATGTTGTCGTCGTTCATGCGCCGCTCCCGGTCCGGACCCACGGTGTGGCCAGCCGGCCGGCCACCGCGAGCAGCAGGTCGGCCACGAGCGCGATCGCCAGGCAGAGCAGCGTCGCCGTCATGACCTCCGCGTGGTAGTTGCTGTTGAAGCCCCGGAACATCAGCTGACCGAGCCCGCCGAAGCCGACCACGACCCCGATGGTCACGAGGGCGACCGTGGTCACGGTGGCGAGCCGTAGCCCGACCACGATCGCCGGCAGCGCGGTCGGGAGCTCGACGGTGAGGAGCACGCGGGTCGGGCCGTAGCCGAGCCCGCGGGCCGCGTCCCGGATCTCGGGGTCGACCCCCTGGAGGCCGACGAGGATGTTCCGGACCAGCACGAGCAAGGCGTAGGCCACCAGTCCGATCAGCACGGTGGTGCGGCCGATGCCGGTGAACGGCGCCAGGATCGCGAACAGCGCGAGCGACGGGATCGTGTAGAGCACCCCCGACAGGCCCAGGATCGGCCCCGCGAGCCGGGGGCGGGCGTGGGCCAGCATGGCCAGCGGCAGGGCGATGGCGAAGGCGATGACCACGGCCTGCACGGTCAGCGACACGTGCTGACCGAGCGCCTCGGAGATGTCGGCCCAGTTGTTCTGGACGTAGTCCCACGACAACCAGGGGTTGGCGGGCTCGGACGCGGTCATGCGCCCGGACGCTACCCGCGTCCGCGCCCGACCGTGCGGTTTGCCCGACCGCGCGGTGTGCCTGACCGTGCGGGCTGTCGGCCGACGCGGGTAGCGTCGCTGCGCATGAGCACCCCCGCCGCACCTCGCCCCGCGGGCGCACCGGTCATCCGGTTCGAGCAGGCACGCAAGGAGTACCCGGACGGCACCGTCGCGGTGCACGGGCTCGACCTCGACGTGGCCGAGCACGAGCTGCTCGTGCTCGTCGGGCCGTCCGGCTGCGGCAAGTCGACGACGCTGCGGATGGCGAACCGGCTGGTGGAGCTGACCGCTGGCCGCGTCCTGGTCGAGGGTCAGGACATCGCCCGGACCGATCCGGTCGCCCTGCGTCGCCGCATCGGCTACGTCATCCAGAACGTGGGGCTGTTCCCGCACCGGACCGTCGGGCAGAACATCGCTACGGTGCCCGCCCTGCTCGGCTGGGACCGGCAGCGCACCCGGACTCGCACCGCCGAGCTGCTCGAGCTCGTCGGCCTCGATCCCGGGGTCTACTCGGCTCGGTACCCGTACCAGCTCTCCGGTGGCGAGCGGCAGCGGGTCGGGGTCGCCCGGGCGCTCGCGGCCGACCCGCCCGTGCTGCTCATGGACGAGCCGTTCGGTGCGGTCGATCCGGAGGGCCGACGGCGGCTGCAGCAGGAGTTCTGGCGCATCCAGCGAGAGCTCGGCACCACGGTGATGCTCGTGACCCACGACATCGACGAGGCGGTGCGGCTCGGGGACCGGATCGCGGTGTTCAGCCAGGGTGGCCACCTCGAGCAGCTGACCGATGCCGTGAACCTCCTGGCGCGGCCCGCAGCCGGCATGGTCGCGGACTTCGTGGGCAACGGGCGCGCGGTGCGCCTGCTCGGCATCGGGGAGCTCGTCGCTGTCGACCTCGAGCCCGCAGGGTCGAGCAGCAACGGCCCGGCGCCGGCTCCGCTGCTCGCCCCCGCCTCGGCGCTCCGGCTGGGGAGCCGGTTCGACGACGCATTTGCGGCGCTCGCGGCCTCGGGCGGGCAGGCCGTGCCGGTCCTGGCCGGTGGGGGTGCCGGGGCCGCGATCGCCGGCTGGCTGACCCCTGACGGCCTGCTCGGGGCGCTGCGCCGGATCACCGCCCACGCGGCTGACGAGAGCGACGAGGCGGCCTCGGCGCACCGGTGAGCGGGGCCACCGGCTTTCGGCCGCGTCGCGGTCGCGGACTTCGGGAACGGCGCGCGGCTCGATACCCTGCACCATGACTGCACCGCGCGTCGCCCTGGCAACCTGCTCCCTGTACCCGCAGCTCGAGGCGGACGACTCCCTCCTGCTGCCCGCCCTCGCGGAGCTCGGCGTGGAGGCCGTCCCCGTCGTGTGGGACGCCGCCGACGTCGACTGGGACGCGTATGACCTCGTCGTCGTGCGCAGCACCTGGGACTACGCGCTGCGCCAGCAGGAGTTCCTGGCCTGGGCCGCGAGCGTGCCGCGGCTCGCCAACCCCGCGCCGGTGCTCGCGTGGAACACGGACAAGTTCTACCTGCGCGACCTCGAGCAGGCCGGCGTGCGCGTGGTGCCGACCATCTGGCTCGACCCCGCCCGCAACCTCACCTCGCGGGCCGTGCACACGCGGTTCCCGGCGAGCGGCGAGTTCGTGGTCAAGCCCACCGTCAGTGCGGGTGCCAAGGACACCGGGCGCTACCAGTCGAACGAGGCCGACCAGCGTGGGCTGGCGATCGTGCACGCGCGCGACCTGCTCCGCGCGGGCCGGCACGTCATGGTGCAGCCCTACCTCAAGCAGGTCGACACGATCGGCGAGACGTCGCTGGTCTACATCGACGGGGTCTTCAGCCACTCGGTGCGCAAGGGCCCCCTGCTCGAGGGTCCGAACCGCGGGTTCGAGGGCCTGTACAAGAAGGAGGACATGACGGTGCGTGCGGCGACCGACGCCGAGCGTGCGCTCGCGGACGCCGTCATCGAGGTGCTGCCCACGGTCGCGCCCGGGGCCGACGCCGGTCCGCTGCTCTACGCGCGGGTCGACCTGCTTCCCGACGCCGACGGCGCCCCCATGCTGCTCGAGCTCGAGCTGACGGAGCCGTCCCTGTTCCTGGCCCTCGGCGACGGCGCCACGAGCCGGGTCGCGGGCGCGATCGCCAAGCGCGTCGGGCGCTGATCGGCGGCGCGATCGTCGCCGGCGGACTGCCCCGGAACGAGGAACGGCGCCCGGCTCGATGAGCCGGGCGCCGTCCTGCTTGGGTGGCTAACGGGACTTGAACCCGCGACCCCCTGGACCACAACCAGGTGCTCTACCACCTGAGCTATAGCCACCATGGCCCCGATGAAGCCGGGGCCGACGGAAAGCATACCGGCTCTCGGGCAGTGCTCGGGGCAAGCTACGCGGTGGGAACGGTCCGCTTGACCGACGTCGCCACGACCTCGGCCGCGACGGCCTTGGCGGCCTTGGAGTCCGGGCCTGGCTGGGGCACCAGGATCGCGGCGCGGTAGTACCGCAGCTCGTCGATGCTCTCGAGGATGTCGGCGAGGGCGCGGTGGCCACCGTTCTTCTCCGGGGACGCGTAGTAGGCCCGCGGGTACCAGCGCCGCGCGAGCTCCTTGATCGAGGACACGTCGATGACCCGGTAGTGCAGGTGCCCCATCAGGGCGGGCATGTCGCGCTCGAGGAACGTCTTGTCGGTGCCGATCGAGTTGCCCGCGAGCGGAGCCTTGCCCGCGTCGGGAACCCACTCCTGGATGTACGCGAGCACGATCGCCTCGGCCTCGGCCAGCGTCATCCCCGCGGCGAGGGTGTCCAGCAGGCCCGACGACGTGTGCATCTCGCGCACGAAGTCGCCCATCTGCTCGAGGGCGGCCGGCGGTGGGGAGATCACCACGTCGACGCCTTCACCCAGCACGTTGAGCTCGGAGTCGGTGATGACGGCGGCGACCTCGACGAGGGCGTCGGCGACGCCGTCCAGGCCGGTCATCTCGCAGTCGATCCAGACGATGCGGTCGGCGCTCGGGCCGCTGTTGTTGCTGTTGACACTCACGGGGACAAGACTACGGCTCGCGGTCACCGAGGTCCGTTGTGCGCGGGTTGTCCCGTGGTGCGGGCCCGGTGCGGGCGAGCCAGGCGGCGATCAGGACCACGACGGCGCTGCCGATCGTGCCGAGCGCTGCCGTGCTCGTCGACGCGTCTGCCCAGACCATGACCACACCGGTGCCCGCGGCCGCGGCCAGGGCGAGCACGATCCGGTCGAGCGGGCGATGCTGCGGGCCCGGCGGCGCGGAGCGGCTCGGGTCAGGATCCCGACGCGGCGGGAGCGGGGGCGGCTCTGGGGTGTCGGAGTGGCGACCCATCAGTGACCACCCGTGCCCGGGTGAAGGGTGCGGGGAACGGGCATGCCACATCGTGGCACGCCGAAGGGTCGCGCCCGGCCGGTGAGGCCGGGCGCGCCCGGTCGTGCCCGCCGGACCGCATCAGCGGATCGACAGGAACGTGGGTTGGAAGGCTGCCGGAGCCACGGCGTTCAGGGTGGCTTCCCGGAAGTCGAGGCGTTCGGAGTAGGCCCGCAGCCAGATGAAGTCGGGCAGGAGGGTGGTCATGGGAGATGTCCTTCGTGACGTGGGAAAAGAGGTGGGCCTGGCCGGACCCGAACGTCACCGCGGTGGTGCAACCGAACCACGCGGGGCTGTGGTGGGGCACGTCTTTTTCCGTGTCCGGCCGCTGGCGGCGAGCGGGCGGCACTACCGTCACGTGGATGCCCCCGACTCCGCCGTCTTCGCTGCCTCGCCGGGCGGTGCCAGCTCTGCCTCGCCGGGCGGTGCCCGCTCTGCCGCTGTGGGCGGTGCCAGCCGCACTCCTCGCCCCGATCGGCATGATCGGCGGCTGGACCGTGGCGGCGGCCGTCCAGGGGGAGGGTTTCGATCCGGTGCGCGACACGATCAGCGCGCTCGCGACCCAGGCCGCCGTCGCCCCGGCGATCATGACCGCCGGGCTGGCGCTGACCGCCGTCGGCCACGTGGCCAGCGCGGTGGCGTTGCGCCCGGCGGCCCGTCCCGGGCGACTTCTGCTCGCCGTCGGCGGCGTCGCGACGGCGCTGGTCGCGGCGCTGCCGGTCGACGCCCACCCGCGCGCGCACGGCATCAGCGCGGCGGTCGCGTTCGGTGCCCTCTCGGTGTGGCCGGCCGCCGCCGGTCGTCGCGGGGCCAACGGTCCGCTCTCCCCGGTCGCGGGGGCGGTGGTCACCGGGGGACTGCTGGTCCTGCTCGGCTGGTTCGTCGTCGAGCTGCAGTCGGTGGGGTCCGCCGGTGCCGCGACCGGACTGGCCGAGCGCGCCGTGGCGGGTGCGCAGTCCCTGGTTCCGCTCGCGCTCGTGGTCGCGCTGCGGCTCCGGTCGGGGCGATCGTGAGTCGCCTCGCGCACCTGCGCGGCCGGCTTGCCCATGAGCTCGACCGCCGACCGACGGTCCGGGCGGTGGCCCCCGGGCTGCTGCTCGTCTTCGGGGGCGTCCTCGCGTTCGCGGGGCTGCTCGACGCCGTCTGGGAGAACGACGACGTCTCGCTCTTCGACCAGCCCGTGCTCGCGGCGCTCGTCGCGAGCCGGGGGGCGCTGGCCACGGCCATCTTCGGGGTGATCACGGCCGTGTCCGGCCCGATCGTCCTGCCGGCGATCGTTGCGGTGGCCTGCCTCACCTGGGCCCGGGTGCGCCACGAGTGGTGGCGGCCGCTGCTGCTGATGGGCGCCATGGTGACGTCCACCGCGATCTCGGTCGCGATCAAGGGGATCGTGGCCCGGCCGCGGCCGCCGCTGGACACGATGGTCGTGCCCGGTGCCGAGATGTCGGCGTCGTTCCCCTCGGGGCACACGATCGGAGCGGCGACCCTGCTGCTGGTCACGTGGTACCTCGTGGTGCGGCGGTACCGCTCCACGGCTCGGCAGGTCGGCTGGGCCGTCGGGACCGTGGTGGGGACGCTCGCCGTCGGGCTCAGCCGGATGTACCTCGGCTACCACTTCCTCACCGACGTGCTCGCAGCGATCGCCCTCGCCGTCGCGATCCTCGGCGTCGTGACGATCGTCGACCGGCTGCACACGCTGCGGGGACGGCCGCAGCGGTGACTCCGACCACCGTGGTGCCCCCGGCAGGACTCGAACCTGCAACCTACGGATTAGAAGGCCGTTGCTCTATCCATTGAGCTACGGGGGCTGGCCGACACAGCCTAGACGGCACTCGGGCGACACGGCGCGGGCGTTTGGCCTGATCACGCGGGCGGGAGAGAATGGATCCGTGAGCGCCCAACCGGAGCCCGACGTCGCGACCGCGACCTTCGAGCCAGTCATCGTGGCGCCGTCCCTTCTCGACGCGGTGCGTGACCTGCGCCGCGACGTGCTGGGCACGTCCTTTCCGCTCGAGATCGACGGGGTCGGCGAGGCCCGTGCCTCGCGTGCCCGGCTCCTCGGCCAGCTGAACGACCACCTGCTGCCGCGCCTGGTGGAGCTCTCGGCCCCGGCCGTCGTCGTGCTCGCCGGGTCCACCGGTGCCGGCAAGTCGACGCTGATGAACTCGTTGCTCGGTGCTGAGGTGTCGGAGGCCGGGGTGCTGCGTCCCACGACGCGGCAGCCGGTGATCGCGCACCACCCCGACGACGCCGAGCTGCTCGAGGGTCACCCGGTTCTCGAGGCGGTCCGGGTGATCGCGAACGAGCGGGTGCCGCGCGGGATCGCGCTGCTCGACGCCCCCGACCTCGACTCGGTGCTCGAGGAGAACCGCACCACCGCGCATCGCCTGCTCGAGGCCGCGGACCTGTGGCTGTTCGTCACGACGGCGGCCCGGTACGGCGACGCGTTGCCGTGGCAGGTGCTCGCCGGTGCGATGGAGCGCGGTGCGTCCGTCGCGATGGTGCTCAACCGCGTACCCAAGGAGTCGCTCTCCACCGTGCGCGGCGACCTGCTCACCCGGTTGCGCGACCGCGGCATGCAGGGCGTCCCGCTCTTCGTCGTGCCCGACGTCGGACCGCACGAGGGCCTGCTCGACCCGGGCTCGGTGGCGCCCATCAAACGCTGGCTGACCATGCTCGCCGGACCCGACCGGGCCCGCTCGGTGATCGTGCGGACGCTCAAGGGCTCGCTCGGCGCGTTGCGCCCCTGGGTGGACGCGCAGGCCGAGGCCGTGCAAGACCAGGTCGACGCGGCCGCGGCGCTGCGCGAGGAGATCGCGCGCACGCTGCGCCTGCCGGCTGACGAGGCCCGCACCGGGGTGCTCGCCGGCGCGGTGGCCGACGGCGCGGTGCAGGCGCGGTGGACCGAGCTGTCCATCGGGTCCGGACCGCTCGCACGGCTGGTGCGCCCGTCGGGCCGGATCCGCGGCCTGCGCCGCACCGGCCGCGCCCGCACGGACGCCCTCGCACCTCTGCAGGACGACCTGCGGCGATCGGCCGCCGCCGTGCTGAACGGGGCCGGGGTCGCCGCCGAGCTGGCGCTGCGCGGCCACCTCGGCCAGTCCGGATCGCTCGACGGCGGCCGGGCGCTCATCACCGCGTGGCCGGCAGCGGACCGCCGGTCGGCCCGCGACACCCACGCCGAGGCGAGCGCCGGCGAGTGGATCCTCGAGGCCGAGCCGCGGGTGCGCGCCCTGCTGACGTCCACCGATCCCGGCGTCGCGAAGCGCGCGGCGCGGGTGGTGCGCGCCCTCGGTGAGCGCGGGCTCGCCGTCGTCGTGCTCGCCGCCGCGGCCGGGCTGGCGCCCGCCGAGGACCTCCTGGTCGCGCTGCTGGGCGACTCCGGGGTCGAGCTGCGGGACGAGCTGCGCGACTCGCTCGCCGAGCGCGCGCAGCAGTACGTCGCCGGCGAGGGCGCCGACCTCGCGGCGCTGCTCGACGTCCCCGACCTGGCCGAGGACGCCGCCTCACGCCTCCGGCTCCGGCTCGCCGTGCTCAAGGGACTCACATGACCGCCCCGACCGGCTGGTCGGGCCGGGGCGCGCACCGCTCCGAGACCGCTGACCTGACCGACCGCGTCGAAGCGCTCGAGCGCGCTCTCGTCGTCGCCGACGGACGGCTCCCGCGCGGGGTCACCCACAAGGTCTCGGCCTCGATCGACCGGGTCCGGGAGCGGCTCGCCCTCGGCGTCGACCACACGATCGTGGCGCTGGTCGGGGGGACCGGCTCGGGCAAGTCGAGCCTGTTCAACGCGATCAGCGGGCTGACCTTCGCCGACGTCGGCGTCCGACGCCCGACGACCTCCCAGGTCACCGCGTGCGTGTGGGGCTCGTCCGGGGACCCGCTGCTCGACTGGCTCGGGGTCCAACCCGACCGCCGGATCCAGCGCGAGAGCGCGCTCGACGCCGACGCCCAGGCAGCCCTGCGCGGCCTGGTCCTGCTCGACCTGCCGGACCACGACTCGATCGAGCCGACCCACCGCGACATCGTGGACCAGTTCCTGCCGATGGTGGACCTGCTGGTGTGGGTGGTCGACCCCCAGAAGTACGCCGACGACGCGCTGCACTCGGGCTACCTCAGCCGGCTCGTCGGGCACGAGGCGGCGATGGTCGTCGTGCTCAACCAGATCGACACCGTCCGACCCGAGGCCCGCACCCGGCTCGAGGCCGACGTCGCGCGGCTGCTCCGCGAGGACGGGCTGACCGGGGTCCGGATCCAGTCCGCCTCGGCGCGCACCGGAGACGGCGTCGTGGCCCTGCGGCAGCTGCTCGCCGAGGTGGCGGCGCGGCGCAGCACCGCCGCGGTGCGTGCCGGGGCTGAGGTCACCGACGCGGCGACGCTGCTCTCGGCCCAGGTCGCCCCGAGCGAGCCGTCCCGGGACGAGCTGCCCGTCACGGCCGTCGTGGAGTCGTTCTCCCAGGCCGTCGGCCTGCCCGTGATCGCCGATGCGCTCGAGGCCGCCGTCCGCGGGCGCGGCGGCGCGGTGCCCGCCTTCGGCTCGGTCCATCAGGACACCGTGGAGCTGGCGCGGGCGCGCTGGCTGGGTGACGTCGGAGAGGGTCTACCCGTGCGCTGGCAACGCGCCCTGGCCGCACGGGTGGCGACCAACGCCGAGCTGCGGCAGGCCGTGGACGCCCGGATGGTCGCGGTCGGCATCGCCGCGCGCCGTTCGCGTGGCGCGATCGTGCTCGCGGTCGCAGCGGTGGCCGCGGTCATCGGCGCGCTGGCGACCGGGTCCGTGGCCCTCGGCGCCCGGGTCGGAGCCGACAGCGACTGGATCTCCGGCCTCGTGGTCGCGGGCGCCCTGCTGGGGCTGGCGGTTGTGCTCGTCGTCTCGGCCGTGCTGGTGCGTCGCCGTGATGCCCGACGGCGGGCCACGGTGGTGCGCCGCGACGGCCGGGCGGCGCTCGGGGAGATCGTCGAGGCACGGCTGGTGCAGCCCACCCTCGCCCTCCTCGGTGAGCACCGCGAGGTTCGCGGGTTGGCGGCCGGTGCTGCCACGTTCGCGCCGACCGCCGGACCGTCCACAGGCGAGACCGCCGCCACGGCGTCCCCAACCTGACCGGCTGACCGCGCCCGAGCCCCCGCTCGCCGCGCACCCTCGCCCTCACGGGCCGACACGGGTCGGTCGCGAGCGAGGAGGAACGATGAGCACGAACGAGCTGATCTTGACGCTGGTCGGGTGGGTGGCGACCGAGCCGAAGCGCTACACCAGCACCGGTGCCGGCACCACCGCCTTCACGAGCTTCCGGATGGCCAGCACCCGGCGCTACTTCGACCGGGCCGCCGGCGTGTGGGTCGACGGGCGCACCGAGTGGTTCACGGTCAAGGCCTGGCGGCAGCAGGCATACAACGTGGCGGCCTCGCTGCGGAAGTCGGACCCGGTGATCGTCCAGGGGCGCCTGGTGACCGAGGAGTGGACCGGGCCCGACGGGCCGCGGACCACGCTCGTCCTCGAAGCGGCCGCGATCGGTCCCGACCTGACCTACGGGGAGGCGAAGTTCGCCCGGACCGTGCACGTCGCGGCGGGCGGTGCTGCCGACCAGCAGGACGCCACCGACGAGCCGCCCGGTGACCCGGCCGACGAGTCGACGCTCGTCGGCGAGCCGGCTCGGGCGGTGCTGACGGACGACCTCACGGACGACCTCAACGACGACCTCGCGGGGGTGCCGTGACCGGGCCGCCGAACGTCGGGCGGTGATCACTTAGGCTGGGGCACAGACGACCGCCCGCCCCCGACCGGGCGGGCGGACCCCCATCCTTCAATTTGCAGGGCGGACGATTACCCAGTGGCTGAGTTCATCTACACCATGTACAAGGCGCGCAAGGCGCACGGGGAGAAGGTCATCCTCGATGACGTCACCCTGAACTTCCTCCCGGGCGCCAAGATCGGCGTCGTCGGGCCCAACGGGGCCGGGAAGTCCACGATCCTCAAGATCATGGCCGGGCTCGAGCAGCCGTCCAACGGCGAGGCGCGGCTGTCGCCGGGCTACTCCGTCGGCATCCTGCTGCAGGAGCCGCCGCTGAACGAGTCCAAGACGGTGCTCGGCAACGTCGAGGAGGGCGTCGCCGAGATCAAGGGCAAGCTCAACCGGTTCAACGAGATCTCCGAGCTGATGGCCGAGCCCGACGCCGACTTCGACACGCTGCTCGCCGAGATGGGCGAGCTGCAGGAGGCGATCGACGCCGCCGAGGCCTGGGACCTGGACGCCCAGCTCGAGCAGGCCATGGACGCGCTGCGCTGCCCGCCGCCGGACGCCGACGTGTCGATCCTGTCCGGTGGTGAGCGCCGCCGGGTCGCGCTGTGCAAGCTGCTGCTCGAGAAGCCCGACCTGCTGCTGCTCGACGAGCCCACCAACCACCTCGACGCCGAGAGCGTGCTCTGGCTCGAGGCGCACCTCGCGCAGTACGCCGGCGCGGTGCTCGCAGTGACCCACGACCGGTACTTCCTCGACCACGTGGCCGAGTGGATCGCCGAGGTCGACCGCGGCCGGGTCTACCCGTACGAGGGCAACTACTCGACCTACCTCGAGAAGAAGGAAGCCCGCCTGCAGGTCCAGGGCAAGAAGGACGCCAAGCTCGCGCGCCGCCTGCGCGAAGAGCTCGAGTGGGTCCGGTCCAGCGCCAAGGGCCGCCAGACCAAGTCCAAGTCGCGCCTCGCGCGCTACGAGGAGATGGCCGCCGAGGCCGACAGCATGCGCAAGCTCGACTTCGAGGAGATCCAGATCCCGCCGGGCCCGCGCCTGGGCTCGATCGTCCTCGAGGCCAAGGACCTCAACAAGGGCTTCGACGGGCGCACGCTCATCGACGGCCTGTCGTTCACGCTGCCGCGCAACGGCATCGTCGGCGTCATCGGCCCGAACGGCGTCGGAAAGACCACGCTGTTCAAGACGATCGTCGGCCTCGAGCCCCTCGACGACGGCGATCTCAAGATCGGCGA
Organism: Pengzhenrongella frigida; assembly: GCF_004168625.1. Lineage (GTDB taxonomy): Bacteria > Actinomycetota > Actinomycetes > Actinomycetales > Cellulomonadaceae > Pengzhenrongella > Pengzhenrongella frigida. Next base: position 98,087 of record NZ_SDWW01000006.1, read on the forward strand.
GACGGTCAAGATCAGCTACGTCGACCAGGACCGTGGCGGCATCGACCCGACCAAGACCCTCTTCGAGGTCGTCTCCGACGGGCTCGACTACATCAAGGTCGGCAACGTCGAGATGCCGTCACGGGCCTACGTCGCGGCGTTCGGTTTCAAGGGCCCCGACCAGCAGAAGCCGGCCGGCGTGCTGTCCGGTGGGGAACGCAACCGGCTGAACCTCGCGCTGACCCTCAAGCAGGGGGGCAACCTCCTGCTGCTCGACGAACCGACCAACGACCTCGACGTGGAGACCCTCGGCTCGCTCGAGAACGCCCTGCTCGAGTTCCCCGGCTGCGCCGTGGTGGTCTCGCACGACCGGTGGTTCCTCGACCGCGTCGTGACGCACATCCTGGCGTACGAGGGCACGGAGGAGAATCCGGCGAACTGGTACTGGTTCGAGGGTAACTTCGCCTCGTATGAGGAGAACAAGATCGAGCGGCTCGGGCCCGACGCGGCGCGCCCGCACCGGGTCACCTACCGCAAGCTCACGCGCAGCTGACGGTCCCGTGACCTGGTGACGCAGGACGAGGGGGTGGCGGCGTCTGCCGAGCAGGCGGCCGCTGCCCTCGTCGCGTCGCTCGTGGGGTTGCGGGCCGCCGCCGGCGAGGTGCGGGCACCGCTCGACCTGCCCGACGCCGAGCGGGTGCGGACCGAGCGGGCCGAGGTCCTCGACCAGCTCGACGACTACCTGCTGCCGCGGGTGCGGGCGATCGGGGCACCCCTGCTGGTGGTCGTCGGCGGGTCGACCGGCGCCGGGAAGTCGACCCTGGTGAACTCGCTCCTCGGCGAGGTGGTCAGCGCAGCGGGGGTGCTCCGCCCGACCACGCGCGCCCCCGTCCTGGTGCACCACCCGCTGGATGCGGACTGGTTCCGGGGCGATCGGGTGCTGCCCGGGCTCGCGCGCGTGACCGGCCCCGACGCGTCGGCCGGTGGCGCCGGTGCGCTGCGGCTCGTGGCCTCCGCGGCGGTGCCGTCGGGGATGGCGCTGCTCGACGCTCCCGACATCGACTCGGTCGTCCGGGAGAACCGGCGGCTCGCCGCCCAGCTCCTGGGTGCTGCGGACCTCTGGCTGTTCGTCACCACGGCGGCGCGGTACGCCGACGCCGTCCCGTGGGACCTGCTGCTCACCGCCGCCCGCCGGCGCACCGAGATCGCCCTCGTGCTCGACCGCGTGGACCCCGGCACCGAGGGACCGGTGGGCACCCACCTCGCCCAGATGCTCGCCGAGCACGGGCTCGCGCGCGCCCCGGTGCTCCTCGTCGCGGAGGCCCCGGTCACCGATGGACTCCTGCCGGCGAGCGTGGTGGCACCGGTGGCCGACTGGTTGACCGCGCTGGGCGGCGACGCCGTCGCCCGGGCGGCCGCGATCGCCCGGACGCGTGATGGCGCCATCGCCGACCTCCTGGTGCGCTCGGCCGTCCTCGCCGACGCGGCCGATGCGCAGCGCGCGGCCGACGGGCGCCTGCGCGCCATGGTCACGGCGGGGTACGACGACGCGCTCGCCACGGTGCTGCGGGCGACGTCGGACGGCACGATGCTGCGCGGCGAGGTGCTCGCGCGCTGGCAGGACGTGGTCGGGACCGGGGAGTTCTTCCGGGCCATGGAGAGCCGGGTCGGCCGGGCCCGGGACCGCCTGGTGGCCGCGATGCGGGGGCGGCGCCCCCCGGAACCTGAGCTCGCAGCCGCCATCGGGCACGGGCTCGAGGCCGTCGTGCTCGACGCCGCCGGTGAGGCCGCCGATCGCGCGGAGACGGCCTGGCGTGCGGATCCGGCCGGCGCCGGGCTGCTCGCCGGTCCGCAGCCGCCGAGCGGGTCGGCCGATCTGCGCACGCAGGTCGCGGCCGAGATCCGCGCATGGCAGTCCGACGTCCTCGCCCTGGTGGGGGAGGAGGGCGCCGGCAAGCGGGCGACCGCGAGGGTGCTGTCGTTCGGGGTGAACGGGCTCGGTGCCGCGCTCATGGTCGTCGTGTTCGCCTCGACGGGTGGCCTGACCGGCGCCGAGATCGGGATCGCCGGCGGCTCGGCGCTGCTGGCCCAGCGCTTGCTCGAGGCGGTCTTCGGCGACGACGCGGTGCGCCAGCTCACGCGCACCGCAGCCGACCGGCTCACCGTGCGGGTCCGCGACGTCCTCGACGGGCAGGCCCGCCGATTCACGGTGCAGCTCGACGTGCTCGGCACCGCCCAGGCGAGCGGCGAGGCGTTGCGGGCTGCGGCGGACAGGGTCGCGGGCGCAGCGCGGGATGCCGCGGCGGCAGCGGCGTCGGCGACCGCCGACCTGGGCGGCGGGCCGAGCGCGGAGCCGGGCGAGCCGGTCGTGCTGCGCGGTACCGGTGCGGTGCGCGGTGCCGGTGCGCTGCGCGGTACGACTGGGCTGCGCGGTGCCGGTGCCGGTGGGCTGCGCGGTGCCGGCCTCGCGGCGCCCGACGACGCCCGGGGTGCGCTGCCTGCCCGTCCCTGGTGGCGCCGCCGCCCGCGCGGACCGGAGGCACCGTGACCACGCGGGGACTCGATCTCGCCGCGCGGGTCGCCGCGCTGGACGAGGCCGTCGAGGCGGCGGTGGGCCGCCTTCCCGCGGTTGACCTCGAACCCGCCCGCCGCGCGCTGATCCATGCGCGCGAACGGCTCGCGCTGTCACCCGACCACACCGTCGTCGCGCTCGCGGGGTCGACCGGTTCGGGCAAGTCCTCGCTGCTCAACGCGATCGCCGGCGAGCAGATCGCCGAGACGGGCGTGCGGCGGCCGACCACCGGCTTCCCCGCGGCCGCGGTCTGGGGTGCGGACGGCGCCGCCGAGCTGCTGGACTGGCTCGGCGTCGACGAACGCCGTCACCTGGCCGGACCGGCCGCCGAGGCAGCGACCGGTCTCGTGCTGATCGACCTGCCCGACCACGACTCGGTCGTCGTCGAGCACCGGGTGCGGGCCGAGCGCCTGCTGGAGCGGGTGGACCTGTTCGTGTGGGTCGCCGACCCCCAGAAGTACGCCGACGCCGCCCTGCACGAGCGCTACCTGCAGCCCCTCGCCACCCACGCGGACGTCGTCGTGCTCGCGCTCAACCAGGTCGACCGGCTGACGCCCGCCGAGCGAGACCGGTGCGTTGCTGATCTGCGCCGGCTCGCGGCCGAGGACGGCCTTGCCGGCGGCACCGTCCTGGCCGTCTCCGCGACCACGGGGGAGGGCCTGGACGAGCTGCGCGAGCTGCTCCGGCAGGCCGCGAGCCGGCGCGTGGCAGCCACCGCGCGGCTCGTGGCCGACATCCGGGCCGAGGCGGCCCAGATCGCGGCCGCGTGCGGCGAGGGCGTCCCCCCGCGGATCCGGCGGGCCGCGCGGGACGAGCTCGTCACCGCGTTCGAGACCGCGGCGGGGGTCGGGGTCGTGGTCGACGCCGTGCGCCGGTCGGCCGCCCGGCGGGCACGCGCCGCCACCGGCTGGCCGCCGACCCGATGGCTGGCACGGTTCCGCCCCGACCCGCTGCGCCGGTTGCACCTCGACGGTGTCCCGGAGCGGCCCGAGCTCACCCGCTCGTCGCTGCCCGGTCCCGGGGCTGCGGGTCGGGCCCAGGCCGGCAATGCGGTGCGGGAGTACACCGCGACCGCGACCGCCGGAGTTCCGCAGGTCTGGTCGCTGGCGGCGCGTGCGCGAGCGCGCGCCGCGGCGGCGACCTTGCCCGATGCGCTCGACCAGGCCGTCACCGGCACCCGGCTCGATGCGGAGCGGGTCCCGTTGTGGTGGCGCGCGGTCGGGGCGATCCAGTGGGTGCTGCTCGCCGCGCTCGCCGCCGGGCTGCTGTGGCTCGCGGGCCTCGTCCTGCTGACGTACTTCCGGTTGCCCGAGCCGACGACGCCCGTGTGGTTCGGTCTGCCGGCACCGACGGTGCTCGCCCTCGGCGGTGCGGCCGCCGGGATCCTGCTCGCCCTGGGTGCGCGGCTCACGGGCACGTGGGGCGCCCGTCGGAAGGCGGCACGGGCCCGCTCGCGGTTGCGCGCCGCCGTCGGGCAGGTGGCCGACGAGCGGCTCGTCCGGCCGGTGAGCGAGGAGATGCGCGCGCTCGAGCGGTGCCGGGCGGCGTCCCGGCTGGCGGCGCTGTGACGACCACGCCCCACCGGACCACGCACGTGACGACCACCACCACCACGATGACGACGCAGGGGAGTGACCGGATGAGCCGGCTCAGAGTTCCGGTCCAGCTGCGCTGGTCCGACATGGATGCCTACGGGCACATCAACAACGTCGAGATGTTCCGCGTCCTCGAGGAGGCGCGGATCGCGGCGTTCTGGGCCCACCCGCACCCCGGGGACGACGGCGGCTGGCCGACGGCGGTGATCGACGCCGGTCCGGGCTCGCAGACGGTGATGCTGGTCGCGCGGCAGGAGATCGAGTACCTCCGCCCGCTCGGGTACCGCCGTGCGCCGATCATCGTCGAGCTGTGGATCGGTCACCTCGGCGGGGCCAGCGTGGAGGTCTGCTACGAGGTGCACGACGGCGAGGGCGGCACCGAGGAGCACGATCTGCCGGCGACCGACGTGCCGGAGGGTGAGCCCCCGATCGTCTACGCGCGCGCGGCCACCACGCTCGTGCTGGTCGACCCGGCCACCGGGTCGCCGCGACGCCTGACCGACGCCGAGCGGGCGTCCTGGTCGCCCTACTTCGGTGACGCGGTCAAGCTCCGGCGGCGCGGGTCGACGACCTAGTCTGCCGGCGGCGCCTCGGCGCGTTCGGCCGCCCGCGCGATCCCCTGCTGCATGCCGCCGAACACGATCCCGTGGAACGGGGCGACCGACCACCAGTACAGCTGGCCGGCCAGACCGTGCGGGTGGAACAGCGCGCGCTGCGCGAACCTGGTGCCGCCCGCGCCGTCGTCCTCCACCCGCAGCTCGAGCCAGGCCAGGCCCGGCAGGCGCATCTCGGCCCGCAGCCGCAGCAGGCGGCCGGGTTCGACCTCCTCGACCCGCCAGAAGTCCACCGCGTCGTCGACCCGGAGCTCGCGCGGGTGCCGTCGGCCGCGGCGCAGCCCCGGCCCGCCCCAGAGGCGGTCCAGCACGCCGCGGACCTGCCACGCGAACGCCCACGAGTACCACCCGCGCTCGCCGCCGATCGCCTGGATCACCGCCCACAGCGCCTCGGGGGAGGCATCGACGGCCGTGCGGCGCTCGTCGACGTACAGCGAGCCGCCCGCCCAGTCGGGGTCGCTCGGCAACGGGTCGCTCGGGGCGCCCGGGAGGGACGCGGACGACCACCGGGTGTCCACGGTGGCCGCCTGGACCCGTTCGAGGGCCAGCCGCACGGCGCGGTCGAAGCCGACCAGACCGTCCGGTGGGTCCGGGACATACGTCGCGATGTCGTGCTCGTCGCAGACCACCTCGTGGATCAACGACTCCACGAGCGGCTTGGCGAGCCCGGCCGGGACCGGGGTCACCACGCCGACCCAGTGGCTCGACAGGCGGGGGGTCAGGACGGGCACCCGGACGATCAGGCGGCGCGGCAGGCCCGCGGCGCGCGCGTAGCCCTGCATCATCTGGCGGTACGTGAGGACGTCGGGCCCGCCGATGTCGAACCCGCGGCTCACCTCCGCGGGCATGGTCGCCGAGCCCACCAGGTAGCGCAGCACGTCCCGGATCGCGATCGGCTGGATGCGGTTGTCGACCCACTTCGGCACGGTCATGGCCGGCAGACGCTCGGTGAGGTAGCGCATCATCTCGAAGCTCGCCGAGCCCGAGCCGAGGATGATCGCCGCGCGCAGCACCGTCGTCGGGACCCCCGACGCGAGCAGGATCTCCCCGACCTCCCGTCGCGACTCGAGGTGCGGGGACAGGTCCTCGCCCTCGGGGAACAGCCCGCCGAGGTACACGATCCGCTGGACGCCGGCCTCCCGGGCGGCGCGCGCGAAGGTGAGTGCGGTGGCGCGGTCGCGGGCCTCGAACTTGGCCCCCGAGCCCAGGGAGTGGACGAGGTAGTAGGCCACGTCGACGCCCTCGAGCGCGGCCCGCGTCTCGTCCAGCACGGACACGTCGGCCTGCACGATCTCGACCTCGCCGTACCAGGGGCGTCCGCGCAGCCGGCTGGGGTTGCGCGCCAGGGCGCGCACGTGGTGCCCGACGGCGAGCAGCTCGGGCACGAGCCGTCCGCCCACGTACCCGGTCACCCCGGTCACGGCGACGGTCAGCGGTGCGACCCCCGCGAGGTCGGGGGTGACCACCACCGGCGTCGGCGCGCCGGAGTCGTCACCGGAGCCGGTCAAGAACGGTGCCGCAGCGTCACTCATGCCCGCCAGTGTGTCCGACGAGCTGGGTTTCGCCCAGCGGTTCGGGGACCCGGAACATGCCCTCCTGGGCGATGCTGGCCACGAGGGAGCCGGACTCGGTGTAGACCTTGGCCGTGCCCAGGCCCCGCCCGCCCTGGGCGCTCGGCGTGCCCTGGACGAAGAGGAGCCACTCGTCCACGCGCGCGGGGCGGTGCCACCACATCGCGTGGTCGAGGCTCGCCACCGACAGCCCGGGGGTGGTCAGGCTCAGGCTGTGCCGACGCATGACCGGCTCCAGCAGGATCTCGTCGCACGCGTACGCCAGCAGGGCGCGGTGCATCAGCTCGTCGTCGGGGACGACCCCCCGGGCGCGCATCCAGAGCATCTGTCGGCCGGTCTGCTCGGGGGCCGGGTGAAGGTACAGCGACGCCTCGACGTGGCGCAGGTCGAACGCGCTCTCCTGGAGCCAGAAGCGGGCGAGCGGGTGGTCGATGTTCTCGAGCAGGTCGTGCGCGGAGCCCAGCTCGGACGGCGGCGGGGCGGCCGGCATGCGGTCGGAGTGCTCGAACCCCGGCTGCTCCTCCTGGAACGACGTGATCATCGACAGGATCGGCTGGTCCGGCCGGCCGTTCTGGTAGGCGTGCGTGCGGCGTGCGCTGAACGACCGGCCGTCGCGCATGCGCTCGACCCCGAAGCTGATCGGGAGCTGGGCGTCGCCGGGCCGCAGGAAGTACCCGTGCAGCGAGTGCGGCAACCGTCCCTCGGGCACGGTCCGGCCGGCGGCGAGGAGCGCCTGCGCGAGGACCTGGCCGCCGAAGACCCGACCGCCGGGCCGGTTCAGGCTGGTACCGGAGAACGTGTCCTCACCGTCGGTCGACAAGGTGAGCGCGGCGAGCAGCCGGGCCATCGGGTCCGGGGTGAGGGGTTCGGTCATGTGCTAAAGGGTCACACAGTCTCCCGGCCGGAACGCCAGAAACCCGTCGTGGCCGGCGGTGATTCACGACTCAGGTGTCGGCGGAATTTTGCATCGAGTGCGCCGCGCGCTCGAGGTAGTCCCAGAGCTGGGCCTGCGGCATCGGCGCGAGCCCGAGCGAGGCCACCGCCGTGCGCATGTGTGCCAGCCAGCGGTCCCGGGCCAGCGCGTCGACCCGGAACGGCGCGTGCCGCATCCGCAGCCGCGGGTGGCCGCGCTGCTCGGAGTACGTCGTGGGACCACCCCAGTACTGCTCGAGGAACATCGTCAGGCGGACCTTGGCGGGGCCGAGGTCCGCCTCGGGGTACATCGGGCGCAGCACGTCGTCCTGCGCCACGCCGTCGTAGAAGGCGTCCACGAGCCGCACGAACGTGTCGTGCCCGCCGATCACGGCGTACAGGGAGCTCGGGTCGGGGGCGGCGGGGTTCGGGGTGCTCTCCACACCGGCCATTCTCGCATCGGGCCGGCCCGGGGGAGCGCGACCGGGGGCCCGGGGGAGTGCACGTGCGCACGAGGGGCACTAGGGTGGTCTAGACAAGTTGTCGTCGGCTCACCTGGAGGCCACCGTGCTCGAACGTCGTGTCACCGTCGCGATCGCCGAAGGGCTGCACGCGCGCCCGGCGGCCATGTTCGCCAAGCTCGCCGGTGAGCAGTCCGCGAAGGTCACGATCGGCAAGGTCGGCGGTGAGCAGGTCGCCACCGACAGCATCCTCGGCGTGATGACCCTCGGTGCCGGGTTCGGTGACGTCGTCCTGCTCCAGGCCGACGACGAGGGCGCCGCGGAGGCGCTCGCCGTGCTCGCCGAGTACCTCGCGACCGAGGACTGACCGCTCGAGCTGAGCTACAGCCCCAGCTCGTCGAGCACGGGCAGGTGCGCGCGCACCGCAGCGCGCGCACCGTCGGCCGACTCGGCCGTCAGAGCCAGCTCGGCCAGCTGGCGGCACTCGTCCGCGCTGACCGAGGCGAGGACCGCGGCGACGTCGGGCAGGGCGGGCGTGCTCATCGAGAGCGTCGCGACCCCGAGCCCGACCAGCACGACGGCGAGCGCGGGATCGGCCGCGGCCTCGCCGCACACCCCGACCGGACGGCCCTGCTGCGCGCCGCCGCGGCAGGTCGCCGCGATGAGCTGGAGCACCGCGGGCTGCCAGGAGGTCGACAGCACGGCGAGGTCGCCGAGCAGCCGGTCGGCCGCCATGGCGTACTGGGTGAGGTCGTTGGTGCCGATGCTGGCGAACTGGGCGCGGGCGAGGATCGGCCCGGACTGCAGCGCGGCGCTCGGCACCTCGACCATGACCCCGGCGGTCATCAGACCATGCGCGTGGCAGCGGCCGACGAACTCCTCGGTCTCGGCCACGGTCGACACCATCGGTGCCATCACCCACACGTCGGCGCTCTCGGCCTCGGCCGCGCGGGCGATCGCGGTGAGCTGGTCGTCGAGGATCTCCGGGTTGCGCGTTGAGGTGCGCAGCCCTCGGACGCCGAGGGCCGGGTTGGGCTCGTCGGTGTTGGTGAGGAACGGCAGCGGCTTGTCCGCCCCGGCATCGAGGGTGCGGACGACGACCTTCTTGCCGGCGAACGCCGCGAGCACCTGGCGGTACTGCTCGACCTGCTCGTCGATGGTCGGCGCCTGGGCGCGGTCGAGGAAGCAGAACTCGGTGCGGAACAGGCCCACGCCCTCGGCGCCCGCGTCGGCCGCGGCCTGGGCGCCGGCCGGCTTGCCGATGTTGGCCAGCAGCGGCACGAGGTGCCCGTCGCTCGTGCGCCCGGTGCCGTCGAACGTGCGCACCCGCGCAGCCAGCTCGGCGGCCCGGGCGAGCTGGGCGTCGGTCGGGTCGAGCGTGACCGTCCCGGCCGCGCCGTCCACCAGCACGAGGGTGCCGGCGGTGAGCGAGGTCACTCCCGCGGCGCCGACCACGGCGGGGATGCCGAGCGAGCGGGCGATGATCGCGGTGTGCGACGTCGGGCCGCCCTCGCTGGTGATGATCGCGACGACCCGGGCCGGGTCGAGCGTGGCGGTGTCGGCCGGGGCCAGGTCCACCGCGAGCAGCACGAAGGGGTGCCCCGGGTCCGGGACGCCGGGCGCGGGTCGGCCGGTCAGGACGGCCACGATCCGGCCGCGCACGTCGGCGACGTCGCCGGTCCGCTCCGCCATGTACCCGCCGAGGCTCTTGAGCTGGTCGATCACGACCGAGGCCGCCTGCCAGACGGCCCGGGCAGGGTCGATCCGGTCCGTGCGCACCAGGCGCTGGGCCGCCTTCACCAGGGTCGGGTCGGCGGCCATCATGGCCGTGGTCTCGAGGATCTCGCGACCGGTTCCGCTCGCGCGGGTCGCGGCCTGCTCGAGGTCGCGGCGCACCGCGGCGGAGGCCGCCGCGATCCGCTCGGCGGCGGCGTCGGCGTCGTCGGTGGCCCCGAGGCTCGCGCCCACCGGGGGCTCCGGGAGGGCGTCGGGCATGGCCACGAGGACGCCCGACGCGCGGCCCGGGCTGACGCCGATCCCGGTGAGAACCTGCTGGTCGCCGGCTCTGGTGCTCTCGTCCGGGCTGGTGCTCATGGGGTCCTCGGTTCGTCAGGCTCGGTGGCACGGGGTTCGGGTGGGCCGGTCACCACCACCGTAGGGCGAGCAGCGGGCCGGTGCGGGGATCGGGCCCCCGCACCGGCCGACCGTCAGGCCCTGGGGGTCGAGCCGCCCGAGCCACCCGAACCGGTGGGCGTCGCGTCCGTGCTCGGCGCCACCGTGGCGACCACGTCGTCCTCGGGCTGGTCGACGAGGAAGTTGTTGGCGCCGCTGTCGCCGTCGACCTCCCGGCCGGGGGTCCGCAGGTTCCACTTGACGATGACGAACCGGAACAGGAAGTAGTACACGACCCCGTACCCGAGCCCGATGAGCAGCAGCAGCACGGGCTGCTGCGCGATCCGGAAGTTCAGCAGGTAGTCGATGGCGCCGGCCGAGAAGCCGAAGCCCGCGTGGATGTCCAGCGCGTTCACCAGAGCCAGCGAGGTCCCGGTGAGGAGCGCGTGGATCACGTACAGCGGGTAGGCCACGTACATGAAGGAGAACTCGAGGGGCTCGGTGACGCCCGTGACGAACGAGACCAGCGCGGCCGATCCCATGATCCCGGCGATGACCTTGCGCTTGGACGGCTTGGCCGTGTGCACGAAGGCGAGGGCGGCGGCGGGCAGCGCGAACATCATGATCGGGAAGAAGCCGGTCATGAACGTGCCGGCGGTCGGGTCACCGTGCAGGAAGCGGGCGATGTCGCCCTCCCAGACCTTGCCGGACGCGTCGGTGAACTCGCCGAACTGGAACCAGGGGAGCGAGTTGAGCAGGTGGTGCAGGCCCACGGGGACGAGCAGCCGGTTCGCGGTGCCGTAGACGAAGCCGCCGAGGACGGCCGAGCCGGTGACGAACTCGGCGACCGCGGTCAGGCCGGCGTCGAACGCCGGGTAGATGAGCGCGCCGATGACGGCGACGACGATCGCCATGCCGGCGGTGACGATCGGCACGAAGCGCCGTCCGCCGAAGAACGCGAGGTAGGGCGGCAGCTTGATCCGGTAGTACTTCTGGTAGAGCAGCGCGGCGATCAGGCCGATGACGATCCCGCCGAGCACGCCGTAGTTGATGAGCTGCTGGGTCTCGCCCTCGGCGGCCTCGCCGAGCACGTACGGCGACAGGGCGGTCGAGACGCCCTTGAACACCAGGTAGCCGATCAGGGCGGCCAGCGCGGTCGAGCCGTCGGACTTGCGGGCGTAGCCGACCGCCACGCCGAGCGCGAAGATCATCGGCAGGTTCGCGAACAGGGCGTCCCCGGCCGCCGCGAGCGTCGCGGCGACGGGCAGGAGCCAGTCGCCCCAGGCGCCGGCGAGGCCGTCGGCGCCCAGCATGTCGGGCTGACCCAGGCGCAGCATGAGCGCGGCGACGGGCAGAGAGGCGATGGGCAGCATGAGCGAGCGCCCGATGCGCTGGAGCTGGGCCAGGCCCGGGATGGTCCGCTTCTCGCGGACCTCGCCGGCGGTGATGGCGGTCATGGTGGAGGCACTCCTCGTTGTGTGCGGTCACGCCGCCGGGGCTTCCGGCGCTCGCCGGTCCGACGCGCCGAGCCGTCGGCTCACGAGTGCGCTAGTTGTCTGGACCAGTTGGTGCACACTGTGGTGGAATGGAACCTGCGGTGTCAAGGCGTGCAGGGCACGGACCCGATGGCGGGCGATCAGGGGTGGTGGAGCAATGGTGCGGCACTCGGTCCTGAAGTACGTCCGGGTCCGCGACTACCTGCGTTCGCTCGTCACCCACGAGCTCGCGGTGGGCGATGCGATCCCGTCCGAGCGCCTGCTGTGCGAGCGTTTCGGGGTGTCCCGGATGACCGTGCGGCAGGCCGTCGACGCGCTCGTGGTCGAGGGGCTGCTCGAGCGCGAGCAGGGCCGGGGCACGTTCGTCGCCCCGACCAAGATGGATCTTGAGGTCCGCCTGTCGTCGTTCGGCGAGGAGATGCGCCGCCGCGGCATGGAGCCGTCGTCGAAGGTGCTCGCCGCCGAGGAGGTCGCGGCCTCGCCCGACATCGCCGACGCGCTCGACCTCCTGCCCGGCGAGCAGGTCTTCTACCTGCACCGCGTGCGCTACGCCGACGGCGAGCCGATGGCGATCGAGCAGTCCTGGTTGCCCAGCCGGCTCGCCCCCGGCCTGTTCGACGACGGTGCCCCCGCCAGCGTGTACGGCGAGCTCCGGCGGCGCGGCCTCGAGCCGGACTGGGGTGAGGACATCGTGGCGGCCAGCGAGGTCGACTCGCAGGACGCGGACCTGCTCGGGCTGCGCACCGGGCGGGCCGTGCTGCGGATGACCCGCCGGACCTTCGCGGGCGACACGGCCTGCGTCTACTCCCGCTCGTCATACCGGGCCGACCGGTACGTGCTGTGGGTGCCGCTGCGTGCACCGCGCCGCGCCCTCACCCCCACCCCCGCGACCGAGGAAGCGCCCCGCGCGGCGCCCTCACTGGAGAGCGAGCACTCGTGACGGACCAGGCGGCACTCATCTTGGCGGCGCTGGGCGGGGTCGCGAACATCATCGACATCGAGCCGTGCACCACGCGGCTGCGGTCGGAGGTGCGCGACCCGGCGCGCGTCGACGTCCCGGCGCTGCGCGCCGCCGGCGCCCACGGCGTGATGATCTCCGGGCACGTCGTGCAGGTGGTGGTCGGCCCCAGCGTCGACACCCTCGCGACCGACCTCGAGGAACTGATGTGACTAGTCTTGACACTCGGCATTCGGGCCGGCGTCGGTCATCAAGGAGAACCCCATGAGCAAGGCAGAGCAGATCCTCGCGGCCCTCGGCGGGGATGCGAACATCCTCGACCTCGAGCCGTGCATCACGCGGCTGCGGGTCGAGGTGAAGGACGCCTCGCTCGTCGACGAGGCCGCCCTCAAGGCGACCGGCGCGTTCGGCGTGGTCCGGTCCGGCAAGGTCGTCCAGGTCGTCGTCGGCCCCGAGGCCGACACCCTCGCCTCCGACATCGAGGACCTGCGCTGATGCCCTTGCCCCTCATCGTGCTGGCCCCCGTGACCGGCACCGTGCAGGCGATGGCCGACGTTCCCGACCCGGTCTTCGCCGGCGAGATCGTCGGGCCCGGCCTCGCGATCGACCCGAGCCGAGAGGGTGTCGTCGAGGCGATCGCGCCGGTCGCGGGGAAGATCCTCAAGCTGCACCCGCACGCGTTCGTGATCGTGGCGGACGGGACGCGCGGCGTGCTCGTGCACCTCGGGCTGGACACGGTTCAGCTCGACGGGGCCGGCTTCACGCTGCACGTGGCCGAGGGCGACACCGTCGCCGCCGGTGACGTCGTGGTGAGCTGGAACCCCGCCGAGATCGAGTCCGGTGGGCGTTCGCCCGTCTGCCCCATCGTCGCGCTCGAGGGCAAGCCGGGCTCCGTCGTCGGCCTGGTCGAGCCCGGAGCGGACGTGCGGGCGGGCGAGCCGCTGCTCGAGTGGGCCTGATCCACCTCCTGGCGCGTCCGGGGGCGGGCCTGCTGCTCGATCTTGACGGCACGCTGCTCGACAGCGAGCCGGTGCACCGCGGCGCCTTCCGTGACTACTTCTCGGCGCGCGGGTGGACCGTCTCGGACGAGGTGATCCGCCAGTTCGCGGGTCGGCGCGCGCAGGAGGTCTTTCCCGTGGTCGCCGGCCCGTGGGCGGGCGAAGACCCCGAGAGCCTCACCGCCGCCGTCCTCGACGTGCTGCGGCGCTCCGGGCGGCGGCCGGTCCCGGTGGCGGGGGCGGTCCGCCTCCTCGCTGCCTGCGCGCGGGCCGAGCTTCCGGTCGCGATCGTCACGTCCGCGCGACGGGAGTGGGCCGCCGCCGCCCTCGAGCTGCTCGGGGCCGCGGTGCCCATGGTCACCGCGGAGGACTGCGCGCGGGGCAAGCCCGATCCCGAGCCGTTCCGGCGCGGAGCCGACCTGCTGGGCCTGCCGCCGGGCGGCCTGGTCGCGGCCGAGGACTCCCCGGCCGGGATCGCGTCGGGGCGCCACGCCGGCATCGGACACGTCCTCGGTGTGACCACGTCCGCGGATGCGGGCGCGCTGCGACGTGCGGGGGCCCACGAGACGGCGCCGGACCTGACCGCGCTCGCGCTCGCCGTCGAGGCCCTCATGGTGCGCGACGGATCAGGGGCCTGATCGCGCGACCGATCCCGCGGTCAGGCGTTCGGCGCCTGCGCCCGCTCGGAGACCTGCGCCCGCTCGGGCACTCGCGGAGCCTCGGTGGGGTCGGCGACCACCGTCGTCCGTTCGATCACGACCTCCCGGCGCGGCAGGGCGAGGTCGATGCCCTCGGCCGCCAGCGAGATGCGGATCTTGGCCCGCAGCGCGCGCGACACGTCCCACTGCCGCGAGGGCGCCGTCTTGATCAGCAGGCGCAGCATCGCGCCCTCCGCCGAGAGGTCCTCGATCCCGGCGACCTCGGCCTCACCCTGGATCGCGGGCCCGAGGTCGGGATCGGCGGCGACCTCGGCGGCGGCCTCCAGCAGCAACGCCTGCACCCGCGGCACGTCCTGGTCGGCGAGCACACGGACCTCGATCAGCGCGCGCGACCACCCCTGCGTCATGTTCCCGACCCGCAGGATCTCGCCGTTGCGCACATACCAGAGCGTCCCGTTGAGCGAGCGGACCTGCGTCACGCGCAGACCCACCTGTTCGACGACGCCGCTCGCCTCGCCCAGGTCCACGACGTCACCGACGCCGTACTGGTCCTCGGCGAGCATCGAGATGCCGGCCAGGAAGTCCTTGACGAGCGTCTGCGCCCCGAACCCGAGCGCGACCCCGACCACGCCGGCCGACGCGAGCAGCGGGCCGACGTCCACGTGCAAGATCCCCAGCACGAGGACGACGACGACCGCACCCACGATGAAGGTCGCGCCCGAGCTCAGCGCCGACCCCATGGTCTGGGCGCGCTGCGCGCGGCGCGCGGCCGCCAGCGGGCTCGTCTCGGCCTGTCCGCCGTCCTGGCGCAGCCCGCGCGACAGCCGCCCGGCATTGCGCTGCAGGGCGGGGGCGCCGTCCACCAGGTGGCGCACCGTGCGCCGGATGAAGCGGCGCAGCAGCGCGAGCGCGATCCCGCCGATCAGGAGGGTCAGCCCGATCTGCCAGGCCGGGGTGATCAGCGCGTCGAACCACTCCCCGCCGTCCTTCACCGCCTGGCCGAGGGTCGTGTTCGGGTCGAGCGTCGGGTCGGTCGCGGCGAGCACGCGGGCGTCGGAGAGCAGGGACGAGGTGGGGGCAAGCATGGCCAGCAGGGTAGTCGGCGCCGCTGGGAGTCCCCTCGACGCGGCGACGGGCAGACGTCGGGAGTCCGGACCTGCGCCCCGCGGACGCGGACAAACTCGGTCGAATCGCCTGCACCTGCGCGCTGAATCGCCCGCGGCTGTGAGGTGGATCGCCCGCGCCCGCGCGGTGAGCGGCCACCCCGGCGGCGGACCTGGCAGGATCAGAGCGTGCCAGACGCGACCGAGGAAGTGCCGGAGCAGTTGCTGCGACTCGCGGAGGCGTACGGAGTCGTGCCCGACTACTGGGGTTTCGACGGAACTCACCTCCTCGTCGCCCCTCACACGCTCATCGCCGTGCTCGCCGCGCTCGGCGTGGATGCGTCCTCGCCGGAGCGGATCGACGTCAGCCTCGCGCACGTGCGCGACGACCCGTGGCGGCGCGCGCTGCCGCCCGTCATGGTGGTGCGTCAGGGGGAGTCGCCGCAGGTCCCCGTGCACGTGCAGGACGGCGACCCCGTCCAGGTCTGGCTCGAGCTCGATCCGGAGGCGGGCGGCGGTCGCCGCGAGGTGACCCAGCTCGACGTGTACACCGAGCCGCGCACGGTGGACGGTCAGCGCATCGGCCGGGCGACGTTCGAGCTGCCGAGCGACCTGCCGCTCGGGTGGCACACCATGCGCGCGGAGGGCCCGAGCGGCCCGGCGCGCTGCAACGTCGTCATCGTGCCCGATCGCCTGGAGCTGCCGGAGCAGCTGCGCGAGGGTCGCGCCTGGGGATTCATGGCCCAGGTGTACTCGGTGCGCTCGCGCCAGTCCTGGGGGGTCGGAGACCTGGCGGACGTCGGCGAGCTCGCGTGGCTGGCCGGCCGCCGCTGCGGCGCGGACTTCCTGCTCATCAACCCGTTGCACGCGGCCGAGCCCGCAGGTCCTATGACGCCGTCCCCGTACCTGCCGACCACCCGCCGGTTCGTCAACCCGCTGTACCTGCGGGTGGAGGACATCCGCGAGACGGCGTACCTGTCGGCGGCGGACCGCTCGCTAGTCGAGTGGGCCGCGGAGTCCGTGCGCTCGCTCGACGACGACGACGGCCCGATCGACCGGGATGCGGCCTGGACCGCGAAGCGCAACGCGCTCGAGGTCGTCTACGCCGCCCCGCGGTCCACCGCCCGCCAGGCCGCGTTCGACGCCTTCCGCGCCGAGCAGGGCGAGGGTCTCGAGGCGTTCGCGCTGTGGTGCGCCCTGACCGAGCGGTACGGCACGGCCGAGCACTGGCCGGCCCCGGCGCGGGACCCGGCCTCGGCGTTCGTCGCCGCCGCCAAGCTCGAGCTCGCCGACCGGATCGACGCGCACTGCTGGCTGCAGTGGGTGTGCGACGACCAGCTGGCCGCCGCGCAGCGTGCCGCCCGCGACGGCGGCATGTCGATCGGCATCATGCAGGACCTGGCCGTCGGCGTGCACCCGTTCGGTGCGGACGCCTGGGCGCTCGGCGACGTGCTCGCGACCGACGTCGGGGTCGGTGCGCCGCCCGACATGTACAACCAGAAGGGGCAGAACTGGTCCCAGCCGCCGTGGCGGCCCGACGCCGTCGCGCGCGCCGGGTACCTGCCGTACCGGGACATGCTGCGCACGGTGCTGCGGCACGCGGGCGCCATCCGGATCGACCACGTCATCGGGCTGTTCCGGCTCTGGTGGATCCCGCAGGGCGCGGGCGCGGATCAGGGTGCGTACGTGCGCTACGACCACGACGCGCTGATCGGCATCCTCTGCCTCGAGGCGGCCCGCGCCGGCGCGGTCGTCATCGGCGAGGACCTCGGCGTGTTCGAGCCGTGGGTGCGCGGGTACCTCGCGGACCGCGGCATCCTCGGCACGTCCATCCTCTGGTTCGAGAAGGACGCCGCGGGTGCGCCGCTGGCCCCCGAGGCCTACCGGCGGCTCGCGCTCACGACCGTCACGACCCACGACCTCCCGCCGACGGCGGGGTACCTCGCCGAGGAGCACGTCGCGCTGCGCGAGCGCCTCGGGCTGCTGACCGAACCCGTGCAGGTGGTGCGCCGGGCGGCCCGGCAGGAGCGTGCGGCCATGCTCGATGCCCTCGACCGGCGAGGGCTGATCGGCCCGGACCCGTCCGAGCGGGAGATCGTCGAGGCGCTGCACCGCTTCGTGCTGGCCACCCCCGCGGTGCTCGTCGGGGTGTCGCTGGCCGACGCGGTCGGCGAGCGACGTGCGCAGAACCAGCCGGGTACGGACACCGAGTACCCGAACTGGAAGGTCCCGCTCGCGGACGGCTCGGGCCAGCTGGTCGGCATCGAGGAGCTCTTCGACAGCGCCCGGCTGCGCTCGCTGGTTGCGGCCCTGCAGCACGGCGCCTGACGGTTCGGCAGCGCGGCGCCTGAGCGACGACGAACGCCCCGCCTCCCGGTGCACCGGGGTCGGGGCGTTCGTCGTTCCGGTGGAGGCTCGCTAGCCGCGGGCGCGGTCCGTGTCCTGGGCCGCCAGGGCGCGGCGGACCGCGTCGCGGTTCTCGACCACCATGCGGCGCAGGCCCGGCTGGCGGTCGCCGAGCTCGGTGAGCCAGGCGTCCGTGCGGGTGAGCAGGTCGACGCCGGGATAGGCGGCGAGCTCGGTCGGGTACAGGCCCTGGGCGATGTCCTGAGCCATGTCGTTGCCGCGCGTGGCCCAGACCTGCTCGATCGAGGCGAAGTACGCCTCGACGTACGGCACGAGCAGGGCGCGGTCGTGCACGTCGACGAAGCCGCCGATCGAGGTCTCCAGCAGCGCGTTCGGCAGGGTGTCGTCCTCGACCATGGCGTGCCACGCCGCGGCCTTCGCCTCGGTCGTGGGGATCGCCGCACGGGCGCCGGCAGCCTCCCGCTCGCCGCTCGCAGTGGCGTCGACGACGAGGGCGGCGGTGATCTCCGCCTCGCCCGCCCGGCCCCCCGCCACCAGCGCGGTGAGCAGCTCCCAGCGCAGGTCGGTGTCGATGGTCAGGCCGTCGAGCACGCGGGTGCCGTCCAGCAGGGCGGCGATGGCGTCGAGCTGGCCGGGAGTCTGCGCCCGGACGGCGAACGCCTTGACGAGCTGCAGCTCGGTGTCGCTGCCGGCCGCGGCGCCCTCGACGAGCGTCCACAACCGGTCACCCGCTGCGGCGGACGTCGCGACGCGGTGCTCCTCGGCGACGAACATGTCGAGCGTCGTGGACAGCTGGCGCAGCAGGACCAGCACGACGGACGAGTTCGTCTCGTGCGCGAGGTTGCCCAGCACGAGGTCGATGAAGTCGCGCCCGGCCAATTCGCCGTCGCGGGTCATGTCCCAGGCCGCCGCCCAGACCAGGGTGCGGGGCAGGTCGGCCGGGAACGATCCGAGGTGCGCGGTCGCGGTCGCGAGCGACCGCGGGTCCAGGCGCACCTTGGCGTAGGCGAGGTCGTCGTCGTTCACGAGGACCAGGTCGGGACGCCGGCGCCCGACGAGCTCGGGCACCTCGGTCCGTGCGCCGTCCACGTCGAGCTCGACCCGGACGGTCCGCTCGAGCCGGGCGCCGCCGTCGCCGTCGACGACGTCGTAGCCGCCGATGGCGAGGCGGTGCGGGCGTTGCACGGGGTGCGCGGCCGGGACCTCCTGCAGGACGGCGAACGACGTGATCACGCCGTCGGCATCGGTCGTGATCTCCGGGCGCAGCAGCGTCACGCCGGCGCGCTCGAGCCACAGGCCGGACCACTGCGACAGGTCGCGGCCGCTCGCGGCCTCGAGCTCGGTGAGCAGGTCCCGCAACGTCGTGTTGCCGTAGGCGTGCTTGGCGAAGTACGCCTTGACCCCGTCGAAGAACTGATCCTCACCGACCCAGGCCACGAGCTGGCGCAGCACGCTCGCGCCCTTGGCGTAGGTGATGCCGTCGAAGTTGACCTCGACGTCGGCGAGGTCCCGGATCTCGGCGACGATCGGGTGCGTGGAGGGCAGCTGGTCCTGGCGGTAGGCCCAGGACTTCTCCATCGAGGAGAACGTGGTCCACGCGCCGGTCCACTGCGTGGCCTCGGCGGCGGCGAGGGCGGAGGCGTACTCGGCGAACGACTCGTTCAGCCACAGGTCGTTCCACCAGCGCATCGTCACCAGGTCGCCGAACCACATGTGGGCGAGCTCGTGCAGGATCGTGATCGCGCGGCGCTCGATGACCGCCTCGGGCACCTTGGAGCGGAAGACGTAGGACTCGCGGAACGTCACCGCACCCGCGTTCTCCATGGCCCCGGCGTTGAACTCGGGCACGAAGATCTGGTCGTACTTGACGTACGGGTACGCCCGGCCGAACTTCTCCTCGTAGAACGCGAAGCCGCGCCGGGTCAGGTCGAGGATGTTCTCGGTGTCGAGGTGCTCGGCCAGCGACGCGCGGCAGAAGACCCCGAGCGGGATGGTCCGGCCGTCGGAGCTGGTGAGCTCGCCGGTCTCACCCGTGTACGGACCCGCGACGATGGCGGTCACGTAGCTGGACAGCACCGCGGTCGGCGCGAACGACCAGACCGCGGACGGCGCGTCCGTCGACGTGCCGGGCGCGGGCGTGGCCACCGGCGTGGGGGAGTTGGAGATGACCCTCCAGTACGCGGGCGCGGTCACCGTGAACGTGAACACGCTCTTGAGGTCCGGCTGCTCGAACACCGCGAACACGCGGCGCGAGTCGGCGACCTCGAACTGGGAGTAGAGGTAGACCTCCTCGTCGACCGGGTCCACGAAGCGGTGCAGGCCCTCGCCGGTGTTCGTGTACGCGCACTCGGCCTCGACCCGCAGCTCGTTCTGCGCAGCGAGCCCCTCGAGCTGGATGCGGGAGTCGGCGAACACCACGGCGGGGTCGAGCTCGCGGCCGTTGAGGGTGACGGCGCGGACGGTCGGTGCGATCAGGTCGACGAACGTGGCGGCGCCCTCGCTGGCGCTGAACCGGATCACGGTGGACGACGTGAACGTCGTCGGCCCCGTGGTCAGGTCGAGAGCGACCTGGTAGGACGTCACGGACAGCAGCGCAGCGCGCTCCTGAGCCTCATCGCGGGTCAGGTTCTCGGCGGGCACAGCAGCGGCTCCCTCATGGGTGGGTGGGTTAGGCGGAATCATCCCACGCCGGTCCGGCGTTGCTCCATCGAACGCCCCGCCCGCCCGACCCAAGGAGCCTGTTTCGTGACCGACCCGATCCTCGCCGTGCGCCCGGCCACCCCCGTCGTCGACTTCTGGTTCGACCCCGCCTGCCCGTGGGCCTGGCTGACGTCGCGCTGGATGGACGAGGTGGCGCTCGTGCGCGACGTCGACGTCCGCTGGCACGTGATGAGCCTCGCCGTCCTCAACGACGGGCGGGAGCTGCCGCCCGAGTACCGCGAGTTCATGGCGCAGGCGTGGGGGCCGGTCCGCGTGATCATCGCGGCCGCCGAGCTGCACGGGGAGAAGTACATCAAGGCGCTGTACGACGCCCTGGGTACCCGGTTCCACCCGGGCGGGCGCACGGACAACGCCGCGGTCATCGCCGAGGCGCTCGCGGAGGTCGGGCTGCCTGCCGAGCTCGCGGACCACGCCGTCACCACGGCGTTCGACCCGCAGCTGCGGGCGTCGCATGCAGCCGGGATTGGGCTCGTCGGCGAGGACGTCGGCACGCCGGTCGTCGCGATCGACGGGGTGGGCTTCTTCGGCCCGGTCATCACCCCGGCACCTACCGGGGCCGACGCCGGCCGGCTGTGGGACGGTCTCGCGCTCCTGACCAGCGTGCCCGGCTTCTACGAGCTCAAGCGCACGCGTACCGCGGGGCCGACCTTCGGCTAGCGATGCGGGGGTCGGTCCGACGGCGTGTGATCCTTGACGCAGACCATGGCCACCCTGAGCGAGGAGCACGTACCGATGGAGCAGACCCACGCGCCCGTGGCCGGACGCCGATTCCTCGGCGGGCTCAGCCCGCGGATGACCGCGTTCGTGGCGATCGACGCCGTGCTGCTGCTGGGGTTCCTCGCCGTGCTCGCCTTCGTCCTCACCGGGGGGCTGGGCGGGTCGACGGAGCAGGAGACCCCGGCGGCCGGCGCGAGCAGCCGACCGACGCAGACCTCCTCACCCGCCTCGGACGAGCCGGCCGAGGCGAGCACCGTGACGTTCGCCCTGCCGAGCGGCAACATCGCCTGTGAGGTCGGTTCCGACGCGGCGACCTGCACGATCGCCAACAGCACCGCGACCGTTCCGGCCGACGAGACCTGTGCGGGCGTGGTCGGCGTCAAGCTCACGGTGACCGCCGAGGGTGCGGCCATGCCGTGCGTCGAGGGGGCCGCGCCCGGCGCCGCCGCCGAGGGCACGGCCGTGCTCGAGTACGGCCAGTCCGAGACCGTCGGCGACTTCACCTGCACGAGCTCCTCGACCGGGGTCACCTGCAAGCACGACCCGACCGGCAAGGGCTTCAAGCTGGCGCGGGCCACCTCCGAGCTGTTCTGACGACCCGAGCCACCTCCGAGCTGTTCTGACGACCCGAGCCACCCGCTGGATCGAGCGCGGCCCAGGGCGCGCACCCGATCCAGCCCGACGGTCTACCTTCGGGTCACCAGATCTGGCTTCGGGTCACCAGATACGGACGCGCTGCGCCGGGTCGAGGTAGAGGCGGTCGCCCGGCACGACGTCGTAGGCCGCGTAGAACTCGTCCAGGTTGCTCAGCACCCCGTTGCAGCGGAACTCGTTGGGAGAGTGCGGATCGGTGGCGATGCGCCGGATGACCTCTTCGTCGCGGCCCTTGGACTGCCAGGCCTGGGCCCAGCCGAGCAGCACGCGCTGCAGACCCGTGAGGCCGTCGATGACCGGCGCCTCGTCCAGGGACGTGCCGAGCGCGATCCGGTAGGCCTTGATCGCGATCGTCAGGCCGCCGAGGTCTCCGATGTTCTCCCCGATCGTCAGGGCTCCGTTGACGTGGTGCGACCCGCCGAGCTGGACGGGGGAGAAGGCGTTGTACTGCTCGATCAGCGCCTTGGTGCGGGTCTCGAACTCCGCGCGGTCGGCCGGGGTCCACCAGTCCTCGAGCCGACCGGTGCCGTCGTACTTCGAGCCCTGGTCATCGAACCCGTGCCCGATCTCGTGGCCGATGACGGCCCCGATCCCGCCGTAGTTCACCGCGTCGTCCGCCTCGGCGTCGAAGAACGGCGGCTGGAGGATGGCCGCCGGGAAGACGATCTCGTTCATGCCGGGGTTGTAGTACGCGTTCACGGTCTGCGGCGTCATGAACCACTCGTCGCGGTCGAGCGGCTTGCCGATCTTGTTCAGCTCGCGGTCCTGCTCGAACGCGGACGCGCGCCGCACGTTGCCGACGAGGTCGTCCGCGGCGAGCACGAGCGAGGAGTAGTCGCGCCACTTGACCGGGTAGCCGATCTTCGGCGTGAACGCGTCGAGCTTGGCGAGGGCCTTGACCTTCGTGCTCTCACCCATCCAGTCCAGGACGGTGATCGACTCGCGGTAGGCCTCGATGAGGGTGTCCACGAGCCGCGCCATCCGGTCCTTGTGCGTCGGCGGGAAGTGCCGCTCGACGTAGACCTTGCCGACGGCCTCGCCGAGCACGCCCTGCACCAGGCCCACACCGCGCTTCCACCGGTCCCGCAGCTCCTGGGCGCCGGTGAGGGTGCGGCCGTAGAAGTCGAAGTTGGCCTCCACGAGGGCGCTCGACAGGAACGGGGCGCGCGCGCTGACCGCGTGATAGGCGGCCCAGAGCTTCCAGTCCTCGAGCGACTCGCTGCGCCACAGCTCCGCGAAGCCGTGCGCGTAGGACGGTTCCCGCACGACGACGTCGTCGAGCGATCCCGCGGGGACGGCCAGGGCGAGCGTCCAGGCGTGCCAGTCGAAGCCCGGAGCGGCCTCGGCGAGGGCCGCGAGCGTGGTCGGGTTGTAGGTCAGGTCCGCGTCGCGGTCCTTCACGACGTCCCAGTGCACCGCGGCCAGCTTCGTCTCGAGCGCGACGACGCGTCCCGCGGCGACGTGAGCCGCGTCCCCGGCGGAGACCTGGCCCAGGGTGAGCATCCGGGCGATGTGCGGGGCGTAGGCGGCCAGCACCGCCGCGTACTGCGGGTCGCGGTAGTACGACTCGTCCGGCAGCCCGAGGCCCGACTGGCCCAGGTACACGACGTACCGGTCGGGGTCTTTGGCGTCGTTGTCGACCCAGAAGCCGACCGCGCCCGCGCCGCCCGTGCGCTGCAGCGTGCCGAGCGCGGCGGTCAGCTCGTCGAGCGTGGTCGCCTCCTCGAGGAGCGCCAGATCGGCCCGCAACGGGGTGGTGCCCAGGCCCTCGACCGTGTCTTCGTCCATGAAGCTTGCGTACAGCGCGCCGATCTGCGCCTCGACCCCGGCGACCTCGGCCGTCGCGGCGCTGGCCGCGGCGTCCGTGATGATGTCACGGACCTGTTCCTCCGACTGGTCGTGCAGAGCCCGGAAGGCGCCGTCCATCGCACGGTCCGCGGGGATCACGTGCTGCGCGATCCACCGCCCGTTCACGTGCGCGTACAGGTCGTCCTGCGGGCGGATGTCGGGGTCGAGCGCGGAGGTGTCGATGCCACTTCGAGCCATGAGGCTGGTGTCTCTTCTCTGATCCGGGCTGGGGTGCGGCTCAGTGAGTGACGCCGCGCGCCCCAGCCTACTGACGCACCTCGGGCGTGGGTCCGGTGCGGCAGGATGTCAGTCATGCGCATCCACATTGCAGCCGACCACGCCGGGTACGAGCTCAAGGAGCACCTCGCGGAGCACCTGCGGGCCGCCGGGCACGACGTCGTCGACCACGGGGCACCCGCCTACGACCCCCTCGACGACTACCCGCCGTTCTGCATCGAGGCGGGCGAGGCGGTCGTGGCCGATCCCGGTTCCCTCGGCATCGTGATCGGCGGCTCCGGCAACGGCGAGCAGATCGCCGCGAACAAGGTCGTCGGGGTGCGCGCCGCGCTCGCCTGGAGCGAGGAGACCGCACGGCTCGGCCGGGCGCACAACGACGCGAACGTCATGGCGATCGGCGCGCGGCAGCACTCGCCCGACGAGGCGGTCGCCATCGTGCACGCGTTCGTCGCCGAGCCGTTCAGCGGCGACGCGCGCCACCAGCGCCGGATCGACCTGCTGGCGGCCTACGAGTCGGGTCGCTGACCGGGCCGTCAGAAGACTCCGCCTCAAAAGACCCAGCCGCAGACCGGGGCGACCGGCCAGCCGAACGCCGCGGACGTGCGCAGCAGGGCGCCCGCCCGGTGCTCGACGACGAGCCCCGCGCTGGCGAGGGCTGCGAGCGACCGGCCACCGAGGTAGGCCGCGCCCAGCTCGCGCACGTCGACGGTGAGGTCGGCCGGCGCGTCGGTGGCGCGCACCTCGGCGGGGTGACCGAATCCGCCGTCGGCCACCGTGTCGGCAGTGACGGCCGTGCCGGACGTGCCCGAGGGGTCGGTGCGCACGTGCCAGCGCCCGGCGTTGGCGGGCAACGCGGAGTCGGTCACCTCGAGCACGACGTCGAGCGGCGTGGCGTACCGGCGCGCGCCGAGCGCGACCGGCAGGTCCAGCAGGCGGACCCACAGGTTGTCGCTGACCCGGCCCGCGGCGGCCCGGGCATTGACCAGGAGGCTCACCAGGGCGTCGTCGGTCGCGAGCATCGGCGACTCGACCGTGGTCATGAGGTCGAGGTCCAGCAGGAACGACCACAGCCGGTGCGTGGCCGCCGGGTCGAGCGCGGCGACCTCCGAGACCCGCACCGTGCCCGTCGGCCCGGCGGGGGAGGACCACGACTCCTTGCGGCGGAAGAGCGCGTAGCCGCGGACCTCGCTCGCGTCGCTCACCACGGCGATCCGCAGCTGTTCGGCGCCGTCGCGCCAGGCCCGTGGGTCGGCCAGGTGCCGCGACCGCAGCAGCGTCGGGGTGCGCGCGATCCAGCCCGGGCGCGTGGACGCGGCCGCCTCGTGCAGGTCGTGGATGAGGGCGCCATGGGCGGCCTCGTCGGCCGACTCCAGCCGCAGGTCGAGCTCGGCCGAACCGGCGACGGGCCGCAGCGCGGCGCCGCGCGGGACGGTGAGGCGCAGGTTGTCGGCGGCCGAGCCGTAGCCGAACCGGCCGTAGATCCCGGCCTCGGCCGCGAACAGCGCCGAGACAGGTTCCCCGCGGGCGAGCGACCGGTCGAAGTGGGTCGCGATCATCGAGGTCAGCAGGCCGCGGCGCCGATGGTCGGGCCGCACGCCCACCCACGTCAGGCCCGCGCAGGCCACGGCCGACCCGGGGACGGCGAGCGAGAACCGGTGGGAGGCGTGCACCGCGCAGAGCTGGCCGTCGGCCTGCTCCACGGCCATCGTGCGGTCCCAGTCGAGCGTGTCCGGCACGACGGCGTCCACCTCGGGATCCGCGGTGAGGGCGAACGCGAGCCGGTCGAGCTCGAAGACCTCGTCCCGGCGGCTTTCGGGGACCTGGATCGTGCGGTAGGCGTGCGGTGCGCGGGTCATGGGCCCATCGTGGCCGGTCGGGGCGGCGCTGCGCACCGCAATATTCACCCGTGCGCCAGGCGGGCTTCGCCGCGACCGCGTGCTATCGGTACCCTCGCGACGTGACATCCCAGGGGTTCGGCGCCCCGCGCCGCCCAGACTCGGTCCGCCGCATCGCCGTCCGGCTGCGTCGTGCGGGCCTGTCGTTCCAGCTCGTGGTGACGGCGGCGCTCGTGCTGCTGGTGCTCGCCGCGGGCGTCGGGGTCGACCAGGCCCGGGCCTGGGTGCCCTCGTCGGTGCTCCTCCTGCTCCTGCTCACGGCGGCCTTCCTGCTCCGGCTGGTCGGGACCGTCGTCGTCTGCGCCGTCGTGGCCGCCGAGGTGGTGTTCCTCGAGCTCACGGGGCGGGCGGACCTCGGGCCGGGTGCGCTGATCGTGTACGGGCTCGCGATCGTCGCGGTGCTCGCCTTCGTGCGCGGCCGCGAGAAGCTCGGGCTGTCCGGTGCGGCGGGCAGCCACATGCTCGTCGACCTGCGTGACCGCCTCGAGGCGCACGGCCGCATCCCGAGCCTGCCGGCCGGGTGGCGCGTGGACCGCGCGTTGCGGTCCGCGTACGCCGAGGCGTTCTCGGGCGACTTCGTCGTCGCGGCCCGGGCCGAGGGTGGCCGGCTGCTCGAGATCGCCCTCGTCGACGTCTCCGGCAAGGGCCAGGCCGCCGGGGTGCGCTCGCTGCTCCTGTCGGGGGCCTTCGGTGGACTGCTCGGCGCGATGCCGCACGAGCAGTTCCTCCCCGCGGCGAACGAGTACCTGCTGCGCCAGGACTGGGACGAGGGGTTCGCGACGGCCGTGCACTTCGCGGTCTGCCTCGACTCGGGCCAGTTCTGGGTCTCGACTGCCGGGCACCCGCCCGCGGTCCACCTGCACGCCGGGTCGGGGCTGTTCGAGGTGGTGGACACCCAGGGCGGACCCGTGCTCGGTGTCGTCGAGGAACCGGCGTTCCGGACCCACACCGGGACGTTGCTGCCCGGCGACGCCCTGATGCTCTACACCGATGGCATGGTGGAGACTCCGGGTTCGGACGTCGACCTCGGGATCGACCGGCTCATCGGCGTGGCCGAGCTCGTCGTCGCCACCCGCCGGGGTGGTGCGGAGGCCGTTCTCGCGGGGGTCCGGGCGGGCGACTCCGACGACCGCGCCCTGGTGCTGATCTACCGGGACTAGCTGGACCAGCGGGACGAGCGGGACCAGCGACGAGACGGACGGGGACCGACACGGTGGACGACGACTATCTCGAGGCGGTGCTCGACCTCGTCGAGACGATCCCACCCGGTCGGGTGATGACCTACGGCACGATCGCCGAGGTCGTCGGCGACCGGCTCACCGCGGGCGGCGGGCGCCGACGGGGCGGGCCGCGCCAGGTCGGGCAGGTGCTCGCGCGGGCCGGTGGCGGCGTGCCGTGGTGGCGGGTCGTCAACGCCGCGGGGAGCCCGCCGGCGTCGCACCTCTCCCGTGCGCTGACTGCGCTGCGCCGGGAGGAGACCCCGCTCGTCGCGGCCGGGCTGCGGGTCGACCTGGCCGCAGCCCTGTGGTGGCCCGACGCGGACTAGGCCGGCCGCATTCCTGGGCCGGACGCCGCAGCGGCGTCCGGCCGGCGTCAGCTAGACGCGGGACGACGTCCCCAGGGTGTCGGCGACCACGGAGAGCGACCGTGCGTCGCCCTGGACCATGATCGTCGTGATGGCGGTCCCTTCCCAGGCAGCCAGCTCGCCGCGGATCTTGGCGGCCGGTCCGACCAGGGCCACGTCCTCGACGAGCTCGAGCGGCACCGCGGCGGTCGCCTCCGCGCGGCGCCCGGCGAGGAAGTGCGCCTGGATCTCGTCGCACACCTCCTCGTACCCGAGCCGCACCAGCACGTCCCGGTGGAAGTTCGCGCCCTTGGCGCCCATCCCTCCGGCATACAGCGCGATGACCGGGCGCACGGCGTCGGCCGCGCGTTCGACGTCGTCGTGCACGACGACGGGAACGATCGCGCTGACCTCGAAGTCCTCGACCGGTCGCGGCGGCCGGACCCCGGGGACGCTCCCGCGGCGGGCGAAGCCGTCCGCGAGGAGCTGGCGGTAGGTGTCGTCCATGCGGGGCGAGTAGAACAGTGGAAGCCAGCCGTCGGCGATCTCCGCGGCGAGGGCGACGTTCTTGGGTCCCTCGGCGGCGAGGTGGATCGGCAGGTCGGCCCGCAGCGGGTGCACGGTCGAGCGCAGCGCCTTGCCCAGACCGGCGCCCCCGCGCAACGGCAACGAGTAGAAGTCGCCGTCGAAGGTCACGGGGGCCTCGCGGGCGAGCACCTCGCGGACGATCGCGACGTACTCCCGGGTCCGGGCGAGCGGGCGAGGGTAGGGCTGGCCGTACCAGCCCTCGACCACCTGGGGGCCTGACGCCCCGAGCCCGAGGATGAACCGTCCGCCCGAGAGATGGTCGAGCGTGAGGGCGGCCATCGCGGCCGCGGTCGGGGTCCGGGCGGACATCTGCGCGATCGCCGTGCCGAGCCGGACGGTGGAGGTGTGAGCGCCCCACCAGGCCAACGGCGTCAGCGCGTCTGAACCGTAGGACTCGGCGGTCCAGACCGAGTCGAAGCCGAGCCGCTCCGCCTCGAGCACCGCCTCGAGCGCACCATCCGGTGGCCCGGCCGACCAGTACCCGCTGAAGTATCCGAGGCGCATGGCTCATCCTTTATCTCGACGTCGAGATTCCCCATCCTGCCCCACCAGGCGGGCGTCGTGGGCACAAGCGGGCCGGCACCTTCGCGTCGAGGCGTTCTCGGCGCGGCCGGGCGGCCCGACACCGCCGGTTCCTCAGATGTAGATCGCGGGGTCGTCGATGTAGACCTCGCTCACGCGAGTGTCGGGCCGCGGGCGGATCTTGGCGGGGATGCCGACGGCGATCGCCCCGGCCGGCACGTCGGTGATCACCACGGCGTTGGCGCCGATCTGCGCGCCGTCACCGATCCACACCGGCCCGAGGACCTTCGCGCCCGCGCCCACCACGACGTTGTTGCCCACGGTGGGGTGCCGCTTGCCGTGGTGCATCGCGCGCCCGCCGAGCGTCGACCCGTGGAAGAGCACGACGTCGTCGCCGACGACCGCGGTCTCCCCGATGACGACCCCCATGCCGTGGTCGATGAACAGCCGACGACCGAGGCTCGCCGCCGGGTGGATCTCCACCCCGGTGGCGGCCCGGGTCGCCTGCGACAGCAGACGGGCGGGAAGCCGCAAGGCCGGCTCCCGCCACATCCGGTGCGCGAACCGGTACGCCCAGACCGCGTGCACGCCCGGGTAGCCGAGCGCGACCTCCACGAGGGTCCTCGCCGCGGGGTCCTGCCGGCGGGCGGCGTCGAGGTCCTCGCGCAGCACGGTCAGGGCGTGCCGGAAGCGGTGCATCAGTCCATCAGATCCGCGTACAGCACCGAGGTGAGGTAGCGCTCACCGAACGACGGGACGATGACGACGATGAGCTTGCCGGCGTTCTCGGGCCGCCTGGCCAGCAGAAGCGCGGCGTGGATCGCGGCCCCCGAGGAGATCCCGACGAGCAGGCCCTCTCGCTTGGCGGCCTCGCGGGCGACCGCGACCGAGGTTTCGGCGTCGACGTCGATGATCTCGTCGTAGATGGTGCGGTCGAGGATCTCCGGGACGAAGTTCGCGCCGATGCCCTGGATCTTGTGGGGGCCGGGGGCGCCGCCGTTGAGGATGGGCGACTCGGCCGGCTCGACGCCGACGATCTGCACGCCGGGCTTGCGGGCCTTGAGAACCTGGCCGATGCCGGTGATCGTGCCGCCGGTGCCGATGCCGGCCACGACGATGTCGACCGCGCCGTCGGTGTCGTCCCAGATCTCCACGGCGGTGGTGCGGCGGTGGATCTCGGGGTTGGCCTCGTTCGCGAACTGCCGGGCGAGGATCGATCCCGGGCGCTCGGCCGCGATCTCGTTGGCGCGGTCGACGGCGCCCTTCATCCCGCCGGAGCCCGGGGTGAGGATGAGCTCGGCGCCGAACGCGCGCAGCAGGGCGCGGCGCTCCTTGGACATCGTCTCGGGCATGGTGAGCACCACGTCGTAGCCGCGGGCCGCGCCGACCATCGCCAGGGCGATCCCCGTGTTGCCGCTGGTGGCCTCGACAATCGTGCCGCCGGGCTTGAGCTCGCCGGACTTCTCGGCGGCGTCGACGATGGCGACCCCGAGGCGGTCCTTGACCGAGCTGGCCGGGTTGTAGAACTCGAGCTTCGCGACCACGGTCGCGTCCAGCCCCTCCGTGAGCTTGTTGAGGCGGACCAGCGGGGTGTTGCCGATCAGCTTGGTGACGTCGTCGTAGATGCGAGCCATGGATCCTCTTCGGGACGGGCCGCGCGAGGCGGTGGGGGCGGGTGCTGGGAGAACCGGTGTGCGGCCGCGGTTGTTCCGCGGGTCGGGCCGGGGAGTTCGAGAGCCTGTGCCGGGACGAGCGGGACGAGCGCTGGCGGCCCGAAGAGATCGCCGTCGGGCGATCGGTTCGTCAGGAGCAGGCCAGCGCTCTACAGACAGCGACAGGAGGGGACCGGGCAGCCGAGAGCCACGAGAGCGCTGCGCAGGTGCAGGGTCATCGCGGGACCTTTCTCGTCGACGTCGTGCCGGTCGATGCAGACGGTAGCGCGTGGCCCGGGGACCTGCAACGTTGTCCGCGCCGGAGGCATACCAGGCGGCCCGCTCGCGAGTGACCTTGGACCCTGGTCTGCTGGAAGCCGACCCGAACAGGATGCAAGCAGGTTCTCAGTGACGACGCAGGGGGAGTACGTATGGGCACCCAGCTCGGGATCAGCCGCCCGGCCCCGTTCGTGTTCGACCGCAACCGCGTCGAGCAGTACCTCGCGTTCGGGTTCAACCCCGACGTCGATGATCCCGATCCGCTCCAGGTGCTGCACGAGTGGTCGCGCCAACCTCGGCCCGACCTGGCCAGGATGAGCGAGTCGGACCTGGTGCGCGCGGGGGTGCGGGCGCTGCGGGCCGCGGTCGAGGAGTGTGCGGTCCGGACCGCGGGCACCCGCGGGGACCAGGTCGTGTTCCTCAGCGGCGGGCTCGACTCCCGCACGATCCTGGGCGGCCTGCTGGAGATCTTCGACCGGTCCGAGATCCTCGCCGTGACGTTCGGGATGCCGGGGGAGCAGGACTTCGACTTCGCCGCTCGGGTGGCCAAGGTGGCCGGCGTCCGGCACGAGACGCTGGAGTCGGCGGGTGTGGAGTGGACCACGCAAGGGCTCGTGGACTCCGTCCTGGCGCGGCAGATCCCGTTGCCGTTCCCGTTCGGCCAGCGGTACCTGAGCTATCTGCTGCACTCGCGGGTCGGGCCGGACAACGTCTTCTGGGACGGCCTGTGCGGGGACATCGTCAGCGGGAAGCTCTTCCGCCCCGGCTGTGAGGCCTGGGACTGGGACACCGCGGTCGCGGACTTCCTCGACAAGCACCTGCTCGTCGGTCGGGACCGGCTGTACTCGTCGGACTTCGAGCCCGCGCGATCCATCCAGCCCGCGCCGCTCTGCTCGACCGACGACCTGTCGTGCTACTACCAGCTCATGTACGGCGTGCGGCAACGGCACTACGTGAGCACCCGGCTGCTGCGGGAGCTCCCGGCGTGCACGCCGTTCCTCGCCGGACCGTGGCTGGACCTCATGCTCCGGATCCCGGTGCGTCAGCGCCTCAAGCAGCACCTGTACGAAGAGATCCAGAAGCAGACGTTCCCCCGGCTGTTCTCTCTGCCCACCACTGCCCATGGCGGCGGGGCGGTGCTGGAGTCGCGCTTCACCCGGACGGCCCACCGGCTCCGGTTCCGGGCGGAGCACGAGATGGCCCGGCGCGGTCTACCGCTGTTCGCCGGCCGCCGTCACGAGAGCGGCGCGAACGCCGCCATCCGGGCCGGCTACCGGTGCACGGGCGAGATCCGCGACCTGGCGGTCGAGAACATCTCGGACCTCGCGGCTCGGGGGATCGTCGACTGGCTCGACACGGGCTCGTACCTGCCGGGTTGCGA
The DNA here is from genome assembly GCF_004168625.1 of Pengzhenrongella frigida. Classification (GTDB taxonomy): domain Bacteria; phylum Actinomycetota; class Actinomycetes; order Actinomycetales; family Cellulomonadaceae; genus Pengzhenrongella; species Pengzhenrongella frigida. Next base: position 129,542 of record NZ_SDWW01000006.1, read on the forward strand.
GGCGATCGAAGCGCCGAGCGACGAGGCGATCACCCGCCTGCTCGGGCTGGAGATCAACCTCAAAGCTGCTGATCAGGTGCTCAGAGCGGCGGATCGGGCGACCCGAACGCCCGCCGCCGTCGATCGAGCGGCTCGGTCGTCGGACGTGGGGCGGAGGGACTGACGACGGGTCACCGCTGAGGAGCAGCATGCCGTGAAGGCACCAGCACCATCGCTGGCGGCAAGATCGGACTGCCGAGCGGGCGCAAGGTTGCCGAGCGCGAGCTGCTCAAACCGCTCAGCGACCCGAACCGCGAAGAGCCACCCAGCTCGGAGCAGTCCTCTTGCGCCCATTTCGGAGTCACGGCTACGTTGACTGCACCAGCAATGGTCGACCTGCAAGCCGTGGCGTTCACCGTGTTCGGCTGCCTCTGGGTCACTCAGGACTCACGGAGTGGCACTTGCGCACCTGGCAGCGGCACCGGCCACTGGGCGACGCCACACAAGGCGTGTGAGCGCGAACGTTGTCGGATGGCGGGGGCAGATAGACGTGGACCTGACCGACGAGAACGCGTTCCGCTACGTCCCGGTGCGAGCAGCAACGGGAGGTAGGGATATCGCGCAGAGGCGGGCATTCGATCTGCCCGAACTGAACGTGGTTGCGACGGTGGCCGTCTGCGACGTCGATGAGAACCCGACAAGGAACACCTTGCCGAACATCAGCATGAAGATCACCCAGTGCGTCCGTCTGGCCGACGAGTCGCTGATCCGGCTCGACATGGACCGGGGCGTCACGTCCGTCCGACACGGGGCCGCCGAGGGCGAGGTGATCTCCTGGAAGAGGCCGGCCGACGAGGTGATCGCCGAGATCCTGGACCTGGTCCGGACGGACGACGAGGACGACCCGGAGGCACATCCGTGGGACGACCTCGCGGAGGCTGCCCGAAAGCGCGGCATCGACGTCGACGCGGCGACGCTGAGCGGGCTGCCCTACCAGGTGCTGCTGTCAGCCGAGGTCGTCTCCGTGTTTGTGCTGTGACGAGCTGATAGATCTCGACCCACCCGAGGAGCAGCGTCTTCCGTGACGTTGTCTCAGGTGGGAGATGCCGTGGAAACACTGGAGCGGGTGAGGAGAATCGAACTCCCGTAGCCGGTTTGGAAGTCCCGCCGAAGAATTTGTAACGCCCTCGTCAGAACGTGTTTTCGCAGGTCAGACGCTTTCGAGGTGACACCGAGCGGAACCGAAATGCACCCAGGGGGAGACCCCCTTATGGCACGTTATGGCATGCCATAAGGGGCTGACTACGTGCGTTTAGTGTCGACCGGGCTTGCCGGCACCCCCTTCGACATGGGGGTTCCGTCACGCCGACCCTGCGATGCGCCATGCCTCTCGGACCGCGCCGATCGCCTCAGCGGCGGTGACTCGCAGTCTCGTCTGGTGCCCCAGAGCCCGGCGCCACGCCGTCTCGTCGATGGGGGTGGAGAACACCCATCTCGCGGGCGGTCTGGGCTGGGGGCCGCAGCGGATGAACACCTCGAGTGCGGCTGCATCAACGAGTCCTCGCTCGCTCATCGCCCAGAGGTCGTACAGGTCACGGGGTGCGTGCCGGTCCATCCACGCGGTGAGCTTGGCGGCGGCGAACCCGGCGGCTGTCAGCGTCCGGAGCCGCGCGGGCGGCGCGTCGGTGTAGCGCTGGTCGATGTCCCGTACCTCCGTCGGCCAGAGGTAGCCCTCGCCGCTGAGGAGCTGAACCTGGACGCTCGCGGTCCCCTCGACGCCGACGGTCGCCGGTTGGCTACCCGACGTCGCACTCAATGCGGGGGCCCAGGTCGGACGGCCGTGGCTGCGGGCCAGGCCCCGCCGAACGGCTGCTTCGATCCGCGCTGCGACGTCCGTGCGGGAGGACCGCGCGATGAGGTCGACGTCTTCACTGAGCCGGGCATCGGTCAGGTGGGTGCGCGACAGCGCGGTGCCACCGAAGAAGACGACGTCGTCGGTGGGGACTCCCGCGGCGATCGCGCCGAGCAGGTGGGAGATCAGATGGTCCCGGCGCACCTGTTCCAGGTCGACGCCGAAGCGTTCGGCGACAGCCGCCCACTCGTCGTACTGGGAGACGGTCATCGGCTCGCCGCAACTCGGGCGTAGGTGGCTCGCATCCGCTGCCGGCCGGCGATCTCCCCAAGCACGGTCGGGTCGCATCCCGGCCACAGGGCGCCGATCGCCTCCTGGGTGTCTAGGTCCTGCGCCCGGGGATCGGCGCGGGCGAGGTCGAGCACCGTCTGCTCAGGCGTCGTCACCAGGACCAGGCCGAGCTCGGTCGTCATCGCGACCGCGTCGAGCTCGGCGACCGCACGCGTGACGAATCGAACCTCGCCGTCGCGATCGGCGAGTCGAAGGGCGCGGCGTCGGGTGGGGACGGCGACATCGCCGACGCCGATCGCGCGGGGGAGGGCGTGATGCATCCGCGCGGCGGTGAGTCCGGTCAGGACGGGTACTCGGTCTCCGTACAGCGCAGTCGCGACCGCGGCGGTCGCTGCCTCGAGCGTCGGTCGCCACGTCGCCGGGTCGCTCTCCGACGGGACGGCGCAGTAGATGCCGTGGGCGAGGCGGTGCAGGAGTCCGCGACGTTCAAGCTCGCGAGCCTCCTGCCGCGGATGCGCGTAGGCGAAGGCGAGCTCGGCCGTCCGGATCGTCCGCAGCGGCGCGCGGGCGGCGTGCCTGACGACATCGATTCGAGCGTTCATAGTGCAAATAGTAGGTGCTAGGGCCTACTTTATGCACACTTACTTGCTCGGTGGCAGACGGTCGAGTCGAGGTGGAGACCGACGACGACGACGACGAGGCTGACGAGGCATAGTTTCGTGTCTTCCGCGAGCGGCTGATCGCTCGACACGCTGTACGTCTGGGCGGTGCCGCTTCCCCCCGCGAGAGGCGCCCGGAGGCGAAATGAACACCACGACGAGCACAGTCATCCTGTCCGCTAGCAGCGACCCGCTGCGACTGGCGTGCGCAGGGTTCCTCGCCCGCTATGCGGGCAAGACCCTGGACAGCTACCGGATCCACCTCGAGCTGTGGTTGCGCTGGTGCACCCAGGTCGGGCTCGACCCGCTGGCGGTGCGTAGCCCGCACGTGGAGATCTGGCTGCGCTCCCTGGAGGACCAGCGCCTGGCCTCGGCCACCCGATCGGCGAAGTTCGGCGTGGTGCACCTGTTCTACAAGTACGCCGTCATCGACGAGATCATCGACCGCGACCCGACCCAGAACGTGACCCGCCCAAGATCCACGAGGGTGAGCAGAAGCGCACCTGGCTGCCGACCCTGGACTGCGTGGCTCTGCTGGACTCGGCGGTCAAGGCCGGGCCGCGCGAGCACGTGTTCGTCGTCCTGCTCGGGCAGATGGCGTTGCGTGTGGGAGAGATGTGCGCGCTGAACGCCGACAGCGTGCGTCACAACCAGGGCTGGCGCACGGTCGTGTTCCGCGGCAAGGGCGGCGACACGTTCGAACGCGTCGTCCCGGTCCAGGCACTGCGCGACCTCGACCGACTCATCGACGGGCGCACGAGCGCCCCGCTGATCTGCAACACGCGCGGGGACCGGATGGACCGCGCTGCCGCGGACAGGTTGTTGCACCGGTTGACCCGGGCCGCCGGTATCACTCGGGCGATCACCCCGCACGGGCTGCGCCGGTCGGTCGCTACGAACATGCTCGCCCATGGGCTACCGCTGCGCGATGTCCAGCTTCAGTTGCGGCACGCCGACCCTCGCATGACGATGCGGTACGACCAGGCCAAGAACAGCCTCGACCGCGCCGCAGTCCTGCCCTACGCCTCAGCGCAGTACGGATTGCTCAGCGCCCGCCGACTGATCGCGCCCGAGGTGCGGCGCGAATCAGACGCCGGCAGCGATGCCGGTTAGCGCCAACTTCGGGACGTCCGCTCGATCAGGACGTTCCCGCGGGAACGTCGGCCGGAGCCGTGAGACAGCCATGACGAGCAACGGCGCGTAGCGACAGGTAAGCGGCGGGCGGTAAAGACCTCGGTTCACGGCCTGTGCGCTCGTTCCCGAGGCGTCGGCGTCAGGACGTCGTCGATGCGCTCAACTCTGATGCGACCTGGTCGGCCTCGGATGCCGTCCCGAATCCCAACGTCACATTGCCGGTAGTGATGGGGTCCTTGACCGTAGCGGCAGAGACCACCTTCCCGTTGAGAAGGATGGCCAACTGCTTGTCGATGGCCTTGCTGGTGATGTCGCTGACGTCGACTGAGCCGTATTCGATGATGCATGGCGCCCGGCGCCGTCGTGGGTCAGCTGCGGTGATCTCGCGCAGCGCCAGCGAGGTTCGGCTCGCCGTGGGGCGATCGGTGGGGTCGGTGGCGGTCATCGCCTCGAGCCGTCGGGCCCACTACAGAGAGGACTCCACCGGTCTGGGCGACGGGTCGGCCTCGTACGATCGTCCGGTGCCTCCTCGCTCACCGCTCCCGGCACGCCACGGCCTCGCCGCCGCCTGGCTCCGCACCCCCGACCGCGATCGCGGGAGCCCGACCGTGTGGCCGACGATGGGCGCGTGGCTGCGGCATCGCCTGCCGGAGCACGTCGATGTGCCGGGGATGCTGGCGCAGGAGCGCTTCGTCGAGGAGAGCGGGCGTGCCGTGCGCGACGCGGACCCCTATGGGCCACATCGGTTCGTGTGGTTCCATCGCGACCTGCGCGACGAGTCGGAGGTGCCGGGTCGGATCCACGTGGTGTACCGGGACGAGCGCCTCGTCGTCGTCGACAAGCCGCCGTTCCTCGCAACGATCCCGCGCGGCGGGCACGTGATGCAGAGCGTCGTCGTCCGGCTGCGCGCGGAGCTCGACCTGCCGGAGCTGTCGCCGCTGCACCGCCTCGACCGGGTCACGTCCGGCCTGCTGATGCTGGCCACCGAGAGCCGCTGGAGGGGCCCCTACCAGACGGCGTTCGAGCGCCGCGCAGTCGAGAAGACCTACCGGGCGGTCGCGCCGCTGCGCGCCGACCTGGTACTGCCCGCCGTCGTCCGCAACCACATCCGCAAGGTGCCCGGCACGTGGCGCGCCCAGGTCGTGCCCGGGGCGCTCGTCAACGCCGAGACGCGCGTCGAGCTGGAGCGGCTGGTGGACGGCGCCGGGGTCTACCGCCTGACACCCCGCACGGGCCGGACCCACCAGCTGCGCCTCCACCTGCTGGGGCTCGGCATCCCCATCGTCGACGACCCGTTGTACCCCGTCCTGCAGGACGTCCCAGTCGACGACTTCCGTCGGCCCCTCCAACTCCTCGCGGCCGAGGTCGCGTTCACGGACCCCGTCGACGGGCAGCCCCGGCGGTTCCGCAGCGTCCGCTCGTTGCCGCTCACCGCGGAGGAATGAGCCGGGAGATCCCGGACGAGCGACCGGTGCGGCATCGGTGAGTCGACCGTGCCCGGAGCTGTCAGCGGCTTGCCTCGGACGTGGACAGCACCCGGCCCAGTCCGTCGAGGCCGAGGCCGAGGTCGAAGTCGGCCTCGGCGTCGCAGCCGACGTCCATGGCGTCCGCCGCATGACTGTCGTCATGTGACGGTCGCTACGAGCCTTCGCAGTTGAGCGAAGCGGCGCGGACAGCGCGCGTCGGTCCCACGTCAACGGCATTGCGACACGATGCAGGCCTCGAAGTTCGCGGGCGGGACTAGCTAGCCTCGCGCTTTCATGGCGCGGTGGCGTGAGGTCGTGTCGATGACGTGAAAAGTGCTCCTGACCTGGAACGATT